>JALEHN010000001.1 GCA_022770525.1 Clostridiales bacterium
CAGATGAAAATCTGTCTTTTTGTCGTATTTAATTTTGTCGTGTTCATCTTTTATAAATAAATGATTGTGTTCTTTTGTTCACATCCTTCAAAGTTATCATTGCTAAATCAGCAGTAGCCGTCGTTATCTAAATGACATTGCTTGTGTACAGTAACAAATTTTGTACAACGGCAGTAACTACTCAGATGTCAGGCTGAGTAGTTACTGCGGCATATAAAAATCTGAGGAAATGTTGTACAACGGTTGACTTTTAAGATGTAATCATGTATAATATTTTCCAGTTCAGCTAACATGGCTCAGTCGGTAGAGCGACGCACTCGTAATGCGTAGGTCGCGGGTTCGATTCCCGCTGTTAGCTCTTTTTTTATGCTCAAAAAGATAATCAACCATGTTAGACAATCATAAGTAAATGACGGAGGAAGTTGGAAATGGCAGTTTTGACGGTTAAAAAACTTCAGGAGAATATTTATAAATTTAATGAAAACGGTCACGATGATGTGGATGCTTTTTTGGTGATTGGAGATAAGAAAGCAGTGATGATTGACGGCCTGATGGATGCCAAAGGGATGTTTGAAGAGGCGAGGAAGCTGACCGCACTTCCCATGGAAATGTTGATTACACACGGACATCCGGATCATGCCGGCATGGGAACAAAAGAATTTATTGAGGCGGGATGCCCGGTTTACATAATGAATGATGATCGGAAGCTGCTGCCTGAATTTGGGATTGATTATCCAAAGGAAGCACTGTTGGAAATCAACGACGGCGACATTTTTGACCTTGGCGGCATGACCTTGAAAGTTATAGCGCTTCCGGGACATACGCATGGTTCGTTCATACTTTATTGCCCTGAAAAGAATGTGATTTTTTCTTCAGATGCTTTGGGTTCGGGCGATATATGGATGTGGCTTGACCACAGTACGACGCTGACGGAATTTAAAAAGAATCTGACACCGGTTCTGGAATTCATCAGGACGATACCGGATGTCATGATTTATCCGGGACATACAAATCAGATTCCGGATTACCGCGGCGATGGCGATGCGCATATCGACCTGGCTTATGTTGAGGATTTGATGGCGGTGACAACAGATTTGATTGACGGACGCAAAATTGGAAATCGCATCGAAAACGCACCTGAAATGATGAAGGGTGTGGAGGTATGTACAACGACAGGCAATATTATGATTGGATATACCTATGACAAACAAAGGATACGGTGAAAATATGAGTAAAAAGCCATCAAACGACATATGCATCGGTCTTCTGGCCCATGTGGATGCCGGAAAGACAACACTTTCAGAAGCTATGCTGTATACAGGCGGCAGTATTCGAAAGCTTGGGCGTGTAGACAATAAAGATGCTTTTTTGGATACTTATGAACTGGAGCGGGCCAGAGGCATTACAATTTTCTCAAAGCAGGCTGTCCTTAAAATGAATGATCTGCGGATAACGCTTCTTGATACGCCGGGGCATGTGGATTTTTCGGCAGAGATGGAACGGACGCTTCAGGTGCTGGATTATGGCATACTGGTGATCAGCGGTGCCGACGGTGTTCAGGGACACACGCAGACATTGTGGCGGCTGCTGAAAAAGTATCATATTCCGGTTTTCTTATTTATTAATAAAATGGACCAGAATGGCACGGATAAAGAAGCGCTTATGTTAGAACTGAAGCAGCGGCTTGATGAAGGCTGTATTGATTTTACAGATGATACTTCGGAAGATTTTTATGATGAGATTGCAATGACTGATGAATCGGCGATGGAAGCATTTCTTGAAAACGGGATTGTCGATGAAGAAAGAATTAAACGTCTTATAAGAAAACGCCGCGTTTTCCCGTGTTATTTCGGTTCGGCACTGAAAATGACTGGTGTTAAAGAACTGATGGACGGCTATATGAAATATATGGAACGTCCGGTTTATGGTGATACTTTTGGTGCAAGAGTTTATAAAATCAGCAGAGATGCTCAGGGAAACCGGCTGACCCATATGAAAATCACCGGCGGCACTTTAAAGGCAAGGCAGGCAGTTTTTACCGGAACAGAGTCTTCAAATGGCAGTGCCGGCTCTGAGAAGGTCAATCAGATCCGTATTTATTCTGGCGAGAAGTTTGAAGCAGTCAGTGAAGCCGGAGCCGGAAGTATTTGTGCAGTGACAGGTCTTTCTAAGACAAAGGCAGGCGAAGGCCTTGGCGCAGAAAGCGCATCGGATGGACCGCTTCTTGAGCCGGTATTGACGTATCGCATCGAATTGCCGGAAGGATATGACCCGGCGCAGATGCTTCCGAAGCTTCGTCAGCTGGAAGAGGAGGCACCGGAGCTGCATATTGTGTGGAATGAGCAGTTAAAAGAAATTCAGGCGCAGCTGATGGGCGAAGTTCAGATTGAAGTTCTTCAGAGTATGATCGCGGAGAGGTTCGGTATTTCGGTAACCTTTGGTACAGGTCATATCGTCTACAGAGAAACGATTTCCGACTGTGTGGAAGGCGTCGGACATTTTGAGCCGTTAAGGCATTATGCGGAAGTATATTTGGTGATGGAACCGGCTGCACCCGGCAGCGGCATTATCCTGGATTCCATATGCAGCGAGGACATGCTTGACAAAAACTGGCAGCGGCTCATTATGACCCATTTGCGGGAAAAAGAGCATGTGGGTGTGCTGACAGGGTCACCGCTGACCGATGTTAAAATAACGCTGGCATCGGGCAGAGCACATTTAAAGCATACCGAGGGCGGTGATTTCAGGCAGGCGACTTACCGCGCAGTAAGACAGGGACTGATGGAGGCTCATTCGGTGCTGTTGGAGCCGTATTATGAATTCCGGCTTGAAGTGCCGGAAAATATGGTTGGCAGGGCGATGACTGACCTTGAAAATATGCACGCAGATTTTCAGGCGCCGGAGCATGAAGGTGAAATGACTGTGCTGTATGGCCAGGCACCTGTGTCAGAGATCAAAGATTATCAAAAAGAAGTAATTGCTTATTCAAAAGGCCATGGAAAGATATTTTTCAGCTTCAAAGGCTATTTCCCGTGCCATAATGCGGATGAAGTGATTGCGGCGATGCGCTATGAGGCGGAGCGCGATACAGATCATCCGGCAGGTTCGGTTTTCTGTGCCCACGGCGCAGGATTTAATGTACCGTGGAATGAAGTGAAGTCGTATATGCATCTTGAAAGCGCATTTCGCAGATTTGGGGCATTTTACGGTGACGGTTCGGAAAACGGGAGCGATATGATGTCCGCTGCCGGTCTTAAAGGAAAATCGGGAAGCGGAGATATTTCTGAGGACGGTCAGTTTTATGAAGAAGAAGCATGGATCGATACGGAAGAAGTCGATTCGATCCTTGAGCGTACTTTCTATGCGAACCGGAAAGCTGACGGGGCAGGCAAGTGGACAAGGCAGAGAAGAAAACCGGTGCCGCAGACTGCCACAGTTTATACTTACAAGGCGACAGAGCCAAAAGAGGAATATCTTCTTGTGGACGGCTACAACATTATTTATGCGTGGGAAGAATTAAATGACATGATGAAAGATAACATCGACGGCGCAAGAGACAGCCTGATGGATATTTTATGCAATTACCAGGCAATGCGCCAGTGTCATTTGATGGTCGTATTTGATGCGTACAAGGTTAAGGGGAATGTGACGACTGTATCGGATTATAAAAATATCCGTGTTGTATATACAAAGGAAGCGGAGACGGCCGACCAGTATATCGAAAAATTTGCCCATGAAAATGCAAAAAAATACCGGATTACTGTGGCGACTTCAGACGGTCTGGAACAGATTATCATACGAAGCAAGGGATGCGCCTTATTATCTGCCAGAGATTTAAAGGAAGAAATCAGACGGACCGGTGAAAACCTCCGGAAAGACTATATGGAGAAGCAGGAGAAACAAATATCCGGACTGTTTGACGGTGTTTCGGCGGAGACATTAAAACAGGTGGAAAAAATACCGGAAGAATAAGGCGAATAAGGTGTGAACTAGTATCAAAACGAAATATAAAAAGCCGGCATGTCCAGTAAATAAAGGATATGTCGGCTTTTATAGAGCAGATAACGGGAATCGAACCCGCCTCTCCAGCTTGGGAAGCTGGCATTCTACCAATGAACCATATCTGCATGTCATTAATTATAGCAGTTTTTATTTAAAAATCAAGGGGCTTTTTGCCTGATGGAGCGAAGGAATTTTTCGCCTGACAGGGTGAAGGATTTACTGCGGCAACCCCTTTTCATTGATCGTATACTTAATGCACATCATTGCGATGAGCGCTTGGCTGCGCATTAAGTACACAAATATCATCGAAATATAAAAAACATTTCTTTTCTTTATGAAATCAGATCAGAAATCTTAATTGAAAATCCCGGATAAATAGAAACCGGAATATCATCATCAAAGGAATAAAGACCTGTTCCAATTTCATTTTCAAAATCATAAACATTTACAATTTTTTTCATAGGATTGACAATCCAGTATTCTCTCACACCTGCCGTCCGATACTTAAACAGTTTAATACCGTAGTCTCTGCTCTGAGTAGCCGGTGAAACAACTTCGATGAGCCAGTCGGGTGCCCCGTGACAGCCCTTTTCATCAATCTTGTCCGGAGAGCATACGACAGAAACATCCGGTTCGAGGTAATTTTGATCGTCTTCATTTAAAAAAACGGCAAATGGAGATATATAGGGCTTACATGAACCGTCATTTTTGCGGATATAGTTGCGGATTGCGGCATATAATTCTCCCGTAATGATCTGGTGTGTGGTACTTGGAGGGGCCATATCAAAAATTTGTCCGTCAATCAGTTCTGCACGTTTGCCTTCAGGGAGTGTGTAAATATCATCTGTCGTGTAAAGCCGTTCTTTTGATAATGGCATGCAGTCACCGTCCTTTCTGATTTATGATAACATTTTGTTACAGTACACACTTTGTGCGTACTGTAACTGATTTTGGCCATGCTGCGCATTTAAAATGGCCAAAATCCGAAGCCGAAAGACTTTCGTACGGTAATTTCGGTGTCGAAATTACCTATCTGTGTACAGTAACAACATTTTAT
Organism: Clostridiales bacterium; assembly: GCA_022770525.1. Classification (GTDB taxonomy): domain Bacteria; phylum Bacillota; class Clostridia; order Lachnospirales; family Lachnospiraceae; genus CAKRHR01. The sequence continues at coordinate 5,060 of JALEHN010000001.1, forward strand.
CATTAAAGTAAGTATAAAACAATAATAGTCAAACGATAAAAAATGTGTTTGCAGCTGTTAAGCCAAGTAAAATTTCATAAAACAGAAGTAAAATGCTGTCATTTCTGCGCAGGTTCCGCGAATAATCCGATTTCCGGAGGATTACAGGTAAATACGAAGAAGCATATGATGAGGATACATACAGCAATCCATAAGTACGGTGTATATTGCTGTGCTTTGCAGTTTAAAGTGAGACGATAGGACGCATAAAATGCGGCAATGACGCTTATGGCAAAGACAGCGATATCAAAAGCAAGGATATTGCGGCCAAGGATTCCGGAGTAAGTATAAAATATCACCGGTATGAGCAGTGTTCCAAGTAAAATGCCGGTCAAAAGCGATGATGTGATCCGTGGAAATGATTTGCCAAGTCTCGGGATTGTAATTAGGGCATACAAAAGCATCGGAAAGAACAAAAGTTTCATATGTTCCCATGTGGATTCATTGACCGGTGATACT
>JALEHN010000148.1 GCA_022770525.1 Clostridiales bacterium
AACATGCCCTCTCACTATTTTATCAAACACGGATATGTTTTCTTAATGTAATATAACTTCCTATAAAACCGATACCAAGACCGATTGCAAGTGATATCGGAATCAGCATACCGAATACTCTGTTGACAGATGTAAATTTCAGAATATTCTGCAGCGAAGCAAAATGTAAATTCACAAGTTCGACAACCTTCACATAAAGGACTCTGAGAATCGCCACCGGAATCGCCGAACCTACGAGGCCGATGATAATACCTTCCACAAGAAACGGCCCCTTGACAAACATATCTGTCGCTCCGATATATTTCATAATAGCAATTTCTTCTTTTCTGACGGTAATACCGATCATAACCGTATTACTGATCAGGAAAACAGCGACAGCAATAAGGATTGCGATAATACCGATAGATGCATATCCAATCAGGCGGCTGAAATTGGTAAATCCTTCCGCCACAGTCTGTGACGCATTGATTCGGCGCACTTCAGGCATCTGCTGCAAAGAATTAATCAATTCTGACTGCTTGCTTGTATCTTTCAGATAAATGGTCAGACTCTCACTGTCTGCCAGCGGATTATCGATATCCAGGTTTTCAAGAACACCCTTGTCACCGTCTTCAAAATAAATTTTACTGAACTCTTCCCATGCTTCATCTGACGAAATATAGCGAACGGACTCAACCTCATCGCGGAGCTCGACCATCGCCTTGATTTCCATAATACGTTCCTCAGTAACGTCATCATTAAAAAACACAGATACGCCCACAGATGTCTCTGCTGTCTTTACAATATCCTGGAAGTTGATCAGTATACAGAAAAACACACCAAACAGAAACAGACAGCATGTAATCGTTGCCACGGAAGCCAGTGAGAATGTCCGGTTTCTGTAAATATTTTTAAGGCCCTGCTTCAGGCAGTAAAAAAATCTGCTAATCTTCATAATATCCACCCTTCGATTCATCACTGACAATGACGCCATTGCTCAGCTTGATGACTCTCTTTTGCATACTTTCTACGATGTCTTTATTATGGGTAACGACAATGACCGTCGTACCGCGCATGTTGATTTCCTCAAGGAGTTTCATGATTTCCCATGCGTTTTTAGGGTCAAGGTTACCGGTCGGCTCATCGGCAAGAAGTACCGGCGGGTTATTGGCAAGGGCTCTTGCAAGGGCGACACGCTGCTGCTCACCGCCGGATAACTCCTTTGGATAAGCATTGGCTTTATCTGCCAGACCGACAAGACTCAGAAGCTGCGGTACCGTTTCTTTAATGGTTCTTGTATTTTTTCCGACAACACGCATGGCAAAGGCAATGTTTTCATAAACGCTCCTGTCCTTTAACAGCCTGAAATCCTGAAACACAACACCCATACCGCGGCGCATCTTCGGCACTTTTCTGCGGCGCATCTTGCCGATATTCTGATTATTCATATAGATCGTCCCTGATGTAGGCTCAAGTTCCTTAAGTAAAAGTTTAAATAAAGTTGTCTTGCCTGAACCGCTGGAGCCTACAATAAAAACGAACTCACCCTTATTAATACGAAGGCTGATGCCGTTTAAAGCCGAGACACCGGTGGCATAGGTCTTATAAACATTGTCCAGAGCGATCATGCTCTTACCTCCTTAGTACTCAAATGTTTCCATATACTTCATATACTTGACAACCATCAGCGCAATTTTAAATGTAATCGCGTCTTCAAAAACGCGAAGATCAAGTCCTGTACTCTTCTGAAGCTTATCCAGACGATAAACAAGCGTATTTCTGTGAATATATAATTGTCTGGAAGTTTCAGATACGTTCAGGCTGTTCTCAAAAAATTTGTTAATCGTTGTCAATGTCTCTTCATCAAAATCATCCGGTGATTTTCCATCAAATATTTCTTTAATAAACATTTTGCAAAGCGGGATCGGCAGCTGATAAATCAAACGTCCGATGCCAAGATTACTGTAGGCTACAACACTGCGCTCGCTGTAGAAAATCTTTCCTACATCCAGCGTCATCTTCGCTTCTTTGTATGAACGTGACACATCTTTAATCTCATTGACAATTGTGCCAAGGGCAATCGTTGCATTCGGTATATTCTCACCGGCAAGCATATCTTTGATGCCCTTTGCCGTCTTGCACAGGTCATCGTAGCTTTCATTCTCGCCGACTTCCTTCACGATGATGACACTCTTTTCATCAACAGCTGTAATAAAATCTTTTGTTTTATTGCCAAACAGTGAACGCACGGTCTCCAATGCATTTGCTTCTCTGTCTGTATTCGTCTCTACGATGAAAACAATGCGCTTTGCATCGGTTTCAATGTGGAGTTTTTTGGACCGATTGTAAATATCGACCAGAAGAAGATTATCCAGTAAAAGATTCTTAATAAAGTTATCTTTATCAAAACGCTCTTTATATGCCACAAGAAGATTCTGTGTCTGGAATGACGCAATCTTTCCAACCATGTAAACATCATCGCTGTCACCCTTTGCAAGGATAACAAACTCCAGCTGATGCTCATCAAATACTTTAAAAAACTGATAGCCCTGCAGCACCTGGCTGTCTGCCGGTGAATTTACAAAGTCGAGAACCGCTGATTCATAATCATTTGAAATATTAAATGTTGAAGCTAAAGTTTTCCCTTCGGTATCCATCACACATAAATCAACTCTTGTTATGGCCTTTAAACCTTCCATCGTATTTTGAAGAATCTGATTAGATATCATATTGTACACTCCCCTGCAATAAATATATTCGTAATTTTGCCATAATGTATCCTGTCGACCCTCATTAAAGAGTCTATTACCTTTACTTTATATATTTTAATGCAAAAACGACAAAAAATAAAGAGTAAATTATGCTTTTTTTTATCTTTCCACCGAATTGATTACATTTCTATTACAGAATAATTGCATTTGTATGATTTGTCAAGAGGTGAAATACGATTTTCACTAATTTTGATATTTTAATTTTGTCTACTATTTTTATTCCGCAATCTGTCAAAACATCGGCCCACTGTCAAAATATCCGCTTTTTTCCTGTAAAAATCCAATGGTTTCTATCACTTTTTTCGCACACCCTATCATATACTAAATTTGTTACCAAATTGTGAACTTGTGTAGTAAAATGCAAAAAAATGTGCTAAAATTACAATAACATTAAATTTTTAAGAAAGGCCATCCATCATGAAAAAAAGACCTGCTGCCCTGATCACAGGCGCAACGCGCGGTATCGGCAAAGCGATTGCAGATACTTTTGCCTCCGAAGGCTACAATCTCATTCTTACATGCAAAAGCCGCCATGATCTCCTTGACGATCAGATTGATCAATATAAAAAAACCGGCGTTTCCTGTGTCGGTTATTTATGTGATGTCCAAAGCTTTAAAGATGTCACGTCGCTTTACGAAAAGGCTTCCGCAGAAATCGGACAACCGGACGTTATTATCAATAACGCCGGCATTTCCCATATCGGTCTTCTGACAGATATGTCACCGGAAGAATGGAACGCCGTCATCGGTACAAACCTGACCGGTATTTTTAATGTATGCCGCATTTTCACACCGGATATGATCCGCCGCCAAAACGGCTGTATTATTAATATATCTTCTGTCTGGGGCAGCACGGGCGCCTCCTGTGAAGTCGCCTATTCTGCTTCCAAAGGCGGCGTCAACAGCTTTACAAAAGCTCTGGCAAAGGAACTGGCACCAAGCCATGTAAGGGTCAATGCCATTGCTTTTGGCGCCATCGATACTGAAATGAATCACTTTTTATCTGAAGATGAACGTCAGTCACTGATCGATGAAATCCCGGCCTGCCGCATGGGTACGCCTAAAGAAGCCGCCCGCCTTGTGTGGATGACTGCCAATGCTCCCCAATACCTGACAGGACAGATCATCACCATGGACGGGGGCTGGATATAAAATATCCCGCTTTTATAAAAATATGTCACGCATCCTGATTTTCGGCGGATGTGTGACATATTTTCGAATGTTATCCTTACTATTTTACAAAAGACATAATGATAAACCAGATTGGCGGTATGAGCAGTGACGGCAGCATGTTCAGTGTTTTGCTCTCCTTGATTTTTAAAATCGACAAGCCTGAAGCCGCAATCAGAATTCCTCCGATGATGGATATTTCCGCCAGAAGCTCTGCTGTCAGAAACGGCTCCAGAAATCCCGCACAAACATAAATGGCTCCCTGCCAGCAAAACAATACACCTGCCGCGGCTGCCATACCGAAGCCGTACGTTGAAGCAAGTACCATTGATGTTACAAAATCAAGGGTTGCATTTGTAAAAAGGTAGGTATTGTCACCGTGGAGGGCGCTTTCAATCGGTCCCAGTATCGACAGTGTCCCGATACAGTACAAAAGTATTCCTGTGGAAAGCCCCTGCCCAAGGGAATTGCCCCCGCCTTTAGAAAAACGTGCGGTCAGCTTCATGAACTTTCCGTCAAGGTCAATGACCGCACCCGCAAGGCTTCCGATGGCAAGACTGATAATAAACAGCACCGGATAAATGCTGTTTGACATATTACTGACCGTTGTCCGGATACCAAGTGCCACAGCTGCAAAACCCATGGCATTATAAAGGGCTGTCTGATACTTCTCCGGTATCCCTTTGCGCAGTGCGCCGCCGATGCAGCTGCCTGTAAGAATTGTACACGTATTTACAATTGTTCCTAACATTTTCTTTATCCTTCCCACGGTATGATCCACATCAAATAACCGTATTTTTCCACCAAAACAGTTCGATATTTAACGCGGGTAATACCGGATATCAATCTTTTGTATATGATGACTGCGTTTAAAACGTCCGCACTTTCTCCGTTTTGTCAGCTGCCGTACTCAGAATGTCCGCATTCTGAGTGTTCCGACAACTGCTGTATTTAGAATGTCCGCATTCTGTCCGTTCCGTCATCCACTGTATTTTCAATACTTTTTATAATAACATCATACCCATATTTATCGTTGACCTGAACATGGACTCTGTCACCCACCTTATGCCCCAGCACAGCTTTGCCGATGGGAGACTCATTGCTGATGCGTCCCTCCAGTGAGTTTTCGCGAACCGTTGTGACAATTTTATAGGTTTCCGTCTCATCATCTTCTTCAAAATATAGCGTCACCGTATTATTCAATCCAACTTCATCTTCCGGTGATTCCTCGGAAATCACATTGGCCGTTTTAATCATTCGTTCAAGATAGCGGATCCGGCTCTCATTTTTATTTTTATCCTTTTTGGCTGCATGATACTCAAAGTTTTCACTGAGATCGCCATGCTCTCTTGCTTCCTTTACCGCCGCGATGGCTTCCTTGCGCACCACAAGCTTGCGGTACTCAATTTCTTTCTTCATTTTATCAATATCTTTCTGTGTCAACTGATCATACATTTCACATCATCCTGTCCTTTTTCAAATCGATGTCTGAATATTCTTCTGCTGCTAAAGCTCAAAGCAGCATGGTTTAATCACAATAACAGTTCAGACAGGCAGTCACTTTGATTTCAAAATAACCGCCTGTCTGATACTTTACCACATTTAAGCCTGATTTACCAGTATTCTTCAAAGTTTTTCGGATTTTTCCTTTTTACAGCCCCGAACGCACCCGGAACAGTCACATCCGCAGCTGCATTTTCCGTTTTTTTTATTTTTTACAAGAATGGCTGCCGCAATCAGCACCAAAGCAATCACCACAAGTAAAATAAGTATATCCGCTATATTCATAGACACCTCCGAATCAAAACTTCCTGTTTATAATGACATGCCTGCAGCGATACAGATCAGGCGTGCAACAAAAGCAACAATCCATGCAACCGCGCACTGCCAGAAAATGACACCGATGGCCCATCTTGCGCCAAGCTCCCGCTTAATTGCCGCAATGGAGGCCACGCAAGGTGTATATAAAAGTGAAAATACAAGCATTGTCACCGCAGAAACTGTTGAAATTGCCGTGTGTATGGCGCTTCCGAATAAAATCCCCATTGTGGAGACAACACTTTCTTTAGCCATAAATCCGCTGATTAAAGATGTCACAATACGCCAGTCACCAAGTCCTAAAGGTGCCAGTACAGGTGCGATCAAGCCGGAAATCATAGCCATCATACTTTCAGAAGAATCTGTCACCATATTCAGATGCAGGTCAAAACTCTGCAAAAACCATACGACAATCGTGGCAATTAAAATCACACTGAAAGCCTTGCTCAAAAAATCTTTTGCCTTCTCCCACAAAAGCTGCGCCACATTTTTAACGCCCGGCATACGATAATTCGGAAGTTCCATGACAAACGGCACTGCCTCGCCCTTAAATAATGTATGTTTAAATAATAATGCCACAAGAATTCCTGCGACGATACCAAGGACATAAATACCCGTCATAATAAAACCGCCTTTGCCCGGGAAAAATGCACTGACAAAGAAAGCATAAATCGGCAGTTTCGCTGTACAGCTCATAAACGGGGTAAGAAAAATCGTCATTTTACGGTCCCTTTTACTTGGCAATGTTCTTGTAGCCATTACCGCAGGCACCGTGCACCCGAAACCGATCAGCATAGGAACAATACTTCTTCCGGAGAGGCCGATTTTTCTGAGCAGTTTATCCATAAAAAAGGCAACTCTGGCTACATAACCGCTGTCTTCCATGATCGACAGAAAGAAAAATAAAGTTACAACAATCGGAAGAAAGCTTAAAACACTGCCGACACCGCCGAAAATACCGTCAATCACAAGACCGTGAAGGGCATCACTTACATGTACCGCCGTCATCCACTGATCCAGCAAGCCGGCCAGGGCATCGATGCCCGCCTCCAGAATACTCTGTAAAAAAGCACCGATGACATTAAAAGTCAGGAAGAACACCGCACCCATAATTGCCACGAAACAGGGAATTGCTGTCCACTTTCCCGTCAGCACCCGGTCAATTTTTTCTGAACGAATACGTTCTTTACTCTCTTTTGGTTTCTTCACCGTTCGTTCACAGACATATTCAATAAAATCAAAACGCATATCAGCAATGGCAGCGCTGCGGTCCATACCGCCCTCTTTTTCCATTTGTACAACAATATGCTCAATCATATCTGCTTCATTTTTATCAAGCTCAAGCTGTTTGAGAATCAGCGAATCACCTTCAATGACTTTTGTTGCTGAAAATCTCAGCGGAAGACCCGCTCTTTCTGTATGATCCTCAATAATAGACTCAACCGCATGTATGGCTCTGTGTATAGCCCCGCCGTGATCGTCTTTGCTGCAAAAATCCTGCTTCTTCGGCCGTTCCTGGTACTGTGCAATATGTATGGCGTGCTCAATAAGTTCCCGTACACCTTCATTTTTTGCCGCAGAAATAGGAATGACAGGAACACCAAGCAAAGACTCCATACCGTTGATATCAATGGCGCCGTTGTTATTCATCACCTCATCCATCATATTCAGGGCAATAACCATCGGCACATCCATTTCAAGCAGCTGCATCGTCAGATAAAGATTACGTTCAATATTGGTGGCATCAACGATATTAATCATCGCTTTTGGCTTTTCTCCAAGAACAAAATTTCTTGAAACAATTTCTTCACTTGTATAAGGCGACATCGAATAAATACCCGGAAGATCCGTAACTCTTGTGTCCGGACGTCCTTTAATGGGGCCATCCTTTCGGTCTACAGTAACGCCGGGAAAATTGCCGACATGCTGATTTGAACCTGTCAGCTGGTTAAACAGTGTCGTCTTACCGCAGTTTTGATTGCCTACAAGGGCATAGGTCAAAAGTGTACCCTCCGGAAGCGGGTCGCCTTCACCTTTGGCATGATATTTTCCGTCTTCACCAAGTCCCGGGTGATCCGACGGGTATATTTTTTCAATACGGTCGTGTTTATTGGATCTTTCTTTAATCGGTTCAATGTCGATCTGTGCAGCATCCGCAAGACGCAGCGTCAGTTCATAACCGTGAATCTGCAGTTCCATCGGGTCACCCATCGGCGCAAACTTGACAACGGTCACTTCCGCCCCCGGAATGACACCCATATCAAGGAAATGCTGCCTTAAGGCACCTTCACCGCCGATTTTTGTAATCACGGCACTTTCACCGACTTTCAAATCTTTAAGTGTCATCAAAAACACCTCCATTTTTCTCATGTATAAGCATTATCTTTTTAATAATTTTTTTCAATAAAGTTATACCACGCTAACCTAAATTTGTCAAGACTATTTCCATTCACTTTAATAATGATTTTATTCATAAATAATCATTTACGATTTCTCAACAAACGATTTCGTAAATAAAGATGTAATGATTCAGAGCCAAAAAAAGACAGGATGGAGCCGTGACCCATTCCGGTCACCGTCTCCCTCCTGTCTTTGATACAATCAAAACTTTCTTTAACGCCCGCAATTCATTTTTTATAACCAAATCATTCTTTAACAATCACAATATTCGTCTCGCCTTTGTATCCCTCCGGCTCACATTCCGTTATAATTACAGCATCTTTGTAAGCTCCGAATGTCACCGGTGTGACCTGTCCGAACTTACTGCTGTCGCACAGCACATATTTCTTTCTGCATTTTTTCATTGCACACTCTTTGACAGCTGCTTCCTGGGGATCCGGCGTTGTAAATCCTTCATGCTTCGTAACACCATTGGCACCGAAAAAACCAATGGAAAAATTATATTTCTGAAGCTGCATGATTGCTTCATGGCCGATGACTGCCTCTGTCGTCTGTTTCAGTTCACCGCCGGTCAAAATCACCCGAAATCCCGCTGCCGAAAGTCTGGCCGCGTGATGAATACCATTGGTCACATAGACAGCATTTTTCTCAGTCAGAAACTCAATCATACAGCCTGTTGTCGTCCCCGCATCGATATAGACAAGGCTGCCCGGACCAATCAGCTGCGCCGCACGGGCCGCTATGGCTTTTTTTGCCTCCGTGTTGACACCTGCTCTGTGCTCCACCACTTCTTCCTCTGTCGAATAACCAAACTCCGCGCTGACAGCACCGCCGAAAACTTTCACAAGGCGTCCCATTTGATGCAGTGACGTCAAATCCCGACGTATCGTAGATTCCGAGGTGTTCAGTCTGTCTTTCAGCTCCTGAAGCGTCACACTTTTTTGCTCATTCAATATTTTTAAAATTTCTTCATGCCGCTGTTCTGTCAACATAATGCCGTTCCCCCTTTTAATACAACCATTTTATCATATGTACAAAAAGCGTCAAGTACGTACAAGTTTTTTGTAAATGCTAATGGCGGCTGTCGTTATGTCAGCCGCCAAAAGTTTATTCCGTATATTAAATCACATGACAGTCAGGCAACCGACTGCATCATCTTACGATATTTATGCTTCTACTTTTTTCTTCAAGATTCCCAGCAGCAATGCACCAACAACTGTGCCGACAATAAGTGCCACAAGATACATCCACGGGTTACCCACAACAGGTACTACAAAGATTCCGCCGTGAGGTGCCATCAGTGTACATCCAAATGCCATGGACAGGGCGCCTGCAGCTGCTGAACCGATAATACATGATGGAAGTACATGCAGCGGGTCAGATGCCGCAAAAGGAATCGCGCCTTCTGTTATAAATGCAAGTCCCATAATAAAGTTTGTAGGACCGGATTCTCTCTCAGCCTTTGTGAACTTATTCTTAAACAAAATCGTTGCAAGTGCAATCGCACACGGAGGAACCATACCGCCGATCATCACTGCCGCCATAATATCATAATTTCCTGCCGCAATGGATGCCGTACCAAATACATATGCCGCTTTATTGAATGGGCCGCCCATATCTATTGCCATCATACCTGCTACAATCATTCCCAGCAAAACTTTACTGCTGCCGCCCATATTATTCAGGGCTGTATTCATCGCAGTATTTAACGCGCCGATCGGTGGTTCTATAATAAACATCATTATCAGACCAATCAGCAATATACCAAAGAAAGGATATAAAAGCACAGGTGCTATTTTTTCAATGGACTGCGGTAATTTTTCAAATACTTTTCTTAAACCGACAACAAGATAACCTGCAATAAAACCTGCCGCAAGGGCACCGAGGAAACCTGAACTCCCTGTTGATGCAATATAACCGCCGACAAAACCAACGGCCAGTGCCGGGCGGTCACCGATACTCATGGCAATAAAACCGGCAAGAATCGGAAGCATGAAACCAAATGCGGCGCCGCCGATTGTTTTAAATACACGGGCTACAGGTGTGATCATACCGAAATTGCTGCGCATTTCCGCAGACAATGAGTTAATATCTACAGAAAGACCATCAATTAAAAACGCCAGAGCAATTAATATACCGCCGCCGACAACAAACGGAAGCATATGTGAAACACCGCTCATCAACTGTGTATAAATTTTATGTCCGGCTGAGCCGCCGCTTTTTTCATTTTTAACAGATGCTGCCGCATTTTTAGCTTCAAAAACCGGAACATCGCCGCTCATTGCTCTTGCAATCAACTGATCTGCTTTACTGATACCGTCGGACACCTGTGTACGGATCATCTTTTTGCCATGAAAACGTTCTACAGGTACTTCAGCATCGGCGGCTACGATAATGCAGTCCGCTTCTTCGATTTCTTTAGCCGTCAAAACATTTTTAGCACCGCCTGAACCTCTCGTCTCAACCTTAATCTGACATCCGGCTGCTTTTGCAGCTTTTTCAAGACCTTCTGCCGCCATATATGTATGGGCAATGCCTGTCGGACAGGAAGTTACCGCAAGTATTTTACATACAGATGCAGGCTTATCCGCGCCTCCATTCACCTCTGCTTCCTCAAGGCTTATTTCTTCCCCGAAGTCTTTGCGTTCTTCGTCAGCAACATCAACAATCGAAAGAAATTCTTCAACTGTTTTTGCATCTCTTAAATTCTTTGCAAAATCATCATCCATCATTAAAACAGATAACTTACTTAAGACATCCAGATGCACATTGTCATCTGTATTTGGTGCCGCAATAAGGAAAATCAACGTGACAGGCTCACCGTCAAGGGCGTCAAAATCAACACCATCACGAATCACCATAGCCGCAAGTCCCGGTTCTGAAACAAAAGCCCCCTTGCCGTGAGGAATGCCAAGCCCCTCACCGATACCGGTTGTACTTTCTTCTTCACGGGCATATACCTGCTTTCTATATGCCTCAACATCATTGATTTTTCCGCTTTTAGCCATCAGATCCACTGCCATATCAAGGGCTTCTTTTTTGGATTTTGGCGCTGCGTCAAGCGATATGCTTCTTTTGTCTAAAAGCTCCGTAATTCTCATAACATTCCCTCCGTTTTATAATGTTCTATAAATTTTTTCAATTTCACTTCGCTGTGCCAAAAATTTTGAAAATGCACTGGCACTGCCTGCGGCGATACCCATTTTAAATGCATGCTCATAATCCTGTTTTTCAAGCCAGCCTGCAATAAAACCGGCAACCATGGAATCACCTGCACCAACCGCATTGACAAGCTGTCCTTTCGGCGCAGGACTTTCATAACATTCACCATTCTCGGCAACAAGCACCGCGCCTTTTCCTGACATTGACACAAGAACATTTCTGGCGCCTTTTTCCTGAAGCTTTCTGGCATAAGGCATGACCTCCGAGCGATTTTCAATCACAACATCAAAAATTTCTCCCAGTTCGTGATGATTCGGCTTAATTAGAAATGGATGCTCTGAAAGAACATTTAACAGCAGCTTCTGCGTAGCATCGACCGCAATCAATATACCCCTGCCGGACAGCTGTACCATAATCTTCTTATAAATATCATCCGGCATTGAAGCCGGAATACTGCCTGCAAGAATCAGGACATCGCCT
>JALEHN010000023.1 GCA_022770525.1 Clostridiales bacterium
TAATTAATTTGCGATAACCCTCTTTAAAGAACGCTCTCCACGTATCCGGCGGCATGAGAAGATTGTCTTTTGAACCCCAGTCATCATGCATTAAAATACCGTCCGGATGCCAGCTTGTGGCCAGTCTTTCGATACATGCCAGTTTATAATCAAAAATAGCATCAATCAGCTCATGGGCAGATTCCGGTTCAAGCAGAAGGCTTACCAGTGCCTCCTCAAAGCCGAGAATATTGTGAAATAATTCAAATGTACCTACCGGCATAAATCCAAGTGCCAGTTTGTCCTGCGCAGCCGCACCTGCTTTCTGCCCGAAAGCTGAACCCCAATCAAGTGCCATACCTCGCACATCCGGCGGTGTCAGGTACTTTTTCCATTCTGTAATATCAGGACATGCTAAAAGCGCCGGATCTTCTGACGGCATACAGCCCGGCTGTCCTTCTTCCCATACCATTGTCACTCCCCATGCATCAACGACTGTTTTGTTCGGCATTGCCGGTGATGTATGCATTAATAAATCGTCAAATACAAGCTGAAAAGGCTCCCAGCCATTAACGATAATATCCGCCTTTTCGCCCCGCATCATTGCAAGTACGGCTTCCTTCTGTGTCATAATATACCCTCCTTATCATGACCATAGTTACAAATGGTCAGTTCATTAGCTTTTAAATGATTATAAACACAAAAATGTACCGCCGTAAATCCGTATTTCATTGACAAATCAGTGTAATCATACTACACTTTGTAGTATGATTGTTATGTTTGGATCCTGAGAGGTGAAATTTATGCTGAACATTGATGTTATACGCTATTTTCTTAAAAAATATCAGTATACTTTTTCGGTTGATCATTATGATCCGCTTATTGATGTAGATAAAATACGACACTTTGATGACACAGAATCATTAACCCGTTCTCTGATCATATATGAATGCGGTCTGCCATCGGACATTGCCGCACATCGCCAGAAACTTTCTGCAATACCAGAGACAAATATTGTATTGTTTGCCATTCCTGCTGTTCAAGATACTGAAAGCTTTTCCTGCATTGAAAGCTTTTCCTGTCCTGTCATCACCGTTGTTTCGGACGATTCGGCAAAGCTTTGCAATAAGCTTCACGAAATCTTTGAATGTTTTAGCCAATGGGAACAGCAGATGGAAATCTTTAATCTTGCCGGAAAAAATTATCAGGCGCTTCTTGACTTGTGCGACCCGATTCTCGATGAGCCGGTCTCCTTTGCGGATAAAAATTTTACATATATCGCCTATTCCAGAGAAATGTCAGAAAAACGGGGCTATATCCATAAATATGTGGATCAGGGGCGTCTTTCCATGGAAATCGCCGCCCAGCTGATGAGCACGCCGGGATTTGAAGCGCTTGAAAGAGAAACCGGAGTTTTTGAATTTGAGGACGATTATCATTTTATCGCCAAAAATATTCACCGGGAAGACCGTTTCGAAGCGAGGCTTCTGATGATTTTCGCCGATGAACCGCTGATCGATGCCTACCACAAATATATTCTCAAACGTCTCGGCGACTGTATCACCAAAAAATATGAACGTGAAGGCACTTTTTATTTGGAGGAAGAAGCTGCGCACCGTATCCATCTGCTTATGCAGACAAGTCTTGACGGACAGCCTGTCAGCGATGCCTTGTGGACACAGGCGCTTAAGGAAAAGTCATGGATGATCAGTGACGGATATACCCTGATGATTTTCAAGCCGACCTACCGGCTTGAGAAAAATCTTCACTCAGGCTATCTATGTCCCCAAATAGAAAATATGTGGCCTTATACTGCCGCCGCACCATGGCACGAAAAAACCATTGTCCTTATAAATCAAAAGCATATTGATAAAAACTTTGAACAATCTCTCACATATTTTGTCCGTGATAACCTTCTGACTGCAGGAATCAGCCGGCGTTTTTATGATTTCTCAAAAATCAGATATGCCTACATTCAGGCTGAAGCCGCAGCCGCCATCGGTACCGAAAAAGAACCCCATTTATGGCATTATTTTTTCGATGATTATGCCGTCACCTATCTTAAACAGCAGTGTATGCAGCAAATGCCCGCAGAATGTATCTGCCATCCGGCACTGATACAGCTGCAGGCATATGATAAAAAAAAACAGACTTGCTACTTCGAATCTTTAAAGCTGTTTATAGAAACACAGTATAACATGTCCGCTGCCGCCGATCTGGCTTACGTTCATCGGACGACTTTTATTAAACGTATGGAAAAAATCGAAAAAATGACCGGTATTGAGTTAACGGACTGGAACACACGCATGTATCTGATGCTCTCCTATTCACTGATGAATGAAGTATAATGTACTATTTCAATTCCATAACTGCCGGATTCGCCGCTGTACACGGATTCCACGGCGCAAGTCCGTTACCGTTCGGATCCCCGGTTTTCATAAAGTTTGTCCAGTAATCCAGCATCCGGCTGCTCAGCACATAAGCAAGTTATATGTCGAAACTTGACGAACGATTCAGGCTATCCAAACCCGATCATTTGTGGTACGCTTTCATCACAGACACCAAACATGATTCGCATGATGCGTTTTCAGCAAAATCTTCCCTTCTCTCAAAATAAGTAAACACAAAAGGCAAACGACACACGAAATTTTTTCGTGTGCCGCCTGCCCATTTGACGCTTTATTTATCATTTATCATAAATATTTCCGCGTAATTAACTTATGAATTTAAAACTGCTGATCAGAAAAACTTCTTTAACAAATTTCTTATTGAAGTAAAGATTTTATTAATAGTACCACCTGATGGTTTTGTCGGTGCAGCCGGCTTTGAAGGCTTATCAACTACAGCCTTTGAAGCCTTAAAGCTTACGCTGCCCTCTGAACCATAAACAACAGTCACATCTTTATAAGTTACTGCATTTAATATATAGCCGCTTGGAAGCGTCAATCCTTTAACTGCGCTCTGAATTTCAGCTGCTGTAAATGTATGTGTTTCGCCTTCAACACCATTTGCTGTAAGTACAGTTAAAGCAAGCTGTTTGCCATTTGCATCATTCACTGAAACTGTCAGAGCTGCATCCGCATAAGTTACTTCCGGTTCGGTTTCATCTGCTGCATATCCCATAGCAACAAGTGCTCTTGTAAGCTGTTCTGTGCTGACAGCATTCAATACCGTTTCCTGTGATGCTCCAAATACCTTAAGCTTCGTCACTGCAAGAATACCGTCACCTGTATTTGTGATTGTAACAGCCTCACTATCAACTGAATAGAACATATCCGTGCTGGAAGATATAGTACCTTTATCCGCTCCATTAATCGAATAAGTCGTTGAAGCATTTAACGCCTTAAGACCGATCTGTACATTGCTGCCGTTTGTTGAGAATACAAGACTTTCGCCTTTCCGCAGATAAATCTCATTCTTAGGACCGTTATCAATTAAGTCGGTAACTTTACTCTCATCTGTATTTGTTAATGATGAACTTAATACTAATCCTACATTTGCATTTCCTTTATCATAAACCTGTGACATAACTTCAGAAGCAATCTGTGATGCATACTGTGCACTGTTGTCTTTAGTTGCATTAAGACCAACCTGAAGTACAGAATCACGAAGCTCTATAAATGTCGGATTTGCTTCATTATCTTTACTGTAAACCGCATCATTGGCTGTATCACCTAAAGTGTTATAAACGCGGAAACCGTCGATTTTAACGATACCTATTCCGTCTTCAATAATAGATGATTTAATATGTGTTATTTTCACACTGTAATCAGCATATGTTCCCAGGTCAAGACTTACAATCGGTTCGTTATAACCGTTCACAGCCTGTCCTGCTGTCACATCTGTATCACCGTCAGCCATCCTGGTCTCCACCTGAAGCAGCTTCACTGTAGAACCGGCGCTGTTCTTAACCTGTACCAGTACACGGCCTGAATTTGTATCATTATTTGTATAAATATCAACACCGGTACCTTTAAATGAGAATTCAGCTGTATCTCCGATTGCAGAGCTTGTTGCCTCCGTACCGTTGCTTGCTCCGGTTACTTCACTA
>JALEHN010000033.1 GCA_022770525.1 Clostridiales bacterium
TATTGTGATAAACTATAGTTGTAACACCAGTGGCTAATAAGATATAATAAATCTCACAAAGAAAAGAGGTACTCATTATGCCACAGAATTACACACCAGAATTTAAAAAGAAAATTGTCCGTCTTCGTGAGGAAGAAGGACGAACCTACAAAAGCATCACTGCCGAATATGGCGTATCCAAAGCCAGCATTTCCAAGTGGTGCAGTGAATTTAGTAAAGAATGCCAAACAAAAGTCCTCGAAAATCCAGATGCTACAAATGAAATGGAACTTATGAAAGAGAATCTCCGATTACGTAAGGAACTGGAAGAAACAAAAAAGGAAAATCTCTTCTTAAAAAAAGCAGCGGCATTCTTTGCGAAGGAAATCGATTAGAGGCTTATCGGTTTATTGAACAGTATCATGAGTTGTTTGGCTTACGCTGGCTCCTTCGTAGGCTTACAATTTGTCCAAACGCGTATTATAACTA
Organism: Clostridiales bacterium; assembly: GCA_022770525.1. Classification (GTDB taxonomy): domain Bacteria; phylum Bacillota; class Clostridia; order Lachnospirales; family Lachnospiraceae; genus CAKRHR01. The sequence continues at coordinate 469 of JALEHN010000033.1, forward strand.
CCGGAAACACCGGAAGGCGGTTTACTATGCCCATAAAGCAGAAGTACAAACACAGATTCAGGAAATCTACCACGCCCACAATGGAGTTGACGGCTACCGAAGCATGAAAGTTTATCTGGAGCGTAAAGGCTATTTTTACAGTACAGCTACTGTTCATAAATATATGAATACAGAGCTTGGACTCCGATCCATTGTCCGTCCAAAGAAGCCTGCATATGAGCATGGGAAACCGCATAAAGTATTTGATAATAAACTTAAACAGGATTTCAAGGCAGACGAAATCAACCGGAAATGGTGCACAGATTTCACATATCTGTTTCTCTCAAATCATGACGTACGCTACAACTGTACCATTTTAGATCTGCACGACCGAAGTGTGGTTGCCAGTATTACTGACTGCAGAATTACCAGCGATCTTGCCATTCGAACACTCCAGAAAGCATTGGAATCCCAACCGCCTATCAGAGACGGGCTGATTCTACATTCAGACCAGGGATCGCAATTTACATCAAAGGCATTTGTTGAATTCTGTGAATCGGTAAATGTGACACAGAGTATGAGTAAGGCAGGATATCCGTATGATAATGCACCGATGGAGAGATACTTTAATACCCTGAAAAACGAGTGTACAAATCTATATGAATTTGATAACGAAAATGAGCTTTATCAAGCGGTAGAGGAATTTGCATATGTTGACTACAATCACGTACGCCCACACAGTTTCAATGATTATCGGACACCATACGAAGCACGGATAGGAAAGTAGTCGATCAACGATATTTTTTAGCCATAAATGTTACAAAAATGCTTGACCACAACAATATGTCTTTGGTTTCAGTTCCACGGTGCCTGACTGACCATTTGAACCTGTCGTCAGTTTTGCAACGACGTCTCTATTATTCTGAGCATCTGCCCTTGACGCATAAATGCCATAGACAGCACCGGATAATGAATAACAGTCATTACCATTTGTGATACTTGTATTGCTTGATGTCTTGACAACTTTTGCATACGCCTTGGCAACCTTATCTGTTGATGTTATCATCAGTGGGCTGCTCGTACTTGTATAGGACTTATTAGAACAATCCATCTTATACACTGTCGTATCCAGCGTATAACCGGACGGCGCTGAAATCTCCTTTACAAAATACACTCCCGGCTCCACAGGGATAACACCGCTCATGTTATCCGCTTCAATTCTAAAAGCCGATGGATTCCCGGAGATATATGGTGTCCCATACCGCTGTGTACAAGCTGCATCTTTGAAGATAGCATACACCGCCGCACTGACATCCGGATTGTAACTGTTCCCGCCGCTCTCAAATGTCTTTTTAATACGGATGTACTGAATCGGGTTGTACTCCCATATAGCTACTTCCTGTACACCGCTTACACCGATGCTTAATATGTAGACCTTAAACTCTGCCGGTGCCGTTGCCAGAGAAGCAATCTGGTCAAGATATTTCTGTCCAACTTTCCATGCCGAATCGGGGTAACCATTGGCAACCGAAACGCCAAGATGGGTTGTCTGATAACCAATACCGAGGTCTGCAGGCCCATTCCAACCATAATACAAGGCTTTCCTTATGGTTTCATTCGTACAGACGCTGGTGACTGTAAAACCCGCACCTACCGTTGGGGCTGTCTGCAAATGCTGTGTACAGAAACCTACAGCGCCGTTTGAAAATTCAATGTACTCACCTACAATCTGAGTACCGTTCGGATTTGTTTCAGGATATCTGACCTCTGATACAGTGACTGTATAGTAATCACCGACACCATAGGATGCCATCAGCATCAGCGCATATTTACCAACTGCAGAAACGATTACAACACGTTCCGGCATGATAAATCTGTACGAAGCATCATTCTGCTTTTCAAGGACAATCTGCGTATCCGAATCATCAATCGCCGCAACCAGGTCAATCATAAAACCTTCCTTAGCTTCCACTGTCAGGATGACTTCCTCACCTGCTTTTACTTCAGTTTCTTCTGCTGAACCATTGATCAGGACTGAACAGTGGTTCAGGCAGCCAAAAGAAACCATGTATCTTCCTTTTTCTGCCTCTTGTTCCGTCTCTGGAGCTCCTGCTCCGTCTTCGGATTCTTCTGCTCCTGTTTCCTCTACATTTTCAGATTCGGTTTCAAGTTCGTTTTCCGGTTCTGCCGTTTCCGAACCATTTTGGGACATATTGCTTTCGCTTTCAGGAACAGACTCTTTTTTGAATGCGACCATAACAGCCACATCCCCCTCCGGCATTAAAAATGTCATACTGCCGGATGCATCTTTATCCGGTGTAATGTCACCGACATCAGAGGTAACTAAAAAATTCTCCAGTGTATAACCTTCATTAGGCATCACCTGAAGTTTCACAGTATCACCAGACGGATACTGTATTTCACCGGATGTTCCATCCTCAAACCGGACAGCACCGTTTTCGCAGTTACCAATGTGCACCGAAAATACCGGTGTTTCCTGCGACTGCACTTCACTGGCATATAAAATACATTGAGATGCCGATGTCAGAAAAGTGCATAAAATAAGCAGGATGCCAAGAAGGCTCCTGCCTATTTTTTTAAATTTTTTTCTCATGATACTTAACCTCCATTTTCGCATGGAATTTTGTCCATGTCGTGAATAAGTATTTGTGTACCGAAATCCAGTACAATTCCTCTGCCCTCCTACCTTTTTGAATTTTTATATATAAAAAAAGAACCAATGATATTCACTGATTCTTTTCATATATCAGCTCAGTGAAGATGTTTACTTATCTCCAACCGAATCTTATATATTTTTTTACAATTATATTCTATGTACTTGCCAACCCCTTTGTCTAGGTTTATTTACGTTTATTTAGGTTTATACCCCTAGGGGGTATTCAGCAAAAAAATAAAATGGAGAATATTACAGACCTGATATGGAGAAAAATACAAGAATTTGGCAGTTTATCACATTGTTTTTAATGAGATGAAATGACCAATTTTACAGTGGTTATGGGTGTAGCTCCTAATACTACTTTGCAATTTTTGCCATTGGATTCACTTTGTAACTTTCGCCAATTTTTATCTGCAAAAAACAATCTAACAATTCAAATTCTTATATTGTTTGCTCCTACCATAATCATCACTTCTCTTACTATTATCAGACGAATGTCCTACGTTACCATTCATAAAATGGTCAGACCGAACACCTGATTTAATTAAACCATCTTCAAATTGAACGGTCACATTCTTACAATCCTTATATTCGATAACTGTAGCCTTTAAACCACAATTCATTATTTTTGTTAAACCAATGTATTTATCCTTTACGGATGTTTTATTAGGATTTTGAACCGTACCATTTCGCCATCTATCAATACGAATATGTTTTACAACAGTGCCATCTTCAAACTGGACATCAACATCTTTATATCCTTCATATCGAATAATAGTTGCCATCATATCATTCTTTTGAAGTTTTGATTGTCCCACAAAAGATGTCTTATCAACGGTCTTTTTGATAGTAAGCAAATACTTATCTTCCAATAAAGCCTTATTTTCATTAAGTATTTCATCATACCAAACTTGTATTAAACTCATATCATATATGTTTTGTAATGGTTTTATTTTATTAGAAATACCGTACATATCATATTCATATACTTTTACAAACTCTGTACTGATTATATCATCTTGTGGAACAAGTAATGTATTTACCATATTTTTATTCTGAACTAATAACGCTGTACTATCAGATTGAATTTGTTCAATTAAAATATCAAAAGATGGTAACATTTCAGGTCTTTGTGCTGATAATAAACTGCGAGTGTTCTTATATACATTTTTGTCATACTTTGATAACGCATTATAAGGAACTACCGTACCATCATAAGGATTCACATAAATATGATTAGACCAATCTATATCTACAATACAACCGTGAATTTTACCTGACAGTTTAAACTGATGACCATTTTGTTCGTACCAACCATTAAAATTCAAACAATCTTTCTTTGTATAGCCACGATCTTTCATATAATTTAAATATTCTGCATACTGAGATTTTAAGTATGATTTTGTAGGCTTTAATGCTTGAATTTGCTTCGATACTTCTCTTAAAGCATCCCAATATTTTGAAAAATGCAAAATGATAGATGTTGCATATTTTTCGATATTATCATAATAATATTCCAATGAATATTTAAGAGAACGAAGTCCTGCACCGTATAATAAATTATATTTGCCTTTGTGTGAAACAGATACAAACATATAATAACCATTATTTTTTATTAACTTTACGGACACAGTATTTTTAAAGATTGGTCGCAAAGAATATTTATAATCGTCAAATGTAGTGGATAAATATGTCCAGTAATCTTCGATTGTAATATCAAAGATTCCATCTCCATAAGCATCAATTTTAAATTTGGTTTTACTGAAATTATCAGTATAAAATTGCTTAATTATATTATTATCAGAACCGTCAACTTGCTCCCATCCCGAATAATCTTCATACCTATGAAAATTTTCATCCCAGCGATAACAAGAAGTAACCATCTTGTAACCTAAAACTTTATGAGATACTTTGTATTTAGATTCATCACTTATATCGCCAATATTACAAGTGTAACTTTGATTTTTATAAGGATTAAAAACACATAGTTTTTCAATGGACGCAAATTCTGAATGAATGGAATGTATTCCGAGTAAATAATACATAAGTAACTGCAATGACCATTTTGTAGAAAAGTCTTTCTTAGATACCTTTACATCAATCAGCGTATTTTTCGTCAAATAATCACCATCACCTGAACTTACTAATTTTGTATAACCACCTTCAAATGTAAATTCATCAGCAATGACTTTACCGACAGATTGTAAAAAAGACAAACACCTATTAACTAAAATAGGAATATTTGTATATAACGACTCGTCAAAATCAATTTTTTCACTTGGTTGATATGATTTAATACCTGATCTATACACTGTATCATAACAAACTACTTTACAAGCGTTAATAACAGATTTTCTATCTAATCCATTAACAGAAGCAAGTAATGTCATAACATTATCATAATCATCGGTTGTTTCGTTTATATCATCAAGAGCCATTGCCCCTTTAATTGAAATATCAAACGCTTTAATTTTATCGCCTAACAATATAAATCTTGTCAAATAATCAACAACCATTCCTTGAATAGATGATAATGCAGGTTTTACATCAGAAATATCTAAGCCGTCATCAAATGTCACAATATCAAATAAAGATTTTGGTACATATCCATTATGCGGTTGTGATACTGATTTTATTCGTTGTGTTACTGATAACATATAAACACCTCACAATATTTAATGATTGTATCTTTCAAAAATACCCTTACACCAATATGGCACTGCAAAAACAACCTGGGAATATGTCATATGTTTCCAGGTTTAATACCATTGCCAAATTTGGGTACGTTTTTCATTTTTTGTTTTTAAATATATTTATTTTTACCGCTTTGTGTGGTATACTAACCATATAGAGCAACCGCCCACAAAGTGGTTGACCTAAAAATTAGGTTTGATAAGAAAACCACCCTAACTGGTCAAAGTTTAAAGGGTGGTTTTCTTATGCCTAAAAAACATTATCTGATAAACGTAAAGACGAATGTCAGTAATGCGAGAATGAACATTCCAAAGACCATCAGGTCTTTGAAATCGAAATTTTTATTTTTCTTGTCCATCAGCACCACCCCCATTCTATGTATAAATGGAGGCCAGCCACCCTGCAACACGGTTGCCCATATAGTTATTCTAACATCTTTTACACGTTTCTTCAATGTATCTGTATCCTAAAACAGGGTTGTTTCATGAAAACCATGTGACAACGCTTCCTGATTTCGATAGTCTAAATCATGCTGCATATACCGCTGAAATGCATTGGCATACTTACTTACTTTGAAAAAAAGCGCAAATTATCCCTATCCCCTTTACATTTC
>JALEHN010000038.1 GCA_022770525.1 Clostridiales bacterium
AATCCGCATATATCCCGGCATCCGGTCTCGTTTTTCAAAACCAAATTTCATTATTCTTACCTCCTATGCCTCTTTTGCGGAATCTTCGCTTGTCATACCAACCATCAGCTTACCGATTTCCACATAATCTGTTTTGTTGACGTCAAGGATACCCATCATTTTTCCTGAATACATAACCCCGACTCTGTCAGCCATTTCAAAAATTTCATCCAGATCTTCAGAAACAAGAAGGATTGCGGCACCGCGTTCACGCTGCTGCATCAAAATTTTATGGATTGCTTCAGTCGCTCCGATATCCAGACCACGCACAGGATAAGCCGCAATAATCAGAGACGGTTCACCGCTGACCTCTCTGGCAATCAGAAGCTTCTGCTGATTACCGCCTGACATCAGGCTGACCGGCATCTGAAGACCGGCGTTTTTAATATCATGTTCTTTAACAAATGCTTCTGTATGTTCACGGATCGCTTTCTTATTTAAAATGCCTTTACCGCTGTATGTCGGTGTGTCATACTGCTTTAATATGGCATTTTCCATCATATTCATCGAAGGTACAAGACCCATATGTAAACGGTCTTCCGGCACGAAAGATATGCCTTTGCGTATACGGTTCTTTGCTGAAGACGCCGTAATATCTTCACCTTTAGCAAGAATTCTGCCGCCGGTTGCTTTTCTTAATCCGGCCAGTGTCTCTGTAAGTTCTCTCTGACCATTACCGGCAACACCGGCAATGCCAAAAATTTCCCCGGCATAAAGCTCCATTGTCACTTCATCGACGGCTCTGAGTCCCTTATCATTATTGGCACAGAGATTTTCCACCTTGATCACACACTCGCCTCTGGCTTTTCTGTTTTCACGGCTCTGTTTTTTAATCTCACGTCCAACCATCAGCTGCGTCAGTTCCTCACGGGTCGTTTCTGATGTTTTCATCGTCGCAACAGACGTACCGCCTCTTAAAATCGTAATACGATCGGCATTAGCCATAACTTCATTCATTTTATGGGATATGAAAACAATAACCTTACCGCTGTCAGCCATTTTCCTCAGTGTTTTAAACATCTCATCAGATTCCTGCGGTGTCAGCACTGCTGAAGGCTCATCAAGGATCAGTATTTCCGCACCACGGTATAAAAGCTTCACAATCTCAACACGCTGCTGTTCACCGACAGACAACTGCCATACTTTTGCTGTAGGATCCACTTCAAGGTTGAATTTCTGTGAACACTTTCTGACTTCTTCCTCCATATCCTTCATTTTCATAAAAAACTTACAATTTTCAGAATTGAGGAAAACATTTTCGGTAACTGTCAATGTAGGGATAAGTCTGAAGTGCTGATGAACCATACCGATGCCCATATTCACAGCATGCTTCGGGCTTTTAATTGTCACCTTTTTTCCTTTATAAAAAATCTCGCCTTCATTTGGTTTGTAAATACCGGTCAAAATATTCATCAAAGTACTTTTTCCGGCACCGTTTTCACCGAGGAGCGCATGAATCTCACCGGCATACAACTTAAGATTTACATCATGGTTTGCCACAACACCGGTAAAACGCTTCAGGATATTTCTCATTTCTAAAACTAATTCACCCATTTTTTCTCCCTTCATCATCCGGCAAAGCGGATAAGTCGCTCAGTTTATTTCAGCAAAGCAATTTCCTATATCACAAAAAAAAATCGGAGACAGAATACTCATGTACTCTTGTCCCCGTAGACAATCAATGCTTTTTGCCAAAAGAATACGTAAGTTTTTTAATTAGCTCACCTCTAATGTAAGTTTTTTTAATTAGCTCGACCTCTAATCGTAAGTTTTTTAATTAGCTTAACCTCTAATGTAAGTTTTTTAATTAGCTCACCTCTAACCGTATATGTTTCCATTGATACAGCCATCATATATATTTTTTTAAAATTTGTCAAGAGGTTTTTACATATTTTGTCATACTATTCAAAAATATGCAAATATTCGTTTGATTTTCTTGCAATTTTCAGCTCAAATAATTCATAATATCCCGAACCGATGCAACACCGATCACCTGTATATCTTTGCGTTCACCGATGGATTTTAAATTCATTTTCGGCACAATACAGAAAGTAAAACCGAGCTTGGCAGCTTCGTTGACACGCTGAAGCGCCATATTTACAGCCCGGACTTCCCCGGTTAAACCGACTTCTCCGAAGATCATCGTCTTTTCACTGACAGGACGGTTTTTAAAGCTGGAAATCAATGCCGCAACAATGGCAAGATCAATTGCAGGCTCATTGATCTTCATACCGCCCGCAATGTTGACATAGGCATCGCAGCCGCCCATCTGAATGCCCAACCGTTTTTCAAGAACAGCCATCAAAAGATTGACACGGTTATAATCCGTACCTGCTGCCGTCCGGCGCGGCATATTAAAGTTCGTATGGGCCACAAGTGCCTGAATCTCAACAAGAATAGGACGGGTGCCCTCCATCGCGCATGACACAACGGAACCGCTGGCACCGCTTGGCATACCGTTAAGCATATACTCGGAAGGATTTAAAACCTCTTCAAGACCGGATGTGCGCATTTCAAAAACACCAATCTCGTTTGTAGATCCGAAGCGATTCTTTACCGCGCGCAGCATCCGATAGGAAGCATGTCTGTCACCTTCAAAATAAAGCACCGTATCCACCATATGTTCAAGAACCCTTGGTCCTGCAACAACACCTTCTTTTGTCACATGACCTACAATAAATATGGATATTCCTTCACTTTTTGCAAGATGCATCAGTACATTTGTCGTCTCCCGTACCTGGCTCACACTACCCTGCGCAGATCCGATGTCTTCTTTATACATCGTCTGAATGGAGTCTATAATCACAATATCCGGCCGCTGTTTTAAAATGACACCCTCGATCAGATCAAGGTTTGTCTCACAAAGCAGCCATATATCAGATGCAAATTCGCCGAGACGGTCTGCCCGCATTTTAATCTGGGTCAATGATTCTTCTCCCGATATATACATGATATTCAGATGCTTACGTCCGCCTGCGCCGTCATCAATCATATGCCCCGAAAGTACTTTACACATCTGAAGCAGTAATGTCGATTTTCCAATCCCCGGATCACCGCCCACCAGTACGAGAGAACCTTTGACAATCCCGCCGCCAAGGACTCTGTCAAACTCGCCGATTCCTGTCAAAAGCCGTTCATCCTGTTCAAGCCGTATACTTGAAATTTTAGAAGGCTGGACTGCGGCTGCAGTGGATGGTTTTACCGTATTTTTGATCTGCGCTGATTTTTCTTCAACGATTGTATTCCACGCTTTACAGAAAGGACACTGTCCCATCCATTTACTCAACTCATTTCCGCACTCCTGACAGAAATAAACTGTTTTTGCTTTAGCCATACTATTTACTATTCCCCTTTTTAAAACAAGCTAAAATGAAACCCGCTGCATTACGCAGCGGGCATATGCATCAGACATTTAAAAATCTGCAGACTTTAATCTCCTTTGGCGTATCATTTAATTCAGCTGAAAATACAAACTTGCCGCCAAGATTTGTTTTTTCCATACCGGAAACAATACCGTCAATCATAATTTTGTATTCAACGCCCGGTTCAAGTCCAAGAGTAATCTGTGTATCTTCGTAGCCTTCAACTTTAAAAGATACTTCATCACCTCTTGCCTTAAAATCAAGAACAACTGTCCCCGGGACAGACTCGTATACAAATAAATCATTTCTCTCAAGTTTTGTGATTTCTTTAAAAGTTTTTACTTTATATGAATCACCCATATGCTCAAAATCAGATACTTTAGATTTTGTATCCAGCTTATAATTACCGAAGCTTAAACCCCCATCTTTTTCTGTGCAAATTAATCCTACGACCTCAGTCATTGTACTGTCCTCCTGTTTATTCAAGCACTTTTTCTTACAATAATAGTATAACTGATTCCCGCTCATTTTTAAAGTAGTAACTCCAATTTCATAAAATTTTCGCAAATTTTGTTACAGTACGCACCTTGTGCGTACTGTAACTGATTTTGGCCATGCTGCGCGTTTAAAATGGCCAAATTTTCAAAGCTTATCTTCGACATGACTGCATTTCGTCGATGCAGCGTATCATCAGCCTGTTTTTAAATTTGTTCAGTCATAAAATCTATATGTCCATCAGTCATTTTCAAAAGAACATGGTCATTTTCCCTGATCATACCATCAAGAATTTTTTCAGACATCTCATCCTCTACTTTCGTCTGAATCGCCCTTCGAAGCGGTCTTGCACCATACTTTTCATCATAGCCTTCTTCTGCCAGGTAATCAAGGACTGATGGATCAGCCTCAAGCTCAATATTCATCTGTTCTTTGATACGCTTTCCGATGGCGCCCAGCATAATCTCAACAATACGGCGTATATGTTCTTTATTTAATGCATGGAAAACGATAATATCATCAATACGGTTTAAAAACTCAGGCTTAAACGTCTGTCTGACTTCTGACATGACCTTGTCCTTCATCATCTCATAATTTTGCTTGTCATCCTGCGCCGTCACAAAACCAAGCCGTTTCGGAGATACAATGTTTGTCGCTCCGGCATTGGAAGTCATGATAATCACTGTGTTTTTAAAGTTGATCTTTCTTCCCTGCGCATCGGTTATATGCCCGTCATCCAGTACCTGAAGAAGAATATTAAACACATCCGGATGGGCTTTTTCTATTTCATCGAACAAAAGAACCGAATATGGATGACGGCGAATTTTCTCACTGAGCTGTCCGCCCTCATCATAACCGACATATCCCGGCGGTGATCCGATCAGTTTTGAAACGCTGTGCTTTTCCATATACTCAGACATATCGACTCTGATGATCGCATCCTGAGTTCCAAACAGTGCCTCAGAAAGCGCTTTGGATAATTCTGTCTTTCCCACACCTGTAGGGCCGAGGAATAAAAATGAACCGATTGGCCGGTTAGGGTCTTTAAGCCCCACTCTGCCGCGGCGAATCGCTTTCGAAACAGCCGTCACTGCCTCCTCCTGACCGATCACACGCTGATGAAGAATACTTTCCAGATTTTTAAGTCTTTCGGATTCCTCCTCTGCCAGCTTCTTCACAGGAATCTTTGTCCAATCAGAAACAATGCCTGCAATTTCTTCGCCGCTGACAATCAGTTGTGACTCTTCCTTACTTTTCTCCCAGGCACTGTTTAAACAGATCAGTTCCTGCTGCAGTTCTTTCTGACGCTTTTTAATCTCACCGGCCTGCTCGTAAGCTTCCATCTTTATTGCTTCTTCTTTCTTTACTTCCAGTGACTGAATTTCATTTTCAATCATCTGTATATCCGGAGACGATGTATACACGCTGAGGCGGACCTTTGATGCGGCCTCGTCCATCAGGTCGATCGCTTTATCCGGCAGAAATCTGTCATTGATATATCTGGCCGATAATTGAACCGCAGCTTCCAGTGCTTCATCAGTAATTTTAACATGGTGATGACTTTCATAAGCCGGACGCAGTCCTTTCAATATATCCACAGTCTCACTTTCCGATGGTTCTTCAACAGTTACCGGCTGAAATCTTCTTTCAAGTGCCGCATCCTTTTCAATATGTTTGCGATATTCATCAATGGTCGTGGCACCGATGATCTGAATCTCTCCTCTGGCCAGTGCCGGCTTTAAAATACTGGACGCATCGATGGCACCTTCGGCGCCGCCGGCACCGATAATGGTGTGCAGTTCATCAATAAACAGCAGTATTGACCCGTCTTCACGAACTTCACTGATGACCTTTTTAATACGTTCTTCAAACTCACCGCGGTACTTTGATCCTGCAACCATTCCTGAAAGATCCAGCGTCAATACGCGTTTATTCTTAACAGAATCCGGCATATTGCCTTCTGCGATTCGTATTGCCAGTCCTTCGGCAACCGCAGTTTTTCCGACACCCGGTTCGCCGATCAGACACGGATTATTTTTTGTCCGGCGGCTCAATATCTGCACAACGCGCTGAATTTCCGTATGACGTCCGATCACGGGGTCGAGCCGTCCTTCCTTCGCCAGTGCCGTCAGATCCCGGCTGTACTGGTCAAGCGTCGGTGTCTGACTTTTTCCTTTTGACTTTCCTTTTCCGGGTATATCCTTCTTTGCCTGGCTGCTGTCAATACCCATGGCATTGATAATATCCGAATAAAGCTTCTGAATATTGACACCCATCGTTGTCAGTAGTCTTACCGCAACGCAATCAGATTCCCGAAGAAGCGCAATTAAAAGATGTTCTGTACCGATCGTTGAAGCTCTGAATCTCATAGCTTCCCTATTGCTCAGCTCCAAAATACGTCTGCTGCGCGGTGTATAGTCGACCACATCACAAACCGCAGTCTGTCCCCCGCCTGAAATCAGCTGACTGACCAGGTCAAGCACTTTTTCTTCTTCAATGCCGTGTTCTGTGAGCACTTTTGATGCGATGCCCTCCCTTTCCCTGAGAAGACCGATCAGTATATGCTCTGTACCTATATAATTGTGGCCAAGCTCACCGGCTGCATCCGCTGCATTGCTGATGGCTCTTGCCGCACTTTCCGTAAATTTGTACTGCATAATGTCCCTCCTGTATGTCCTGTTCTGTAATCAAAGCAGTCATCGCCGGGCGGCACGAAATACCTCCCGATACTTTTTATCTTCATTTCTATGCCCGTACAAGTTCCGGCAGTCTCTCCTGAATATAAGCTGCCCGGGCACAGTTTTCTTCATTAATATCCATCTGATGACCGACTGCTTCAGCCAGGCTTTCCGGCTGTATCTCAATCATCATCGGAAAAACATCCATCTTTTCATTTAATAAAACAGTTCTGCTTAAAATCCCCTGTTCCAGATATCCAAGCGCTTCCACAGCCTCTTCGATTGTCAGTTTTTTGGCATACTTTAAGATACCGTAAGCTTTATAGGCGCTGTCTGCGCAGGAGATGCTGTCCTCATTTAAATAAGCGGTTCTTAATTCTCTTTCCTGGCGAATCAGCTGCTCCGCAAAACTGTCTGCCGTATCAAGAATACCGCCTTCTGTGACACCAAGTGTCTTTTTATTATATATTTCATAGATATTGCCCGCATTTTTAGAGCTGATATCCTTAACAAGGCGTATGGCAAATCCTGACTGTAAAAGTCTTTCATTCACCGCGCCGATAAGCCCCGCTTTCTGTGTCATCGGCAGCCTCATAAGATAAGATACATGCATGCCGGTACCGAGATCCGCCGGCGCCGTTGTCAGATGGCCGTACTTCTTACTGTACGCATAAGTCAAATGCCGCGACATCTTTTCATCAAGAAACTGTATCCGCTCAAATGCCTTGCCGATCTGTCGTCCTCTTAAAACAACTCTGATCTGCAAATGATTGTCTCCATTGATAAAAAGGCCTGATGACTGGCTTGCCGAAACGATCAGCGCCTGCGGCCGCTCAGGCTCCAGAGCAGATTCATCAATGACCTGATGCTCTGCCCAGTAAGCCCGCTGATGCCGTCTTAACGTATCCAGTCTCAAAAACTGATAAAGCTTCAGATAACTTTCATTCTCACTGTAAAATGCTTTGGAAACCTCCTCAATAAGCTTAAGAGAATCCGAATCGGTTATCTTTGGCGCATAATCATAATTATGGAGATTTCTCAATATTGTCATCTGTGTTGACACAACAACATCGTCATCAATCCCTCTGTTTTCATACCATTTATTCATGTTCCACCGTCCCATGGGCAGCACGCTTATCACGAATAAGGTCACGAAGCCTTGCCGCCTCTTCGTATTCTTCACCTGCGACAGCCTGTGACAGCATCAACTGCAGATGTCCGATATCATCTTCACGATTATTCTCCTGCCGGTCAGTTTCCTGATTTTTTTCTTTGCCGGCCGTTTCCAAAGCCTTCTCATCCTGTATATCTTCAGTAATGTCAATATGCTCAGGTAAATCCTGCGCATCATTTTTCATCGGCTTAAACTCCGGTATATCCACAAATACCTCCTGAAACGGCGGTTCCTTACCGATATGCTGACTGCTGCCCTGCATCTGATTAAGGCACGGGTCAAGAATCAGGCCGAATGTCTTGTAGCAGTCATGGCAGCCAAGCTTTCCGTATTTCAAAAATTCATTATATGTCATCTTGCATGAAGGACAAATGAAGTTTGTTTTCTTCATATCTTTATCATTCATACCTGAATCATATTCCATAATCATATTGGACAACAGGGCAGCCAGCAGTCCGCCCGGCAAAACAGCAAAATGTCTGCTGTCCAGACCTGTATACTTTGCGGCACATGCTTCGCATAAATGCTTTTCATTTTTCGTGCCGTTGGTGATTTCCGTATATGAAATCACTGCTTCATTGACCTGACAAATATCACACAGCATCATCGACCAACTCCTTTGTTCTATTTTTGACCAAAGTCATCCATAATCTCATCAATCAGTGCATGAACTTCATTTCTGTCTATATTTTTGCATATGGCCTCAGCCAGTAAAATCTGAAGATTCTCGGCAAGCCGCTGCATCGCCAGTACTTTGTCATAATCAAGGGCGATCACCGCACCGCGGCGTCTGTCCAGCTTCACAAAGCCTTCCTGCTTTAATACACTATATGCTTTATTGACCGTATGCATGTTAATCCCTATATTTTCTGCCAGTTGACGCACCGACGGCAGCTGCTCTCCATCTTCAATCTGTGATGTGGCTATACCGATAATAATCTGATTTCTAAGCTGAAGATAAATCGCCTCATCACTGTTAAAGTCAATTTTCAATATCATCTGATCACCGCTTTCTTCCTGTGTAGATTCATGCGTTACACCTGTTATATATATAATATAACAATGTATATCATTTGTCAATCCCGGTTCGGATGATAAAACGCCGCCCGATGCACACAAAATAATTTCAACTCTTTGTATACCCCGGACGGCGTTACGTTTTTTTACTTTGACTGTAATGCTGCCACCGTCATTTTGTAAAGATACTGTACCTGCATTTCCTGGTCAGCCATATTCAATCTGTTCAATACACAGTTCATTGGTCCGAAAATCGTCTGTAAAAGTGATAAAAATACATACGGAACATATTTTTGATCATAGGTATCCGGTAAAATACCTTCTTTGACCGCACACTGTATAAAATCATCGACGACCTTTGTGAAATAGGAAATGTTAATCTGTTCTTCCTCGAAGATTGATTTAATGTATACCTGCATTTCTTTTGAGGAAGACACCATCATCATCACTTTTTCGAACATACTGCCTGTATTTTCATATTTTGCAGCTGTTTCAAGCAGTGAACGGATTTTAGTTTCCAGCGTCTTCTCTTCTGCCATAGATCTGACAATTTTTTCCAGAAGCATTTTATACCCGTATATCAGTGATTTGGCAATAATTTCTTCTTTTGAAGAAAAATAATCGTATGTCGTACCTTTACCTATTCCCGCCGCTCTGGCAATGTCTGCCACAGTCAGTGTCGTGATATCCTTTCCGTGGTGCATCAGTGTCAGTACAGCTTCATAAACGGCAATAGCCTTTGGATAAAGATCTTTTGACTGCATCTTCCGATATCACTCCTCTGTATGTTCATCTAAATAAACTTTTCTTTCTTTTCTATTAAAAATATCATAAACAACAGGTACAAGGTACAGCGTCAGCAGCGTACCGTAAATCATACCTCCGATGGTTACGATGGCCATCGGCTGCACAAGTTCACTTCCGTCTCCAAATCCCATGGCCATTGTGGACATGGCAAGAATCGTTGTCAATGCTGTCATAAGAATCGGGCGGAGTCTTGTACGTCCGGTTTCAACTAAAGCGTCCTTCTTTGACATGCCGCCGTCCCGAAGCTGATTCACATAATCCACAAAAACAATACCATTATTTACAATAATACCGCACAGCATGACAAAGCCGACAAGAGCGATCACACTTAACCGGTTGCCTGTGAATAAGAGACCGAGGAAACCGCCCGTAAACGCAAGGGGTATTGTAAACATTACGATAAACGGTGAAAGCAATGACTGGAACTGAGCGACCATAATCAGATACATAATCAGTATACCAAGTGCCAGCAGCTGTCCAAGCTGACCAAAAGCTTCGTTGATTGTTTCATTCTCCCCCGAAAACTCAACTGTATAGCCTTCCGGAAGCGCATAATCACTGACAGCCTTCTGAAACTCTCTCGTTAAAAGTGTTGCGTTATGATCATCATCTATACTGCACGATACTGTAATCTGACGCTGCGAAGCATCATGTCTGATTGATGAAAGTCCAGTATCGTCCGAGATATCTGCGATATCTTTCAGTGCCACTTCTTTTTGCCCGCCGTTTTGATCTGTACCGGACAGCTTCAGATTTTTAATATCTTCACGGTCCATTGCTTCATCAGAGGCATCAGTCACATAAATCTTATATTCCTCTGTATCTGTCGTCAGTGTTGTCGCCGCTGACGGTGATGCCACAACAGCTGCAATCTGCTGATACACCTGAGCTACTGTAAGATTATAAGCCATAGCTTTCTCTTTATCGACAGAGATACGCAGTTCCCGCGACGGTTTTTCCTGACCGTCTGACACATCTGTTGTACCTTCGATATTTTTAAGTATTTCAGCATAATCTGTCGCAATTGCTTTTAATGTATCAATATCGCGTCCTTTAATCATTACAGAAATACCTGAGCCGCCAAGGGCTGACATATCCATCGTCGAACCGCTGGCTGAAACTTCACATTCAAGATCCTGTGTTTGATCTTCAATCTCCCGGGCAATCTCATCGCTGCTCATATCCCTCTGATCAGCCAATATGACATAAAACGAAAGACTGTCTGTGGAAGTTTTACCCATCGAAGACATCATACTTAGTGAAGAACCAAGCATGGCACCTGTTTCTTCAACACCGTCAATTGCCATAATTCTTTCCATAATTTCATCAGCCATTGCAGTGGCCTGGTCAAAAGTTGTATCTTCATCCATCTTAACCGAGACAGAAATCTGAGGCGAATCCATGCTTCCCATAAATTCAAATCCCCGGACGATAACACTTGCGACACTTCCCACAAGCAAAACGGCAACCGCAATAAGTACGACCGGTTTATGCCCTAACATCCATCGAAGAGACTTTTCATATCTATTGAGTATTTTATCAAAAAGCGGATGGGATGTTTCCCTGCTTTTTCCAAGCACCGTTGATGCCATCATCGGCACAACGGTCAGTGCCACAATAAGGCTTGCCAGCAGCGAATAGGCAATGGTAAGTACAAGATCCACAAACAGCTGTTTTGTGATACCCTCAACAAATACGATCGGCGCCCATATACAAACTGTTGTCAATGTTGATGCTGCTATGGCCGCAGTCACCTGTTTTGCCCCCTCAATGGCCGCTTTTTTAACAGGCACACCGGAATTTCTCAGTCTGTAAATATTTTCAATAACAACAATAGAGTTATCCACAAGCATTCCGACGCCAAGCGCAAGACCGGATAACGAAATGATATTCATTGTCACGCCTGAAAAATACATCAGCGCAATGGCAAAAATAACACTGACCGGTATGGAAATCGCAACAACAAGTGTCGGCCGTATATCTTTAAGGAAGATAAAGAGAATAATAATGGCCAGTATCGCGCCGATAATCAGGTTATTTAAAACAGAATCAATGACAAGATCAATATAAATACCCTGATCCATTAATGCTGTAATTTCAACGCCGTATTCAGCCACTTTATCCGATGCCATATATTCTCTGACTCTTTTTGCCACATCCGCCGTTGAATAACCGTTCTGCTTTTCCACAGATATCAAAACGCCCGGATTACCGTTCATTTTCGCGTATACTTCACCGCTGTTGTCCGTCACTGCAATATCCGCCACATCTTTTAAGCAGACAACGCCGAGATCCTGATCCGACAGATCCATAATCACAAGGTTTCCGATATCTTCGTCGTCGGCAAATTTATCACCGACACGGACAAGATAATCCCGGCCTTCTTCAGTCACATATCCTGCAGGCATGGCAAAGTTTTGCGCCGTTAAAAGACCCTTAACCATATCTTTTGTCAGAATACCTGTAATATCCGCTTTTTCCAGTGTACTGTCTTTTGTTTGATCAAGCTCTGCCTGTGACTGGGTGATCTGCATTTCACCCATGGAAAGCTTTGCTTCAGCAACACTCATCTGAATCGTTGCAAGAGCCTTTTTTTCACTGAGGGTTGCCATCGCCTGATTTAATGTCATCTTTCCTGCATCAATCTGTGCCTGCGCCTCTTTAATCGCCTGGCGTCCTGCGGCAATGGCTTCCTTTCCCGCCTGAATCTGTGCTTTTTTCTCGCCAAGGTCACCAAGGGTTGACTTAAGTTCTTCTTTTGCTTTTTGAACAGCCTCCAGCTGCTGTATCGCCGCTGCCAGTTCTTCATAAACCTGATCCAGCTGTTTTTCCAGTTCAGGCTTACTTTCCACAGCCGCCTTTAAAGTCTCAAGTGCAGCAATCTTTGCTTCAATTTCAGTTTTCCTTGTCTGAGCCTCTAAAAGCTTCTGCGCTTTTTCCGCTTCCGGTAATTCAGTATTTGCGCTGATCGCCTCAATCTCCGCTTCAACGGCTGATTTCTGAGATTTCAGACTTTCCAGGGCAGCATCACCGCCTGCTTCGTCATACTTCTTTTGCACATTGTTAATTTGCTCTTCCAGTGTCTGAATCGCAGCTTCTCTTGCAGCTTTGACCGCCGCAAGTTCCGCCTCACTTGCCAGAAGTTGATTCAGCTGTTCCTCGGCTGCCGTAAGCAATGCTTCCATTTGAAGTAATTCTTTTTCCTGGGCATCTATTTCCGAAGACTTGACTGCCAGCTGGGTCTCTCCCGAAGTTACCTGATCCTTGCCGTTATTTAACTGCGCTTCCGCTTCGGCAAGCTGACCGGCTGCCGCGTTTTTCCCGCTTTCCAGCTGCGCTTTGCCACTTTCAATCTCACTTTTTGCCTGATCGATTTTTTCCTGTGCCTCATCAAATTTTCCGTTGATCTTATCCATCAGCCGATCATTTAATGCTTCAATTTTTTCATCACTTAAAACGACCTGTATGGATGATTCAATAAGACCGGTGGCACTGACAGATGCAACACCGTCAATACTGCCAATATCCGTACTGATTTTTTCATTATAAAGTTCAGAAACTTCGGCCGTCGTCATCCCTTCACCTGATACAGCCGCCATCATCACAGGCATCATATCCGGATTGATTTTCATAATAATCGGCGAACCGATCCCGTCGGGCCAGTAAGACTCGATCATATCAAGACTTTCCCTCATTTCTATCGTCACTGAATCCATATTGGCATTTGTATTGAATTCCAGTATAACCATAGACAGATTTTCGCTTGAAGTTGAGGTGATATGCTTAATATTACTTACAGTTGCCATTGATGACTCAACCGCATCAGTGACCACAGTTTCCACCTGCTCCGGACTTGCCCCCGGATAAGTCGTCAAAACAATCGCATACGGAAAGTTCATACTTGGCAGAAGATCTGTTGACAGCTTCGTAAATGATACAACGCCCAATATAATCACAATTAAAACTGCCACAACAACTGTATATGGCTTTTTAACGCTGAATTTAGACACACTTATTTCCTCCCTGCTGTTTGCTTTTTTAGTCTCTTATGCGAACTGTCAGTATGCATTTAAAATGAACTGACCCTTTGTCCGCGATGCCACTCTCCGGCCGACCAGTCGGTCGGAAATCTATCTACATTATACGCATAATGATATCATATTTCAATAAAATAAATATAAAGTTTTTCCGTATCGAATGCGTCATTTTTCATACGAAACAAAGAGGCTTAAAAAAACAGCCCGGGCAAGTTTCCTTACTTCGGACTGTGTGTATTTATGCCTTAAATGACATTTGATATAAGCCGGCATAAATGCCGTTTTTGTCCATCAGCTGTTTATGACTGCCTTCCTCCGCGATGCCGTTTTCCGTCAAAACAATAATACGTTTTGCATTTTTAATCGTTGACAGGCGGTGTGCGATGACGAAAGTTGTCCGGTTTTTTGCCAGCTTTTCAAGAGATTCCTGAACAACATGTTCACTTTCATTATCCAGTGCCGAAGTCGCCTCATCAAAAATAAGTACAGGCGGATTTTTAAGGAATACCCTGGCAATGGAAAGGCGCTGTTTTTGTCCGCCTGAAAGTTTAACGCCCCTCTGACCGACATAAGTATCATAACCCTGGGGCAGTTCCATAATAAAATCATGGGCATTGGCATTTTTTGCCGCTTCAATAATCTCTTCATCGGTGGCATCAAGCTTGCCGTAGCGGATATTGTCACGGACCGTACCGGTAAACAAATAGACATCCTGCTGCACCATACCAATATTTGAGCGCAGTGACTTTAACGTCACATCTCTGATATCCATACCGTCAATTGTAATCTTTCCGGATGTAACATCAAAAAATCTCGGAATCAGGTTGCACATCGTTGTTTTTCCGACGCCGGATGTGCCCACAAGCGCCACATAATCACCGGCATCAACTTTCAGGTTCAGATTTGCCAGAACGTTTTCGTTTGCATCTTCGTATTTAAACGCAACGTCATCAAACTCAATATTTCCCTCGACATGATCAAGGACAACCGCATCCGGTTTTTCTTTAATATCCGGCTCAATATCCATAATTTCACGAAATCTCGCATAACCGGTAGCACCATCCTGAAACTGTTCCGTAAAGTTTGTCAGCTTCTTTATAGGATCTACAAAGTTGCTGATATACAAAACAAAAGTCAGAAGATCTGTCACAGCAATTTTATCGGCTGCAATAAATAATGTTCCCGCTATGACAACAACAACCGTAATCAGTGTTGTCAGCGCATTCATTCCCGAAAAAAATCCGGCCATATATTTATAGGTAATCCGTTTACTTTCACCGTAACGGCGGTTGCCTTCTTTGAATTTACAGATTTCCTCTTCTTCGTTGGCAAAAGATTTGACGACACGGATACCTGACAGATTATCCTCAAGTCCTTCATTGATACCGGCCATATTGGCGCGGTTTTTAGCAAAAGCTTTATTCATTTTGCCGTTGTATACAATTGCAAAAATAAGAATGACAGGAATAAAAGCAAAAACAATCAGTGTCAGCCAGACATTAATGTTAAGGAGTATTCCAAGGGCACCAAAAAGCTTGATCAGAGAAATAACAATGTCCTCCGGACCATGATGAAATAATTCTGTAATGTTAAACAAATCGTTTGTCAGTCTTGACATCAGCTGCCCCGTCTTCTGATTGTTATAAAATCCAAAAGACAGCTCCTGGTAATGGGTAAACAATTCTTCCCTAAGGTCACATTCCATATATGTGCCCATTAAATGGCCTTTGGCAGTGACAAAATGATTGCAGATATAATCAAGAATCACAAGACCGATCATCAGGACACAAAGCTTCATAATGATAGCCACTGCTTCATTTGTACTGTACACACCTAAAACATTATTTGTAATATACCGGATAATCAGCGGATAGACCAAAGATATGGCCGCAACGATAAATGCGCAGAACATATCCATTAAAAACAGCCCCATATACGGTTTATAATAAGCAAAAAAACGCTTGTCAAGCATATGCTTCTTATGATTTACTTGTTCGTTTTTCATAATAAAGCCTCCCTTTATTTTTCTCAGATGTTCTTATGCTGTGATGACTGATTCAATTGATACAATGCCAGCCATACAGGAAAATCAAATTTTTGTCGTCCATGCCATGCAGTCTATGACTCTCGTCGCCACATCTTTGTAAAATTCGGGCTCATGGCAGATCAAAAGAACAGAACCTTTATATTCTTTTAAAGCTCTCTTTAATTCCTCTTTTGCGTCAACATCAAGATGGTTTGTCGGCTCATCCAGTAAAAGGACGTTCGTTTCCGTATTAATAATCTTGCACAGACGGACTTTCGCCTGCTCGCCGCCGCTTAAAACACGGACCTGACTTTCTATATGTTTTGTCGTCAGCCCGCATTTTGCAAGGGCAGAGCGAACTTCATACTGTGTCATTGAAGGAAACTGCTCCCATATTTCTTCGATACACGTTCTTGTAAGATCGCCTGTCATCTCCTGCTCAAAATAGCCTTTATACAGGTAATCGCCCAGTTCCACACTGCCCGAATAAGCAGGAATCAGTCCGAGAATACTTTTTAACAGTGTTGTCTTGCCAATACCGTTGGCACCGGTAAGCGCCACCTTTTCACCACGCTCCATCGAAATGTTTAATGGCTTTGACAACGGCTCATCGTACCCGATGACAAGATCTTTTGTTTCAAAGATCATACGTCCCGATGCCCTTGCCTGTTTAAAATTGAACTCAGGCTTCGGCTTTTCTCTGGCAAGTTCGATGATATCCATTTTATCCAGCTTTTTCTGCCGGGACATCGCCATATTCCTGGTGGCCACCCTGGCTTTATTTCTGGCAACAAAATCCTTCAGTTCACTGATTTCCTGCTGCTGCTTATTATAAGCCGCCTGAAGCTGTGCCTTTTTCATTTCATAAACTTCCATAAACTTGTCATAATCACCCACATAACGGTTCAGCTCCTGGTTTTCCATATGATAAATCAGATTAATCACACTGTTTAAAAACGGAATATCGTGTGATATAAGAATAAAGGCATTTTCATAATCGTTAAGATAACGTTTCAGCCATTCAATATGCTGCTCATCCAAATAGTTCGTCGGCTCATCAAGAAGCAGAATATCCGGTTTTTCAAGCAAAAGCTTCGCAAGTAAAATCTTTGTCCGCTGTCCGCCGCTTAAATCTGTGACATCTTTATCAAGCCCGATGGCATCAAGGTCAAAAGCCCTTGCAATCTCATCGACTTTAGCATCAATCATATAAAAATCATGCTGCGTCAGAAGATCCTGAATCGTCCCCAGTTCTTCAAGCATGACATTCATTGTGTCCTCATCAGCATCACCCATATGCTCGCATATATCATTCATTTTCGCTTCCAGATCAAAAAGCCACGCAAATGCCGATTTTAACACATCCCGAATCGTCATTCCTTTTTCAAGAACGGTATGCTGGTCAAGATAACCGACGCGGACATTTTTTGCCCATTCCACAGTACCCTCATCAGGCATCAGCTTTCCTGTAATAATATTCATAAAAGTAGATTTTCCTTCACCGTTGGCTCCGATGAGACCGATATGCTCACCTTTTAACAGTCTGAAAGAAACATTATTAAAAATCGCCCTGTCACCAAAACCGTGACTTAAGTTTTTTACATTTAAAATCATTTGATCCTCCATTTCATCAAAATCCGCTCACATCATTTTTAAGCGTTTTCGCTTATGTTTCATAAATTTGCCCGCCAAATGTACTCCGGCTTTGACAGACACATGCGCAAAAATGAGGCACTGTTTAAATACAGTGCCTACTATTAAAATATTGTAAATGTTCAAAGCTACAACATATTATATATCAATTTTTTAAAAAGCTCAATTACAATTTTTATAATTACAGCATCAAACCACCTGAACAAACGTATTTTTAAGACTGCTCGCTCATACTTAACAGTCCTGAGACTGAAGCTTCAAGTCTTTCTTTGACAACTTTAATCTCAGCCCCCTGGGAAGGTGTGATCTGATCCGGTTTTGTCTTTCTGAGAAGCTTCTTTAAATCGGCCAGATCATTTTTAATCTGTGATTTCTGCGCTTTATCAAGCGATTTCTTTGCCTTTCCCGCCAGAGCTGCATCGACCCGTATGGTCAGATTTTCAGCTTCATTTCTGACGTCCACCGCTGCTTTTCGCTCCGCATCGATCGTCTCAAAATTTGCAGCTTCATAGACGGCTTTCTGAATTTCATCTTCTGAAAGATTGGAACTTGCCGTAATTGTAATGTGCTGTTCCTTGCCGGTACCGAGGTCTCTTGCAGATACACTTAAAATACCATTGACATCAATATCAAAAGTCACCTCGATTTGCGGAACGCCCCGCATCGCACGTTTAATACCGTTTAACTTGAAATTACCGATCAGTTTATTATCCCTTGCAAACTGCCGCTCCCCCTGTAAGACTTTAATATCCACAGAAGTCTGGAAATTGGCTGCTGTCGTAAAAATCTGGCTGTATCTTGTGGGAATCGTTGAATTTCTTTCAATCAGCTTTGTGGCAATACCGCCAACGGTTTCAATCGAAAGTGACAACGGTGTGACATCCATAAGAAGGATTTCGTTTAACCCCGATTCTCCTGCCAGTTTGCCGCCCTGAACAGAGGCACCGAGGGCAACACATTCATCGGGATTAAGATTGCGGCTTGGTTCCTTTCCTGTCAGTTTTCTGACCTTTTCACAGACCGCCGGAATACGGGTGGAACCGCCCACAAGCAGCACCTTATTTAAATCGGCAGCCACAAGCCCCGCATCTTTTAAAGCATTCTGAACAGGCATCGCTGTACGCTCAACAAGGTCAAATGTCAGTTCATCAAACTTTGCACGGGTAATATTCATATCCAGATGTCTGCCGCCTTCCTTTGTAGCGGTAATAAACGGAAGGTTAATATTCACAGTCATCGCTGATGACAGTTCTTTTTTAGCCTTCTCAGCCTCCTCACGGATACGCTGCATGGCAATCTTATCTTTGGACAGATCGATATGTTCTGTGTTTTTAAACTCTTTGACAATATAACTGGCAAGACGTTCATCAAAGTCATCACCGCCGAGATGATTATCACCGGACGTCGCCAGAACTTCAATCACACCATCACCGATTTCAATGACGGATACATCAAATGTACCGCCGCCAAGGTCATAAACCATGACTTTCTGAGCACCTTCATTGTCAAGACCGTAGGCCAGTGCCGCCGCTGTCGGCTCATTAATAATACGGGCCACATGAAGTCCCGCAATGCGTCCGGCATCTTTTGTCGCCTGACGCTGCGCATCGTCAAAATATGCCGGCACTGTTATGACCGCATCATTGACAGCCTCACCGAGATAGCTTTCCGCATCTTTTTTAAGCTTCATCAGAATCATCGCGGAAATTTCCTGAGGTGTATATGCCTTGCCATTGATATTCACTCTGTAATCCGTTCCCATCTGTCTTTTTATAGAACTGATTGTTTTATCCGGATTTGTCACAGCCTGACGCTTTGCGGCATCACCGATCAGACGGTCACCTGTTTTTGAAAAGGCGACCACCGACGGTGTTGTCCGTGTTCCTTCCGCATTTGTAATCACAACAGGCTTACCGCCCTCCATTACAGCGACGCAGCTGTTTGTCGTACCAAGGTCGATACCGATAATTTTACCCATATTTTTTCCTCCAAATTTCTGTCTGCCCTCATAACATCATACCCTTTTGGAAACTCCCCTGTATGCCTCCCTGCATTCTATCGTTAAAACGGCCGGCAGCACATACCGCCGCCGCAGCACATCTGACACATCAGGGTTGCAAAACATACCTTGTAGCATGTGCCTGTCATATCCATCGGACTCTGTCCGCCGTAGGATGCCTGCTGATTCTGATACCATGAGCCCCCGCTTTGTAAGGATGTCAGAAGCTTTTGATACTCTGCCCTGTCCGGTGCCATTGATGCCGCTATTTTCGCATGCTCAAGGGCAGTAACATTATTTCCTGAACCGGAATTTGCGATAGCACTGTAGTAATACCATCTTGCATCCTTTAAATCAATATCTTTTAAAACATTCAGCGCCTCCTGATAATAGCCGCTGTTAATATAATTTGCCGCTGCTTTAAGCCTTACGGATTCGTTTTCATCAGGGTATACTTTGCCCTGGCCCTGATAGCCCCGGTAACCGCCGAAACCAAAACCAAACAAATCTTCAAAATCAAATCCGTTATATCCCTGTCCGCCCTGATAATGACTGCCCTGTGTGCCGGATTGATGACCGGATGCAGAACCCTGCCTGTATCCGCTCTGTCCATAACTGTTCTGTCCGTAACCGCCTTGTCCATAACCGCTCTGAGTTCGGTTTCCGGCACCACCGCCGGAACGTTCCTTCATAATCAACTGATACGCCTGCTGAATCTCCTTAAACTTTGCTTCAGCCTGTGCTTTGTTTGGATTGTTAATATTTGCATCGGGATGATACTTTCGGCTCAACGCTCTGTAAGCCTTTTTGATCTCTTCATCTGTCGCATCCCTGGATATACCTAACACCTGATATGGATCCATGAACCATTTCTCCTGACTTTTCTCTATTTATCAATAAAACGTTTGCTTTCATCATCCTGTACGAATCTTGTTTTTTCATCATAACAGGAGCTTTTTATTTGACCGCTGCCGTTTTTTTTCATACAAAATAGGGTAAATCTTTTGCCTGATATTGTCAATGCAGTCCATCTAAATAAATATTAAAATTTCATAAAAACGGCGGGGAAATATCCCCGCCGAAAATCAAATCTTTAACGTTATTTTACTGCGCCGACCAGCTCTTTGATATCTTTGACGCCGTGGCGTGTCATATAATCTTCGATACCTTTAACAACTTCCACTGTCGTATAAGGATTCATAAAATTCGCCGTACCGACAGCAACCGCACTGGCACCCGCAAGGATAAACTCAATGGCATCTTCGGCACATGTGATGCCGCCCATACCAATGATCGGTATTTTAACTGCATGGGCTGCCTGATATACCATACGCACAGCAACAGGTTTGATCGCTGGACCGGAAAGGCCGCCGGTTTTATTGGCAAGGGCAAATGTCTTTCGTTCGATATCGATCTTCATACCGGTCAGTGTATTGATCATCGACAAAACATCAGCGCCGCCTGCCTCTGCAGCCTTGGCCATCACTGTGATATCCGTCACATTCGGACTCAGCTTCATGATGACCGGCTGTTTTGCCTTTGCCTTGACCGCCTTTGTAATGGCCTCCACCGCTTTCGGATCCTGTCCGAAAGCAATGCCGCCTTCTTTGACATTCGGACAGGATATATTGATTTCAAGCATATCAACGTCTGTATCCGCCAGTCTTTCAACGACTTCCAGATAATCCTCCGTTGTTTTTCCGCAGACATTCACAACAATACGTGTATCATACTGTTTCAGGAACGGGATATCCCTTTCAATAAACACATCAATACCGGGATTTTGAAGACCGATGGCATTGAGCATACCGCTGCTTGTCTCAGCAATACGCGGTGTCGGATTACCCGGCCACGGAACATTGGCCACACCTTTTGTAACGACTGCGCCAAGCTTATTTAAATCAACATAGGCACTGTATTCCGCACCTGAACCAAAGGTTCCGGAACCTTCCATGACAGGATTTTTAAACTCAACGCCTGCAAGATTGACTTTTGTACTTATCATAGTTCAACCTCCCCCGCATAAAATACAGGACCGTCTTTACAGATCCGTTTATTGTGAACATGGGTATGGTGGTCCACTTCTTTGGACTTGCAGACACAGGCAAGACATGCGCCGATGCCGCAGGCCATCTTTTCTTCAAGGGAAATCTGACACTCAATGTCTTTTTGGGCCGCGTAGTTTTTTAAAGCACGAAGCATCGGTATCGGTCCGCAGCTATATATCACATCACCGCTGACACCTTCTGCCTCGATGGCATCAAGCACGTTGCCTTTCGTACCGACACTGCCGTCTTCTGTGGCAATGACCACTTTTCCGTATTTTGAAAGCTCTTCACTTAAAAATGTCTGTGCGTCTCTGTATCCGACAACGATTGTCTTTTCACAGTCCAGCTGTTTTGCAAGTTCAAGCATCGGCGGAATACCGATACCGCCGGCCACAAGAATCGCTTTCTTATCTTTCATAAAGAAACCATTTCCCAATGGTCCCATAATCCGGACATCATCACCTTCCGAAAGCCTTGAAAACTCATTTGTACCGGCGCCGACAACACGGTAAACAATGCGCAGGCTGCCCTTCTTTTTGTCTACTTCGCAAATACTGATCGGTCTTGGCAGCACTCTGGACTTATCATTACTGTAAACAGATATAAACTGTCCCGGCTTTGCCTCTAAAGCCATATCACCGACGCTTAACCACATACTGTAAACGCCGTCGCTTAATGTCTCCTGTGAAATCACAGGAACAGTTATCATCTTTGAACTCATAGCCGCCTCCCGCATTATAATACTGACGCAATATCTTTCTGCATATCGATGACTGCCTGTCTTGAAGCATCGGCAAAGTTTTCAGGTCCGAACTTTGCATACGCGTCCTGTTTATAAGCCGCGATAATACCTCTGGAAGAATTAACGATGGCACCCAGTCCGTCTTCATTAAAATAGTGAACAAGATCTTTGGCTTTGCCGCCCTGTGCGCCGTAGCCCGGTACAAGAATATATGTCTTAGGCATCACTTTACGAAGAATCTTACCCATTTCCGGATATGTAGCTCCGACAACAGCGCCGACATAACTGTAACCGCAGCTGCCCATATGCTCTTCGCCCCATTCTGCCACTTTTTCTCCAACCCACTCATACAGCGGACGTCCGTCAATCAGACGGTCCTGGAACTCTCCGCTGCTCGGATTTGAAGTTTTCACAAGAATAAACATACCTTTATTTTCTTCTTTGGCAACTTTAATAAACGGTTTCACACCGTCACTTCCCAGATATGGATTTACCGTAACAAAATCTTCATCAAATCCATAGTAAGACCGGCTTCCAACAGCAACTTTACCGAGATGTCCGACCGCATAAGCTTCTGATGTTGAACCGATATCGCCCCGTTTGACATCTCCGATGACAACAAGGTCTTTGGCCTTACAGTATTCTACTGTTTTATGAAATGCCATAAGTCCCGGCACACCAAACTGCTCGTACATGGCAATCTGCGGCTTTACTGCAGGGATAAGATCCCATGTAGCATCAACGATGGCTTTGTTAAACTGCCAGATTGCTTCGGCAGCACCTTCAAGTGTCTCCCCTTTTTCAGCAAAAGCTTTGGCTTTGACATGATCCGGCACATAAGCTAACATCGGGTCAAGTCCCACAACAATCGGCGCATTTAATTTTTTAATTTTATCTACTAATTTGTTAATCATAAACATCCTCCTGTTTTTTTTCATGAATTACATCTCATCGGCATAGTTATAAACAATATTGCCGTCAACAAACGTCATCAGCACACGACCCTTCACCGGATAGCCGTCAAAAGGTGTATTTTTCCCTTTTGAAACGAACTTAGACGCATCGATCTTATACGCTGTATCAGGATCAATCACGGCAATATCCGCAGCTTTACCTTCTGCAAGTGAACCTTTATCAATGCCGATAATTTTTGCCGGCTGATAACTCATATGGCTGATCAGGTCATAAAGTGTCATCCTGTTTTTCTCTACCAGCTCAGTCATTGCCAGACAAAATGCTGTTTCCGAACCGACAATACCAAACGGTGCCTTTGCAATGCCCACAGCTTTTTCATCTGCGTGATGCGGTGCATGGTCGGTGGAAATGGCTTCCATTGTATTATCACAAAGTCCCCGGATCAATGCCTCTTTATCTGCTTTACTGCGAAGCGGCGGGTTCATCTTATAGTTTGCATCATCTTCTTTGATATCATCCTGTGTCAGCGTAAAATGATGCGGACACACTTCCGCAGACACACAGACGCCATCTTCTTTTGCTGCTTTCACCATCTTCACACTGTCTTCTGTAGAGCAATGGCACAGATGAAGCGGACAGCCTGTGGACTTCGATAAAAGAATATCTCTTGCCGTAATCACATCTTCAACGTCATTCGGAATACCTTCAACGCCAAGACGCTTTGCTGTCTCACCTGCGTTTAATGCGCCTTTACCGACAAGATACCGGTCCTCACAATGGGCAAGGACAATGATGCCTGCCTTTTTAGCTTCGATCATCGCTTCTTTATAAAGCTTTGTATTCATCACACTTTTGCCGTCTTCGCTGATTGCTTTCGCACCAGCCTTCGCCATACCCGCGATATCCGTCATTGCCTGTCCAAGCTGTCCTTTTGTCACAGCACCGACAGGCAAAATGTGAACGACTGAATCTTCTTTCGCTTTGTTCACAAGCCACTGTATCATCTCAGGACTGTCCATCGCCGGTTTTGTATTCGGCATCGGGCATATCGTTGTAAAACCGCCCCGTGCCGCCGCCATGGAGCCTGTCTTAATCGTTTCTTTGTGCTCAAATCCCGGCTCCCTTAAATGCACATGCAGATCAATAAAGCCAGGAACGACCAGACAGCCTGAAGCATCAATCACCTCATCTGCCGGATCTTCAATCGATGGCGCTACTTTTAAAATCCTGTCACCGTCAATTAAAACATCATAAATCCCGTCACGTTCTGTCGCCGGATCGATCACCCGGCCGCCTTTAATCAGTTTTTTCATGAAATGCTCCTCTCAATAAAGATTTTTCATTTCTTTGCGCCTATTAGTTTAACATATTTTGACACTTTACACAAGAAAATATACACAGATGCAGTAAATGCGTAACCCCTGGCAATATTAACGAATAAAGCGTCTCGCTTTAATATATTGGAGTCCCTGCGCTTTAATATAAGCCATATATTCATCAATGTCTTTAATAAAAGTCCCTTTCTCCTCTCGCCCGTTCTGCCCGATCAGCGTGCGGCAGCCGGCATACATTTCCACATGTCCCACGCCCATCGGCCGCATTTCGTCACCGCCTGTAAAAAACAAAAGATCTCCCGGCAGCAGCCGGCAAACTTTTGGATATGGGCCTTCATCAACATCAAATCCCTTATCACTTAAAATCTGAACCGCTGTATCTTCCCCGATATCCATATGCAAAATTTTCCGGTATACCCACCGAACGACAGACGAACAGTCACCATACCCTTCTTCTACTAAATCCCGGCGGCAGTCCTGTGTATAAGTAATTTTTCCTCTGAGGTCATACATCTGCTGCACAAGCGCATAACGAAGCAGCTGTGTATTTGCAAAAATCATCGTTGTTTCCCCTTAAGCAAAATATAATACAGTATATGCACACAGCGCTAAATCGTGTAATTTTTTCTAATAAAATAAATTTTTAAAAAAATTTAAATTTATTGTTGACAAACAATCATTTATAGTGTATAGTAATACTTGTCCTTGAGAGATACAAAAAATCTTCAAGATACGCGCGAGTGGCTCAGTGGTGGAGTATCGCCTTGCCAAGGCGAGGGTCGCGGGTTCGAATCCCGTCTCGCGCTTTTTTTATTTTCTGTTTTTAAAATCAGCTGCATTAAAATGCAGCTGATTTTTTATTTTCTTAATCTTATTTGTTTTTCAAAATTTCCTTGATATAGGCATTGATGTTTTTGCTGACAACATCAAAAATTGCGCCGCCGTCTTTAAGCAAGGCTTCATGAAATGCCTGATCATTAAACTGATCCCCCAGTGCTTTCTTAGCATTTTCCTTAAGTTCAAGAATCTCGGCGTATCCGACATAATATGATAAAAATACGGCCGGATTAACCAGGAGCTGTTGATATAAATCTTTAGACGCCTCACCGTTTAAACCGACAGAAGTCAGATAGTCTGCCAGTTCTTCCTCATTCCAGCCTTCATAATGAATGCCGATATCAGAAAGAGCCACTGCCATAAAGTTAATATCGTTCATCAGCTGTTCAATTTTAATGGCATCCTCATCAACATCTTCAAGATATTTCAGTGCATATTGCTGAACATAAGTCGCATACCCTTCAACAAAGCCATCGGAGGCGGCCACCGTTTTCTGCCAGTTTGTAATATCCAGATCATAACAGTAATTATACTGATACATATGGCCCGGAAACCCTTCATGGGCAACCGTTGCAAAGGTTGACAGACTGCCGATATCCAGTGTATCTTCCCCGGTATTGACACGGATTTTCTGATTTCCCGAATGATCAAGGGCCGGAATGTTATAGTAAGCTTCTACACCGCTGTTTTCCATATCTTTCGGTAATGGTCTGATGTCATATTGTACATCTTCAATTTCAGGAAAATCCCCTTTCATCGCTGTACTCAGATCTTCAAGCATTGAATCAAAATCTTCATAGCCTGTTGTTATCTCTCCATTGACCCATGCCATATAGGAATCCGTGTCGCCAAGAGCCGTCCTCTGCAAATCTTCCAATGATT
Organism: Clostridiales bacterium; assembly: GCA_022770525.1. GTDB lineage: Bacteria > Bacillota > Clostridia > Lachnospirales > Lachnospiraceae > CAKRHR01. The sequence continues at coordinate 26,046 of JALEHN010000038.1, forward strand.
CAAAAAGACGGTTTTCAAGCATTTTCTGTACTTCCTCAATCGTTTTTGAAGTGCCGGTGGCACTTCTAAACATCACTTCATAGGCCTCTTTGCCGTTTTTAATGGATGCAAGTCCGCATGTATTATTTTTTGACGGTTCAAGCCGGTCAAGCACCGATAAAATATTTTCATAAGCAGGTATATAAAAACTTTCATAAACCTCTGCCACCTGCTTTTTATACCCTTCTTTTAACTCCCGGGAAATATCCACAGCATCGATATTTTCCTGCATCGAAGCCAATGTAGAGCCATCCATGCCCGCATCAACGACTTTTTTACAGTAACTGCGGATCTCATCAAAATCAATCATTAAGGTGCCATGGGCTTCCTGTTCAAATAGGAAATCCGCACTGCTGTCAAGATAGGTTTTAACCGATGCAACGATCTGAATCAGCGCCTTGATATCCTCCTCATTTCTGAGACAAAGATCTGCCAGAACCGTCGGAATCTGCGTATACGAACCGCTTAAAGTAGCAAAATCAAAGCTTATATACTTTAGCGCTTCACTGCTGCCATCCAGTGCATTATTTAGCTCATAGGCAAAAGTATCGTAAACATCTTTCTGATCATCGGTCAGTTTACTCCGGTTAAAAGCCTCAAAAGCCTCTCTGCATGCCTGATTTTCTTCATCGATTTTCTCAAAATAGGCATCATTGATTTCCGGCGATATTTCCACCGGCACTTTTGTGATATCAACACCGAAATTTTCCGGAGTTTCCATAAAAATATGGGCGTTGAGCCAGTTATCTTCCATCGTTTCAACAAACTGCCGCTCAATAAACGCATCAAAAGCCTCCTGCTCTTTTTTCATACCCATACAACCGTTTACAGTTGTGACAGTCAGCATTATTGTAAGAAACAATACGGTAATCTTTTTCATACCTGATTTTTTAAACACCTTAAAACCTCCTCCTGACACTCCGCCGGCATTCTGCTGCCATTTTTCTGCTATATTCCACTATTCTCCTGTCATTTCTTTGCTATTTTTCCGCTATTTTTTGCAATCTTCCTGCTACCCCAAAGTAACATCAAGAATCATCATTATGACAAAACCGACGGCAAAGCCGATGGTTCCGAGATTGCTGTGACTGTCCAAAGATGCCTCCGGTATAAGTTCTTCCACAACAACATAAATCATTGCGCCGGCTGCAAATGCCAGAAAATAAGGCAAGAACGGAACAAGATAACGAATCAGCGCAATGGTCACTGCGGCTGCTATCGGCTCTGCGATTCCCGATGCGGCGCCCATGGCAAAGGCTTTAATTCTTGAAGTACCTTCACTGCGCAGCGGCATTGAAATAATCGCCCCTTCAGGGAAATTTTGGATAGCAATCCCGGCTGACAAAGCAAGAGCGCCGGCCATCGTCATGGAATGCGTACCGGCCATCACACCGGCCCATACAACACCGACAGCCATACCTTCCGGTATATTGTGAAGCGTCACTGCCATCACAAGCTTTGTCGTCTTTTTCCATGATTTTTTAGGGCCTTCAGCCTCATTAGAACCGATATGGATATGGGGTGTTATTTTATCCATCATAAGGAGGAAACCGATGCCCAGCAAAAATCCCACGGATGCCGGAAGAAACGAAAGCCGTCCCATACTTTCCGACATTTCCATCGCCGGCATCAAAAGAGACCAGACGGATGCCGCCACCATAACACCTGAAGCAAATCCCAGCAAAATTTTCTGCAGTGCCGGTTTCATTTCATTTTTCAGAAAAAAAGCACACGCCGAACCGAGTGCTGTCCCCGCAAAAGGAATCATAAGTCCCGCAAATAAATACATAGCATTTCTCCTCGTCGATATTTATAAAAATCCAGTTTTCACTACTTCTATCAGGTGTTTAAAGAAATTTCCGTCTGCATCAGAAAATCTTTCGCATTTTTCAGTCTTTCTTCAAACCGGGTATAAAAATCCGTATCCGGATCCAATGGTTTAATAAAAAAATTATTTAAAATATACATATTGACTTTCTTTGGTACTGATTCATCTTTTGTATTTCCAACAAGCCGCTCAGCATCATTTAAAAAATAATGCCAGTCCGTAATATAACTTTCATACTGCTCAAGCTGCCTGATGCCAAGCCATTTGTGAATTTTTATTTTGCCTCGGGAACCCCTTTTACATTCATGAACCTGAATAAAATATTTAAAACCCTGATTTTCGTAATACCTGCCCAGCGGAAAAAGCCGGCATATGCCCGGTCTGAAGCTGTGGATCGTGCACCGCCCGTCTTTATCAAGGAAAGCACAGCAGTTGCCTTCCCGGCTCATTTTAAGGTTTGGAAGAATCACGCCGTCAACAACGTTCAGCTCGATTTTATCCTGAAGCAGTGACTCAAAAGAACAATCCAGATTTTTTGTCAGGACCGCAATATCCATCGGATCAAGAATGATCGATGTTCCCATATCCGAACAGCACGCATGACAGCCTTTGCATCCGCCGCAGTCTACTTTTGCCATATCATTCTTCCCGTAAAGTCTGCCATCGGATATTTCCTCTAAAGAAACATGACGTTTCATTTTTATCTCCCTTCATGCCAAAAACACCGAAGGCGGATAAAATCAAATATCTTTTATCCGCCTTTTGTATTTTCAGATCATATATTTTTAAATATTAATGATGACACACAATGCTGTGTATTACCGCTATTATTCAACCGTCACACTCTTTGCAAGATTACGCGGCTTATCAACATCAAGACCTTTAGATACGGATACATAATAGGACAAAAGCTGAAGCGGAATAATCGCAACACTTGTTGTAAAGTAATCCACTGTCTTTGGCACATAAATTGTAAAGTCAGCGATATCCTCCATGCTGTAATTACCGTATAAAGTCAGTCCCAGTACTGAAGCACCGCGGCTTCTTACTTCCACAAGGTTACTGATTTCCTTTTCAAACAGCTCCTGCTGTGTTGCTACACCGATGACCAGAACACCTTCCTCAATCAGAGAAATCGTTCCATGCTTTAATTCACCGGCTGCATATGCCTCGGAATGGATATAGGAAATTTCCTTCAACTTCAGTGACCCTTCCATGCTGATGGCATAGTCAAGACCGCGTCCAATGAAAAATACATCCTTTACATGAGAATATTTACTTGCCAGCCACTGAATTCTTTCTTTTTCATCAAGAACTCTCTGAATCTTTTCCGGAAGTCTATTTAATTCATCAATATATGCCGCATAATCAGCGTTTGAAATCGCACCTCTGACTTTTGCAAAAAGCAGAGCAATCATATAAACCGCAGCAAGCTGTGTGCTGTATGCTTTTGTCGTAGCCACGGCAATTTCAGGGCCTGCCCATGTATAAAAGACGCTGTCTGCTTCCCTTGCAATAGAACTGCCCACCACATTAACAATACCAAGAACCTTATGTCCCTGTCTCTTTGCCTCACGAAGGGCTGCTAAAGAATCCGCTGTTTCACCGGACTGACTGATAATAACGACCAGCGTATTTTCCATCAGCAGCGGTTTTCTGTAACGGAATTCTGACGCAATATCCACATCCACAGGAATCTTTGCCATCTGCTCAAAAACATATTTTGCGCTGGCGCAGACATGATAGGCAGAACCACAGGCAACCATCTGGATACGGCTGATTTTCTGAATATCTTCATCGTTCATACCCAGTTCTTCAATAACAATATGGCCATCCCTGATTCTCGGATGGATCGTATCGGCAACAGCCTTTGGCTGCTCATAAATCTCTTTCAGCATGAAATGCTCAAAACCTTCTTTTTCAGCCGCTTTTGCATCCCATTCCACTGTTTTAAAAGTCTTTTCAATTTCTTCCTGGTCAAGATTATAAAAATGGATATCCTCGCCTGTTAACACAGCAATGTCCTGATCTTCGATATAACATACCGTCTTTGTATATTTTAAAATTGCAGGAACATCGGATGCAATAAAATTACCCTGATCTGACTTTCCGATAATCAGCGGGCTGTCTTTACGTACAGCATAAATCGTTCCCGGAATATCCTGGAACAAAATACCGAAAGCGTATGAACCTCTGACTCTGCCGAGCATTTTTGAAATAGCTTCCAGCGGATTGCCTTTATAATAGTAGTCCAGCAAATGAACAACGACTTCTGTATCTGTCTGGGAAACAAAAACATAGCCTTTTTTCTGGAGCCACTCTCTTAAATCTTTATAGTTTTCGATAATACCGTTGTGTACGATCGCGATTTTATGATCTTTAGAAAAATGCGGATGTGCATTGACAACGGACGGCTCACCATGTGTTGCCCATCTTGTATGGCCGATACCGCATGTACCTTTAACGGCTCTGCCGTTGTCTGTCATTTCCCTCAGTGCCTGAAGGCGGCCTCTGGCCTTAATGACTTCAATTTCACTTTTTTCCGATGCATTATTTTCAACCGCAATACCTGCTGAATCATAACCTCTGTATTCTAGTCTTGAAAGACCTTCAATAAGTATCGGAGCGGCATTCTTCACTCCTGTATAACCAACGATACCACACATAATTACGCCTCCTCATAACCTTTGCTTCGAATCACTTCTATAACTTCATCAACATATTGACTGCAAATTTCAATTGACGGTGCTTCAACCATTACACGGACAACAGGCTCTGTACCGCTCTCACGGACAAGAATACGTCCGTCATCACCAAGACGTTGTTCGACCGCATCAACTGCGGCGCGGACAGCCTCATCAGCCTGAGCTGCGGCTTTATCTGTCACACGGATATTTTTCAGTACCTGAGGATAGACTTTAAGCGGTGCCACAAGTTCTGACAGTGTCATACCCTTTTCAAGCATCACTTCCATCATTTTAATGGCTGTCAGTATACCGTCACCTGTGGTCGCATATTTTTTGAAAATAATATGTCCGGACTGTTCGCCGCCGATACGGTAGCCGTTGTTTGCCATACTTTCATATACGTATTTATCGCCAACCGCGGTCTTTTCGTACGCGATACCGGCTTCATCAAGAGCTTTGTAAAGGCCGAAGTTTGACATCACTGTCGTCACAACTTTATTGCCCACAAGCTTGCCCCGTTCCTTAAGGTAACAGCCATAAATATAAATAATCGCATCGCCGTCGATCACATTACCCTTTTCATCCACAGCAAGACATCTGTCCGCATCACCGTCAAAAGCAAATCCGGCATCAAGCTGATGCTCAATGACATACTTTTGAAGCACTTCAATATGCGTAGAACCGCATCCTTCATTGATATTGCTGCCATCCGGACAGTCATTGATCACAAATGTTTTTGCACCGAGATTTTCAAATACTCTTCTTGCAATCATCCATGAACTGCCGTTGGCACAGTCAAGACCGATTTTCTTTCCGGCAAAAGACCGCATGGCCAGTGACTCAAGAAAAGCCATATAGTCTTCTCTGCTGCCGGCATAATCTACCGTACGTCCGATGTTTTCTTTCGTTGCCATAGGAATCTCACCGGATATACCATCAATATATGCTTCAACTTTTAAAATTGTATCTTCTTCCATCTTTTCACCGGCTGCATTAATCAGCTTTATTCCGTTATCATAGTACGTATTATGGCTGGCTGAAATCATAATACCGCAGTCCATATTTTTTGTACGGACAATATAGGCAACAGATGGTGTCGTTGTCACATGCATTAAATAGGCGTCAGCACCCGATGCCGTAATCCCCGAAACAAGGGAAAATTCAAACATATAGGAAGATAAGCGGGTATCCTTTCCTATTAAAATACGGCATCTTTCACCGTTTTCTTTTCTGCGGCTGTAATACCAGCCAAGAAAACGTCCGATTTTATATGCATGATCTGCCGTCAATGTCACATTGGCCTCTCCGCGGAAGCCATCTGTTCCAAAATATTTAGCCATGGTATAAATCTCCTTAGTAAAAATAAACATTGTCTGAAAGTTTTTTCAAACATTGATTTAATGTTCAAAGTAGTTTAAAACATTAATGTTTTTATTATAAAACAAATGGCAAATATAAGCAAACCTTTTTTGTATTTAAAAAGGTACG
>JALEHN010000040.1 GCA_022770525.1 Clostridiales bacterium
AATGATTGCTAAAACCGACACGGTCCGTCTTCAACCGGTATATGCATACATGTGCTGCAGTCACCGCCGACATAGATTGAAACATTGGCTTTTCTCGTTTTGGTGCTGTTAAATCCGTTTTTCGTATTGCTGTTTGGAAAAATCAGATTTTTGGCACTGGATGTTATCGTTATACGCATAGACTCACCGGCTTTAAATGTATTTGATATTTTTGTTGTCCGGATCACGGCTTTGTATATATTGCCCGGCTCCAGATACTCAGGTGTTTCAAAACTGTTTCGGTATTTAACATCAAGGACACCATCTGCCAGTTTTACAGAACAGCCTTTAGCATCAACCTTAGTTAATCGGAGAACCAGGTCTGTATCGGGACAGTCACATGAAAAATATATTTCACCTGTAATGTCACCGGTCACAGTCATATCTTTAGAAAGAACCGGTGACGTAAAGGTCAGAATATCCGCCCGTTTCTCTTCTTCTGTATAGTTTTCCGGCACAGAAATCTCATTTTCAGACATGTCAATGATATGTATGGACGGATGCTTCGGGTCATAGATATAAGCTTCGGAATTTTCTGTTTCGGGCTTTTTCGTTTCTATTGTTCCGAAGCCGCAGGAAGAACCATTGCCCGCCGCATATTTGCCTTCCGGAATATTTAAATAAAAGCATTGATTTTGTGCGTTTGAAACCGGCCAGGTCTTTGATGTTTTCCATCGGTTTTCGCCTATAGTATAATATTCCACAGGTGCTGTTTTTTCGATGCCGTTATTACTGTTTTTCAGGAAATGATCAAGCCACTTTAAGCATATGATATCCAGATCAAAACGAAGGGCATTTTCCCCCAAAAATGTATCGTGAATATCATAATTGGCATTGCCGCTGTGCTTCCACGGTCCGAGAATAACTTTTACCGTTTCTTCAGGCCATCCGGCTGTAAGATCAAGGGCTTCTGTCGTACCCATGCCGTTATCATCAAACCATCCGGACATAATAAGGGCCGGTACAGGAGTTCCCTGGTATCTGTTTTTCCAGTCGGACATTTTCCAGAATTTGTCCATATCCGGATGAGAAAACCACCGGTCAAGAAATGGTACCCGGTGTCCCAGTGCCAAAGGCGCGATTTCACAAAGCGGACGTATATCAAGAATGTCATCCCAGTCATCTCTTTCCATTAAATCGCCGCGAAACCGATTTTCGGTCATGGCAAAGGCCCATGCCATCATTCCGGATTCAAAACATCCGCCTCTGCGTGGCGTGTCAATAAATGCACTGCCGGCACAGACACTTGAAAGCATTGCTTTTAAGTGAGGATTTCCGCTTGCCGCTGCTGCCCACTGTACATATCCGAGATAAGAACCACCGGTCATACCAATGCATCCGTCGCTCCATGACTGAGCCGCAATCCAGTTTAAAGTATCATCACCGTCTTCAACTTCATAATAATTCGGAAGCCATTCTCCGGTACTGTCCTCGCGGCCTCTGACATCCTGAATGACAACGGCATAGCCTCTTTGTATATACCTGTAATAGCTTTCTTTACCGTCACCCTTACCGTATGGTGTCCGGATAAGAACGGTCGGATGTCTGTCCTTTTGGTCATCAGGGAGATAAACATCAGTTGCCAGTTCTTCCCCGTCTCTTGTATGCATCATAAAAGTTCCCGCAAAATGAACCGGATAAACAGGTCCCGGTGAAAACTCGTCTTCAAAGCAGTTTTGACCGGAATAAAGTTTTTGCCATTCTTTCAAAAACGTTTGATCTTCAAATCCTTTTCTGACAAGTACAGCGCCATAATCTCTGCCGCTCATCGCTATGGCATATAACATGTCCTTCTCAAAAATCAGGTCCTTTGGAAATTTAATATCACGCTGGAAATAAGAGCCGTCTGCCCTCTTTGTATATCTTTCAGAAATTTCCGTAAGGTATATTTCCTGATCCGGATTTTTAGTAACAGCTTCATAAACAGGTATATGGTGAAATATATCAAAAAGACTTCGGGAACACAGCTTTTTATAGAAACTGTCATCGGTAAATACTTTATATTCCGTGAATTTTCCTGTGCTTATATCCAGCGCACTTTCGTAAATCACATCTTTTTCAATTTTAAACTTGCCGTATAAAATCCCGGACATATAAAAATTCCATTGCATCATAATAACGCCTCCCTATATTTTCCGGTTAACATCTTTTAAATAAACCGGTTTATTTTCAAATGAACCATCAGCCTTTATGGTAATCAGTGTAGCGCCTCTCTGATTTTCACTGCGGTTAATGCCGGGCATCACAAGATAATCTATAGATAACCCGTAGGTAAGTCTGATTCCCTGATATGTCATTGAAATATTGTTGTAATGATCATGCCCGACAAAAATGCCTTTGGTGCTTTTTAGTTTTTTCACAGCTTCAAATAAACGACAAGGCAGCTTTGAATAACAGATTTCTTCATTTTTCTCTCCGATTTTACCGTAATGCCGTGTCACCTCCGAGCTGCCTTTTTTATACTTTTCATAAGCATCAGCATAAGCTTTAAGCGGCATATGCATAAAAAGGAGTGACGGAACAATACAGCCTTCATTCCTGCATTCCTTTTCGGTCATCATTTCATACCAGCGCACCTGGTCTTCATGAACACAGTCGTATTCTTTCATATGTGTCCCGATATAGGCATTTGAATCAAGCAGAAACAGAAGCTGACGTATGCGCTGATCCTGATTGATGATTTTTATCATCTGATTGGAACGTCCGCTGATATTCGGCTGTTTTCTCGGATAAAGCAGATTAAATGTATGGTCGTAGGACAGTCTGTGAAACAATGTCTGTATTTCTTCAGAAGAATGTGACGAAACAAATTCTGTATCGTGATTGCCATAGGTAAAAGCCCACGGTATACCGATATTACGCATTAATGTGGCGAACTGGGCCATCGGTGTATAATTGTTGATTGAAAAGGATTTAACGCCAAGAGAAAAAACAAGATCCCCGGTGACAATGATAAAATCGGGCGACTGCGACCTGATTAAATCGTAAACAGCTTCAACTGCACGCTGGTCTGCATAGGCACAAAAACGGCTTCCACCCAGATGAATGTCTGTCAGCTGCAGTATTCTGAAATCCTCATCATCTTTTAATTGAATGCAGTAATTATCATCTTCATCAATAAAAATATCATAGGTCTTATGTTCAACCGCAGGCACCATTGCTGTGTATGGCAGCAGGCTCCAGTCATCGTGACCGAGAGACCAGAGACAAAAATTGATAAAAAGGTATAATAATGCCACATAAAGCCAGAAATTCCATCGTTGACCGGTCATCATAAAAATTTTCTGTATTCTAAATACAATAATCCAGTAAACAAAGGTGGCGGCTGCAAATTTTACAGCTCTTTGTTTGATATGCATCAGTTTTTTTTCTGTTTTAATCTGTACCTCAAGTAAAAAAAATACACTGATCAATACCGGATATAAAAGAAGGACACTGATCCACAGGCCTGAATGACCGATACGCTCCCATGTATTTTCTGATGCAAGAACATGCATATTTCTTCCTGTGGACCACAGAATAATCAGCGTAGCCACAATCCACAGCCCTCCGAATACAACAATTTTTGACTGGTATTTGCGGCAGGCTGTCCAGAAAAAATCCTGGGCTTCTTCACTTAGCGTATCAATTTTCGGAAAATCTTTGACTTTTTGAAATTCGCACACGGTCATAACAAGCGGAATAAAACCGATAAGCATCGCAATAACAGACAAAAGACCGAAGCGTCTCCCTTTAAGCATTAAAATGGCAATACTTTCTATAATTGCAAAGGAAGCAGCAAAAAAAGCAGTTCCCTGTAAAGTTTCAATATAGAATCTGATCTTTTCTCTTGTCATGAAATACCTCCCGTTCATAAGCTTACGTAAGACCGGTTATTGGTTGTTTTGTTTCTGAATATCCTGCACTGTCAGTATTTGATTATTGACTTTAAATTGTACATTCATGCCGTCAAAAATGAATCCGTAAACTCTATCTGAATCATGATGATATGCAGGCCTTGGGTCACCGGCAAGCACCTCAAGCAGCGCCTCCTGTTTTTCCGGCATTATTCGATGAAGCAGATGTTCTGGACATTGAACAGTGAGACGGTCATGAATGTGCGCATCGGCAAATCCCCCGACAGCATCGGTATGACTTTCTGTATACGGCAAATAAGGCTTGATATCAAGAATCGGTGTGCCATCCATAAGATCAGCCCCTCTGACATGAAGTACAGGCCCGTATTTTGCATCTATTTCAAAGCTTTCCAGCTTAACACAGGATAATCCTACAGGATTTGGGCGAAATGGCGATCTTGTGGCAAAAACGCCTTTTCGCCTGTTGCCGCCAAGTTTTGGCGGTCGGACGGTGGGTGACCACTGATCACGCATCGTTTCTGAAAAAAGCCAGATAAGCCAGACATGTGAAAAATCTTCAATACCTTTAAATGCATCGGGATTTCTGTACTCCGGTTCAAAGATAATAGTAGCTTTCAGCGTATTTACGAGGCCGCTTTGTCTCGGAATGCCGAATTTTTCCGCAAAGTCTGTTTGGATATGTCCGATGATATTAAAAGTAACCTGCGGTTTGGTCATGTGAAAACGCCTCCAGTAGATTTAGATTTTCATCTGAATGCTCCAGTTCGCGCATATAACGCCAGATGATTTCAGCAATATCATTGATATCAAGGCAGCAGTCATTTAAAAGCCAGCGCGCCATCATAAACTGTGAAATCCACTGTACAGAAAATACTGCAATGAACATTTTTGCGTAAACATCATCATCATAAACAGCACCGCAGAAATAAGTATAAATAAAATAGACCGCCAGATGCTCTTTAACGATATCCAAATGATTTTCTCCGGAACAGATATTGTCGCAGTATTCTTTAAAATCCCGGCATATCTGGTGATAATTGTCGGGACCTTTTTCAAACAAAAGATGCCATACAGCATTACATAAATCGCTCCATTCCCCTCTTTGAAGCTCCATTTCATCAAATATTAAAAACTGTTTCGACATTTTTTCAAACAAATCGTCGTTCATATCTGTGCTTGAATTGATATCAGGATATTTCAAATTAAAACATTCTATCTTTTCGATAAATTCTTCACCGCTATCAATACAATTCTGAATATTTTTTCCTAAAACCAGTGCAAGATTCAGACGCTTTTCAATGGAAATTTCGCGGTTTTGCAGCATATTATAAAGAAACGCTCTTGCTTTCACAAGCTGTTTAAAAAGAGGCGCATCGAATGCCTCAAAATCATCTTCTGACGTATCATCCTCCGTCATTTCAAAAGTTAAAGGCGCCTGATCATTAAGAAGCATCAATACTGCCTGCGGGCAAGAAAGTGACAAAGAATATTCTCGGACATTTTCATACTCTTCTACATGTCTCGGATACGTCCGGCATGTTTCACACATCGCATCCTCGCCAAGTACATTAAAGATTTCGCAAAGACGATGATCATCAAGTAATGCGCAATGATGGTCAAACTGACGAAAAGAACCGTCGGACCAGTCAACGGCATTTAAAACCCTCGTTCCGAAATCACCTGTTAAGTTCATATATTTTTCAAGACTTTCGTCGTCTATATCAATCCGCCAGCCATAACAGCACGTGTCAGGACAGCTGCCCGCACTGCATTTAAATTGATCGTACCCTCTGTGTTTTATGATTTTCAATGTCAATACCTTCACTTTCCCTGATTCTGACGCCAAAGGTACTGGTTTTTAAGTTCAAGGAAAAGTTCCGTATTTGTTGCATAGACATAAGGATTGACGTAAAAAATTCCGAGAATTCCGCATGTGCATGCGCTGAGAATTTCCCATCCAAAAAATGACAGATCCAGTACAAATGCTTCCCATTTATTGCCGTACATCATTTCCTTGCTGATCCTAAATGCGTCCTGTCTTGGCATATTCGGATCATCGGCAAGAAGATAAGGAACCATCCTGTACTCATAGGCTTTTATGATACCCGGAACAATAAATAAAAGTGACCATAAAAAAATATATAGCTGCCTGAGGAAAAGTGTAAGAACGACTTTGCCGTAAACCCCTTTTTTGAAAGCAAAGCCCAGTCTGTCCGGTGATGACGGATAACTGGTATTTTCCATAAAAAACCTGCATCCGCCGACTTCAAGCGGCATACATATCAATATATTGACCAGTGTCGAAATCACAGCAATCATAAGTACTGTCATGAAAATCATGATATAGACAACCAGCGGTACACCGGACGTATGGGACCCGTGTCCCCAATAATATCCAAACAGATGACCGTTATCATTCATTATAAAATTAATATCAAACCGCTGGCGAATGGTGCCGGAACTTACAGCTGAACTTCCGCCAAGAGCAATCATCATCACAAATGCCACAAGGACACATTTCCAGTAGTTTCTCTGAAATGCGATCTTTCCGCGTTCTTTTAATTGAATTCGATTCCACATAAAGTAACCACTCCTTTATTATTAAATACATTGAGTGAGCTTCATCCTGTTTCATAAGCCATTGGGATTTCTATCACTCTGTTTCAAATGTTTTTGCAGTTTCTTCAAGATATTCCCGAATCGGAAGATGCTGCGGACAGACATGTTCGCATTTACCGCACTTTATACAGTCTGATGCCAGTCCGGCACCGCTTGTATGTATTTCATAGTAAAAATTGCTGTTCCAGTCTTTATACTGTTTTTTTGCGTTGTAACATGCGAAAAGATCCGGAATCGGAATCTGCTTCGGACATCCTGCGGTACAATAACGACATGCTGTGCAAGGGATGGTATCCTGATGTTTTAAAATATTTCTCACCTTAACAACGGCCTGATGTTCTTTTTCTGTAAAAGGTTTAAATTCTTTCATATAACTTAAGTTATCTTCCATCATCGCCATGCTTCCCATACCGGAAAGCACCATAAATACCTGCGGATACGACGCACAGTAACGGATAGCATAGCTGGCATAACTGCCGCCGCCAAGTTTGTCAAAAATTTCTTTGGCTTCATCGGGAAGATTAATCAGTCCGCCGCCTTTCACCGGTTCCATAATAATTACCGGTTTATTGTATTTTTCACAAACCTGATAACACTTAAAGCTTTCAATCCCCGGATCATCATAATCTGCATAATTAAACTGGATCTGAACAACTTCTATTTCAGGATGTTCACTTAAAATCATGTCAAGAACTTCGGCTTTATCATGAAAGGACATGCCGATATGTTTAATTTTGCCTTCTTTTTTTAATTCTATGGCTGTTTCAAAGGCACGGCATGCCACATATTTCGGATAATACTTTGCAGTCATGGCGTGCATTAAATAAAAGTCAAAATAATCAACACCGCAGGCTTTAAGCTGTGATTCAAAAAACGGCCGTATATCCTGTTCGGTATTGAAATAATCATTGGTCAATTTATCTGTCAGAATATACTTTTCACGGGGATAACGTTTGACAAGACATTCTCTGATCGCAATTTCACTTTTACCGTCGATATAGCCATGTGCTGTATCGAAATAATTAAAACCATTTTCGATAAATGTGTCTGTCATTTTTGAAAACTCATCATAATCCACCGCATCACCATTCATCGGAAGACGCATACAGCCAAAACCGAAATTCATTTTAACTTCATTGAAATATTTATTCATAAGCTCATTCCTCTCAATTAAATTAGTATCATTCTATCATACCATGTTCAATTTCTCAACATCCAGTCAAAATGATTATACAATAAGAAAAAAGGGAGCAACAAAGCTCCCCCTTTCTTATTGTATGTCTTTTTTTATATATTTAATATACCCTATGATAATACCGACGACACCATAAATCAGTCCTAAAGCAATCAGCAGGATATCAAGGCTTCCTTCGGATACAATTTGCGCGCCGTCAGCATATCCAAACGGTGTAATCTTATTTAAAAATGATGCACTGTCTGAAATATTTGCGATAATATTGCAAAAATATAAAATAATCGCAACCCCAAGGCCGATACCGATACTGCCCTTTCTTAAGAAAGCCGACAGGCCGAAGCATATACCTGCAAGTTCAAGCTGTAAAAACAAATATGCCCCGTGCATCAGTGTTATTTCTTTCATCGGTATTTCTTCACCTATGATGGCAATGGACGCAATACCAAGTGCCCACGCAATCATGTTCAGTAAAAGGATTTGGATCATGACGGCAATAAGCTTTTCAGTGATGATTGAAAAGCGGCTTTTAGGGTGTGTCAATAAAAACTCAGCCGTATGTTCCTTTTCTTCTTTTGACAGCGCAGACACTGCAAGCATTGCGGCAAAAAAAGCGCCGCCAAGTCCCATGATATTACCGCATTCGACTGCATAAAATCCTGACAGTGTACCGAAATTAACTTTATCCATACCAAAAGCCTCGGTAAAGCTTCCCATAGATGCAAACAGGTCACTGACGCTATCCATTTCACCTTTCATTTCAGGGAACAGGAAAATACATATGATTAACAAAAAGCTAATAGAACAGGTCCATACGATAAAAGAAATTCTGTTCATTTTTAATTCATGCCGGATCATTGTCATTTCGCTTCACCGCCTTCCATGTAATAATGCATAAAGATTTCTTCAAGATCCGGTTCTGAAACGGATAAATCTTCAACCGGAAATTTTGAAAGCAGACCGATCAGCTGATTAATATCGCCGCCGTACAGAAAGCTGATATCATGATCTGCCGTTTTGATGTCTTTCACATGATCCAGTGAAGAGATATCAATATCGCCCCGGATATGTACACGTTTGGCGTTTGTCTGAGAAAGTGCTTCGACTTTATCGCATGCGATGATTTTCCCTTCTCTGATAATCGCGGCACGGCTGCAGTTGTGCTGTATTTCTGACAAAACATGCGATGATAAAAATATCGTTGCCCCATCTTTATGACGTTCCTTTAACACCGAGAAAAATTCACGCTGCATCAAAGGATCAAGTCCTCCTGTAGGCTCATCAAGAATGCAAAGCTTCGGGCGATGCTGCAGCGCGCAGACAATGGCTACTTTTTTTCTGTTTCCGAAAGAAAGTTCTTCAATCTTTTTTGATGGGTCAAGATTAAAACGTTCACACAGCCGGTCGGCTTCCTTTCTGCAGTTTTTATGCCTCAGTTCGGCTGAAAAACGAATCACATCTTTAACCCGCATCCCATGATAAAACAAGGCCTCAGAAGGCAGATATCCGGTTTCTGCAAGTATCTCGTTTTTATTTTTAACAATATCCATGCCAAAAATCTTTGCACTTCCTTCGGTACTGTGAATCAACCCAAGGAGTGTACGGATCGTTGTACTTTTGCCGGCACCATTTGGTCCTATAAAACCGAAAAACTCTCCTTCTAAAACAGTCATGTTCAAATCAATAATGCCTCTTGATTTACCATAATATTTAGTAAGTCCTCTGATTTCAATGGCATTCATATCAAAACCACCCTTCAAATTTTAATTCTTTAAATAAACTTTTCCCAAATACAATCATCTCTTAATCATGAATCGCAGGCTGTATCATTGATCGTTCATATTATTCCTCCGTTAACCGCATCGGTTAATTATAATTATATCCCGTTGACCGATTTTGAGAAGACGCTTTTTATGAAATTAAAAATCGTAATTTTTCATATCAACAAAAAGAGACTTCTCTGATTCTGAAAAAAATGTCACATTTTGCAGATTCAGATGAAGCCTGTTTCTATTTATGATAGGGCTCTTTATTGATGATTCTGAAACTTCGATAGATTTGTTCAAGTAATATGACCCGCATCAGCTGATGTGGGAATGTCAGCTTTGAAAAGCTGATACACTCATCGGCACGTTTCTGTACCTGGATGGAAAGCCCCAGTGAACCGCCGATGATAAATATGAGATGGCTGTTACCACGGACACCAAGGTCGGCAATATGTCCGGCAAGACCGACAGAATCATAAGCCCTGCCGTCAATAGTCATGGCGATGACATAAGCCCCGTCTTTGATTTTTCCAAGAATCCTCTGGCCTTCTTTTTCGCGTATCAGTATCTCTTCTTTTTCGCTGGCACCATCCGGTGTTTTTTCATCCGGCACTTCAATAATTTCTATCTGTCCGTATCGTCCGAGTCTTTTTTTATATTCATCAACAGCCATCGTAAAGTATTTTTCCTTAATTTTGCCTACAGTAATTAACGTTATTTTCAAATGTCTACCTCTTTTGTCACTGTCTTTTTGTTCATAATTCATGATAGAAATCATACTTATTCATATAATCTCCACTTTTCCACTGCCTGAATATTTACCTGTGTAAGATCACCGACAACACAAATTGAAGGCATCACATCCAGAATATAGTTTTTGATAAACTGATGGACGTCTTCCAGTGAAATGTTATCGATATCCTTTAATATTTTATCCAGTGTATCAATTTTTGAATGATAAATCAGGGCATCGCCGTTACTTTCCATACGGGATTGTGTACTTTCCGCGGCAATCATTAATTCCGTTTCAATCTGTGCTTTTGTTAGTGTCAGTTCTTTTTCAGTTACAGGATGGTCGATGAGCCTTTGAAATACCCCCTTGATTTCGTTAAGCACCTGAAATAGCTGTGCAGGGTTTGTGGCAGCATAAATCTGGAAAATACCACACTTTTTAAATGAACTGCTGTAAGAATAAATCGCATATGTAAGCCCCTGATCTTCTCTGATTTCCTGAAAAAGCCGTGAATTTTGATTGCTTCCGATAATACTGTCAACAATATGATAAACATACTGATCTTTATGGTCATATGGAATGCATGGAAAAGCAAGGCTTAAATGCATTTGTTCCAGCTGCTTTTGTTTAAAAACTTTACTTTGATAATAAACAGGCGCCGCACAAGCCGCGGCTTTTGTTTCTGCTTTAAAATCAACAGTTAGAGATTCCTTCGTATTTTCATCATCAACATTTGACGCTATACCTTTAACAGGCGGAATACTTCCGAAAGCTTTTTTAATCACATCAACTATTTCCGGTTCGTTAAAACGTCCGGCAACAGAAATGACCATGTGTGTTCCGACGTAATATTCATCCATAAAATTTAAAACATCACGTCGGGTAAATTTTCGTACAACTTCTTTTTTTCCGGATATGAGAAACCCCATCGGTTGATTTCGCCAGACAGCCTGATGCATGAGATCACTGATCAGTTCTTCCGGATCATCTTCATACATATCAATTTCTTCAAGAATGACACCAAGTTCCTTTTGCAGATCTTCTTCAAGTATCAAAGAATTCTTTACCATATCCGCGATAATATCAATCGCGTGATGCAAATGAATATCCAGCGTGTGGGCACTGAAACAGGTATATTCCCTTGTTGTATAAGCATCCAGATTGCCGCCGATGGAAGTAATCTCATCGGCAAGCTGTCTGGCTGTTTTAGTTTTCGTTCCCTTAAAAAGCATATGCTCAATGACATGGGCAATGCCGTTGTTTTCTTTGGTTTCATCGGCTGACCCCGCATCGATCCAAAGTCCGAAGGCTGCCGAGCGATAGTTCTCGATAGGTTCTGTCACAATTCTTATACCGTTGTCCAAAGTGTGAAGATGAATCATGAATACATTCCTTTCCAAAGCACTTTATTCCTTTATTCTGTCAGTGATAACAGTTTTGTACCGGAAACCAACCGGTATAATATAAAAGAAAGCACTGCCAGCACCGACACAACTATGATATATATTATATGGGCAGCTTCAGAAAAAGTAAATATTAAAAATGCAGGAATAATCACCACAATCATCCCGCCAAAGATGCAGATCATGGCCGGAATTCCCTGCTTGATCACGGTCACCGGGTTAACCCAGTCAAAATTCGGAAACTTCAAATTGACCCAAAGACCGAAAATGGATACAAAAATGCCGTAAGCCAGAGGGACCAAAAATGTCATTACTGCGTTTAAAGTATCCGGTCTAAATCTAATGATCAATAAAACAGATGAAATGATGCATGTCGGAACAGACAATGTCAGATTGACAAGGAGCTTTGCATGATAAATCTGTTTCTGCGGCACAGGCAGGTGTGCGGTCAGCCACAACTTTTTACCCTCCAATGAGATTGACGGGTATGTTGTACTTGATAATGCCATAAAAAATGACAAAACGATTGGCAATGCCAATGCAATATAGTTTTTAGCGCCCGGAATTTTTAAAAATGATTCAATGTCTTTAACAAAAAATAAAGCAATGGCAATAATGATCATAAAAACAAATGAAAAAGCTGTATTCAGCACATAAACAGGGATTGATGTATACAGTTTAAATTCTTTTCTGTAAAGTGAAAACATGGTGCCTGATGTTTTTAAAGACTGCATTCTATAATTGCCCGATGATTTTTCAGTTGTTAAAAACGTTGTAATCCTTTTATATTTCCATGCAATGGCAGCGGTTACCCCGATAGCAGCAGACAACGATAAAACAATAAATCCGATCAGAGACATCACATTTCCCGACAGACCGGATATGTATAGTGATGTCGGAAAATAAGTCCGTCTGAACAAATCTAAAAGAAGCTTACTCATATCCATGATGATCTGATCATTCATATTTTGTGCAGACATTGAAAAAAACATAATGATAATTACAAAAAGCATGCCAAAAACAACGGATAAAAAGTTTTTATGTTTAAATCTGCATGAAATGTATGTGACGATAATTCCAATTAATGCGGCAATCGCAAGGGGTATCATCGGAATAAACAATATGGACAACAGGACACTTATGATAAAACCTGCCCCGACATTTGACATGACGGCGACAACGACCAGTGAAGGCAGCATAACAACCGCAGTTTCCACAAGATCAAAAATGTAAAGTGTGGAAAGCCGTGAAACGATAATCTGATGTGTATCAACCGGCAGTGACAAAAGAAGGTCATCATCTCTTGAAGCAAATAAAAAGCCATTTGCCTTAAATATTGAAGTTATAAGTATGACAACGCTTGCAATGGTCATCATCATAGGCATAACGATTTCTTCCATGCCCATATAAACATAAAGCGCACTTAAAACACCGCAGTATACGGCAAATATTAAACCGACGAAAACATAAAGGACAATCATCAGTGCCATATTCATATTACGTTTATTCTTTTTTTTGCGGCTTGTCTGACTCAGGGCAAAAATACTTCTTAAATTGACACCAAGAAGAGAAATCCATCTAGCGGACATCTTCACTCACCTCCATAAATACATCCTCAAGGCTGTTATTGCCGAGAATACCATCAATCGGACCACTGATGACGAGGCGTCCGTTTTTGATAATTGCAATTTTATTACACAGTTTTTGCGCAACTTCAAGGACATGGGTTGAGAAAAAAATCGCGCTGCCCTGACTGCAAAGTTCATGCATAAGGTTTTTAAGTGTCAGTGAAGCTTTCGGATCAAGTCCGACAAACGGCTCATCAAGGATCAGCAGCTTTGGATCATGGATAAAAGCTGATATAAGAACAAGCTTTTGTTTCATACCATGAGAATAAGAAGAAATCAGGTCGCCAAGGTTGTGGGTAATCTCAAATAATCCGGCGTATCGGCTGATACGGGTTTCACGTTCTTTTTTTGGCACACGGTACATATCACAAATAAAATTCAGGTACTGGATACCTGTGAAAAACTCATAAATATCAGGATTATCCGGTATATAGGCCATTTTCATCTTACATGCCACAGGATTTTGTCTGATTGACTGACCGTCTATGGTAATTTCTCCTGCTTCAAAATCAAGAATCCCGGCAACAGCCTTAATGGTTGTTGTTTTTCCCGCACCGTTATGACCGATAAATCCATAAATATCACCAGGTTTAATTTCAAGGTTTAAGTCTGAAACAGCTGTCTTACCGCCTTTGTATGTTTTTGAAAAGTGACTGATTGTAAGCATAATTCATTCCTCCATCATGATTGATTTTTAAGCTGAACAAAAGCTTCATGAATATATTTTATTTAATAAAGCATCTTTAAGTACGCTTTACCTGTTTTGGAAACATCATCATTGCCGTAAATACTTTGTTTTCGTTATGTATATCAAGGGAGCCCTGATATTTTTCAACAGCTTTTTGAACATTGACAAGCCCGATGCCCTGATGATTTTCCTGTTCTATGCCGCTGCCTGCCGATGAATTTTCGTCCCCATCTGTGGAATTGCTGATTTTTATCATCAGCATCTCATTATAAACTTCTGACCGGATTTCAATCCAATGTTCACTGCTTTTTGCTGATGCTTCAATGGCATTATCTAAAAGATTTGAAAAAATCGTTGTTATATCTAAAGAAGCCATGAACTCTAAAGGCATATGGTATGCTTTCGCTGTAACACTGATGTTTTGCTGCAATGCTTTATTGATTTTATCATTGAATATCATATTCAGCAGTTTATTTTCCGTATAGTACTGCATACCTAAGGCATCCATCATTTCTCTGACCTGTTCAATATAAGCCTGTCCGGAAGTTCTGTCGTTATTTTCATACAGCTGCTCTATGACTGAAAGGTGATTTTTGATATCATGGATGACTTTCTTTGTTTCATCAAGGCGCTTATCCATCGTTGTATAATAATCACACTGCATTTTATTCTGAATATCCATCAAAGCAATCTTCTCTTCCATGGCGCGTTTGACTGAAAATTGATAAAAAACATAAACACAATAAATATCTATAGCCAGTAAAACAATTGTATGAATGATCAGAAGCCAGAAGCCATATCTCATGAAAAATACTTCACCCGTCAACAACATCGAATACAGTACAAGAATGCTGTAAACAGGTATGGCAATCAAACCGACCAGCTGCCATTTTGAAAGCCTTTGGTCGGTTTGATACCAGACATGACTAACCTGGATCATAATCAGTGTATACAAAACTTCTATAAAATCTTTTATGATACATCCAATCAGTGTAAAACTGTACGGGTCAAGGCTCATCGTTCCCACTGAAGTATAAATAGACTGCACAATGACCGAATTTAAAATCTGGGAAGCATATAATCCAATGATATATACAATCTGATAAAACAGTGCACCCTTTCCTTTTGAAAATAGAAACTGCCCGATTAAAATAAATGTAGCTGCTATGACAAACATTGAAATAAAATCATTTCTAAATATAAAAACAACAGTCGGTATGATCATTACAAGAAGCAAAAAAGCGGCCACGTAATAAATTTTCTTTTTATATATTTTCCGTCCTGTTTTGTATAAAAATATAAACGGCAGAAGACCAATGATGATTGGATCCATAATGACTGAAATAATGTATAAATAATACATATTATTCCTCCTTAGCCGATGGGATCTGTTTATCAATAAATTCAAAAAGTTTTTTTCTGAAAGAAGAAGCCTTTTTTTGTGAAAGCACGACCATATCTCCATTGGTCATCATAATATCAAGGCCGATAATGGTTCTGATATGACAGAGATTGACAATGAAACTTTTATGAGGCATTTCAAATCCATAATCTCCCATTCGGTGATACATGTCTGTGATTTTTGCGTTGAGATAATAATTGCCGTGAGACGTCACCATTTTTATTTTCCTGTTTTCATATTCAAAATAATAAATCTGCCGTATCTCTATGACAGCGATACCTTCTGTCGTATTGAATTCAAGCTTTATTGTTTTTTCTTCCTCGAGAAACCACTGATAAGCTTCATTCATGACTTTTAAAAGCTTTTCTTTAATGACCGGTTTTAATATGTATGAAAAAGCATGGACATCAAAAGCCGCTGCGGCATAATCATTAAAAGCGGTGATAAAGACAATTTTTACTTTATGGTCATATTGGCGAATCCTTTTTCCGGTTTCAATACCACTCATATCCTTCATGCCTATGTCAAGGAAAATCAGGTCATAGGTACATCCGGACTCCAGAAGTTTCTTTCCGCTGTGATAAATATCCACCTGTCCCGGAATATTTTTCTCTGATTCAATGATATTTTTTATTTGTTCAGCCAGTAATGCTTCATCATCACAAACAGCTATTTTAAACATGATTTTCTCTCCGTCAGTCTTTTTTTGCTCCTATTTAATAAAAAACTGGGCAAGTTTCATTTCATCATCAAACACAATGGAAAACTGGATTTTTCCGTCACTGTATTTGGCCACTGCGATGGCCACCGCGTAATCTCTGCCGTCATTGCCTTTCTGTCCCGCAATCACCATACTGTCAATACTTTCAAACGAACCTGCTTTATCAACATAAGGATCGCAGGTTTCCTGCCACTGATCAAGTGAAAGTGAATCAATAAAAACGGTATTTCCTTCATCAATCAGCGCCTGATAATTTTTATCATTGAAATGAGCAATTGCTTTTTCCGTCTCGGCACGTACCGTTTCTTCATTAAAGCAATCCGCCAGATCATTTTTGCTGCCACATCCTGCAGCTGTCATAACAATAAATAAAATAGTTCCGATAAAACACAATATTTTTTTCATAATGTAACCTCCCGTGATAAAAAAATATGTAACTATAAAAATATTATATACTGTATTATATAAAACTCAATCAATTTTGTATCAAAGACAGGAAAATACGTTTTAAAGATATTTTACAGAAATAGGGAAACTTTTTGCGGACGGATTTAAATTTAAATTTATCTTAAACGTGCCTCCCCCGGCAAACGCAGAAAACCCGGTGCAAAATCTGATTTACACCGGGAATTTTAAATCATCACTACATGTTTTTATCTGACGGATACGCCACACTTACGAAATGCGATACATTTTGGAAATTGGCACTGATGAGCTGCAATTATTTTAACTTTAACAAAGACTTTCCTGTCATTTCTGCAGGTTTTTCCATACCCATAAGCTCAATCAATGTCGGAACGAGATCTGCCAGGCATCCGTTTTCTTCCAGTGTATACTTAGGATCCGCATTGACGAGGATAAACGGTACAGGATTTGTCGTATGTGCTGTAAACGGTTCTCCTGTACTGTAATCAACAAGCTGTTCACAGTTGCCGTGGTCAGCACAGATGATCATCTGTCCATCGACGGATTTTAATGCATCAACGGCTCTTCCGACACACTCATCAACAGCTTCTACAGCCTTGATTGCCGCATTTTCAACGCCTGTATGTCCAACCATATCCGGATTGGCAAAGTTGATAATAATAACATCATACTTATTAGATGTAATTGCTTCGCAGAGTTTATCACATACTTCATAAGCACTCATTTCAGGCTTAAGATCATATGTGGCCACCTTCGGTGATTTCACAAGAATCCTGTCTTCGCCTTCATTTGGCTCTTCGACACCGCCGTTAAAGAAAAATGTCACATGGGCATACTTTTCTGTCTCAGCGATTCTTGCCTGTGTCATATGATGTGCTGCAAGATATTCGCCGAATGTATTGCTGATGCTGACTTTATGGAATGCAACCAGTTTGTTCGGAATCGTGACATCATACTCTGTAAAGCATACATAAACAAGATCCAGTCGTTTTTCACGTTCAAAACCTGTAAATGCATCATCACAGAAAGCACGTGTAATTTCTCTTGCACGGTCAGGTCTGAAGTTAAAGAAGATGACGGAATCTTTATCTTTGATCGTTGCTGTCGGCTTTCCATCTTTCATAACAACAGCAGGAATCACAAATTCATCGGTTTTATCATCATCATAGGAACTCTGAATCGCTTCCACCGGACAAACTGCAGGGATACCCTCGCCTTTGACCATAGCGTTGTATGCCTTTTCAACACGATCCCAGCGGTTATCTCTGTCCATGGCATAATAACGTCCCATCACTGTGGCAACTTCGCCGACACCGATTTCCTTCATCTTATCACATAATTCCTGAACAAAGTCTTTGCCTGATGCCGGTGGTGTATCACGGCCGTCAAGGAAGCAATGCACATAAACATTTTTAATGCCTTCACGCTTTGCCAGTTCAAGGAGTCCGTATAAATGTGCATTGTGACTGTGAACACCGCCGTCTGATACAAGACCGAACAGATGGAGGTCACTGTTATTTTCTTTGACATTTTTAACCGCAGCTAAAAGTGCTTCGTTTTTAAAGAAATCACCATCCTGAATTTCTTTTGTGATTCTTGTAAGCTCCTGATAAACGATACGTCCGGCACCCATGTTTAAATGGCCGACTTCAGAGTTGCCCATCTGTCCTTCCGGAAGACCGACTGCCATACCGCTTGCATTTCCTTTGACAAAAGGATATTCTTCCATAAGTTTGTCAATCACAGGTGTTTTTGCTTCAAAAACAGCATTTGCCTCATGTTTGTCATTAAGGCCGAAACCGTCTAAAATCATTAATACTGTTGGTTTTTTACTCATGATCATTCTCCTTTGGAATTCTGTGATGATAAAATTTTATGATAACACGAATGCTGCAGGCATCTTTAAAAGTCCTGTGGTAGCTTTCGATTTGTTATTTTTTTCACTATAAATATTTTAACAGAAACCCATGATTTTACAATCGGCATACCGTATAAACTTATTTTAAATCTTTTCAAAACTTTCGTATAAAAATCACATGATTTTGACAATGCCGTTCAAGCCAAAATACTGCCTAGACTTCTATCATTTGATTTGATTGCACAAATCAGGAAATACAGAGAGGCTTCGTTTTAATATCCCTTTCAGGAAGGCAATGGTGATACCATAGTTTGTAAATGGAATATTCTGATCAATACTGCATTTCATACGGTATTTTACTTCCCGCTCACCAAGCATACAGGCACCGCAGTGAATAATCAGGCTGTACGGCGATAGATCGTCCGGGAAACCTGTGCCTGAAGTGAATTCAAATTGAAGATTCTTTCCTGTATATTTTAACAGCCATCCCGGAAGCTTCACCGTGCCGATATCATCACATTGTCTGTGGTGGGTACACCCTTCACAAATCAATACTTTATCACCGTCTTTAAGGCTATCTATCGCTGTGACACCTTTCACAGCTTCCTCAAGAAATCCTTTATGTCTTGCCATAAGAATAGAAAATGATGTCAGTAATATATCCTCCGGCGTATCTTTTGAAACCTGTTCAAAGGCCTGGCTGTCTGTAATGACCATGGCCGGTTTTTTTGAAAGTGTATCCAGTGTTTTTTTAAGTTCATTTTCTTTAACAACAATCGAAACAGCATCCGCATCCAGTATATCCCTGATTGTCTGCTGCTGCGGAAGGATCAGGCGTCCTTTAGGTGCCGCGGAATCGATTGGAACAACAAGTACAACCCAGTCGGACGGTTTGATCAGATCTCCGACGATTTTTTTATCGGAAACTTCTGTTACAGCCGCTTTTGCAATCCGTTCTTTCAATTCATAAATATTCGTTTTATTCAGCGCACTGACATAAATCACCTTTTCCAAATCGTTTTCATTTTGTATCTTCTCATTTGCATCCGTTTCTTTTGTCAGACTGTCTGTTTCATTTTCAAAATCATCTTGCGAAAGAAGATCTGCTTTATTCATAGCAATGACATATGGAATATCTTTTTCTTTAAATAATTTCAGAAGTTCTTTTTCTATTTCTGAAATTCCTTCCGATGCATCAACAACAAGTACCGCCACATCAGATTTGTTTAACACCTGTTTTGTTTTCTGAACTCTCAGTGTTCCAAGGTGACCTTCATCATCAAATCCCGGAGTGTCAATAATGACCACCGGACCTACCGGAAGCAGTTCCATAGATTTTAAAACAGGGTCTGTTGTAGTTCCTCTGACATCGGAAACAACAGAAAGCTCCTGACCGGTCACGGCATTAACAACACTGGATTTACCGGCATTTCTCCGACCGAAAAATCCGATATGTACACGATTGGCTGAAGGTACAGCATTTAAACTCATGATCATCGTCTCCTTTCTATTTCCCGTATACAAATAAAGGTGCCGCTATAAAAGCTGCACCCTTACATCATACCATTATTTATTGTAATTTACAATCTTTCCAAAATCCGGTTTTAAGCTTGCACCGCCCACAAGACCGCCGTCAATGTCAGGCATTGCAAATAATTCCGGTGCACTTGCTGCAGAAACACTGCCGCCGTACTGAATACGGATAGCTTCTGCTGTAGCTTCATCGTAGATTTCTCCGATGCATGCGCGGATTGCAGCGCATACTTCCTGAGCCTGTTTGGATGTCGCAACCTTACCTGTACCGATAGCCCAGATTGGTTCATAAGCGATCACTGCAGTTTTTGCCTGATCAGCTGTTACGTTTAAGAACGCAATCTTAATCTGCTGACGGATCCAGTCAATTGTGATGCCCTGTTCTCTCTGAGTCAGTGTCTCACCGCAGCAGATAATCGGTGTAATACCGTGCTCGAAAGCCTTTAATACTTTTTTATTAACAGTTTCATCTGTTTCAGCAAAATATTCACGTCTTTCTGAATGACCGATGATGACATATTTCACACCGACATCTGTAAGCATTGCAGGTGCGATTTCCCCTGTGTATGCCCCGGATTCCTGATAGTACATATTTTCTGCGCCAATTTCGATATTCGAACCTTTTGCAGCTTCAAGACAAGGAATAATGTCAATCGCAGGAACGCAAAATACAACATCAACATCGTCATTTGCTACCAATGGTTTTAATTCATTTACTAAAGCAACGGCTTCGCTTGGTGTTTTGTTCATTTTCCAGTTGCCGGCAATAATTTTTTTACGCATAATTAATTCCCCCTGAGGATGATCTAAAAATCAATAGCTACCATTATTTATCATTTGCTGCTGCAACGCCCGGAAGTTCCTTGCCTTCAAGGAATTCAAGAGATGCGCCGCCGCCTGTAGAGATATGGCTCATCTTATCGCCAAAACCTAACTGGTTCACAGCTGCTGCTGAATCACCGCCGCCGATGATTGTTGTAGCGTCAGTATCTGCCAGTGCTTTAGCAACTGCAATTGTACCTTTTGCAAGTACAGGGTTTTCAAACACACCCATAGGTCCGTTCCAGACAACAGTCTTTGCACTCTTTACAGCATCAGCATAAGCAGCTGCTGTTTCTGTGCCAATATCAAGACCCATCATATCTGCAGGAATTGCATCACATGAAACAACCTTAACATCGATATTTGCATCGATTGGTGAAGGGAAGGCTTCTGCCACTGCTGTATCTACAGGAAGCATCAGTGTTTTGCCAAGTTTGCCTGCTTTTTCGACCATTTCTTTGCAGTAATCAAGTTTTGTATCATCAACTAATGACTTTCCGACTTCTTTGCCCATAGCTTTTAAGAATGTATAAGCCATACCGCCGCCGATGATCAATGTATCACATTTTTCAAGAAGGTTTGAAATAACATTTAATTTATCTGCAACTTTTGCGCCGCCGAGAATAGCAACAAAAGGACGAACCGGATTTTCTACAGCATTGCCGAGGAAATCGATTTCTTTCTGCATCAGATAACCAACGACAGCTGTATCAACATAGTTTGTAACACCAACATTTGAGCAGTGTGCTCTGTGTGCTGTACCAAAAGCGTCATTTACAAATACGTCACAGAGGCTTGCAAGTTCTTTGCTGAATTCTTCGCCGTTCTTTGTTTCTTCTTTTCTGTAACGTGTATTTTCAAGAAGAACAACGTCACCGTCTTTCATAGCTTCAACAGCAGCTCTTGCATTGACGCCGACAACTTCAGGATCGGCTGCAAATTTAACTTCCTGTCCAAGTAATTCTGAAAGTCTTACAGCAACAGGTGCAAGTGACAATTCCGGTTTTGGTTCTCCCTTTGGTTTACCAAGGTGTGAGCAAAGAATAACTTTGCCGCCGTCAGCGATCAGCTTTTTGATTGTCGGGAGTGCTGCCACAAGACGGTTTTCATCTGTGATTTTTCCTTCTTTTAATGGCACGTTAAAATCGCATCTAACTAAAACTTTTAATCCTTTAACATTAATATCATCAACTGATTTTTTATTAAGCATGATTCTTCCTCCGAATAATAATTCTTATAAGCAAAAAACAGGTCCGGCCCTTAAAGACCGGACCTCTTATAGGTCATTATGCTAATTCTGCAAAGTATTTGATTGTTCTAACCATCTGGCTTGTATATGAGTTTTCATTATCATACCATGAAACAACCTGTACTTCGTAAAGATCATCAGCAATCTTACAAACCATTGTCTGTGTTGCATCGAATAATGAACCATATCTCATACCGATAACGTCTGAAGAAACGATAGGATCTGTATTGTAACCGAAGGATTCAGATGATGCAGCTTTCATTGCAGCATTGATACCGTCAACTGTTACGTCACTGCCTTTAACAACAGCTGTAAGGATTGTTGTAGAACCTGTAGGAACAGGAACACGCTGTGCTGAACCGATCAGTTTGCCGTTCAATTCAGGAATAACAAGACCGATTGCTTTTGCAGCACCTGTTGAGTTTGGAACGATATTTGCAGCGCCTGCTCTTGCACGTCTTAAATCGCCTTTTCTGTGTGGTCCGTCAAGGATCATCTGGTCACCTGTGTAAGCATGGATTGTTGACATGATACCGCTCTGGATCGGAGCATAATCATTTAATGCTTTTGCCATAGGTGCAAGGCAGTTTGTTGTACATGAAGCTGCAGAGATAATTGTATCTTCTGTTGTCAGTGTGTTTTCGTTAACGCTGAATACAATTGTAGGAAGGTCATTGCCAGCTGGAGCTGAAATAACAACTTTCTTAGCACCTGCATCAATATGTGCCTGTGATTTAGCTTTTGAACAGTAGAAGCCTGTACATTCAAGAACAACATCTACACCGATTTCTCCCCAAGGAAGTTTGGAAGCATCTGCTTCTTTATAAATTGTAAGAGTTTTGCCGTCAACTGTGATTGTGTTTGCTTCATCATCAGCTTCAACAGTGTGAAGGTTTTCACCGATTCTTCCGCAGTAACCGCCCTGAGCTGTATCATACTTAAGAAGATCTGCAAGCATAGAAGGTTTTGTCAAGTCGTTGATTGCTACAACTTCATAACCTTCTGCTCCGAACATCTGTCTGAATGCTAAACGTCCGATACGTCCAAAACCATTAATTGCTACTTTTACTGCCATGATTTTTATTCCTCCTAAAAGTGTTTTTAATAAGCTCTCTTGCTTATTCAGTACTCATATATCATACATAATTTTAACAAAAAATTCAAGTGAAAATATTAACAAATTAATTTTTTAACAATCTGGACACTTTATATTCGTATTCAAAAATTTTTTTATCTATATTTTTTATTGATTTTTTTCTATTTATAAGGTTATTATATATCAGGCAGGATATGAATGACGCTTTTTATACGTTAGGTAGAAAATTGTCCTAAATAGAAAAATTATAGTATCAGAAATTCATTATTATTACAGAAAGAGGGTCTTATTTATGATTATTTCTGATTGTCACATGCACTCTTCTTTTTCATCGGATTCCACCGCACCGATGGAGGATATGATTTTGTCAGCCATCAGTAAAGGTTTAAAAATCATTTGTTTTACGGAACATATGGACTACGATTATCCGATCCAGGGAAATGAAGATCCGTTTATCGTTGATATGGATGCCTATCAGAAATGTCTTTATGAATTAAAAGATAAATATTCAAAACAGATTGAAGTGCTCTTCGGCATAGAACTTGGCATGATGCCGTATCTCGGTCCGAAGTATGATGCGCTTGTATCTCAGTATGATTTTGATTTTGTACTGTCAAGCAGTCATTTGGTTAACGGTCAGGATCCGTATTATCGTACATATTTTGAAGGCCGCAACGAAGGCGATGCCTACCGGGAATATTTTCAGACGATTATTGACAACGTATCCGCTTTTGATAAATTTAATGCGTACGCTCATCTTGATTATGTTGTACGCTACGGCCCTACCCAAAACAGACAGTTTTCTTATATTAAATATATGGATATTCTTGAGCCTGTTTTAAAAAAGCTGATTGAAAACGGTAAAGCCCTTGAAATCAATACCGGCGGTTATACTTACGGGCTTAATGAACCACACCCGCAGATGGACTTACTTAAAGCTTTTAAAGGGCTTGGCGGCGAAAACATTACAATCGGTTCTGACGCGCATAAACCTGAAAATATCGGTGCTGAATTTTCAAAAGTTTTAACGATTCTTGAACATTTCGGATTTAAATATTACTCAGTCTATAAAAAAGGAAAGCCTGAAATGATAAAAATATGATCACTGTTTCCGGTCAATCTCCAAAATATTTTTCGTTGATTAAATATCATAAAAGTCCTGAAAAGCTTTTGGCGTTTTCCAGGACTTTTTGCTATAAGATAAACTTATCAATCAATCAGCTTTTTATATAATTCAATGATTTCCTCTTTTAAAGGTTTTCTTGGATTTGTCTCTGTACACAAATCATTCATTGCATTTTCAGCCATTTCTTCAATGGCAGCTTCAAAGTCCGTTCTGTCAATTCCAAGTCCTTTGATACCGTGCGGAATCGACATCTTATCCATCATTTTTTCGATTTCCCGGACAAAGCGTGTCACAGTGATTTTGTCTGTAGCACCTTCAATACCAAGAGAATTTGCAAGCTCGGCATATTTATGTCCTGCTTCGGATTCTGACCGGCTCTCAAGCGCCGCATTATAAGCAATAACAATTGGTAAAAGTACTGCATTACATCTTCCGTGAGAAATATGAAATCTTGCACCAAATGCATGTGCCATTCCGTGGCAAAGGCCAAGAGACGCATTGTTAAAAGCTGTGCCGGCCATACATGAAGCATTATGCATATGTTTTCTTGCTTTCATGTTATCGCCGTGAGCGTAAGCTTCATAAAGATACTGCCATACGAGACGGCATGCTTTTTCAGAAAATGCATCCGAACAGTCTGTGGCTTTTATGGAGACGTAAGCCTCCAGCGCATGCGTCAAAACATCCATCCCCGTATCCGCAGTGATTTTGGGAGGAACTGAAGCTACAAGTTCAGGAACTAATAATGCGAAATCAGGGACCATTGCTTCATCACGAAGCGGATACTTGATGGCTGCCTGGCTGTCAGTAACAACGGCAAATGATGTAACCTCACTGCCGGTACCGCTTGTTGTCGGTACTGCAATTAAACCAAGGTCATGACTTCCTGTTATTTTTGAGTATAAATAACGGATTGACTTTGCCGTATCAATAGCCGACCCGCCGCCGACACTGATAATGATATCCGGCTGATGGAGGTGAAGCTTCTGGATACCACTGATCACAACATCAAGCGTCGGGTCCGGTATGATATCTGAATAAAACTCATAATGGCAATTTTTTTTATCTAAAATATCTGTTATTATATTTATTTTTCCGGATTCTACCATAAATGGATCACAGATTAAACATGCTTTTTTGATATCTTCTGTTATTAATTCTTCTAAAGCCTGAAGACCGATACACACTTTTGTCTGTAAAGTAAAATGTTCCATTTTGATTCCTCATTCCATATTTATGTCATATCTATTTACTGATTTAGTCTTATATTATGTCAAATTTAGAAACTGCATGACTTCATCTAAGCCTTCCCCGGACACACTGCTGATTTCAAAAACTTTCCGGCAGCCTGCGATTTCCAGATCTTCTCTTGAACGTTTGATCTGATTTTCATTTTGTGCCAGATCTGTCTTTGTCACAAGCCCAATGGCAGGCTTTGCAAACATACTTGTAAACGATGGTGCAAAAATTGTCTGAGGCTCTGTACAGTCCCGTAAAAGAACAATGTAATCCGCATCAGCACCGGTCACCATTAATGCACCGTATAATCTTCGGTTTTCCATAAACTCGCCCGGCGTATCAATCGTATTATCGATCACCTCGACAGCCTGCGTTTTTTTGTAATGAATTTCTTCATTATGAATTGCCTGACAAAAAGTCGTTTTTCCGGCACCGGTACGGCCGACTAACATAATTTTCTTCACTGTCTCATCTCTTCTATCATCAAGTTTTAGTAATGACTGTCGGTGTGAATCCCATCATTGTACCCAATGTATCTAATACAGCATTTAATGATGATTCCACACTTTCCACATCACCGGTAAAAACAAGGGAACCGCTGAACCGATCAACAAAAGCAAGGGTGATGTCTCCTGCTTTTGTTGCAACATCGCCTGCGATAATTGCTGCTTCACTTGGTGTGATTGTCAGTATGCCGATCGCGCCGCGCTGATCTGACAAAATGCCAAGTTTCTGGTATAAATCTTCATTTGGATTCGCAATAACGTGGGCCAGAGTGACCTGTTTACCAGGTACGAACTCCTGTATAATACGCTGTTTTGTTTCGCTTTCAAACTCAGGCATTGATGCTGCCTCCTGTCATCAAATTATTTTAAACTGCATGTTTACAACTGTCAACAGATAATCTTAATCCGCTGCTTTTTTCCGAAAAAGCATTATTAAATCTGTTCTTTAAATGACTGAATCTTACATCAGTGATTCAAAAATCTGTCTGTGAGGGCTTGGGATAACAACATTTGATACAACCATACCCTCTGCATTTTCGTTGTGGATACCGGCATCCACTGATGCTCTGACTGCAGCGACTTCTCCGGTTAAAATGACGAAGGATTTACCGCCGATACCTGTGCCGAGACGAACATCAATAAGATCAACATCTGCTGCTTTAACAGCGGCATCTGCTGCATATACGCTTGCTGTAACACTGTAAAACTCCATAACGCCGACAGCGTTGACATCTTCCGGTGTGGTACTCATGTTAATTGCCTTAATGACCTGCGGATGCACCCTCGGAATCACACACTGATCGACAACATGTGCTTCACCGATAGCTGCGCCTGCCTCGATAGAAGCTTCAACGGCTGCAACTTCACCTGTAAATAATATATAATATTTTCCAGGACAGCTGGCTTTTGCAAATATCAGATCCACTTCTGCAGCTTTTAAAATTGCATCGGCAGCTTCAACGCCTTTTGCTATACTATTTAACTCTAAAAAACCAATGGTTTCAAGCATAATTTTCCACCTCAACCTGTAATTTTAATACAATCTTTAACAAGTTCAACAGTTCCGGAAATACTTGCATGAATATTGGCACCAAGCTTGCCTTCAGGACATTTTGCAATCAGCTGACCTTTTGCAACGCACTGACCATCTGCAACACACGGCTCAGAAGGTGCACCAATATGCATTTTTATAGGAATCTCAACAACATCCGGTATAGCCTCAAGACATTTTTTGATTGAATAATCATAATATTTACCTACACCTGCTCTGTAAGCAACTTTCATCGTAGGAGCTTTTCGCATGTCTCTGTTTTCATTCGGTGTCCATGAGTTTTCTTTTCTTTCATAACGGATACCTGCCTTAGCAAGTTCCTTTTTCAGCATACCGTTAATTGTACGTGGATTCAGTCCCATCGGGCATGCATAAGTTTCACATATACCGCATTCACAGCAAATAGAAGCCTGACGGATATCCGGGTCATCCAAAAGTGATGCAACATCAGTACTTACAGCCATCTTGCGCATGATTTTATGCGGTTTCAGCGGATGTCCAAGCATATGACGCGGACACATATCCGTGCAGAAGCTGCACTGGATACATGCTGATTTTGCGCGGTTTAACATATGTTTCATATCGGTTTCAAAACGGTTGCCGATTTTTGTGTCCACCGGAAGAATAAGAATACCTGATGTTGTTTTCGTTACAACAGTTCTTTCTGCCTCTTCCTTAGACATTGTTCTGCCCATCATAGGACCGCCGGCTACAACGATATAATCACGGATCAGCGCGCCGCCTGCCATTTCTATACACTGAGTAAAGCTTGTTCCTACAGGAACATGTAAAACAACCGGAGATTTTACTTCACCGGTCACAGTCAGATATTTATCCGTTAAAGGCTTTTCTTCGATGGCATCTGCGATGGCCAGTACAGTGGCAACGTTATCAACAACAGCACCGACATAAAGCGGAATACCTGCCGGAGGAACGACTCTGCCGGTCACTTCATATACGATGACCTGCTCATCGCCTGCCGGATAAAAACTTTCCATTAAGTGAATCTGCATTGAAGAACCGGCATCATTGATAGCTTTCTGCAATGCAGCAATTTCTTCTTTATAATGATCTTTTACAGCGATATAGCCGTTTTTTATATTCAATGCCTGCAATATCGCATCTGCACCGGCAATCAGCTGATCTGCAAGATTCGTCATGATATAACGGTCTGTACGAAGAAGAGGTTCGCATTCTGCGCCGTTGATAATGAAATATTCAGGCTTTGCATTTAATTTTACATGTGTTGGGAATCCGGCGCCGCCGCATCCCACAATACCTGCATTAAAAATATTTTGAATTAAATCCATTACTTAAGTCCTCCCTGGGTCATCTGTTTCCAGAGACGCTTTGCATATCTACCTCAAGGCTGTCAATAATTCCCACAATTGCAGCGTCAACAGAAGGCTCTCTTTCGCTGATTGCCTTTCTTGCGGTACTTCCTGTAGCCACAAGTACCGTTTCTCCTATGCCGGCACCGACAACGTCTGCCGCCACAAAACTATGTTCCGCCTTATTTAATTCTTTGACAACCATTAATTTAAGTCCGACAAGACTCTGTTCCTTTTTTGTTGCCCAGACGTTGCCCGTAACTTCGCATACCAGCATATTAAGCCTCCTTACACTCTATGGAAACACCATTTTCCTTAAAAACATCTTTTGCAAGCGGTGTTACAAGCATTCCCTTAAATACCGGGAAAACCTTTGCGCCTGTAGCTGCAAAGCTCCTTGCGTCACCGGCTGTAATGACTTTTTTATCGGCATATTTATTTTCCTGTCCGACATTTTCTTTAACGACAGCTGTCTGACATTCTGCCTTTATTGGTTCGCTAAATTTAATCTCAGGCTTAACAACAGGTTCAGATTTTGAATCATTACCGTTAACAATATAGCCTGTCTGTCCTTTTTCAAACTGACATGCATTTGCTTCATCAAAATCAATATGCATAGCCAGTGCGAATTTTTCACTGACACGAATGATTACATTTTCAAATGTAATCGGACGTTCTGTTGCAATTCTTACCTTGACAATCTGTCCGTCGGTCACACCGTAATGTTTTGCGTCTGCAGGTGTCATATGTATATGATTCTGTGCAACAATGACAGATTCATCTGCAAAAACACCGCTCTTATCAGACATAATCATAATGCCCGGGCAGCCGTTAATATCACCGGACTGTCTTACAGGTGCTTTGACACCCAGTGCTTTCGCATCGGTCAATGATAATTCAACCTGTGTATGTGAACGCTCAGGTCCAAGTACAGCGACATTATGGAAAACACCTTTATTTGTAACAATGCTTACACGTTCTTCAGCAAGGAACTGTCCCGGCTGTGAAAGGTCTCTTTTCTTTGTAAGTGCATGACCGCTTCCGAACAGCTTTTCAACATCTTCTTTGGATAAATGAACGTGACGGGCTGAAACTTCAACCGGTACCGAAAGACTGTCAGAGGTATTCAGCTGAGACAATATTTGAACGATCATTTCTTTTACTGTTTCTTCATTAATCATATCTACTCTGCCTTTATATATTTATTTGCACTCAGGCGGCACATCATCACGTAAAATGTGCTGCTGAGACGATTGAGCGCCTTAAGCAAATCCGGACGTTCAATCTGTTCACCATGGATAAATGCGTTCGCTGCAGAAAGTTCAGTTTCTCTCACCGATGTACGCAGCTTATTCAAATATATCATCGTTTTGCCCATCTTATAATTGACAAGCAGATGACCTACACCTAAATATTTTTTAGGAAAATGAGATATTTCCTGAATCATCTTCTCATCCATACCGAGAAGAATCATCTCATCCATAGGCGTCCCTCTGACTTCAGCCAGAAGCATTGCCCTGGTGAATTTTAATACTTCTTCAAGTTCATCTGCAATCTGCGTATATTTTTCCTCCACGGCAATAATCTGTGTCTCCATGATCATCGCTTCCAGAGAATCAAGTTTGCCTCTGAAAGCGATGACCGGATTTGTTTTATGTACAAGCACATTGCTGTGAAGATGGGTCATATATTCCGGTTTTTCATCCAGATACTGATTATCCAATGTGACATAACGATGATTATTGACTTCAGCAGCCTGACGGATATATTGATTTTCATTTTTTGATACCGGTTTGTTTTCCGGTTTAACGACCGGCTTATTTTCCGATCTATAAACCGGTCTGCTTTCCGGTAACGTCTTTTTCGCAGGGCTGCAAACGGTTTTACTTTCTGCTGCGCTTTGACAATCATCGTCAACAATTAATTTCATACCCTTTTCGCGGATAAATTCCATCGCCTGCTTTGTTACGTAAGTATTTTTGCTGACATGAACTTCTCTGAGCTTTTTTCTGAAATATAACTGACGTACTGTATCTTCCTGAATAGAACTCATGCCATCAATCCTTTCAAAGCGAAACTATTATTTAATTGATGGTAAGATACCTTCAACTTCATTATGAGGACGTGGAATAACATGAACGGAAATTAATTCGCCGACACGTTCTGCTGCTGCTGCGCCTGCATCTGTTGCTGCCTTAACAGCACCTACATCACCGCGTACCATAACTGTTACGAGACCGCCGCCGACATGTTCTTTACCGATTAATGTTACATTTGCAGCTTTAACCATTGCATCGGCTGCTTCAATTGAACCTACCAAACCTTTTGTTTCGATCATACCAAGTGCCTGCATACTATTCATAATTAATTACCTCCAGATGATGTACAATAAACTATTTATTTAAAATACTTGCTAAAACTTCACGAGCCAGTCTTTCAATATCCTGTGCGCTCATGCCTGATGAACTGCCGCATTCTGCTGTATTTGTATTGCAGCATGGTGTGCAGCCTGAAACTTCCTGACCTGCTTCTCTTCTTAAGTCTTCAAGTTCTTTCACACCGTAAGCTACTCTTCTGATATTGATCAGGTTCAGCGGTGTGATATTATCTGATGTTGCACTGCCGCCGACTGAACCGCAACCAAGAGTCAGCGCCGGTGCAAGATTTGTTGTTGCACCAGTTCCGCCAAGGGCTCCCGGTGTATTCACAAGCAAACGTGATACCGGTTTTTTCAGTGCGAATTCTCTGATAATCTGTTCATTCTGTGAATGAATGGTCATTGTGTGGCCTGATCCTTCATTTTCAAGAATTGCAATACATTTTGCACATGCTTTTTCCCATGTGTCTTCTACGAAAAATGCCAGTATCGGGCAAAGTTTTTCTCTTGAGTATGGACGGTTAGGACCAACTTCTGTCTGTTCGGATACAAGGACTCTTGTACCTTCAGGAACTCTGATGCCTGCCATTTTTGCGATGACCTGTACACTCTTACCTACGATTGCAGGATTCATTGTGTTGTTGGCACGCATGATGAATTTTTCAACTTTTTCTGATTCTTCAGGACTTAAGAAATAACCGCCCTGTCTCTTAACTTCATCAATAACCTGTGATTTAATGCAGCTTTCAGTAACGATTGACTGTTCAGAAGCACAGATTGTACCGTTATCAAATGTCTTACTGTCCATAATACGTTTTACAGCGACCGGAATATTGGCTGTCTTTTCAATGAATGAAGGACCGTTGCCAGGGCCGACACTAAGTGCAGGATTACCTGAACTGTAAGCAGCCTTAACCATTGCTGAACCGCCTGTAGCAAGGATAATACCTGTATCAGGGTGTTTCATCAAAGTATCTGTAGCCTGCATTGTCGTTGTTTCAATGCACTGTACAAGTCCGTTCGGTGCGCCTGCTTCTTTGGCAGCTTTCTGGATAATACGAACAGTTTCAAGGATACATTTCTTTGCATTTGGATGAGGGCTTACAATAATTGCATTGCCTGCTTTCAAAGAAATCAATGTTTTATACATAACAGTTGATGTTGGATTTGTTGAAGGGATAAGTGCTGCTACAATACCCATCGGAACACCGATTTCGATAATGCCGTCAGCTTTATTCTCGTTGATCACACCAACTGTCTTCATATCTTTAATATAATTATATGTTACTCTGCAGCCGAGAAGGTTTTTAATGACCTTATCCTGCCAGATACCAAAACCTGTTTCTTCAACAGCCATTTTTGCCAATGGCTCTAAATGCTTTTCGCATTCTTCAGCGATTGTTTTAACAAGGCTGTCTACCTGCTCCTGTGTCCAGTTCTGATATTCTTTCTGTGCAGCCTTGGCATTTTTAATTAAATCGCGAACTTCCTGAATAGATTGTAAATCTCTGTCTAAACCCACGGTTAGTTCCTCCTTTTATGACTCTCTTGGATTATTTGCTACTTCACAAACTTTATCTGCAAATGCCTGGCATGCGGCCTGACATGCGGCCTGATCACCGGTCAGTAAGCCGCCTGCAAAGTTTGTTTCTGTGGGCGGTCCATAAAATAATTTTAATTCAACATCAGCGGCTTTGAGTGCTTCATCAAGAGCAACCATCGCCTCAACAGGCGGCGCGATCAGGTAAGCCATAGCTTCGCCTGTCTCAATTTTTGCCTGTTTTGATAAATAAGAACCTGTTCTTGAAATACAGTGTGCATAATAAACAATTGAATCATCTTCATTAGCACTGTAGAAGCATGCGTCATTTTCAATAAATGTAATTGCCGCTTCTATACCGCTGCGCACCTCTTCAGGATTCGGTCCGGCCAGAATACCTATAAACTCTCCGGCCAGTTTTGTTGAAGCATTGGCTGCGCCTGCATACATTGACTGCGCATAAGCAACACGCACATCAGCTTTTTTAGTCGCTTCATCCAATGCTGTATAGGATACATCATCACAGTCTGTTGTGATAATACCAAGGCTTGTAATCGACTTAGGAAGTTTAAGACTTTTTATCATTCCCTGGTCAGCATTTGGAATATATCTGACGCTGAGAATCGTTGTTTTCATTGCGTCACCTTTCATAGTAAACCTCCTACAGCTGTAAATCTACGCCGCTCTTTTTAGCTTCAAGCATTGTTTTTATAACCTGGGCGATATGTGCGCCGGCCTCTACCGGTGGAATACCACCGCTGTGAATGTTAGATACAACAGTTCTTCTTGATTCAGGCATACCAACCGTTGCACGGTATGCAATATAAGCGCTCATACTGTTTGCTGTTGCAAGACCCGGTCTTTCACCGATCAAAACACATGTTACTTCAGCATCAAGTGTTTCAGAAATAGCATCCATTGCCGCAACACGTCCATATCTTACAAAGAAAGGTGTTCCTGTACCGATGCCAAAGCCCTGAAGGCCGTCAAGCAAAGCCGGCAGTGTGTCTTTGATATTAGCTTCGATTGCCTGGCTGCTCAATCCATCGGAAACATAAATCTGTACTCTTGGTGAAAGCTGACATTTTGATTTCAGTTCTCTCTTTACATCATCGCTTAATTGTCTTCCAAGATCAGGACGTGTCAGATGTTCATTACGGCTTGAACACATTGTATCAACGGAAAATAATTTCATTTCTTTTAAGAAATCATGGCTTACATCACGGAAAACCGCATCTCTCGCACCGGCATGGTCTGCGCGCAGTGTCAGATAAGTATTTGTTTTAAGTCTTGCACCGGCTTTGCCGATTCCGATTCTCGCTGATGTTTTTGTTTTCATCTGAGCGATGGCATCTTTATCATCAGGATTCTTAACCGTAACCTGTGCTTTATTTGCAGGTGTTGTCAGATCCGGAAGGATACCGTCAACAGCCTTCATTGAATTGTCTGAAAAAACAATTTCATCCTGACTGCACTGAGCCGGAACTTTTCCAAGCTGTTTTAATACAGCCTCTGTTATTAACTGAACTAATCTTTCATCTGTCATGATTAAAATCCTCCTTTACCTGAGAAAATAGAGGCATCTCCGGCAATCGGTGTTAATTTTCCGTTTTCCATAATGCCCATCTTTTCAAGCCAGATTTCGAATTCCCGAATCGGACGAAGTCCAAGGATTTCTCTGACAGCAGCTGCGTCCTGATAGCTGTTGCTCTGGTAGTTAAGCATAACATCATCACTGGCAGGTACGCCGATAACATAGTTACATCCTGCGGCAGCAAGTGAAAGTGTAAGGATTTCAAGGTCATTCTGATCAGCAAGCATATGATTTGTATAGCAGCAGTCACAGCCCATCGGAATACCTGTAAGTTTACCCATGAAATGGTCTTCAAGACCTGCACGGATCACCTGTTTGCTGTCATAAAGATATTCAGGACCGATGAAACCTACAACTGTATTGACCATAAATGGTTTGAACTGTTTTGCATATGCATAACAGCGGGCTTCCATAGTTACCTGGTCTGCACCGTAATGTGCATTTGATGATAATTCGGAACCCTGTCCTGTTTCAAAATAAAGTACATTTTCGCCTTTAGCTGTGCCTTTAACTCGAAGAAGAGCATCTGCTTCTCTGATAATATCTGTTGTGAAACCGAAAGCTTCATTACCTTTCTGAGAACCTGCAATACTCTGGAAAATCAAATCTGTAGGTGCGCCCTGCT
Source organism: Clostridiales bacterium (assembly GCA_022770525.1). Lineage (GTDB taxonomy): Bacteria > Bacillota > Clostridia > Lachnospirales > Lachnospiraceae > CAKRHR01. Next base: position 34,422 of record JALEHN010000040.1, read on the forward strand.
TTACAGCTTCAATCTGTGTTGTAATATGTGCAAGGACACAGTTCTGTGTAGGAATCTGCCATTTAGTCTTTACTTCATGGAATCTTTTTAATATTTCTGAGCAGCTTGAGATTGTATCATTTACAGGATTCAAACCTACAAGCATATCTCCGCAGCCATAGCTTAAACCTTCAAATAATGAAGCTGTAATACCTTCAATATCATCGGTCGGATGGTTTGGCTGAAGTCTTGTTGAAAATGTTCCCCGAATACCTGCTGTTGTGTTACAGGTCGAGTGAATGCGAATTTTATTCGCTGCGTATACAAGGTCCAGATTGGACATCAATTTTGTTACGCCTGCGATCATTTCAGCTGTTAAGCCCTTGCTTATAGCTTTCAGATCATCTTCTTTTGTGTTGTAATCCAGAATCCATTCTCTGAATTCACCCACAGTCATGTTTTTTATACGATTATAAACGGAAGCGTTAACGCCATCCTGATCCATTCGTGTTACATCATCAATATCGTAATCTACTGCAGGATTATTGCGCAAATCTGACATTAAAAGATTTGCCAGAACTTCTTTAGCCGCAATACGCTCACTATCACTTTCTGCAGCAATACCGGCAAGTATATCACCTGATTTTTGTTCATTTGCTTTAGCCATGACTTCCTTGACGGATTTAAATTCGTAAGTATGTCCGGCCAAACGAGTTTTTAAAATCAATGTACTACCTCCTAACCAAATATAAGTGTTTTTACAACAACCGGAATAACCATGCCATTCATCATCGGGAGACCAAGATCAAGATAATCTCCCGATTCCACATGGACACTGTCAATGCATACAAGACTCCTGGATTCACCGATCCGTCGTCTTACAGCCTGTCCCAGCGCTTTCGCAAAATCACTTTCTGTTAATATCAGTAATGGTTGATCGTTTTTTATCATTTTTGAAACTTCAAAGAAAACATCTGCCAGCTGACAAACCTCTTTATAGCCCGGCTGTACTGTTCTTGGCAGAGTAAATAAAATATTCTCCATGCCGCTTTCTGACAAAAACCATTGTGCCTCATTTTTATATGTCTCATATTGTCCTTCCACGGCTTCCTGTTCTGCCAAAGCACTCGGAATAAAAACAGGAATATTTTTAAGCGGGAGAATATTCTGGTCTGAAAAAGTAATCGTACTTCCACTGACAGAAGTTGTATAAGAACCTGCTCCGACGACCGTTGCGCGTATCGTTTCCTTTGCCGGCAATACATGACTGCTTTTAAACCACTGGGAATCGATAATACTTTGCGCAAGCAGCGGTCCTATATCACCATGTTTAAACCATTGATCTGACGGTGAATATATATAATCAGCAACGCCACCGGAAAAAGTGATTTGTTCCACCGGCTTCGTTATAACAAGCGGTGTACTTGTCAGTGTTTTTGAGCTTTCACACAAATCCGTTACAGGCAACACCCCGATGGACTCACCGAGGATTGCCGCCATACGGTCTGTGATTTTTTTAATTGTTGTGACATCTGCCGTGTCACCGACTTTAATCTGAATGCCAAGTGATCTTATTATAGGAAGAAGTCTTTCACTTATATATGTAATTTTCTGATCCTCAACCTTAATCAGGCGGCCGCCGATGTCATAACAGCCCTTGCCCGTAAGTTCACCATGATCAAATACTGCGATATTTGTTGTGCCGCCGCCGATATCAAGGTTTGCGACACAACGATTATTTTCTTTTGAATAATCCTGGGCACCTGCGCCTTTGCCGGCAATGATGGACTCTAGATCCGGACCCGCTGTTGCAACGACAAAGTCGCCTGCCAGATTACTCATTTTTTCAGTAACAAGTGCGGCGTTCTCTTTTCGGGAGGATTCACCGGTGATAATCACCGCACCCGTCTGTATCATATCCGGCGTTATACCGGCATTTTGATACTCCTGCTTTAATATTTTCGATACGCGGTCGATGTCTATTTTCTCACCGCCAAGAAGCGGTGTCTGATAAATATAGCCGCGATAGATAATTTCTTTTTTTGTAATGACAACATGAGGAACCGCAAAGCAGGATGCTGTGTTCTCAACATATAAACGGCTGACAACCATACTTGTTGTCGATGTTCCTATATCTATTCCTACACTTAACATTGATGCTGCCATGCGATCCCTCCTCTTTTGTCATTAACGGCAACTAATTATGAAAATTTGGAATAAGCTTTAATTATTCAGCTTTAGCCATTTCAGCTTCAAGCTTAACAGCCTTCGGTACCGCAATCAGTTTTGCAAAGATAATACCGAAGATACCGCCAACGATCTGTCCAACAAAGATCGGAACAAGAAGGTTTGGCTGGAAGTTTGTATTAAATGCGAGGAAGTCACCAAGTGAGTATCCTGCACAAACAAGGAATGAAAGGCAGATAACTTTATCTTTAGCGCACATATCTTTGATCAACGGCAAAAGAACAAGACCGTTTGGAAGACATGCAACGATACCTGTGCTGCCTTCTTCTTCAAGACCGATAAGTTTACCGACTTTAGCAAGACCTTTACCAAAGAATTTCTGGATAAGGTAAACCATTGGACACGCACCTGCAAGCATCATAGCAATTGTACCAAGAAGTTCGATTGCACGGAACGGTACTTCTTCGTCGCCAAGGATTGGATCAAACAGCCAGCCTGCACCAAAGATGCTTGTGAAGATACCTGTATAATTTTCAACGATTGTTACAACTACAATAAGTGTTAAAATAGAGTTGAAAATCTTACCAAACCATTTGAAACCTGTCATCATGCCGTTCGGGAAGAATTTAAGTCCTAAAGCAAGTAAAATACAGATTACAATAATCGGAAGAAGGTTTGCCAACAGTACGCCAATTGTAAGTGCCGAAACTTCCATAGCCGCTGAAGGATCACCTGTAAATGTTGTTCTTAAAGCAGGATGTGCAAATACAGCGATGATACCTGTTGTAAACACACCAAAAGGAATTGAGATGAAACCGCTCATTGTACCAAGTGCAAGATAGTTAATATCTTTTTTCTCAAGAACACCAAGACCGATTGGTACGTTAAATGCGATTGTTGACGCACACATAAATCCAACAGCAATAACGATAATATGTGTTGACAGCTCCGCACCCGTTTTAAGGGCAACTGCGTATGAACCACAGTCCGGAGGCATAATGATCGCTGCCGCAACAGCAGGTGTTGCACCAAAAGATGCAAACCAGCCAAAGAATTTTTCTACGCCCAATGAGATGTATGGAACTGCTGCCATCAAACCGCAAATTGGGATAAACATATCACACATTACTGCAATACCGTTATGAAATGACTCAGCAAGTCCGGAATCTTCTTTGAAGATAGTAGCAAGACCGCCGGCAACACAGCAAGCCATAATAATATATGTAACAATTTTACCTATAAGAGCCATTTGCTTACTCCCCCTTAATTATTCTTAACTTTTGTAAATAAATTATTTGCAGCCGATTAATTTTGCATATTTTTCAAAGTTAGGATCATCAAGGAATGAGCATGCATCTACTGCACGAGTTCTGCCGTATTCCCAGTAGAAGTCTTCATCTTTACCGTTGCAGATCTGAACGATTGACCATGTTGACCAGTGTGTTGTTACAAGGAATTTATTAACAAGCAGTCTTGCTTTTGCTTCTTCTGAAGGTTCGCCGCCGCAGTAAGCGTTCATGAATTTTGCTTCGCATTCAGCATTCAGAGGGTTTTCAACACATACACAAGCCATATCGTAGTAACCGTCGTTCATACCGCTGTATTCCCAGTCGATCACGCGCATTGTATCGCCGTCATACATGAAGTTTTCAGCAAGTGTGTCATTGTGGCAAGGAACAAGTCTTGGAGGATTAACTGCGTATGCTTCTTTAATTCTCATCAGTGTTGCATACATACGATCCCAGCCTTCGTAGCGTTTTTCGTATCCATGTTCTTTAAGAATTTCAAGATATTCTTCAACCTTTGCAATAGGATCGAACTGGCCTTTGAACTGCACACCGCTGTCGTGATATCTTCTCATTACCTTACCGGCATTTTCAAGAACTTCGTCTCTTGTCTGGAAATCAACCGGATGCATTGTAGGTTTCTGAATAAACTCAACGATCTGTGAACCTGTTGTCGGATCATAGTAGAATACTTCAGGAGCGATGCCAAGGCATGCCATTTCTGTACAGTTGTGTTTTTCACCCGGTCTGTTGATGTAATCTGCAGTACCTTTACCTGCAAGTCTTACTGCCAGCACTCTGCCGCTCTTAAGTGTGAACTTGAAGTTCTTGTTTGTCAAACCACCAGGCATAATCTCAAGTTTTGCAATGTCTTCTTTTGATACTAATTTTGCAAGGTCAACTAACTGAAGGAAATCTTTGATTTCATCATTATTGATAGCATCTGTAAATACGGATTTGTTTTCTAAACTCATTTTACATTCTCCTTTAGTTTAAAATATGATTTTAAAAGTCAGCTACAATTTGACCCGCGGTTATCAAATCATTGCTATGAATAATTAAATAATTACTTTGTGAACTTATAGTAATGCTTTGTGTAACACAAATGTCAATCCCCTTTTTTTAAAAATTTTATTTTTTTTATTCACTTGACATTTCGTCTTTAATTTAACAAAATATAATAAATATATGTATAAAAATGTTCATTAGTTTCATAAAGAGATTTAAAACTGAATTAATTAAAGGAGGCACTGATTATGAAAAAAGATTTGCTCAGTATTACTGAACTGGCAAAACTTCGGCGTACGACGAGCGAAACACTCCGGCACTATGATCGTATCAATCTGCTTAAGCCTTATTATATTGACCCTGAAACAGGATACCGCTACTATTCCATCAGACAATATGAAAAGCTTGGAACGATTCTTGAGCTCAGACAGCTTGGTATGTCACTGCCGGAGATACAAAACTATTTCGCAGACAGAAATTTAAAGAAATCTATTAATATTCTGACAGATTTTCAGAAAAAAGTCGAAAAGCAGCTGAAAGAACTGGAAATGAACAATGAAATTCTCAAAAGAAAGCTGGAATTTCTTGACGGTGTAACAAAACTTCCTGAAAGCAATACGATTATTCCTATTTATTTTCCGGAAAGATACATGATTACTTTCGGTGAAAAGGCCGGCGGTCCAAGAGAACATGCCTATGCTTATACCCGTCTTGAGCAGCATTTAAACGAAGTTGCACCGATTCTTGCCAGTGACCGTATCGGTGTCTACGCTGATGAAAGCATTCTTGAAAAGTCAACAAAGCCGATCAAAGCAATACCTATGATTTTTATTGAAAAAAAAGACTTTGAATCAGAATATATGCGAACGATTCCTGCAGGTTATTACCTATGTATGTACTATAATAACGGCCGGCTTGAAATGTATCATGAATCTTTTGAAATATTGAAGGATTATATGAAAGAACACGATTATGAAATATGCGGACCGATCTTCCAGATTTACAAAATCGATGTGACTATTACAAACAACTATCTGGAGACTGTTCTTGAAATTCAGGTTCCTGTGAAAAAATCTACAAACAAACGCTCTCTGCGTTACCAGATGTTAAATTAATTGGCACAAAATGACATGATATGACACCATTTACGGTCCAAAAAATAATTGCAAATTTTTTCAAATTACCTATTGACCTTTGTGTAGCACAAAGATGTATGATGATTCCAGAAACAAGATTTGGTTCTAAAATAATAAAAAAGGAGAATGAAAAATGCCTAAGTATCAAGTAAAAAATTCTAAAAAATCTCCAAGATTCTCTGGAATCAGAACATTCATGAGACTTGAGAGCGTTGATCCTGAAAACAAAGGCGACTTCAAATTTGAAGACGTGGATTTCGTTGTCGTTGGTATCCCTTTTGATACATGTACAACATTCCGTGTTGGAACAAGAATGGGCCCGGCTGCAATCCGTGAATCTTCTGCAGTTGTTGCTAAACCTTACAATCCGATTCTTGATGTCGGTATCTTTGAATACTGCTCAGGTGTTGACTATGGTGATGTTGGATCTGTACCTGGATACGTTGAAGATTCTTTCCAGGTCATCGAAGACGGTTTCCATGAAATCTTCAGCAATGGTGTTATTCCAATCGCTATGGGCGGTGACCACAGTGTTACTCTTCCGGAATTACGTGCCTGCTATAAAACACATGGTCCGGTAGCTTTAATTCACTTTGATGCTCACTTTGATACAGTTCATGAATATTTTGGAAAACCATATACACATGGTACACCATTCTATCATGCAGCAATCGAAGGTCTTGTTGACACTTCCAAATCTATTCAGGTTGGTATCCGTGAAGGACTTTATGACATCACAGATACAAGAAACTCTTTAGATCTTGGTTATGATTTCATGTACGCAGCTGATATGCATAAGATGTCAACAGATGAAATCATCAAACGTATCAAAGACCGTGTAGGCGATGCAAAAGCATTCCTTACATTTGATATTGACTTCCTTGATCCGGCTTGTGCACCAGGTACAGGTACACCAATCCCAGGTGGATTTACAACAGCTCAGGCTCTTGAAATCATCCGTGGTCTTAAGGACTTAAATATCATTGGTTACGACGTTGTAGAAGTTTCTCAGCCATACGACTTGACAGGAATCACAGCTATCGCAGCTGCCGGCTTAATGCAGGAGTTCATGTCTCACATCGCATGGAAGAAAAAACACAATATTACATATGACAAATAATAATTAATTAATAATTAATAACTAATAAATAAAATAATCCATAGATTTATATTGGGTTACATTTCCCCCCTTCCATAACACATAAAAAGAGCTGTCTGCAAAGACAGCTTTTTTATATATAATTAAGGAGGCTCTATGTCAGATTACAGTATTTCTTACAACCCAATCGATAACATAATCTATAAATCTCAGTGCTGCATTTGATAATGTTTTTTCGTCTTTGTAAGCAATCCCCAACTTTCTGAATACCGGTTTTTTAAAAGGTTTCTTTAAAATATCATAAGGCATCTTCTGAAGCACCAGTTCAGGCATAATACTGATACAAAGCCCATTTGCAACCATAGCAACAATCGTATGATCATCTTTGGCTGTAAAACGGATTTTAGGATGAGCATTGAAATCATCTAAAATAGCTTCAACTTCATAGTCCTCACTTTCATCCATCAGTGCAAACGGATAATCATTCAGCAATTCCGGCAAAAAATACGGTTGATTTTTCAACGGATGATCCGGCGGAAGGATGACAACAAGTTCATCCTTTTTTAAAAATCTAGTTTTAAGTTCTGATTTTCCCGGCAATCTTAAAAAACCACAATCTACTTTTCCGGTCATAATCCAATTTTCAATTTCTGCGTATTCTCCATACATAACTTCAAATTCAATTTTTGGAAAGTCCTCAAGGAATTCTTTTAAAATATACGGCAGCCATTGAACCGAAACACTTGTAAAGGTACCAATACGTATAACCCCAGTCTCCATTTGAAACAAATCATTAACTTTATTGGCCAGTCGTCTCTCACTTGTACAAATGTCCGTTATATAAGGCAGCAACTGTTCACCTTCCGCTGTCAGTCTGATTCCCGAACGGTCTCTGTTCAGAAGCTTAAGCCCCAGCTCATCTTCCAGAGACTGCATCATATGACTTATGCCTGACTGTGTATATCCAAGTGCTTTCGCAGCTTTTGTAAGGCCTCCCAGCTCAACGATTTTTAAAAAAGCTTCATATTTTTGATTACCCATATTTCTCCTTTTATAGCAATATTTGTGCCACATTCATTTACATTACATTTTTTCATGTTTCTCATTAAAAACATTCGTTTTACAAATTTATATATATATATTATAGTATAACTAACAAAGATAAACAACTCATAAAACTATTTTTATTATAAACAGGAGGTATTCATTATGACAGCAATTGTATCCATGTTCAGATGTGCAAACTGCGGAAGCGGCCATGTTGAGCCTTACGCAGAAGGTAAAAAGTTAAAACTTTCCGTTTTTGGTATGCTCAAAGGAAAAAAAATCGACGAATTCAGATGTCCTGACTGCGGTGCTGTTTTAGATCACGCTATGGATATTTCAGAAAAAGCTAAGGTTGACTCGATGGTCGTTATTTCGGGTGCAACTGAAATAACGGTCGATAAATATTTAGATCAATATGAAAACATTGAAATCAATCCTGTGACACATCATCTTAAATCTTTATAATGTCATATCCGAATAGCACAGGAAATTCACAAAATTTGTTGTAATGAAAAAGCCTGCTTTACGTGAAGCAGGCTTTTTGATTAACTTTATTATTTAATTACTGTTCTTTATTTTCTCTGCGTTCTTCTCTTGGAAGCGCATCTTTTAAGCTGAAGCTGATTCTGCCCATTTTATCCTTACCCATGCATTTAACATTGATGATATCTCCGAGACTTAATACTTCTTCAACTTTGTTCACGCGTCTGTGTGCAAGTTTTGATATATGAACCATACCTTCCTTACCCGGCGCAAATTCAAGGAATGCACCGAATTCTTTAATACTTATAACTTTACCTTCGTAAATCTTACCTTCTTCGAATTCGGAAACGATCATATTGATAATTTTAACCGCTTTTTCAATATTTTCTTTGCTTACACCGCAGATGGATACAGCACCGTCATCAGTAATGTCTATTTTAACATCTGTTTCTGCAATGATCTGATTGATAACTTTACCTTTCTGTCCGATAACATCACCGATTTTTTCAGGATCAATCATAATCTGGACAATCTTCGGCGCATATTTGCCTACTTCTTTTCTAGGCTCTGCGATAGCTTTACTCATAACTTCATCCATAATATAAAGTCTTGCTTTTCTTGTACGCGCGATTGCTTCTTCAATAATCGGGCGTGTAAGACCGTGGATCTTAATATCCATCTGAATTGCTGTGATACCTTTATGTGTACCGGCCACTTTAAAGTCCATGTCACCAAAGAAATCTTCAAGGCCCTGGATATCTGTCAGTACAATATAATCATCATCTGAAGCTCCTGTTACAAGACCGCATGAAATACCTGCAACCATGGATTTAATAGGTACACCTGCAGCCATCAGTGACATACATGATGCACATACGCTGGCCTGAGAAGTAGAACCATTGGATTCAAAAGTCTCAGAAACAGTACGGATTGCGTACGGGAATTCCTCTTCACTTGGGAGTACAGGCACAAGTGCGCGTTCTGCCAGCGCGCCATGGCCGATTTCACGTCGTCCCGGACCTCTTGAAGGTCTTGTTTCACCAACAGAGTATGATGGGAACTTGTAGTGATGCATATAACGTTTTGTTGTCTCAGCTTCATCAAGGCCGTCAACTTTCTGAGCATCGGAAAGTGGTGCCAGTGTTGTAATGTTGCAGATCTGTGTCTGACCGCGTGTAAACATTGCTGAGCCGTGGACTCTAGGAATCAGGTCAACTTCTGCATCAAGCGGTCTGATTTCTTCAATCTGACGGCCATCCGGACGCTTATGATCTTTAAGAATCATCTTGCGGACAGTCTTTTTCTGGTACTGGTATAAAGCTTCACCGATTCGCGGAAGCCAATCTTCGTTTTCCGCAAAATGTTCTTCCAGTTTTTCCTGAATTGCTTTAATATTTGCCTCTCTTGTCTGTTTGTCATCTGTAAATACAGCAACTTCCATTTCTTCAGGAGGAACGATTTCTTTGATAGCCTCAAACAGTTCTTCAGGCACGGCAAAACTCTGATATTCATGTTTTGCCTTACCGCATTCTGCAACGATTGTATCAATAAATGCAATAATCTCCTGGTTGACGCTGTGTGCCGCAAAAATTGCTTCAATCATCTTATCTTCAGGAACTTCATTGGCACCGGCTTCAATCATAATGACTTTTTCTCTTGTGGAGGCAACAGTCAGTGCAAGGTCAGAAACAGCTTTCTGCGCTGCTGTCGGATTAAATACAAATTCACCGTTCACAAGACCTACCTGTGTTGTCGCACAAGGACCGTCAAACGGAATATCTGAAATAGAAACCGCGATTGCTGAACCGAGCATTGCAGTAAGTTCAGGTGAGCAGTCCTGATCTACGGATAAAACAAGATTTTCAAGTGTTACATCATTTCTGTAATCTTTCGGGAACAACGGACGCATCGGTCTGTCGATGACACGGTCTGTAAGGATCGCATTTTCAGAAGCCTTACCTTCACGTTTATTAAAGCCTCCCGGGATTTTTCCGACAGCATATAATTTTTCATTATATTCAACATTAAGAGGGAAGAAATCAATACCTTCTCTCGGTTTATCTGATGCTGTTGCTGTAGAAAGAACTGTTGTATCACCATAGTGCATCAAAGCCGCACCATTTGCCTGAGCTGCCACACGTCCGATATCAACGGATAATGTTCTTCCGGCAAGCTCCATACTAAAACGTTTAAAATCTTTTGCCATATAGATTCTCCTTAAAAATATTTTTGTGGGGAACCATCCGAAACTACTGAAAAATATACCTTTTAACCAGTTTGAGATATACTTTTCAGTGGTCTCGGTAAAACATGGTTCCCGCGTTAAAAATTTCTGGTCAGCAGGAATTTTTGCCTGCCTAAATTTTTTTAATCATGTTCAGTGTAATTTTCCAATGATTAATACACCACAAAAGGGTGGAGAATATACTCCACCCTATATCTGGTATAATTACCGTCTTAAACCTAACTTTTCAATAATAGCTCTGTATCTTTCGATATCAGTTCTCTTTAAATAGTCAAGTAAACCACGTCTCTGACCTACCATCTTAAGCATACCGCGTCTTGAATGATGGTCTTTCTTGTGAGCTTTTAAATGCTCTGTAAGATCTGCAATACGTGCTGATAATAAAGCGATCTGTACTTCCGGTGAACCTGTGTCTTCAGGTGTCTTGCCATATTTGGCAATGATTTCTTTTTTCATTTCTGTTGTAATCATGTTTTTTTCCTCCTGTTAGATAAATGCCTTGTGCTAAGATAAAGGTTGGAGATTCCTATATCCTGGCACAGGTTAAACTCATACCTGCATATTATAGCATAGTGTATTTTTATTGTAAACAATTATTTTAATGAATTTTATCCAAAAAATCTCGTGGTTATATTAAAATATTTATTGCATCATTTTGCAAAACAAGTTAATATTAATAGCGTATATTCTATAAACCGAAGAAAGAAGGAAATCATATGAAACTCTGGGGCGGTCGCTTCACTAAAGAGACAAATCAGCTTGTACATAATTTTAACGCATCTATTTCTTTTGACCAGAAATTTTTTAAACAGGATATCGACGGCAGTATTGCCCATGTTACAATGCTTTCAAAACAGGGTATTATCTCTGACGACGAAAAAGCTGTCATTATTTCTGCCCTTAATGATATAAAAACCGAACTCCTTGAAGGCACTTTACAGATTGACAGCTCTAGTGAAGACATTCACAGCTTTGTTGAAGCACAGCTGATCGCACGCACAGGCGATGCAGGTAAAAAGCTCCATACCGGCAGAAGCCGCAATGATCAGGTTGCACTGGATATGAAACTTTATACAAGAGATGAAGTTGTGGAAGTTGATCATCTTTTAAAACATTTACTGGGCACATTACTTGATATGATGGAGAAAAACACAGAAACCTATATGCCCGGTTTTACACATCTTCAAAAAGCTCAGCCGTTAACACTGGCTCATCATGTCGGTGCATATTTTGAAATGTTTAAACGTGACCGAAGCCGTCTTAAAGATATCTATAACCGTATGAACTACTGTCCTCTCGGCAGCGGTGCACTTGCAGGCACAACATATCCTCTGGACAGAGACATGACTGCTTCTCTACTTCACTTTTACGGACCGACTTTAAACAGTATGGACTCTGTTGCCGACCGTGATTATATTATCGAGTTTTTAAGTGCATTATCCACGATTATGATGCATTTAAGCCGTTTTTCAGAAGAAATCATTATATGGAACTCCAATGAATATCAGTTTATTGAACTTGATGACGCCTATTCCACCGGAAGTTCAATCATGCCTCAGAAGAAAAACCCGGATATCGCAGAACTTGTTCGCGGTAAAACCGGGCGTGTATACGGCGCGCTGATGTCTATTCTCACAACGATGAAGAGTCTTCCGCTGGCATATAATAAAGATATGCAGGAAGACAAAGAACTTACCTTTGATGCGATTGACACCGTCAAAGGCTGTATCAGTCTTTTTGACGGCATGATTGCAACAATGAAGATCAATCCCGACAGAATGGCAAAAAGCGCTATGAACGGCTTTACAAACGCCACAGATGCTGCGGATTATCTTGTAAAGCACGGCGTACCTTTCCGTGATGCTCACGGCATTATCGGACAGCTTGTGCTTTATTGTATCGATCATAACAAAGCACTTGATGATATGAGTCTTGATGAGTTTAAAGCAATATGTCCTGTTTTTGAAAATGACATTTATGACGCGATTTCATTAAAAACATGTGTTGAACAGAGAAATACAATTGGTGCTCCGGGCACAAAGGCTATGGCTAATGTCATCGCTATAAACAAAAAATACATGGAAGAAAATGATTGTTTATCTGTAGAATCATAAGTTTGTAAAACAGATCTGTTATCACCGGAACTAATAATGCAGGCGTGAAAAGAATCCCGCAATAATGATTCTTTTCATGCCTTTTTTGTTTCATGAAGTAATTCATCAATATAATGAAATACTTTTTCTCTTTGGCAAATGCTGAGCTTTTGATACAGACGGACCAGCTGACAGACTTCTTCCGAAATTTTCGGATCATCGACACAGTCACATCCGCAGAAAAACTGGGAAAGTGTGATTCCATAGGCATGGCAGATTCGTTCCAGCGTAAATAAGGTTGGACTGTTGCCCCTGGCCATCAGATTGGATATGGTTGACTGTGAAAGCCCTGCTTCTTTAGCCAATCTGTAATCTGTCCAGTTGCGTTCCTGATTCAGCTGGCGTATCCTTTGAATAATCTTCACAATGAATCGACCTCCTGCTACTATTTTACTACATCTGACTATGGATGAATTAGTCAAAAGATGTGAAGTATATACATCGATTTTTTGGAGTATCCATTTTGTGAAGTATCAGCTGCTGTTTTAAGGATAACAAAAACCCCTTGATGGCTCAAGGGGGTAAATCATTATTTTTTCTTATCTTCTTCATCAGTCACAATATTGACATCAAGCTTATCATAAGGAATAATGATGTCGCACTGATCAAAAGTTACTTTAATAAGCTCCTGCAGCTGTGCTTTTAATGTCCAGTAATCTTCCGTTTTCACCCAGACACGCAATGTCATATCAATGGCACTTGGATCAAACTTATTGACAAAAGCACTGATTTCATGATCCTGTAAGACAAGGGGATGATTTTTTGCCGTGCTCTCCAGTATACCTCGTACTTTTTCAATATTTTCACTGTAATTTATAGAAATATTAAAATCTATCCTTCGTATGGATTCTTTGGTCACATTGGTTACTGTGCTGTTTGCCAGATTTCCGTTTGGAATAACAACCGAACGGTTATCTACCGTAAGGAGCCTTGTATAAATGATATCAATGGATGTCACCGTTCCTTCATGGCCGCTGCTGTCCACAATGTAATCGCCGACAGTAAATGGTTTAAGAATAAGTATAAGAACACCGCCGGCAAAGTTTGTCAGACAACCCTGCAGCGATAAACTGATGGCAAGACCTGCAGAAGCAAGCAGTGTCAGAAATGATGTCATCTGAATGCCAAGTGTTGTGGCAATCGTAATAAACAAAACAATCCTCAGTATGATTTTTATGATAGCCAGAAGAAAATCTGAAACACTGTCGTCAAGCCTTGATTTGTAAAGCAGTTTTTTGCATGCCTTGCAGATCAGCTTAATCACATACCAGCCAATCACTGCAACGATGATGCCTGCTAAAAGATTGCTGCCAAGCTCCCGTATCTTGTCACCAAAATATCCAAAAAGTACATTAAGTCTTGCCGATGCATTGCCTTCTGACGCTGCTTCACTGATCACTTCATTGACAGCAGACACGTCTGTCTCCGCTTCGCCAAGTATAGACATATAAATATGACTTATTTGCATGAAATAAAAACCTCCGATCTGTCAGAACGGCCAAAAGCTTTTGCTATCTCCGTATTCAAAAGATGCTGCAAAAAGCTTTTAACAAACGGCTATTTGCAGCATCTTTAGTGTTTTGTCAAATGTCTTATTTGGCAATTACTACAATTTTATTTTTTCTTTCTTCTTACAGTTTTCTTTTTAGTGACAGGTGCTTCTTTCCCGGTTTCTTTTGACTCTTCCAAAGGTAAAGCAGCATCGCTTTCTGTCTTTGCCGTATCAGCAGTAACACTGACCTCTGCCGGTGACGCTTTAGTGTCTGCTATTTTTGCATCGCTTACCGACGTCTCTTCCACAGCTTTAGTGTCTGCGCTCTCAACAACTGTTTCAGCCATTGTTTCAGTCTTTATTTTACGAACACGTTTTGCAGGCTTTTTAGCTTCTTCAATTTTTGTACATGTAAAGACAGCACATCCAAGCGGCGGTACTGTAATCGTGATCGAATTATCATAACCGTCACACGCAACAGCCTTTGACTGTTTTAACCGTGGATTCTCATTGCCCTGTCCGCCGTAAACAACAGCGTCACTGTTCAGAATTTCTTTAAATTTGCCTTTAAACGGAACACCAATGGTATGATTTTTACGGACAACCGGTGTGAAATTGCATACAAACAGCAATGTCTCATCTTCTTTTTCTGTCCGGCGTACAAAAGTAACCATACTTTCATCAGCGGAAATACAGTTGATCCATTCAAATCCTTCAGGATAAGAATCCAGCTTGTAAAGTGCCGGATGGTCAAGATAGAGATGATTTAAATCTCTGACATAGTTCTGCATCTGCTGATGACGTTCATTTTCAAGCATAAACCATTCAAGACTCTTATTTTCATTGAACTCAGTAAACTGAGCATATTCCTGGCCCATAAATAAAAGCTTTTTGCCCGGATGACCGATCATATAGCCATAAGCCACACGGAGATTAGCAAACTGATTATCATAATCACCAGGCATTTTGCCGATCATAGATCCTTTTCCGTGAACAACCTCATCATGGGAAAGTACAAGTACAAAATGCTCGCTGTATGCATAAATCATACTGAATAAAAGCTCATTATAATGATACTTTCTGTAGATTGGATCCAGCTTCATATAATTTAAGAAGTCATTCATCCAGCCCATGTTCCACTTGAAATTAAAACCAAGGCCGCCTTCATCAACCGGTTTTGTAACACCGGCCCATGCTGTGGATTCTTCGGCAATCATCATAACGCCAGGATTTCTCTTTGCCATGATTGAATTTAAATGTTTCAAAAATTCCATAGCTTCAAGATTTTCTTTGCCGCCATACATATTTGCAACCCACTCGCCGTCATTTTTGCCATAGTCAAGATATAGCATAGACGCTACAGCATCCATACGGATACCGTCTGCATGGAACTTTTCAACCCAGTAAAGGGCATTGGCGATGAGGAAGTTTGATACTTCCGGACGTCCATAGTTAAAAATCAATGTCCCCCAATGCGGATGCGCGCCCTGTTTCGGATTTAAATGCTCATAAACGCAGCTGCCGTCAAAACGTGCAAGTCCGAACATATCTCTTGGGAAATGTGCCGGTACCCAGTCAAGGATAACACCAATACCATTCTGATGGAAGTAGTCTACCATATACATAAAATCTTCAGGCGTACCGTATCTTGAAGTCGGTGCGTAATAACCGGTGACCTGATACCCCCATGAAGCATCAAGCGGATGTTCCATAACAGGCATAAGCTCAATATGCGTATAGCCCATCATCTTAACATAATCTGTAAGCATAACAGCAAGTTCACGGTAGTTGTAGAATGTACGGCCGTCTTCTTCGTCAGGACGTTTAAAGCCGCCCAGGTGGACTTCATAAATATTCATCGGTGCGTCAATACCGATATTCTTTTTACGGTTTTTAATCCACTGGCTGTCGCTCCATTTGAATTTAGTAATGTCATAAATAATTGATGCTGTATCAGGGCGCATCTCACTGTAGGTTCCGTAAGGGTCTGCTTTTAATACAACTGTATCCTGGTGTTTTACCTTTATTTCGTATTTGTACTTCTGCCCTGCTTTAAGTCCCGGTATAAATAATTCATGGATACCGCTGTCGCCAAGGCACTGCATCGGATGACGTCTTCCATCCCACATGTTAAAATCGCCGACAACGCTGACACGAACTGCTTCAGGTGCCCATACTGCAAACATGACACCGTCGACATTGTCGATACGTTTAACATGGGAACCAAGCACTTTATATACTTCATAATTGATGCCTGCATTGAATTTTGAAATTTCATCAGGATCGATGAGATTTTCAAAAGCATATGGATCGTAGAACTCAGATTTTGAACCATCGTCATATTCGACCATATATTTATATGTAATTTTTTTATCAGAATCAATTAATACTGCGTAATATCCGCATTCATCCATTTTAATCATCGGATATTCTTCTTTTGTCTGTACATCCTTTGCTGTTACTGAAACAGCCGTCGGCATATAAGCCGCAATCAGCAAACCGTCATTCACCAGTTTTTGTCCAAGAATATTATGTGGACGATTGTGCTCAGAATATGCCAGTGCTTCAATCTCAGGCCACTGCATATATGGATATAATTTGTCGTACATGCTATAAAACCTCCTGCGTACCCCTGAATTTTAATAAAAGGCAGTTTCTGTGACAATGTAAGTCTCTCATTTATCACTGCCAGTTCTGCTTTGTATTAAACAAAGTTCTGCCCATAAAAGTATTATACCACTGCATTTATTGGAAGTAAAGAAATGGTTTTTTTATACTTCAATTTGATGGATAAATAGTCCCGAACGAAGCTTTGGCTCAAACCATGTAGATTTCGGCGGCATCAGCCTCCCGGCATCGGCAACGTCAAATAACTGCCCGATTGTTGTCGCATAAGTTGAAAAAGCTATTTTCATGTCAGTTTTGCACCTTCGCTCAAGCTCACCTACGCCCCGGATACCTCCGACAAAATCAATGCGATGATCCGTTTTAGGATCCTTAATGCCAAGTACAGGGGCAAGTACAAGATTTTGAAGAACAGAAACATCCAGCTTGTCCACCGGGTCATCAGGTATGTATGCCGGTTTCAGTTCAAGCCTGTACCATTTTTCTTCAAGATAACATCCGAAAACATATGGTTTTTCCGGCGCAACCGGCGCTGTTTGGTCTGATATATCAAAGTATGTGCTGATTTCATTAAAGAAAGATTCAACTGTGTGATGATTTAAATCACGGACAACTCTGTAGTAAGGCAATATCTTTAACTGATCATCCGGGAAAATCACTGACAAAAAGCTGTTAAATTCTTCATTTCCGTTA
Source organism: Clostridiales bacterium (assembly GCA_022770525.1). Classification (GTDB taxonomy): domain Bacteria; phylum Bacillota; class Clostridia; order Lachnospirales; family Lachnospiraceae; genus CAKRHR01. The sequence continues at coordinate 51,855 of JALEHN010000040.1, forward strand.
TATTCCGGATACTTTTTCCTTCTTCTTAATCCGACTTTTACGGCACTGGCTGCCCTGTGATGTCCGTCAGCTATGTAAAGAGATGCCATATGGTCAAACTGCGCAGTGATATATTCAATTTGATCTTCATGATCAATAACCCAGCATCTGTGTCCGATACCGTCGTCTGATATAAAATCATAAACAGGTGTGCTTTTTTTCACTTCTTCAATGATCTCATCAACCTGCTTTTGTGCATGATACGCGAGAAAAATCGGTCCTGTCTGTGCGCTGCATATATCAACATGGCGTATCCTGTCCTCTTCTTTTTCAGCTCTCGTATTTTCATGTTTTTTAATCACGTTATTCATATAATCATCTACAGAAGCACATGCCACAAGACCTGTCTGAGATCTTCCATCCATTGTAAGCTCATAAATGTAATAGCACGGCTTTTCATCCTGGATATAGACGCCCTGATACATCTGCTCCTTAAGCATGCTTGCCGCTTTCTCATATACCTGCGTACTGTACATATCTGCATTTTCCGGAAACTGCGTTTCCGGTCTGTCAATATTTAAAAATGACAGTGGTTCTTTTAAAGCCTCTGTGCGGGCTTCGCTTCTGTTAAATACATCATAAGGCAGAGCGGCTGTTTTTGAAGCGTATTTTGCTGCCGGACGCCATGCTTTAAATGGTTTTATCTTTGCCATAGTTCCTCCTTTACAATGCTTATCATCAGCTGTTTTTTATATTACCTGTTTTTATGTTACCCGTTTTTATGTTATCCGTTTTTATGTTACTTGTTTTTTATGTTATCCTTTTTTAAAGAATATATGACTTCCCGTTTTGCCTCATATGCTGAAATGCGGTTGTTCTGTTTTACGCTATACAAATAAAGGATGCCGCATGTTTTTCGCAATAAATATGCAGCATCCCTTATTTAAATTTATATACGTCACACCGGCAAAATTCGAAACATTTTGGAGGTGTGGTCTGAACAGTTTCGGTTATTTAATAATTCTTACCTTGACAACACCGCCGATTTTTTCGATATCACTGACGAGTTTTTCTGTGGCAGTTGCTTCAAGATCCATCATTGTATAAGCCCATTCACCGCGGCTCTTATTGATCAGGTCAGAAATATTGATGTTGTCTTTAGCACATGCAGATGTCAGCTGGGCAATCATGTTCGGAATGTTTTTGTGACAAACCGCGATACGTCCGGCAGCCATACATTTTCCCATATCACATGCAGGATAATTAACAGAGTTTTTAATATTACCGTTTTCAAGATAATCCATTAACTCATCGCATGCCATCACAGCACAGTTATCCTCTGACTCCTCTGTAGAAGCGCCAAGGTGCGGAATAACAATGGCATTTTCAAGATTTGCTGTCAGCGGATTCGGGAAGTCGCTGACATACTTTCTGATTTTACCATCCTTTAATGCTAAAGCCATTGCTTCTTCATCTACAAGAAGATCTCTTGCAAAGTTTAATACAACAGCGTTGTCCTTCATCTTGCTGATATCATCTGCACCGATCATCTTCTTCGTGCTGTCCATTAAAGGTACGTGAATCGTAATATAATCGCATGTGCTGTAAATATCATCAACATTGCTAATATGTTTTACATTTCTTGAAAGATTCCATGCTGCCTGAAGTGAAATAAACGGGTCATAACCATAAACTTCCATACCAAGCTTATCGCATGTGTTTGCAACAAGAACGCCGATTGCGCCAAGACCGATCACACCGATTTTTTTGCCCTGAATTTCAGTACCGGCAAATTTCTTTTTCTGTTTTTCTGTTGCTTTCGCAATGTTTTCATCGTCTTTAGCGGATTTAACCCAGTCGATACCGCCGACATAATCCCTTGCAGCCAGTAAAAGGCCGGTGATCACCGCTTCTTTAACACCATTGGCATTGGCACCCGGTGTGTTAAAAACAACGATACCTTCAGCAGCGCATCGATCCAACGGAATATTATTGACACCGGCACCTGCTCTTGCCACAGCTTTCAGATTTTTTCCAAAAGCCATTTCATGCATTGCCGCACTTCTCACAAGCACTGCATCTGCTTCTTCAAATTTATCGGTCATTTCATAGCTGTCTGTCAGTCTGTCAAGACCAACGTTAGCAATAGGATTTAAGCAATTAATTTTATACATGATGCACCTCTTCAAACTTCTTCATGAAATCAACTAAAGCCTGAACACCTTCCACAGGCATTGCATTATAAATACTTGCGCGCATACCGCCCACTGTACGATGGCCTTTAAGGTTTTCAAATCCGGCAGCTTTTGCTTCCTTAACAAACAATGCGTCCAGATCCTTGTCACCTGTTACAAACGGCACATTCATTAATGAACGGCTTTCTTTTTCTACAGTACCTTTGAATAACTGACTCTGATCAAGGTAATCATAAAGAATTTTAGCTTTATATTCATTGATTTCTTTACGTTTTTCAAGGCCGCCTGTTTTAAGAAGCCATTTAAACACTTTGCCGCAAATATAGATGGCATATGCCGGCGGTGTATTATACATAGAACCGTTGTCCGCGTGGGTTTTGTATTTCAGCATTGTCGGTGTACCGGCAAGTACATCATCAGTTATTAAGTCTTCACGGATGATTGCGATAACAACACCTGCCGGACCGACATTTTTCTGCGCACCGGCATAAAGCATTGCATATTTTGATACGTCAACAGGTTCAGATAAGAAACAGGAGGACACGTCGGCAATCAGATCCTTACCCTTTGTATCAGGCAGTTCTTTAAACTTTGTGCCGTAAATTGTGTTGTTTTCACAAATATAAACGTAATCCATATCATCAGTCACCGGCAAGTCTGAACAATCCGGGATATAACTGAAAGTTTTATCTGCCGATGATGCCAGTTCAACGGCCTCACCGTAAATTTTTGCTTCAGCATATGCTTTTTTTGCCCACTGTCCTGTGATAATATATCCTGCTTTTTTATTTTTCATAAAGTTCATCGGTACCATGGCGAACTGTGTTGAAGCGCCGCCCTGCATAAACAATACTTTATAATTATCAGGAATATTCATGAGCTTTCGCAAATCGGCTTCAGCTTCATTGATAATATCGCCGTAAACCGCAGATCGATGACTCATTTCCATAACGGACATACCGCAGCCTCTGTAGTCAAGCATTTCATCAGCGGCTTCTTTTAATACGTCAACAGGCAGCATAGCCGGTCCTGCCGAAAAGTTGTAAACTCTGCTCATTTTTTAATCTCTCCTTATAATGTGTTTGTATTTTTTAATGCCCAATCCCCAATCAATATATCTTATACAAAACAAATCATTGAAGCAGATAAACTGCCTTACTATCACGGTTTTCAAACCAAAACCCCGACAAATTTAAAGACTGTGTATTACACAATACGCATATCTTCATCAGAAAATGCTTCCGAAATGGAAGCACCCGGTGCCACCATTGGCCATACTTTATCATCACAATGAATCTGACAGTCAATAACAATCGGTTGTTTAAGATTGATTGCTGTTTTGATTGCGTCATCCAGTTCGTCTAATGTCGTGACACGTATGCCCACAGCGCCAAGTCCTTCCGCTACTTTAACAAAATCGACTTTATCGTTTAGAATCGTATTGGAATAGCGCTGTCCATAGAACAGTGTCTGCCACTGACGTACCATACCAAGTACATGGTTATTAATAACGACTTCAATGACCGGAATATTATATCTTGTTGCTGTCGCAATTTCATTTAAATTCATACGGAAGCATCCATCGCCTGCAATATTAAACACAAGTTTATCTGGACAACCGACTTTAGCGCCGATTGCGGCACCAAGGCCGTAGCCCATTGTACCAAGGCCGCCGGATGTAATGAATTTTCTCGGCGCGTCATATCTGAAATACTGGGCTGCCCACATCTGATGCTGACCAACCTCTGTACAAATCAAAGCGTCCCCGTCTGTTGCCCGATATATCGCTTCAACAACAGCAGGTCCTGTCAGTACATCATGATTATAGTTCATCGGATACAGCCGCTTTAATCCGTGGACATGTGTCAGCCATTCGGTATGATCCTGCTGCTCAAGGCGGGCAGTCAGCTGTCCGAGAACAACTTTTGCGTCACCGATGATACTGCATTCCACAGGAATATTTTTATTAATCTCCGCAGCGTCTACATCAATATGTATAATCTTTGCATTTTTAGCAAATGTTTTTGGATTACCCATCACACGATCAGAAAAACGCGCGCCAACAACGATCAATAAATCACATTCCATGACACCATAATTGGAAGTCTTTGTGCCGTGCATACCAAGCATACCGGTATAATTTCTGTCTCTGCCATCAAAGGCACCTTTACCCATCAGTGAATCTGTGACAGGCGCCTGAACTTTATTTACAAATTTGCGTAATTCTTCAGATGCATTGGACAGCACTGCGCCGCCGCCTACAAATATATATGGCTTCTCCGAATGGGAAATAAGATTGACAGCCATATCAAGATCCGCTTCACGGATGTTTTCTGTTGAACGCTTGATCTCAGGCGGTTCTTTATATTCATATTCTGCCTTATTGGCGGTTACATCTTTTGTAATATCCACAAGAACAGGTCCCGGACGCCCTGACTGTGCAATGATAAATGCATTTCTGATCGCATCAGCCAGTTCTCTGATGTCTTTGACAATGTAATTATGCTTTGTGATTGGCATTGTAATGCCTTTAATGTCGATTTCCTGGAAACTGTCCTTTCCAAGAAGATTAACGGCAACATTACATGTGATAGCAACGACCGGAATTGAATCCATATAAGCTGTTGCAATACCAGTAACAAGATTTGTCGCGCCGGGTCCGCTTGTAGCCATACAGACACCAACTTTTCCTGTTGCACGTGCATATCCGTCAGCCGCATGAGCAGCACCCTGCTCATGGGACGTCAGAATATGATTGATTTCGCTGCTGTGTTTATAAAGTTCATCATAAATATTCAAAATTGTACCGCCAGGATAACCGAAAACAGTGTCAACGCCCTGCTCTTTTAAGCATTCGATGACGATTTGTGCACCTGTTAATTCCATTTAAATTCCTCCTGACTATTATTTTATTTCAAGAATCGCACCTCGATTACCGCTTGTTACCATAGACGCATAACGTGCAAGATAACCTGTTTTAACCTTAGGTTCTTTTGGCTGCCATGCAGCTTTTCTCTTTGCCATTTCCTCATCAGAAATGTCTAAAATCAGTTTGTTTTCAGGAATGTTGATCTTAATGATATCGCCTTCCTGAACAAGAGCGATCGGACCGCCAACGGCTGCTTCAGGTGAAACATGACCGATGGAAGCACCTCTTGACGCACCTGAAAAACGTCCGTCAGTAATCAGCGCAACACTTGAGCCAAGGCCCATACCTGCAATCGCTGATGTCGGATTTAACATTTCTCTCATGCCCGGACCGCCTTTTGGTCCTTCATAGCGGATAACAACAACATCTCCGGCTACAATTTTACCGCCCTTGATGGCTGCAATGGCATCTTCTTCACTTTCAAATACTCTTGCAGGACCTTCATGCACCATCATTTCCGGAACAACGGCTGAACGTTTGACAACACTGCCGTCCGGTGCAAGGTTGCCTGTAAGTACCGCAAGTCCGCCTGTTGCACTGTATGGATTATCAATCGGACGAATAACTTCAGGATTACGGTTAACGCAGTTTTTAATATTTTCACCAACTGTTTTTCCTGTCACAGTCATACAATCAAGATTTAATAAATCTTTCTTAGCAAGTTCGTTCATAACTGCATAGACACCGCCAGCTTCATTTAAATCTTCCATATATGTCGGACCTGCCGGTGCAAGGTGACAGAGATTTGGTGTTTTAGCACTGACTTCATTTGCAAATGTTATATCAAAATCCCAACCGATTTCATGAGCGATTGCCGGAAGATGAAGCATACTGTTTGTTGAACATCCCAGTGCCATATCTACAGTCAGCGCATTCATAATTGCGTCTTTTGTCATAATATCTCTAGGGCGGATATTTTTCTCAAGCATTTCCATAACCTTCATGCCCGCATGTTTAGCAAGTTTGATACGCTCTGAATATACGGCCGGAATTGTACCGTTGCCCTGAAGCCCCATACCGAGAACTTCTGTCAGACAGTTCATTGAGTTCGCTGTATACATACCTGAACATGAACCGCATGTCGGGCAGACTTTGTTTTCAAACTCTTCGACGTCTTCTGCTGTCATTGTTCCCGCAGCATAAGAGCCAACGGCTTCGAACATGCTTGAAAGGCTTCGTTTGCGTCCTTTAACATGACCTGCAAGCATTGGACCGCCTGATACAAATACAGTCGGTACATTGACTCTTGCGGCAGCCATTAAAAGGCCCGGCACATTTTTATCACAGTTTGGTACCATAACAAGAGCGTCAAACTGATGGGCAATGGCCATCGCCTCTGTTGAGTCTGCAATAAGATCTCTTGTTACAAGTGAATATTTCATACCGATATGTCCCATCGCAATACCATCACAAACAGCAATCGCAGGGAAAACAATCGGTGTACCGCCGGCCATGGCAACACCTAATTTTACAGCTTCTACAATCTTGTCCAGATTCATATGTCCCGGTACAATTTCATTGTATGAACTGACAATACCGACCAGCGGCCTGCTTAATTCTTCTTTAGTTAATCCTAAAGCATTAAATAACGAGCGGTGAGGTGCCTGCTGCATTCCTTTTGTTACTGAATCACTTTTCATCGTTCTTTTCCTTTCTTATTTCTAAAGTATATGTGCTGCATCTATATGTGCATACGGGCTATAAATAATCGATGCTGTTTTATTTATTAAATTGCAGCAGCAATAACATCGCCCATTTCAGAACATGTCATTTGCCTGTTGCCTTCAGACATAATATCAACTGTTCTGTATCCATCAGCTAAAGCTTTCTTAACGGCTGTTTCAATCGCATCCGCTTCCTTATCCAAATCAAATGAATAACGAAGCATCATCGCTGCGGACAAAATGGTAGCGATCGGATTTGCCTTGTTTTGTCCTGCGATATCCGGCGCTGAACCATGGCTTGGTTCATAAAGTCCAAGTTTTGTCTCACTTAAGCTTGCTGACGAAAGCATACCTATAGAACCCGTAATTTCACTGGCCTCATCGGATAAAATATCGCCAAACATGTTTTCTGTAAGAACAACATCAAACTGGCGCGGATTTTTGACAAGCTGCATTGCACAATTATCGACAAGCATATGTGAATATGTAACTTCCGGATAATCTTTTGCAACTTCTTCAACAACTTTGCGCCATAATCTTGAAGAGTCAAGAACATTGGCTTTATCAACACTAATGAGATTTTTACGGCGTTTCATCGCAGTCTCAAAACCTTTAACTGTGATACGACGGATTTCATTTTCATCGTAAGTTAATGAATCATAGGCTTTCATAACTCCGTTTTCTTCAACTGTTTTTCGATCTCCAAAGTATAAACCACCGGTCAGTTCACGCATGATGACTAAATCAAATCCGTCACCAATAATTTCATCCTTTAATGGACAGGCAGCTTTTAATTCTTTGTATAAATATGCGGGACGAATATTGGCAAACAATCCCAGGGATTTACGAAGTTTTAAAAGTCCTGCTTCCGGTCTTAACTCCGGAGGCAGTTTATACCACGAAGATGTCGTCGTATCACCGCCAATGGAACCCATCAAAACCGCATCAGATGACTTACATACTTCAATCGCCTCATCTGTCAACGGTACCCCTGTGGCATCAATAGAACATCCGCCCATTAAAACTTCCGTATAATTAAACCGATGATTGTACTTTGCCGCTACTTTATCCAAAACTTTAACAGCCTCATTAACAATCTCCGGACCAATGCCGTCACCTTTAATCACAGCAATATTAAAATCCATCAAAATCTACCCTTTCAAAATAAAATAAAAAAGCAAAACATACTGTCGATAAACGCACAATTCTCGCGTAACTACTATAATACCTCATTTTATTTAATATTTCAACCAAAAACCCAATAAAATTTAGTACAGCAAAGCAATAACGCAAAATTGGTATTAAAAAGTTTTGCAAGTCGTTCATCAACCGTTTAATAACGTTTTATTTATTATGGAAAAACGTCATTAAACGGTTGTTTCTATGTTTGATATTACTTTTTGTTTTGTTCATTCATATAGTTAACCAGCCCGCCTGCGCTGATTAATTCCTGCATGAACGGCGGGAAAGCCTGACCTTTATATTGCTGACCTTTAGTTTTATTGTAAATCATTCCGGAATCAAAATCTATTTCTACAATGTCACCTGCATCTATTCCTTTTGAAGCCTCTTTACACTCTATAATCGGAAGTCCGATGTTAATTGCATTTCTATAGAAGATTCTTGCAAATGTTTCTGCAATGACACAACTAATACCAGATGCCTTGATTGCAAGGGGTGCATGTTCCCGGCTGGAACCACATCCAAAGTTTTTGTCTGCTACAATAATATCGCCATCTTTTACATTTTTTACAAAGTCAGCATCTATATCTTCCATGCAATGTTCTGCCAGTCCTTTTGGATCAGTAATAGCAAGATGTCTTGCAGGAATTATAACATCTGTATCAACATTATCACCATATTTAAATACTTTACCACACGCTTTCATTGTTTAACCTCCTATAAACCAAGCTCACTTGGTCCTGAAATTTTACCCGTTACTGCACTTGCCGCAGCAACTGCAGGACTAGCTAAATAAATCTCTGATGTCACATGACCCATACGACCTACAAAATTACGGTTTGTTGTTGAAACACAACGTTCATTTTCTGCAAGAATGCCCATATACCCGCCTAAACATGGTCCGCATGTCGGTGTACTGACGATTGCACCAGCTTCAATAAATGTCTGAATATACCCCGCTGCCATTGCATCAAGATATATTTTCTGAGTAGCAGGAATAACTATAACTCTAAGGCCTTTTTTTACTTTACGACCTTTGAGTATTTCTGCAGCAATTTTTAAATCATCAAGACGACCGTTCGTACATGAGCCTATAACTACCTGATCAATATTGATATTTTCGATAGTATCGATTGTATGTGTATTTTCAGGTAAGTGAGGGAAAGCTACAGTAGATTTCAAAGCACTCAAATCAATTGTATACACTTCATCATATTTTGCATCTTCATCAGCTTCATAAATTGTATATGGTGGAATTCCTGCTGCCTCACATGCTTCTTTTCTCGACGGATTCATATGTGTTTCAATATATTCAACAGCCAGTTTATCAACAGGGAATATACCATTTTTACCACCGGCCTCAATAGCCATATTAGCAATTGTAAAACGGTCATCCATGGTCAGATATTGAATTCCGTCACCCACGAACTCCATTGACCTATAAAGCGCTCCATCAACACCAATCATACCTATAATATGTAATATAATATCTTTTCCGCTTATCCACTTTGACGGTTTTCCTGTCAATATAAATTTAATCGCTGAAGGAACCTTAAACCATGCTTTTCCTGTAGACATACCTGCCGCGGCATCTGTGCTTCCAACACCTGTTGAAAAAGCTCCCAAAGCACCATATGTACATGTATGTGAATCAGCACCTATCACAGTGTCGCCGGCGGTCACAATGCCCTTTTCCGGAAGCAGCGCATGCTCAATCCCCATCTCACCTACTTCATAAAAATGCGTAATATTATTACAATGCGCAAAATCACGCATACATTTACAATTCTGAGCAGATTTAATATCTTTATTTGGTGAAAAATGATCGGGAATCAAAGCTATTTTATCTTTATCAAATACACCTTTCTTTTCAAACTTGTCCATTTCATTAATAGCCACAGGTCCTGTAATATCATTAGCCAAAACCATATCCAAATTCGCCATAATCAATTGCCCTGCTTCAACCCTGTCAAGTCCAGCAGCATGTGCTAAAATCTTTTGAGTCATCGTCATACCCATAACCAAATCCTCCTTATCAAAAAATCCAAAAATAAAATGAGTAAAACTATTGATATATTAGCACAAATACAGATATAATAGAAATATATAATATGAATATTTATCATTCTATTTCAGAATATCGCTTAGTAGTAAGACAGTTAT
>JALEHN010000075.1 GCA_022770525.1 Clostridiales bacterium
ACGGGTATCGTATCTATACGGATGGTGACATGAGGCGGCTGAAAGTTATTCGTGCCTTGCGATGTGCAAATTATTCACTGGAAGCCATTTTGCGTTTATTAAGGCAATTATCGCAAAATCCGGATACGGATATTCGAGCTGCATTGAACGATCCACAACAATCGGATGATATTATTTCTGTTTGCGACCGATTGATTGTTTCGTTAACTGCAGCGAAGAAAAATGCTTATGAAATCAAAGTGATGCTGCAGGATATGAGAAACAGATTTTTATAAACCCTAAATTTTACCACCAACCTTTGTGATGGTAGTATTCTTTTTTGAGTAAAAATGAAAAAGTAAACTACAGAATGCCCTGATGCATGCAAAGATGCAGGAAAAACTGTTAAGCCGGTTGGTGCCGCTGTTTGTTGCTTTAATCAGCAATTCGGAAGTTTTACTTCATATGGAAAAAGGAAGTATGCAGGAGGTGTTTATAATGAATTATGTTGTTGAGAGTTACGAAAATTATCAAGAGGAAAATCGTCTGACTACAAATAATGCAAGAAAGATAGAATTTATTACGACTACAAGAGTTCTTGAGGAAGTCATTGGTGATAAATGTAAAATATTGGATTGTGCAGCGGGAACAGGTATTTATGCATTTTGGCTTGCTGATCAGGGTCATGACGTCACTGCTACTGACATTACGCCAAGGCATGTTGATATTATTAACCAGACACTTAAAACCAAAGATTACTCTATGAATACGGCTGTTTTGGATGCTGCAGAGATGACCTGTTTTGCAGATGATACCTTTGATGTGGTTTTAAATATGGGACCTTTTTATCATTTGATTACAGAAGAACAGAGAGAAAAATGTTTGAAGGAATGTTTAAGGGTGTTAAGGAAAGGTGGACTTTTAGTTACTGCTTATATTCCAAGATATTATGTGTTTCAATATATTGCTACAAACAATGTAAAATATTTAGATAAGTCTTTGGCAAAACAACTTATTGAAACAGGTGTATTAAAGCATGATGATGAAAAGTGCTTTTGGACGGATACTTATTATTCATCAAAAGATGAGATGGAATCACTTTATGAAAGAAATGGTTTGAAAATGATAGATCATTTTGCACAAGACGGTTTGGCACCTCTTTTGTCGCAAAAGGTGGATCAATGGAATGAAGAGCAATTCAAAATATGGTGCGATTATCATTATAGCGTATGTCGTGAACAGTCAGTGCTTGGTGCAAGTAATCATGTTGTTATTATTGGAAGAAAATAATGGGATATGAAGCAAATTAAATGAGGTGCAGGCATGAAATATAAGTTTGAGAATTTTAATCGTTCATATTGACAATGTGAACGACCGTTAGATATAATATAGAAAACGGTCGTTTAAACAGATAACTCGTGTATCTAATTTATAGTACTCATAGTACTCCAACAGAGAATGCCGTATTTATGGGATTTGTAGGTATAGTACACGAGTTTTATGCGGGAGGTGGATTTATTGGAACAGATTATTGAATATATAAAGCAAAACTACAATCCTCTTTCCATCATCATTTATGGCTCGTATTCCAACGGAACAAACAATCTGAACAGTGATTTTGACTCGTTGGTTATTTCTTATGACCATGAACAATTTCACGACACATCATTTGTAAACGGCATTCAGCTTGATGTTTTCGTATATCCTGCTTCCTATTTTGATGGAGATTTTGATTGCGATGATTTCGTTCAAATTTTTGATGGGAAGATTATTGCAGATAACGATGAACGAGGAAAAGCACTTCAAATGAAAGTGATTTCACATTTGCAAAATCGCCCGCAAAAATCAAAAGCAGAAATTGATGCAAGTGTTGATTGGTGCATCAAGATGCTTGCAAGGGTAAAACGATACGATGCCGAGGGGATGTTTCGGTGGCATTGGGTGTTGATTGACAGTTTGGAGATTTTTTGTGATATTATGCAGCATCCTTATTTTGGACCAAAAAAATCATTGAAATGGATGGAGGAAAACCACCCCATTGCTTTTACTTGCTACAAAACGGCACTTGAGGATTTCGGCATGGATAGTTTGGAAAACTGGATTACGTATATAAAAAACGCAAATGCTGAAGTCTGAAAGGAATCGGGAATCCGGATCTGCTTGTTCTCTTTACAGGTACAGTATCTCATAAAATGGTGCGGAATGCTTTATCTGAAACGAAAGGACAGGCTGTAAAGATTATACGGTCACATACAAGTTCCATGTCGGCACTGAAAAATATTCTGGAAGAGAATGTACAGCAGGAGGAAGCTGTCTGGTGAAAAAAGTTTATATTGACAACAAGAACGACCGTTAGTTATAATGTAGAAAACGGTCGTTTGCATTTTGGAGGATAGCGTATGAAAGATATGACAACAAAGGAAAGAATATTATATGCAGCGCTGGACCTTATTTCAGAAAAAGGTTATGACGGGGTGGGTGTAGATTTGATCGCAGAGAATGCCGGACTTAAAGGGCCTTCGCTTTATAGACACTACAAAGGGAAAGAGGACATCTTTAATTCCCTTATAAATTTGGCTGAATCCCATTATGCTGAGGGATTTGGCTTAAAGATTAAGAGCGGAGAATCTCCGACTGGTATGGACGAGTTGATTGAGAAAACCATGGAGAGAATTCAGTTCACAATGTACGATGATGTCATTCGAAAAACGCGTAGAATCCTGGCAATGGAGCAGTTTCGCAGTGAACGGCTGGCGGCGTTGACAACGCGTTATCATCTGGAAAATCTGCAGGAAATGTATGGAAATATCTTTGCAGACATGATGAAAAAAGGGATATTGAAGCAGGATGATCCGGAATACCTTGCATTGGAGTTTGCTGCACCGGTTTCCCTGCTGATTCATATGTATGACAGACAACCGGAAAGAGAAGCAGAGGTACTGGAAAAGATACGGAAGCATTTTCAACACTTTGCGAAAGTGTATGGGGAGAAGAAAAAGGATTTATGAATCAGAACGAACTAAAGACATTTATCCATCATTTTCATGCGGCAATTCGCCGTTTGGCAATGGGGCTTATGTGCCTGATCCTTGCGCCGGCGGCGCTGGCTCCGCTGACGGCTTACCGACCGTATGCCATGCAGATCATCAATCTGATTGGGATTGGATGGATGGGGCTGTGTACGCTGCTGGCAGTTTTGCATCTGGTTTTTGGCATACTGGGACTGTTTTCATTCCGAAAAGCAACAAAGTCGGAACTGATCCTGTCACGGGAAGGGGGCGCATGGCTGATTGACTGGAAGCCCCGGTGTATCAAGCGCTGTATCATTGCTGTGATTCTTGGCGTATTTATGCTGCTGACGGGAATGCTCTGCCTGATTGCCGGAAGTAATTTCTATCGGGCGCATAACCCCTATGTCATGGTCAGTTATGCAGGAGCGTTTCTATTATATCCATGAAGACCAGGTACAGTGGTATCATGATACTTTAGCATCTATCTTTGAAGAAGAGGGGCGGAACATCCCTTCTTTGATCTTTACGCATATACCGGTGCAGGAATATCGTACGGCTTACGAACTTTACAAAGCACAAGATGCCTCTGTGCAGTATTTTTATGGCAAGGTTGGGGAAAAGGATGATGCAATCTGCTGTTCGGATTATCCCAGCCGTCTTTTCCAGGCAGCTGTAGAATTGAAAAGCACTCAAGGCATCTTCTGCGGTCGTGACCATTATAATACTATTTCCATGGAATATCAGGGAATTCGTCTGACCTACGGCATGTCCATTGACTATCTGGCAATGCCCGGAATTGCCAGACAGACAGAGCAGCGTGGGGCAACACTGATATCTGTACTGCCGGACGGCAGTATGGAAATTGAGTCGATCCCGTATGTTGACCTAAATGAAAATAAATAGAACAGAAATTAGAAGGAGCAATGCCTGACGCACTGCAGGATGTGAATACGAAAATCTATACAGAATGGCTGCCTGCATTGAAAGAATATGAATTTGCGGCCGGATACTGTGTGGAGTACTACGACGATCCGAGGCAATATGAGAAGGGCACCATGGATGAAAACTATTATTGCGAAATATGGATTCCGGTAAAGAAAAAATAGTATATTAACATATTTCCAAAAGAGAAGTATTATGATATACTAAAAAAACAACCTTATTATTATGCTGGTTACACAAAACGCAATGAATGGGCAGGATAAAAAATCGATACAAGCGTATAGGCAGGAAATTATGAAAAAAGTAAGGATGGCTAAAGTAAAGCTGTCCTTATTTTGCTTTATGGGATTAACGCGGGTATACTAAAGTTAAATGTATATGATGGGGGAAGCAAAAGAGATGAAAAAAACAAACAAAAAAGTCTGATAGCGACAATGATGATGGTATCAGTGACATTGGCGTTTCTGTCAGGATGCGCTGCAAATGAGAAAAGTGAAGATGAAGATACGATTACGGTCTATTTATGGGGCAATACTTTAAACGAACGTTTAACACCTTATATTCAGTCACAGCTGCCGGATGTGAATATTGAATTTATTATGGGCAATAATGATCTGGATTTCTATAAGTTTATGAACGAACACGGAGAACTGCCGGATATTATCACCTGCCGCCGCTTTTCTCTGCATGATGCGGCGGAACTGAAGGATCAGCTGATGAATCTGTCCACGACAGAGGTGGCCGGTGCAATCTATGAATCTTATATCGGCAGTTTTACCAATGCTGACGGAACAGTCAACTGGCTCCCGTTCTGCGGTACGATAGACGGTCTTGTTGCCAACAGGGCTTTGTTTGAGGAATACAGTATCCCGATGCCAACGGATTACGATAGCCTGATTTCTGCATGTCAGGCATTTGAAGAACAGGGCATCCGCGGATTTGTTGCAGACTTTGCTTATGATTATACGTGTATGGAAGTGCTGCAGGGCCTGTCCATTCCGGAGATAACATCCATGGAAGGACGCATGTGGCGCAGCAGCTACGAAGATATGTCGGAAGATGCAGTGGGACTTGACGATGTTGTATGGCCGGGTGTTTTTGATCGTATGGAACAGTTTATCAGTGATGTAAATATCCGTCCGGAGGATCTGGAGCTTGATTATGACCCTGTGATCAATATGTTTACTGAGGGTAAGGCTGCGATGATCCGTTCAGGCGGCGCAAATGTCATTGAGTTTCAGAACAATAACATCGATGCTGTATTTCTGCCGTATTTCGGTCAGGACGGTGAACAGTGGCTTCTTACTTATCCTGAATTTCAGGTGGCGCTGAATAAAGATTTGGAGAAGAATACGAAACGACAGGAAATGGCCATGAAAGTACTTGAGGTCATGCTTTCTGAAGAAGGCCAGAATACTTTTGCAAAGGGCGAGGATGTGATTACATACAGTCAGAATATTGATCTTTTGCTTTCACCTTATCTCGATAATCTGAAGCCGCTGATCAATCAAAATCATCTTTACATCCGAATCGCCTCTAACGACTTCTTTGCGGTGTCCAAAGATGTTGTTTCAAAGATGATCCGGGGTGAATATGACGCTCAACAGGCGTATGAGGCGTTTGACGCACAGTTAAAGCAGCCTGCGGATCAGACTTCTGAGACTGTATTATCCGTTATTACCATTTTGTGTCAGAAACCATATACTCCGAAAGTATTTCCCGCCTGACAGAGATCTTCCATCAGGCCAATAGTTCCCTTCAGAATCTGGTGAACAGGAACTGGACCCATATGCATTTATGGGCAGACTATTTACAGGACGTGACTGACGAAAATGAAATCAGAGATTTTGTTGATCATGCGCAGGAAGAAACCGGTTTTACGGATTTTTACTTTATCAGCCGTGAAGGCAATTATCGGACGGTAAGCGGTAAGACGGGCTATATGGATCTTAAGAATGAACTGCCGAAGCTTATTCTCTATGGCAAAGATATGGTGGTGAATTCTGTCGTACCAGGCCAGCCGCAGATCCTTGTGTTTGCTTCACCTGCCGCTTCAGGAATTTACGAAGATTTTGAATATGAGGTCATCGCTGTCAGTTTCAATAACTCCGATCTTATAAAGACACTTGAAATATCGACATTTGACAATAAAGCCAGCAGCTTCGTCATTCGGTCAGACGGACGTGTGGTGGTGGATAATGCTGCTGATAAGCAGCAGGATATTTATAACTTTCTGGCTATGCTGAGAAAATATTCTCAAATGAGCAGTGAGGAAATCGACAGACTGCATGAGGATTTCAGTCAGGGAAACTCCGGAGCGGCTATTCTGGAAATAGCGGATACAAGTTATTATCTTGTGTATGAATCCGCTGTTTTTGAGGATTGGATACTTCTTGGTATGGTACCGACCGTCATCGTCAATGCCAGTATGAACGAACTTCAGTACAGCACCTTTTTGCTGGTGGCAGGAATCATGGTTATTCTCGGCATAGTGATGCTTGTGATTGTCATCAGGCGAAACAGATTGAATCTGAGAAAGAAGGATACGGAAATCTTGTACCGTGAGGAGCTGTTTTCCAAGCTTTCTACCAATGTTGACGCTGTTTTTCTTATGTTAGATGCCAAGGACCTTCGTGTGGATTATGTCAGTCCAAATATAGAAAAACTGGTCGGTGTTTCTGAAAAACAGGCTCGTGCAAATATACATGCGCTGGATCACCTTACAGGGGATGACGATACGGTCAGAGTTCTTAATCAGCTTCCGGGTATACTTCCGGGGCAGCAGGGCGAATGGGACAGAGAGTATATTCATCAGAAAACCGGCGAGGTGCGCTGGTTTCATGTGATTGCATTTTGCAGTGATATTCAGGGCAAGAAAAAATACATTCTTGTAATGTCCGACCGTACGAAAGACAAGAACATCAATCAGGCACTGGAGGATGCCGTGAAAGCGGCAGAGAGCGCAAACAGAGCCAAAAGTACATTTTTAAGCAATATGTCTCACGATATCCGTACACCAATGAATGCCATTATCGGCTTTACGACGTTAGCCAGCGCAAATATCGGCAATGACGCAAAGATCAAGGAGTATTTGTCAAAAATACTTTCTTCGGGAAATCATCTGCTTTCCCTGATTAACGATGTCCTTGATATGAGCAGGATCGAAAGCGGAAAGATACATCTTGAAGAGACTGAGGCAAACCTGTCGGATATCCTTCATGACCTTAAAACAATTATCAGCGGACAGGTCCACGCAAAGCAGCTGGAACTGTATATGGATACAATGGATGTGACCGATGAAGATGTGTGCTGCGATAAGGTTCGTCTGAATCAGGTACTTTTGAATCTGCTTTCCAATGCGATTAAGTTTACGCCTCCGGGCGGTACGGTGTCTGTACGGGTATCGCAGCTTCCAAATGCCCCGGAAGGCAAGGGGCGGTATGAACTGCGTGTCAAGGATACCGGTATCGGTATGAGCGAAGAATTTGCGGCGCGTGTTTTTAACCCGTTTGAGCGTGAACGCACATCTACTGTAAGCAAGATACAGGGTACGGGGCTTGGTATGTCCATTTCAAAGAATATCATTGATATGATGGGCGGAACCATCGAGGTTCATACAGAGCAGGGCAAGGGAACAGAATTTATTATCCGTTTTGAACTTCGACTTCATTCGGAACACAAAAAGTTTGAAAAAATCAAAGAACTTGAAGGTCTGAGGGCCCTTGTGGTGGATGATGATTTTAATACCTGTGACAGTGTTACAAAAATGTTATTGCATGTCGGCATGAGATCTGAATGGACCATGACAGGTAAAGAGGCAGTTCTGCGCGCAAAACAGGCAACTGAGGTCAATGATGCATTTCACGCGTATATTATCGACTGGCGGCTGCCTGATATGAATGGCATAGAGGTGACACGGCGAATCAGAAGTCTCGGAGATGACACACCGATTATTATCCTTACAGCATATGACTGGACGGATATTGAGGCGGAGGCAAGAGAAGCAGGTGTGACTGCATTCTGCTCAAAGCCTATGTTTATGTCAGATTTGCAGGATTCCCTCTTAAGTGCCCTTGGCAGGCAGAAAGCAGAGATAAACAGGGATATACCTTCAGATCAGACAAAAAGCTTTACCGGCAAAAAGCTGCTCCTTGTTGAAGATAACGAATTGAACCGGGAGATTGCCATTGAGATACTCAATGAGTATGGTTTTATTGTAGACACGGCAGAAAACGGCCGGGAGGCACTGGACAAGGTTCGTGTTTCAAAGCCGGGGGATTATGCGCTGGTGCTTATGGACATTCAAATGCCTGTGATGGACGGCCATGAAGCAACGAAACAAATTAGAGCGCTGGATAATCCGGAATTGGCGGCTGTTCCGATTGTAGCCATGACAGCGAACGCCTTTAATGAGGACCGAAAAGCTGCAAAGGCGTGCGGCATGAATGGTTTTATTTCAAAACCGATCAATATAGAAGAGATTATTCAGACATTGAAAAGTGTGTTTGATTCTTTTCCGACGAAGTACTGAATGCATAGTCATTCAGTACTTCGTTTTTTGGTGCGCCCGGCGGGCGCACGTTCTGTCAGAAACGGAAAAATCACTGTATCTTCATACGGGTTACATTGGGTGACTGCGTTTTCTTTCTGTCGGAAACGGAAAAATCACTGTATCTTCATACGGGTTACATTGGGTGACAGCGTTTTCTTTTTTATCACAAGCTATAAAAATGACACATTTGACTTGAAAATTTCTCTATCAGCCCAATAGAATTTTTTTTATAATAGACATAAAGATGTGCAGTAATAGACATAAAGATGTGCAGTTCGCAATTCTTATAAAACAGGAGGAACAAATTTTATGAGTGATATGATTGAAATTTCACATTTGAGTAAGAAATTTGGTGATGTACAAGCCGTACAGGATCTGAGCTTTCGGGTAAAAGAGGGAGAACTGTTCGCCTTTTTGGGAATCAACGGTGCGGGTAAATCCACGACCATTAATATTATTTGCGGACAGCTGAACAGAGACGCGGGAACCGTACGGATTGCCGGTATCAATCCGGATAAGGATCCCGACAGCATAAAGCGCAGTCTTGGTGTGGTTTTTCAGAATTCCGTATTGGATAAAGATCTTTCTGTAAAGGATAATCTGCAGAGCAGGGCAGCATTGTATGGTATACGCGGTAAAAATTTCAATGAGCGGCTGGCGGAATTGGCCGGACTTCTTGAATTTGAAGACTTGCTTAAGCGTCCTGTGGGGAAACTTTCGGGCGGGCAGCGGCGCAGGATCGACATTGCCCGGGCTTTGATGCACAGACCGAAGATCTTGATTCTGGATGAGCCAACGACCGGTCTTGATCCCCAGACAAGAAGTACACTGTGGAAAGTCGTGGGAGATCTGAGGAAAAATGAGGGTATGACAGTGTTCCTTACAACCCACTACATGGAAGAGGCGGCCGATGCGGATTATGTGGTGATTTTAGACAGCGGTAAAATTTCAGCCGAGGGAACACCTCTGACGTTAAAAAACAGTTATACAGGCGATTTCATGACACTATATGGTGTGGAAGAAGCGCAGGTGAAGTCTCTTGGTAAGCCGTATGAATCCATTCGGGATGCTTACCGGGTTTCTGTTCCTGACACAGCCACAGCTACGGAACTGATTATAAAATATCCGGAAATCTTTAAAGATTATGAAATTACCAAGGGTAATATGGATGATGTATTTCTGGCCGTAACAGGTAAAAAACTGATCGGGGGTTCGGGAAAATGAATCGTGAACAGATGCAGGAAAATGAATCTTATATCTGTCAGGTACATCAGATCATGGAAAAAGAGTCTTTGATCCGTCAGATCAAGCAAGTAAATCGAAAAGGAAGGAGTATAGGTGATGACCGGACTTGGCGCGCTCATTTGGCGCAATACGAAACTATATTTTAAAGACAGAGGTATGTTTTTTACTTCGCTGATTACACCTCTGATTCTTTTGGTGCTGTATGGTACCTTTTTAAGTAATGTATACGAGGAGACTTTCCGGAGCGCCTTAGAAGCGGTAGGAACGACTGTATCGGATAAACTCATTGGAGGCTGTGTGGGCGGCGAACTGGTTTCCTCACTGTTGGCGGTAAGCTGCGTGACAGTGGCTTTTTGTTCCAATCTGCTTATGGTTCAGGATAAGATTACCGGTGCGAGACGGGATCTGACGATAGCGCCGGTGAAAAAAAGCACTCTGGCACTTAGTTATTATCTGGCAACCCTGATTTCGACTTTGTTTATATGTCTCATTGCCACAGGGGTGTGTCTCGGATATCTATCTTTAGTGGGCTGGTATCTGACGGCTGCAGATGTGGGCGCATTGCTGCTTGATGTGATACTTTTGGTACTATTTGGAACAGCATTGGCCTCCTGTGTGAATTTTCCGCTCTCCACCCAGGGTCAGGCTTCGGCTGTCGGCACTATCGTCAGCGCCGGTTACGGTTTTATTTGCGGAGCTTATATGCCGATTTCACAGTTCTCCGAGGGACTTAGGAAAGTCATCTCTTTTCTGCCGGGTACTTACGGCACATCGCTGCTTAGAAATCATGCGCTGAGAGGTGTGTTCGATGAAATGAGTGCAGTGGGATTTCCAAATGAAGTCGTGGAGGCCATACGCGACAGCGTAGACTGCAATTTATACTTTTTCGGTGATAAAGTGGCGCTTCCTTCGATGTATTTGACAGTGATTGCAGCGATTGTGATTGCAGTCGGACTGTATGTGCTGATGAATACACTGTCCGGAAGAAAATGAACGTGATAAAAATGATGAACAAGAATCCAAATGACAGAAGGTTTTTTTGCCTGATTCATTTGGATTTTTTGTTTATTAAGGGGGAATAGATTGATTTATGGAAAGCCGCTGTCCATTGATGAGAAATAGAAGATGTCACACAGACCCAGCTTGATGCAGAAGAAAAACTTCGTGAATTGAATCGTTTGCCGTCTGATTATGATGAAATTGCAGAACAAAATATTGAATCATTGACAGTCCTGAGGCTTTGTGTTATAGTCGTGACATATAGGAAGGGAAATTTGGAAAGTCACTAAATGTAAGTATTTATGGAAAATACTGAATATATTAAGGTGGAAAATAGATGGAAAAGAAAAATATTAATATTCGGGAATGTGATGCATTAATTGAAAAATTTGAGCAGGTGATCAAATCTCCGGTGACTAAAAAGGCATCTGTTTATTATACGGGCGTAGACCTGGGAACAGCATGTATTGTACTGGCGGTGATGAATGAAAATTATGAGCCGATTGCCGGGGCATACCAGTATGCCGATGTTGTCAAAGACGGTATGATCGTGGATTATATCGGTGCTGTCCGTATTGTGCGGCAAATGAAAGAAAAACTTGAAGAAGAACTGGGAACAGAACTTCTTTATGCGGCTGCTGCCATACCTCCGGGAACAGATACACTGGACGGCGGGGCAATCAAAAATGTCGTTGAGGCAGCCGGGTTTGAGTTGACAAATCTTTTGGATGAACCGACAGCAGCCAACGAGGTATTAGGCATAAAAAATGGTGCTGTTGTTGATATCGGCGGCGGTACGACCGGTATTTCTATATTAAAAGACGGAAAAGTCATTCATGTTGTCGATGAGCCGACAGGCGGTACACATTTTTCTCTTGTTGTTGCAGGCTCTTATAAAATGAAATTTGAAGAAGCGGAAATTTATAAGAGAAATCCAAAGCATCATAAGGAGTTATTGCCGACCTTAAAACCTGTCATTGAAAAGGTAGCATCCATTATCAAACAGCACTGTGAAGGCTATGATGTCAGTGAAATTTATCTTGTAGGAGGAACCTGCTGTCTGGAAGGGATTGAGGCAGTTGTTGAAAAATACGTCGGCATTCCTACGTACAAACCCGGCAATCCTATGTTTGTAACCCCTCTTGGCATTGCGAAAAGCTGTACTCAGCAGATTATGGATTAATGGAAAACGATTTTGTCTGCAATCATATTGCGAGAAGTGTACATGCACCTGTCAGGTGCTGTTTAGCCGGCGACGAAATTGTTATAGAAAAGGTTTATTGCGAATGCGATTATGAAGATCCGCTGATTACAGATCAAGAGCTGCTGAAACGTCTGGTGAAGCGGGGAAATGCAGGATATCCCGTGATTCATATGGAGACGTACCCGATTTATTATACAGTGATTGTGAAAGAAAAGTACGCTTATATTACAGGGCCTGTTTGTGTGGAATATGGACGGCTGACAGAAGCGCGAAAGTGCATCATAAGTCAACACCGGGTAAGCAGGAATTTCAGAATTTCGTATTGTGCGTATGAAAAGCTGTGTGAAGAAACATTGCTCCTTTTTCATCTCATTACGGGGAAATGTCTTTCTTATCAGGAATTAAATGAGAAAAACTATATGAGTCCTGCCTTTGAAGAAAAAATGAAGCGAAATGTACAGCATGTATTATTCGGGTATCGTGAAAATGAAAAAATCCACAATCCGTATACAAGAGAAGTCCGTGAAATGGAGAGCATTAAGCGCGGCGACGAACAGCAGCTGATACAAAGTTTAAATGAAAGCTTTATCGGGGAATATGCCGTACTTTCAAAAAACGAACTTCAGTCCGCGAAAAATCTGGCAATTGTAGGACTGGCTATTTCTGCAAGGGCGGCCATAGAGGGCGGTATTCCTTTTGAAGAAGCATTTTCAATGAATGACAGTTATATATTAAGCGTTGATCAGTCTGATCATATCGGAGAGATTGAGGCGATGGTCAGAGACGCTAAGATTAAATATGTGAGAATGGTGCATGCACTTTGCAGCAGCAGGCAAAAAAACGAAATCGTGGAACAATGCAAAAATATGATTTTTCGGAAACTGCATTCAAAAATCGTCATACAGGAACTTGCTGACGAACTGCATGTGACACCGGAATACCTGTCAAAACTGTTTCACCAGATCGAAGGCGTCACAATCAATGCTTATATTATGCGCAAGAAAGTTCAGCTGGCAAAAAACATGCTGATTTATTCAGATACTTCAATCGGTGAAATTGCCACATATCTGGGATTTTGTTCGCAGAGCCATATGGGGAAAATATTTAAAGAAATCGAACAAATGACGCCTGCACAATATCGGAAGCGTTATAAAAAGTAAGCAAAATTAAATCATGATGAACAGATTAATTATGTGATAAACGCCTTAAAAATATGATATTTTTAGGGCGTTTTTTCTGTTACAATCGTTTTTGTAAAAAGGTGAAAGGAATCCATGTTTGATCTGGAATTGACCGGGGAAGTAATACACAATCTGGTGTTGACCGGGGAAGTAATACGCAAGCTGGTATTTGCCGGGAAATCAGCGGTTAATCTGGTAGTGACCACGGTTTGTTCCGGACCGGATTTTATTTAAGAGAAGGAGCGGAAGAAGGAAAATGAGTAATCATGTAAATATTTGCACAGAAAAACGAAAAGGTGTGATTGCACCGGAGCTTCACAGTCAGTTTATTGAGTTTCTCGGAAGCTGTATCTATGACGGCATATGGGTTGGTGAGGATTCAAAAATCCCGAATTACAGAGGTATAAGAAAAGATGTCGTTGATGCGTTAAAGCTTGTTGAACCGCCGGTCATTCGCTGGCCGGGCGGATGCTTTGCGGATACATATCACTGGAGAAACGGAATCGGTGACAGAGCATCGCGTCCCGTGACTTACAATGAAAATTTTGATACTTATGAAATTGATGATAACCAGTTCGGAACCCATGAATTTATGGATTTTTGCAATATGCTCGGTGCAAAACCGTGGTTTGGCATTAATGTATTAAGCGGCAGTGTACAGGAAATGCGTGACTGGATTGAATACTGCAACCGCAGTGAGGAGACGGATTTATCAAGACTGCGCAAAGAAAATGGTGCCGAAGCACCGTTTGGTGTTGAGTACTGGGGCATCGGAAATGAGCCATGGTTTGGCGGAGGAATGATGACAGCACAGCTTTATGCACAGGAATTTCGCAAATATTCTGCAGCAATGCCCCTTTGTGATTTCAGAAATGCCAAAAAAGGCCAGGGCTTAAAGAAAATTGCCTGTGGTCCGGATGGCAATAAACCTAAAGAAAGAGTGCAGTGGACAAAAGACTTTTTTGCGGAAATCGGCCGCTACAGACAGCCGCAGGTCGATGCCTATGATTTACATTTTTACAACTGGAATGTGCTTAAAGATGATGATTCTGATGTGGATTTTGATGAAAACGCGTGGAAAAGAGTCATTAAAAGTTCACTGGAACTGGAAGATGTTATATTGGAGCAGTATGCCCTGATTCAGGAAGGTATACGTAATTTCCCTGAATCGGAAGGATTTGATGAGCCTGAAGAATATAAGTGCGACCTGATCGTCGGCGAATGGGGCAACTGGCATGGAAGTGCCTCGCGTACAAGACCTGCATTATATCAGCAGTGCACGATGAGAGATGCCATTACAACGGCTCTGACACTGGATATTTTCCACCGTAACTGTGATATTGTGAAAATGGCATGTATGGCACAGACGGTCAATGTATTAAATTCATTGATACTGACATCAGGTGAGCATACAATTCTCACACCGAATTATGATGTATTTTTAATGTACAAAGTCCACAGAGATGCTGAAAAAATCGAAATAGATACAAAAAGTCTGGATGAAGATATATACTTGTTTGCATCCGGAAAAGATCAAGAAATCTATGTTAATATCATTAATGCCGATTGTAAAAATGCAAAAACAGTGGAATTGAGCTTCGACAAAGAAGCTGAGGCTGTCAATGTCCAGACATTAAAAAGCAGCTGCATGACCGATTACAACAGTGTTGAAGAACCGGACAAAATCAGAAAAACACATGGGAAAATACCGGTAAAGACAGACGGAAAGTATGTATTCTGTGCAGATGCCGCATCGGTCAATGTATTGACTTTTTCTGTAAAAGATCGTTAAGAGCGGAAAGCTTGACGTCGTGCGCTGCAAAAGCCACTGCAAAAACCGAGATTTTGGTGGCTAATTTCAAGCAATTGTGATAAACTATAAAAGTAAAAGAAATTATTGCAGAATGAGGCAGCTGGGAGGAATGACGATGTGCCAGATTGTATTTAATATACCGGATGAAGTACTTTTTGATACAAAAATGAATCATGAGCAGGCAAATCAATTTGCACGACGGGCAGTGGCACTATGTTACTATACACAAAGTGGTGTATCTATCGGATATTGTTCACAGATTGCAGGAATGACAGAGGAAGAATTCATAAAATATCTGGGACAGAACCATATTTCTATTTTCAGGTTTGACGATCAGGAAGAATTTTTAGAGGAAGTGGAAAATGCGTAAAGTTATTGTCAATTCAACCCCATTGATTGTGCTTTGCGGGATTGGTAAGCTGGATATTTTGAGAGCAATGTATGAAAAAATTACGATTCCATCTGCTGTATACAGAGAAGTGACAGCAAAGTGTGATTCTGTTTGTGTTCAAATTCAGTCGGCGAGTGAATGGGTATGTGTCAATCAGATTAAGGATCATAGTGAAAAGAAAATGTATAAGGCAAAACTTCATGATGGAGAAGTAGAAGTGATGATTCTTGCCCAGGAGCAGGAGGCTGACCTGGTGATTTTAGATGATAATGCAGCAAAAAAGACTGCAAAATATCTAGGACTTAATGTTACAGGAACATTAGGTGTTTTGGTAAAGGCAAAGCGACGGGGAATTATAGAAGAAGTTCGTCCTCTCTTGTCTGATATGAGGAAGAATGGTTTTTATGTCAGTAGCGCCGCAGAACGTATGATTTTAGATCAGGCGGGAGAGTAGAAATCTAAATAAAGGTAATTAAAACACGCAATTGAGTAATCTGGATCCTGTTAAAAAGACGGTTACCAGTCTACATCATTTATTAAATGATGTAGGCTGCAAACCGTCTTTTTATGACTTTAAATACTATGATTTTATGAATGTCATTTGAGATTGCTTTTTATATCTTGTCTTAACCCGTGTGTTCATTGATGAACTTTTTCATAGCCTGAAAGCTTTCGTCGCTGATTTGATGCTCCATTTCACAGGCATCTTCGGCAGCTGTTTCAGGATTAACACCAAGAGAAACCAGCCAGTCGGAAAGTACCTGATGCCGTTCATAAACGCTGGAGGCAATCTGCATGCCTTTTTCAGTTAAAGTGATAAATCCGGCGCTGCTGACTTCGATACAGCCGTTTTCGCGAAGATGCTTCATAGCCACGCTGACACTTGGTTTTGAAAAATTCAGTTCGGCTGCAACATCAATAGAGCGTACAACCGGCAGCTTTTTACTGAGCAGTAATATCGTTTCCAGATAATCCTCTGAAGATCTGTTATGGCGCATATGAACCCCCTCCTTTTTTAGTTCACTCTGATTTATGCAAGTTTCTTCCATTGTAACAGCAGATAATGAAAAATTCAAGGATACATTGTGTGGAAATAACAATTCTTATAAATGCAGTGAGGTCTCCGGTAAAATTCACATAAATAAATGTTTAATGAAAAATATTCTCAATCACAGTTATTGACATATAATTTAAGTAAGTATATACTAACCGATGTAAGAAGTTAAGTAATACGTAGACGATATGGGAAAGCTATATTGAAGCTATATTTAAGTTACATTAGGGCAGTATTAATGTTATATTCAAATTATATGAAAGCTATATGAAAGCTATATGAAAGCAGGTGAATGGAAATGCCGTTAACGATGGCTGAAACGGGTCGGCAGATTCAGATTAGAAAAATCGGAGGTAAGGATGAGACGAGACGCCATTTAGAGAGTCTGGGATTTGTCATCGGAGGATTTGTCACTGTCATATCTGAACTCAACGGAAATCTGATTGTGAAGGTAAAGGATTCTCGTGTGGCGATCAGCAGAGAGCTTGCAAAAAAAATTTTGATCAATTAGTTTCGATTAATCAATGCCGGTAAATTTGGATTAAAGGAGGAAATAGAGGATGGCGACATTAAAAGATGCAAAATGCGGGCAGACGGTCCGGGTTGCAAAAATTCATGGTGAAGGAGCAGTTAAGCGAAGAATTATGGACATGGGGATTACAAAAAATACAGAAATTTTTATCCGAAAAGTGGCACCCCTTGGAGATCCTGTGGAAGTAACGGTCAGAGGATATGAACTGTCTCTTAGAAAAGCAGATGCCCAAATGGTGGAAGTACAGTAGTGGTGCTTATTTTTTTACTTACGGGTTAGTTAAAACTAAAATGAGTTAGTAAAGAATTAGCACGGAATTAAATTAGGGCAAAAATAAATGGGGATAAAACTAAATTAGGTTAGAAACAAATGAAGACAGCAATGCATTGACAAGAGGTCAATCATGCCAAATGTCATCAGAAAGCGAGGATGTATATGAAAGTCAAAATTGCACTTGCAGGCAACCCGAACTGCGGTAAAACAACGCTGTTTAATGCCCTGACAGGATCAAATCAGTTTGTCGGAAACTGGCCGGGCGTAACGGTGGAGAAAAAAGAAGGTAAAATCAAAGGTTATACAACAAAGGGAGACGAAGCTGTTCTTGTGGATCTTCCGGGTATTTATTCTCTGTCACCGTATACACTGGAGGAGGTTGTATCAAGAAATTTTCTGATCAATGAAAAACCTGATGCAATTATTAACATTATCGATGGTACGAATCTGGAAAGAAATCTTTATCTGACAACACAGCTGACAGAGCTTGGCATTCCGGTCATCATTGCAGTCAATATGATGGATCTTGTAAGAAAGAACGGGGAACTGCTGAATATTGAAAAACTTTCAAAAGATACCGGCTGCAAAGTTGTGGAAATATCAGCATTAAAAGGTGAGGGTATTGATCAGCTGTCAAAAAGAGCAGTAGCGATTGCAAAGAGCGGCAGGAGCAGTCAGCCGGCGCACAGCTTTGACGGATGCGTGGAGCATGCCATTGCACATATTGAAGAAGCAATCAATGGTTATGTTGATGTTGCCATGGAACGGTGGTATGCCGTTAAACTTTTTGAAAGAGATGAAAAAGTAAGAGAAAGCCTGAATCTCGGTCAGGAGCTGCTGGATCATATTGAGGCGGATATCGTCAGCTGTGAAAAAGAAATGGATGACGATGCGGAAAGTATCATTACTTCAGGAAGATATAATTACATAGGAAGTATTATTGAAGACTGCTATACAAAGCGGGTGAAGAAACAGCTGTCTGTGTCTGACAAAATAGACCGGATCGTAACAAACAGATTTCTGGCGCTGCCTATTTTCGCGGTGGTCATGTTTATCGTTTATTATGTGTCTGTATCGACGGTGGGCGGCATTTTGACAGACTGGACCAATGATACACTTTTTGGAGAATGGCTGATTCCGGGTGCCCACAGTGCACTGGAAGCCATAGGTTGTGCGCCATGGCTTGACGGTCTGCTTGTTGACGGTATTGTAAGCGGTGTTGGTGCTGTACTTGGATTTGTACCTCAGATGATTGTACTCTTCCTTTTCCTTGTATTCCTTGAAGGGTGCGGCTATATGGCACGTATAGCATTTATCATGGATCGAATCTTCCGCAAATTCGGACTTTCGGGAAAATCATTTATTCCGATGCTGATCGGTACCGGCTGCGGTGTTCCGGGAATTATGGCATCAAGAACGATTGAAAATGACCGGGACCGCAAAATGACAATTATGACAACAACATTTATCCCTTGCGTCGCAAAGCTGCCGATTATCGCATTAATTGCAGGCGCTTTATTTGACGGCGCGCCATGGGTTGCGCCGAGTGCTTACTTCGTAGGAATCGCAGCAATTATATGTTCCGGTATTATTTTAAAGAAAACAAAAATGTTTGCCGGAGACCCGGCGCCGTTTGTCATGGAACTGCCTGCATATCACCTGCCGACAGTGAACAATGTACTCAGAAGCACATGGGAACGTGCATGGTCATTTATTAAGAAAGCGGGGACGATTATTCTTCTTTCAACCATCGTTGTATGGTTTGCACAGGGCTTCGGCTTTGAAAACGGACATTTTGGTATGGTCGAGGATATGGAAAACAGTATTCTTGCGGTCATCGGTTCAGCAATCTGCCGGATATTTAATCCGCTCGGATGGGGCGACTGGAAGACTGCGGTGGCAGCACTGACAGGACTTGTAGCAAAAGAGAATGTTGTAGGTACTTTCGGTATTCTGTATGGCTTTGGCGAAGTGGCAGAAGACGGCGCGGAAATATGGGGAACACTTGCAGGTTCAATGACCGCTGTCGCCGCTTATTCATTCCTTGTCTTTAACCTTTTGTGTGCGCCTTGTTTTGCGGCCATGGGCGCAATTAAACGTGAAATGAACAATGCGAAGTGGTTCTGGTTTGCCATCGGTTATCAGACGATATTGGCTTATACAGTTTCACTGTGCATCTATCAGATTGGAACACTGATTACAACAGGAACCTTCGGCATCGGAACAGCAGTGGCCTTCCTGCTTGTCATAGCCTTTATTTATCTGTTGTTCAGACCTTATAAAGAAGGTCAGAAGATGACCGGAAAAATGTGAGAAGTGTGTCTGCGGCGAAATAAACGTACATAAAGTATGACTGGGGCAAAATAAACACACAGGCAATGTGGCCGTGACGAAATAAACGTACAAGAAGTATATTTACAGTAAATAAATGATAGGGAGGTCTGAGATTATGGGAACAGCAATCGTATCGGTTATACTTGCAGGGGTGGCCGTGCTTATTATCCGGCACATGGTAAAGGATAAAAAGGCCGGAAAATCTTTGCGGTGCGGAGAGAACTGCAGTCACTGCAGCTGCTGCGGTCACAGGCAGTAAAATGACGGAAGTAAACAATAAAATGATGAAAGAAAACAGCAAAAAAACGATTGTAAAAAATGATGAAAGAAATGATGAAAGGGATGTTTACAGTTACGGGTCCGGGCAACTTCTGAAAGCACAGGTTATCGAACGTCTCAAGACACAGGGATTTCGACTGACAAAACAACGAAAGCTTTTAATTGACATTATTCTCCGGGAAAACTGCAGCTGCTGCAAGGAGGTTTATATCTTAGCATCGAAAAAGGATCCGGGCATAGGGATGGCAACTGTTTATCGGACTGTGGATGCGCTGGAACAGGTCGGTGCGCTGAAACGAAGAACCGCTTATCAGTTATGCGATCAGAGCGGCAGTGTGTGCAAAAACTGCCGGATTGAACTGGAGGATGGCACATTAGTGGAACTGAATAGCGCAGATGTAGCAAAAATCATTGAAGACGGCATGAAAAAATTCGGTTACGGACATGGGAAAAAAGCGAGAGGCATCCAGTAGGTGACGGAAAAATTATGAAGGTATAAATGAGATAAAAAGACATTATTTAAGAGACAGCAAATATTCGATTCAAAGAATGTTTTCTGTCTTTTGTGCGCCCGGCGGGCGCACGTTCTGTTATAGATATCTCTGTACAGAGGTGTCAGAATAGTTTATAATGTACAGACAAGATGTCTGTTTATCGGAGGTGTAAATGTATGGGTATACGAAATCACGAGGTAACAAAAGTACAGCTGCTGTTAAAGGAAGATGGCAGTTTAAGAGAACCGGGATGGGCAAAGCAGCAGTTATGGCAGTATGACCGGACGAAGATTAAAGCACCGGGATTCAGAATCAAAGAGTGGGATTATTATCTCATATTAAATGAAGATTTTGCGGGAGCGTTTACTATTTCAGATGACGGTTATATCGGCCTTCAGTCTGTTTCGCTGTTAAATTTCAAAGAGGGGTGGGAACATACAGAAACGATTTTAAATCCGTTTCCTATGGGAAAGTTTCATTTGCCTTCATCATCTAAAAGCGGGGATACAGTGTACCGGGACAAGCGTTTGAAAATGGCATTCAGGGTGCGTGAAGGCAAGCGCCTGATTGAATGCAAGTTTGATAATTTCTATAAAGGCAAACCTTTTAGCTGCAGCATTGAGTTGTCGCAGCCTGAGATGGATACGATGGTGATTGCGACACCGTGGAAGGAAAAGAAAACGGCATTTTACTATAATCAGAAAATTAACTGTATGCCGGCCAGCGGTACAATGACATATGATAATCAGACATATACATTTAAAAAAGAGACCGATTTTGGGACGCTTGACTGGGGCAGAGGTGTGTGGACCTATGATAACCGGTGGTACTGGGGATCCGGAAATACAGTGATCGACTGTAAGCCTTTTGGTTTTAATATCGGTTATGGTTTCGGCGACACATCGGCAGCATCAGAGAATATACTGTTTTATGACGGCAGGGCACATAAACTTGATGATATTACATTTCACATACCAAAGGACAGCTATATGAAGCCGTGGACATTCACATCCAGTGACGGCCGTTTTGAAATGGACTTTGTGCCGGTAATGGATCGGGCAGCAAGGACGGCGGCACTGATTATTGAAACAGACCAGCATCAGGTATTTGGCCGAATGAGCGGCAAAGCGGTTCTTGATGACGGCAAAGTGATTCAGATTAAAGATGTCATGTGTTTTGCGGAAGATGTCCATAACCGATATTAAGCGGAAGATGTCCATAACCGATATTAATAAAAACTGAGGTATCTGCCCCCGGAGGGCGGATACCTCAGATGATTCAACATAAATGATGCCGGTTTGTATGATATCGGATGGGGACGATGGCACGGGCTTTAGATGATTCAGCACTGCGATTTAAAATGTTAAAGGCGTCCGTGATTTTTGAAGTTCAAGTTCTGTGATTTCTTTAGCTTCTGTGATTTCTTTTAAGGCAGCTTCTTTAGCTTCACACGGATCTTTTTGCGCTGCTTTTAATGAACGTTTATAAAGATAATTCATTTTTTCCCATTTCAGAAGGTCTCTGAGAAGATTGTCATTTCTGACAATAAGCAGTGTATCCTGAAGTGAGGCATTATGCTGTTTGCCGCGAATCGAATATTCCATTTCAAGATAAGTGGAAAGGATCGGGTTAAACTGAATATTTATGGTTTCTTCCTCAAACATGTCATTGCGGCCTCGTTCGCCCTCAATCTGAATGATTCCGGTATCGCACAGAACCATCAGCATACCCATCAGGTCACCGACAGTTTCAAGACGCATACCGGCATGCTCAATACCGTTAAGTGCATTGCAGTTTACATTGAGAGCCGCTGCGATGCGTTCAATCTGCTGTGGCTGCGGCTGCATTTTATTAATTTCGTATTTTCGTATAGATACAGGGTGAATGCCTGTTAATTCGGCAAGTTTGCCCTGTGTAATACCAAGCTGCTTTCTGTAATATCTTATTTTTTCTCCAATTGTCATTATATTTTCTCCTCCTGTGTAACGATGTGACTACATTATATCATGAAATACTTTGTTTGGCTACTGTGATTCGGACATCAGCGCCGCATCTATCGGGTGATATTATTCAAAATTTGAAGATATTTCCGATTTTGAAGGGAATCAAGGGGATTTCACTATAGGGAAGACTTTCCTGACAGCAGTGACGAGTGGATGAAATGGTTGATTTTCCAGAAAAAAGAAGACGGCTGGGAAGTAACCTTTGAGGATGTAAAACGGGAACAATATGATTATTAATAAGCTTCAATTGGAAGTATTACAGTAATCATAATTTGAAAACGAAACCTTACTTAAGAAATTGAGCGGTGTTCTAAGAGAAGACACCGCTCAATTTGCTTCATGAGGTTTTTCATATGGCTGCTGATACAGTTTTCGATATTGTAAAGGTGAGATATGATAGGCTTTGCTGAATGTTCTGATAAAGTGGCTGATATTTTGAAATCCGCACTGATACGAAATTTCTGTAACGGACATGTCTGATGCAATCAATAGCTGTTCAGCGTGCGAGAGCCTCAGGTGTTTTACATATTGTGTGAAGGATATTTGAAAATGCTCTTTGAAATAGCGGGACAGGTATTTTTCGGATAAGTGAAAGCAGGCCGACAAATTTGAAAGAGATATTTCATTACAGTAATTTTGTTGAATATATGAAATTATTTCTTTATCCAGTTCATTTTTTTGCGAAGGAACATAACCAAGCATATCATTATCAATCATATTTTGCAAAAACTCTAATAGTAAAATTCTTATTTGAAGCTGATGTTTGTCGGAATCGAAAGGTTTTGCAGACAATTTTTCACATATATCCATCTGTTTTTCCTTTAATTCCCCGGTAAAATCGTTTTTAAATACAAATTGGCCATTGCGCAATGGCAATAAATACGCTGTTTCCAGATAATCATTGGTCTGAAAGGAAATAAATTCCGGCGGAAAAAGAAAAGTATAATAGTCAATAAATCCGTCCTTCGTCTGCATTAAATGAAGTTCTCCCGAATTGACGATGAAAATAGAATGTTCGTTTCCGAGATATGATGCTCCTGCAATGGAAAGTTTAAGATTGCCGCTTCGAATATATATAATTTCAATTTCATGATGCCAGTGAACAGGAGTCTGGAAGGAATGTTTTATACCGGTAATATGGTAAAAAACATATGGACACTCTTTTGTGCCATGATCTCTGTTTTCGTGTAAATCTGTGTACATAGCTCCACCTTCAATCAAACAGGTACAAATATAATTTCTGAATTTATCATAATGCAAAAGTGGAAAAAGTGCAATAAAAATACGCATTAATGCAAGATATATCAAAGATATAGGGGTAAAATAAACAAAATGCTCATTAGAACTCACTTGAAAGGACAGAATAAATATGAACGTAAGAAGAAAGAGTTTATTCCGGTTATTTGTACCGATATGCTTTGAAAATTTGTTTTTGATGCTGACAGGGATGGTTGATACACTGATGCTGTCTTCTGTCGGCGATAATGCCGTAGGTGCTGTCGGAACAGCCAATACATATATCGGGGTTTTTATCATTATGTTTTCAATCATATCAACGGGAATGCTGGCTGTCATGACACAAAATATCGGTGCGGGAAGACCGGGGGTAGCATGGCAGGCCAAACAGATCGCACTCATGTTTAATGCTGTCATAGGTATTTTTATGTCATTGTTTTTATATGCTTTCGCGGGAAAAATACTTGAAGTCATAGGAATCGCAGGTAACTTGAATGAGCTTGCGTCGATGTACTTAAAAATTGTCGGCGGATGTTGTATACTCAATGCTCTGATTCCTGTATTTTCAGCATACCTCAGGGCATTTAGCTTCACAAAGGAGTCTCTGGTCGCATCGATCATCGGGAATGTCCTTAATTTTGTGTTGAATGCAGTGTTCTTATTTGTATTGCACTGGGGCGTTGCCGGTGTTGCATTTGCAACGGTGATTTCAAGAGCCGTGAATCTGGCGATAGATATCGTTCTGGCTACTGTGCTCATCAAAGCAAAAAACAGCCCTGAGCGGGAGTCTGCAAAGCGGGTCATCAGGCAGATTATTACGGTCGGACTGCCGGCAGCCATGGAAACAGCACTCTATAATATTGCAATGACCCTTGTCATTCGGTTTATGAATCAGATGGATTCTGAGGGAATCAATGTCACTGCAAGATCCTATACGATTCAGATTACGAATTTTTCATATTGTGTCGGGGCTGCACTGGCGCAGTCAAATGCGATTATGACAGGGTGGAGAGTCGGCGCTGGTGAGTTTGACGAATGCAGCCGAGGTGTCAGAAATGCATCAATCATCGGTGTCTGTGTTGCGGTTTTACTTGAACTGATATTTGCACTGAGCGGCCATTGGCTATTATCTATACTTACAGACAATCAGGAAATTATTGATATTGCAGTCAAACTTCTCTGGATCGACATTATATTAGAATGCGGAAGGGTGACCAATATGGTCTACGGCCAGTCGCTGAAAACAAGCGGCGATGCCATATTCCCGGTCATTATGGGCATCGCTTTTATGTTCCTGTGTGCCGTCGGGGGCACCTATTTATTTGGTATAAAAATGCAGTTAATGGCAGTCGGCGCATATATTGCCATGGCATTGGATGAATGCCTGAGAGGTGTTGGTATGATTTTGCGCTGGAAAAGCGGAAAATGGAAAACAAAAAGCCTGGTAAGAGGTTAAAAGTGTGCGCAAAGAGTCACTAAGTGACTCTTTGTTCTCGTATAGGAAACTGCGTTTTCTATACGAGAAACCCTCCGGGGGGATGCGCACGCTTTTGCATAGGAATTTTGTCGCTAAAGCGACGCAAAAGCGGCGCAAGAGTTTGCGAAGCAAACTCTTTATTCTTTACATCAGTGATTTCCAAGCTGCCAGAATGCGACAGCGCTTGCTGCGGCAACGTTTAATGAATCCACACCGTGAGACATTGGAATGCGTATCGTGTAATCACATCCGCCAATGGTGCAGTCAGCAAGGCCGTCTCCTTCAGTGCCCAGAACAATGGCAAGCTTTTCTTCTGAGGCGAGGCGGGGGTCAGCTATGCTGATGGAATCATCATTTAACGCCATGGCGGCAATTTTAAATCCCAGTGATTTTAAAACCTGGAGATCTGCCGGCGGCTGGTTTGCGTTTTCTGTGCCAAGAAATGTCCACGGTATCTGAAATACTGTACCCATACTGACTCTGATGGCGCGGCGGTAAAGAGGATTGCTGCAGGCCGGTGTCAGTAATACGGCATCAATACCAAGCGCAGCGGCACAGCGGAAAATAGCGCCGACATTTGTGGGGTTCATCACATTTTCAAGGACGGCAACACGGCGGGCGCCTTCGCAGACGCAGGCTGCAGAGGGCAGCACAGGTCTGTGCATGGCACATAAAACGCCGCGGGTCAGCTTAAATCCGGTCAGCTTTGTCAGAACATCAAACGGCGCCGTATAAACAGGAATATCCCCGCATCGGGCAATTACGTCTTTAGCCTGGCCTTCGATATGTTTTGTCTCAAGCAGCAAAGATATTGGAACGCAGCCTGCATCAAGAGCCCGTTCAATCACTTTCGGGCTTTCAGCAATAAAAATACCTTTTTCAGGTTCATGGCGGTTTAAAAGTTCACCCTCAGAAAGTCGGGCGTATACGTCCAGTTCCGGTGCTTTAAAATCAGTAATTTCTAAAATATTTGACATTGCCTTTTTCTCCTTTAATATGCGGTATCGTCATTATTTCTTTAATAAGTGGTCTACCTATTTTTTATTAATAATTGACGTCATCTTTTCATTTAATTACATCATAATGTCTTTAAATACCGGTGTCAATTTGTAACTGTTTTGAGCCGGGAAAAACTTCATATAACGGGCGTAAAATGCTTTAATTTTTAAAACTGTTTTTGAAAAAATTGTAAAAATGTGTAACGGATATTCAAAAAAATGCATAAATCATATAGAATAATTAAAAAAGCACCGGAACAAAAGCACCGGAACAAAAGAATAGGAACACAAGGTCAGGAACAAAAGAAGCGGGTCCCAAATTGCCGAATCAATAAGAAACAGTATAAAGAACGCTAAATTAAAATGCTGCGGTCAAAATCGAGGCGGCTTAAAGAGAGAAAAATCCAAGAACGAAGGGAGGGTTTGGATGCAGCCAATGGACGAAGTTTATCAGAAATATGCGCAGACGGTGTACATATTTCTTTTATCGAAGGTGCATGATCAGGATATTGCGGAAGAATTAACGCAGGAGACATTTTATCAGGCCGTGAAAAATATCGGACGGTTTGACGGAACCTGCCGTATATCCACATGGCTGTGCGCCATCGCCAAAAACCAGCTGAAGACATACCGGCGAAAAAATCCGCCGATGGAAGACATGCAATTGGTGGATATAATCCAGCCTTCTGCCGAAAATCATGCATTGGACACAATGGGCAGGATTGAACTTATGAAAAAGCTGCATGGCTGCCCGGAGCCGTTTCGGGAGATTTTATATCTGAGAATTTTCGGAGGCTTATCATTTAAAGAAATCGGTGAGATTATGGGAGAGACAGAAAACTGGGCGCGGGTGACTTATTACCGGGGAAAAGAAAAACTGAGAAAGGAGATCGATGAAAATGAAAAATAAACTTCCGTGTGAACTTATCAGAGATTTATTCCCTTCGTATATTGACGGATTGACAAGCGAAGTGACAAACCGGCTGGTGCAGGCGCATATTGATGAATGCCCTGATTGTAAAGGCATTCTGGAAGCTATGCGGGAACCTTCCGTTGAAGCTTCTGTTGAGGCGGAAGCATTCAATGGCCGTAAAGAAATTGATTTTTTGAAAAAAACGAGAACAAAGACAAAGAAGCTTCTTATAGGTACAATGATTGCCTTTGTGATTCTTACGGCAGTATTAGTGGATTTAAAAACATATTGGATCGGAGACAGGGTTTACGGCGAAGCAGTCAGCTGTGATGTTCGTGTACAGGGCGATCATTTGATATTAAACGGTGCGGCGATGGATGAAAAGCAAGGCATTGCTTCTGTAAATTACGAAGAAGAAAATGGAACTGTCATAGTGACATTCAGAGCCGTAAGAAAAAGTCTGTTTTGTAAAAATGAATTTCAGTCGGAATATACAGCTTCGGGCGTCATCTCACAGGTATGCATCGGAAATCGTATCGTCTGGGCCGATGGTGTAAGTATATCCGACATTACATCGTCAGTTTATGAGACAAAACATGCCTATATCGGAGATATGCCGGCTAACGGACGGACAGTAACTGCCCTGAATATGGTGCAGTGTCTTGGAAACTTTAAAAATGAGCTGCAGACAGGTACAGAACCTTATGGCTGGACCATATATCCGGAAAATGAAATCGAAGCGTCACAGCTGGGAGCAAAAGAAAATGCCATGAAAACCTATGCTTATATCCTGCTGTCTGTCATTGATAATCTTAGTGAAGTGTCCTATGAATATACGGCAGGTGGGAAAATCCGTACACTGACAGTGACCGCAGCAGACGCCTCTGAATTTGCGGGACAGGACATCAAAGCGTGCGGACAGGATATCGTATCCCTTCAGAAGCTGATTGAAAAGACAGGGATGATTTTTACACAATAAATTCATTAAGAGAATGCACGGCCAATGAAGTGTGAACATTTGCTTTCGAAAGTAATGTCGAAATTTGACGAACGATTGGGGCTATTCGTAAGTAAGTATTTATCCCACTTGACATTTTTAAGGCAAACCTGCACAATAAAGATATAAACAGTAAATTGGATGCATGGCTTACATTTTTATGTATGGATGAGCCGGAATGGATCATCAAAGTTATCGAAGCTTATCCGCAGTTTAAAGCCATGTACAGACAGGTTTATGAAATGTGCCTGAACGTGGAAAGGGTGATGACAATGTTTTCAAGTGAATTGCGTGAACTGGACCGTAATACTGTGCACTATATGACTGATGAAATGCAGAATGAAATAAACAGAATGGGAAGTCAGATCCAGCAAAAAGACAATCAGATCCGGCAGCAAGATGAGGAATTACAGCAAAGCAAGTCAAAAATCCGGCAGCAGGATGAGGAATTACAGCAAAGCAAGTCAAAAATCCAGCAGAAAGATGAGGAGTTGCAGCAAAGCAAAGCCAAGATTCAACAGCTCATGAAAAGAATTTCCGAATTGGAAGGTAAATAATGGTGTACTGTTATTAACAGGGTATTTAAACGGCGGTGGCATATGATATGCACCGCTTTTCCTTTGCGATGATTCTTTATGACAAAATTATACACATTTTTTTACAAAAAATTCATTATTTTGCTGAATTTACATATACTGATTCAATGACATTAGGGAGTGAACAGTAAAATTTTGGGAATGAACGGTAAGTGGGCCTCAGATATTCTACTTGAATAATCATATTGAGTGTGTTATTATCCCGTTTTCGACAGTTAGAATAAGAGAAGAGGGCGACAAACCGTGTAGATATGCGATTTGTCGCCCTTTATAGCTCTTTACAAATGTTGTATGGGAATCCTTCTTTAAAAAATTTTTTTTAGTTTTTTATTTAGTTCTTTAGGCTGATAATATTTCCTGTCAAGTCCAAGACCAAAGGCTGCATTCAGTGCGGTGCAGACCTGGGAACCGGTATAGGTTGACATATAGCACATGTCCTCAATATTTGCAACTTCCATATTTCTTAAAGTCTCCACGATGTTCTCTATTGTGAAATGAGTCCCTTGCTGATCCAGCTTTTTCTCCAGTATCCTTTGCAGGGTCATCCAGATTTGTTGCTACAGCATAATAGCCATCGTACTTTTCTTCTTTATCAATGATGCTCTGGTCAATTTCGTATAAGTCAGTCACAGATTCTCCCGATTTGGTGGAGGATCTCCGCTTGATAAAACGTGTCACATCATGAGGTCCCTTTTTATATGTTTCAGGATCAAGTCCTTTAAGGAGTTTTCTTGCACGCTCAATCCAACGATTTCTGATAAATCTTTGGTATTCCATCATCTTTCTGGAAAACGTGATGATGATCTTCTGCTTTACGGTTGCTTTTGATTTTACCTTGCACTTGCGTCCGTTTTTCATAATCTTTTCTTCATAAAAGCCAAGGTCAAATGCTTTGTCTGCCGTGATGATCTTGTAAGCCTTGTCTGAGTACAGTTCTTTGTTTTCGGGATCATTTTTATCAAACGCTTTCAGTGCTTCGATTGATACTTCTTCATCCGAAGAAAGACGCCGGTAATCACAATCGTTAAACACAGCCTTCTGTAAAGTATCGGACATTTTTTTGATGGACTGGGTAACAATAAATGCACGACTGCCCATGGAATTATAATTCCGGATATTTAAAGAGCCGAGACCAGCATCAGCGCAGTAGATAAATTTTTTTCCTTTAAACATTTTTGTGATCTGCTTTTCCAGAGGGATAGCAGTTGTCTGTTCGTTGTCTGAACCGGAAGTGATACACATGGAAAGTGGGATGCCGTCCCCGTCCATAAACAGACCCATTTCTACGAGAGGGGCAGGCTGGTGCTGCTTCGAAAGACCGTATTTACGCAGGCCTTTGATGGTTTCACCGGTTACCTCATCCACGTAATCCTCATCCGGAGATTCTATTTCAAAGTAGTAGTTTGAGCAGTCATAATAACAGACAGCTGTATTGCGCTTCACGATACTGCAGCTTTTTTCATAAAGATGGCTGATGTAGTCCTCGTAATGTTCCTGCATGATGTCCATAGTCCTTAAAATATGGACGTAGTCAAACTCAGGTTCTTCATAATAATGGTCAAGATGTTCAAAAGTACCCAGTTTTGAATCTGGCTCAAGGATCCTTGAGAAAGTGAGGAAGCGGTTCACGAGATTCGGATCAAAGGTGATCCTGGAATCAGCGGTTACATTTTTGAAGAAGGAACTGATATCCAACTGATGGTAAAGTTGCTGAAGGAAGAAATATCCGATGTTCCTGTTCGTACTGGAAGATACAAGGTCATTGCTGATTTTAAGTTTTTCATTAAAATCAATAGTCACCTCCATAGATTACACGAAGAAATCCTACAATCACTGCAATCCGTATGAAGAAAAAAGCAGTAAAAAAGGCCATTAACCAGGCATTGAAAGACGGTACACTGATATACGAAAAAAAACAGTACCCGATTCTCTCTATTCCACAGATATCCTTGCTCTTGCTGAGGTGTAAAAATGCAAAACCGGAAATGTATATACCATTGCTGTTGTCCTTAACAACAGGTTTAAGAATATCTGAAGTAATTGCAATAAAATTTTCCGATATAGATTGGTGGGAGGGAGAATTACAAATCAGACGGCAGCTTGGAAGAACTCTTTCAAATGACGGTGCAGATGAGGAGCGCTTATGTACGCAAGAAGTAAAAATAAAATCTCGTTCAGGAAATCGAAATGTCACTTTGGGAAATTTTGTAATAGAAGAGTTGATTATGGCACGTCATAAGTATGAAACAATGCAGAAATCCAATCCTGATTTTCAGAATTTGGATTTCGTATGTTTCAAAGAAGATGGTTTACCATATCACAGAAGCAGTTTCAGGAAATCCTTTAAGGAACTTCTGAACGATTGTAATTTGCCTGATATGCGCTGGCATGATTTAAGACACACCTATGCGACTGTTTTAAAAGAAAACGATATTAGCTTAAAAGCGATTTCTTCATGCATGGGGCATAATGGAACAACCGTTACAGAGACTGTGTATATTAATATTCCTGAGGAAACTGTACACGATTGCGAAAAAGAAATGACTGCCTTTATGGCAGATATTCTTCCAAAAACAAATCTTATACTGGATATTCGTATTCCGGAAAAAGATTTGCTTGAATTCCTTCCGCCAAAAGCTTACAATATGGTGAGTTGATGTGCTGTTTAAGAATGGATTCTGCTGTTTCATATCAGGCAATATCAGATTCTTATATAACATGTTATAAGCAGAACATATTTTTTGAATATATGCATCAAAAATGCATGCTTTATGCTATCAAATAATGCTATTCGGTGCTATGCATCTTTATACAGGAGCACAAAACAGTGTATAATTATGCATAGTGCTGCATAGTAGAAAAAAAGTGAATTTGTTACGCAGGGGCAAAAATCAGGAAAAAGCAGTACATTTCACACTCTCAAATCTGATTGAAAGCCATAAAAAAACAGGCTGTTTTTCGAAAAAACCGAAAACGAAGAATGGAAGTTTTTTTATATATATTGTACAAAAACGAAAGGAGTTTTATGCGGAAACTAGCTCTAAATGATGAAATATTACTAAAAGTTGACAAGGCTGCCCGTTACATCGGCGGGGAAGTAAACTCTGTCATGAAGGATAAGGAAAAGGTGGATATCCGTTTCGCAATGTGTTTTCCGGACGTTTATGAGATCGGTATGAGCAACCTTGGAATGATGATCCTTTATAATATGTTTAATGCCCGTGAGGATGTCTGGTGTGAGCGTGTATTTTCCCCGTGGACGGATCTGGACAGGATTATGCGGGAACAGAAAGTGCCTTTGTTTGCACTGGAATCACAGGATCCGGTGAAGGATTTCGATTTCCTTGGAATTACCCTGGGCTATGAAATGTGTTATACTAATATTCTGCAGGTACTGGATTTAAGCGGTATCCCTTTTATGGCCTGTGAACGTGGGGAAGAGGATCCGCTGGTGATCGGAGGCGGGGCGTGCGCGTATAATCCGGAGCCGATCGCACCTTTTTTTGATATGTTTTATATCGGGGAAGGAGAAACTTCCTACGATGCTCTCTTTGATGCGTACAAAGCCAATAAGGCGGCGGGCGGTACAAGAGAAGAATTTCTTCTGAAGGCAGCACAGATCCCGGGAATTTATGTTCCGATGTTCTATGATACTGCTTATGGAGAGGACGGAACAATTTCCTCCTTTGGTCCGAACAGAGAGGGTGTGCCTGAGAAGGTTGAAAAACAGCTTGTGATCGATATGGACAAAGGATACCGTGCGATTGAGGCACCGGTAGTTCCTTTTATTAAAGCAACCCAGGACCGTGTCACTCTTGAAGTGATGCGCGGCTGTATCCGCGGCTGCCGTTTCTGCCAGGCGGGAATGATCTATCGTCCTACACGTGAGCGTGATGTGGAGCAGCTAAAGGCATCTGCAAGAGAAATGCTGAAAAATACCGGCCACGAAGAGATTTCTCTCAGTTCTTTAAGTTCCAGCGATTACAGCGGCCTGAAAGAACTGGTGAATTTCCTGATTGATGAATTCCAGGATAAAGCCGTGAATATTTCCCTTCCCTCCCTGAGAATTGACGCGTTTGCGCTGGATGTTATGAGCAAGGTTCAGGATGTGAAAAAGAGCAGCCTTACATTTGCTCCGGAGGCAGGATCCCAGCGCCTTCGTGATGTGATCAATAAGGGACTGACGCAGGAAGATATCCTTCGCGGCGCAGGAGAGGCTTTCCGCGGCGGATGGAACCGCGTGAAACTGTATTTTATGCTTGGCCTTCCCACAGAGACAGAAGAAGACATGAAGGGGATCGCTCATCTTGCGGAAAGAATTGCCGAGGAATATTATGAAGTACCAAAAGATCAGCGAAATGGCAAAGTGCAGATCAATGTCAGCACATCCTTCTTTGTTCCGAAACCTTTTACTCCTTTCCAGTGGGCTGGAATGTTCAGTGAAGAGGATTTCGTGGAAAAGGCAAAAATTGTAAAAAATGAAATCCGTTCCCAGCTGAATCAGCGGAGTATCAAATACAGCTGGCATGAACCGGATGTTACGATTCTGGAAGGATTTCTGGCGCGCGGTGACAGACGATGCGCTGACGTAATTCTTAAAGCATATCAAAAAGGTGCGCTATATGATGCCTGGTCGGAGAATTTCCGCTATGATCTCTGGAAAGAAGCTTTTGCTGAAACAGGAATTGATCCGGGTTTTTATACACTTCGTGAACGCAGTACGGAAGAAATTCTGCCATGGGATTTTATCGATGCCGGAGTTTCCAGAGAATTTCTGGTCCGTGAATGGAATAAAGCCCATGAGGAGACAGTTACGCCCAACTGCAGGCAGAGATGTTCGGGATGCGGCGTGAAACAATACGGGGGAGGTGTGTGCTGTGAAAGTAAGAATTAAGTTTTCAAAAGAAGGACCCATGAAATTCGTGGGACATCTGGATACGATGCGCTATTTTCAGAAAGCACTGCGCAGAGCGGGACTTCCGGTTGCTTTTTCCGGAGGATACAGTCCGCACATGATCATGTCTTTTGCAGCGCCCCTTGGGGTCGGTACCACAAGCCTTGGAGAATATTTTGATCTGGAGCTCACGGAAACGGTTCCCACTGCTGTAATAGAAGAAAAGCTTAACAGTACAATGGCAGAGGGGATTCGTGTGCTCAGTGCAAGGGCGGTGGAGGACGGCAAAGCAGGCAAGGCGATGGCACTTGTAGCTGCTGCAGATTATTTTGTGGAATTCCGTGAAGGGAAAGAACCGGAAGTTCCATGGAAAGACAGGATAGGAGAATTTACCGCGCTTCCATCGGTTACTGTTACCAAAAAGACGAAGCGCAGTGAAAAAGAAGTGGACATCCGTCCTTATATTTATCAGTTGGAACTCAAAGGTGATAAGGTATTTATGAAGCTTGCATCTGCCAGTGCCAACTATACCAAGCCGGAGCTGGTGATGGATACTTTTCAGAGATGGCTGGGTTGCGAACCAAAACCGTTCTGCTATCAGATACAGAGG
This sequence comes from Clostridiales bacterium, assembly GCA_022770525.1. GTDB lineage: Bacteria > Bacillota > Clostridia > Lachnospirales > Lachnospiraceae > CAKRHR01. The sequence continues at coordinate 34,008 of JALEHN010000075.1, forward strand.
CTGGAAGTTTATGCAGATACGGGAAATGAAAACCGGCATGATTTTGTTTCCCTGGAATCTTTAGGTGAGAAAGTTGAATAAGATAATCATTACCGCAATGGATATTAAAAACCTTCCCTGTCTTGTATGTGCACTGAAAGAAGAATCGAGGGTTATGGAAATCCGCCTGGAACCCAGAAGCGGAAATTCCATCCTCGGCAATATCTATGTTGGACAGGTGGAAAAAGTAGCTGATAATATCAAGGCTGCCTTTGTGCGGTTTGGAAATGAAGGAAACGGCTATTTTCCCCTTGAGGAAGCACAACATGTAATTTATACCGCTGGACGTAAGGGAAATGCTCCTCTTCATGCAGGAGATGAGATCCTTGTCCAGGTAAGCCGTGATGCCATGAAAGGCAAGCTACCGTCCTTATCCTCAAATCTGAATTTTACCGGCAAATATCTCGTCCTTACCACCGGCAATAAAAAGTTCGGACTTTCCTCCAAACTTTCAGGAGAAGACCGCAGCAGGCTCAGTAAATGGCTTGAGAATGAGGCGGCTAAGCCCGACAAAGAATATGGAATTGTTGTACGGACAAATGCGGCCGATGCTTCCAAAGAAGAAGTTATCAGGGAACTGGAGTACCTGAAAAAAATATATACAAAGACAGCGGTTCTCGGTAGGAACCGGACATGCTTCAGTCTTTTGCAGGAAGCAGAACCATTTTATATTTCAGCTGTCAGAGATGCATACAGCAATGATGTAAAAGAGATTGTCACGGATATTCCGGAAGTATATCACAAGCTGCAGGAATATCTGACTGAGTTCAGCCCGTCTCTGTCTGAACGACTTGTTTTTTATGAAGATTCTCTGCTTCCCCTGTACAAGCTGCACAGCCTGGAAAGTGCTCTGGAGGAGATACAACGGGAAAAAGTGTGGATGAAAAATGGCGGTTTTCTCATGATCCAGCAGACAGAAGCTTTTGTTTCCATAGATGTAAACAGCGGAAAATATACGGGCAAAAAGAAAGCAGAAGAAACATACCGAGAAATCAATCTGGAAGCTGCCGGGGAAATTGCGAGGCAGGTTCGGCTGCGGAATCTTTCCGGTATTATACTGGTTGATTTTATCAATATGGAAAATCCGGATCACCGTGACGAATTGTTTCATGTACTCCAGAAATATCTTCGTAAAGATTCCGTGAAATGTAAAGCGGTGGATATTACTCCACTGAATATTCTGGAAATGACCAGAAAAAAGATACGAAGGCCTGTGATAGAAGATATCCGGGAATTGCAGCAGAACAACGGTACGGAACAAAAGAGTTCTGCTGACAGCGATATTTGTGAATAAAGATGTAAGAAAAGGCGGACACATTTGTCCGGTTTATTAAGGAGGTAACCTATGATTAAATTTGCACATTTTAATTTTAATGTACTGGATCTCGACAAAAGTCTGAAATTCTATAAGGAAGCTCTCGGGCTGGAACCGGTAAGAGAAAAGGAAGCTGCTGACGGCTCTTTTAAGCTGGTATATCTGGGAGACCGCGAAACAGATTTTCAGCTGGAGCTTACCTGGCTTCGCGACAGGACACAGCCGTATAATCTGGGAGAATGTGAATTCCATCTTGCCTTTGATACAGACAAATATGAAGAATTCCATAAGCACCATGAGGAAATGGGATGCATTGCTTTTGAAAATCCGGCAATGGGAATTTATTTTATTACAGATCCCGACGGTTATTGGATTGAAATCGTACCCGTAAGAGGATAAACCTTACAGTAAAAAGATAAGATTCTCAGAGAAATATTAAGAGTAATTTTTTCAAAAATGTTTGACATAATTTTTCAAAAATATATTGACGAAATAATAACACCGTGCTATTATAATCGAGTATGCCGCACAAAGAGGTAGAAGTGCCGGAAGGCCACCATATTTGGCGAGTAAAGTTCATAGGAGGTGCCATTATGTACGCAATTATTGCAACAGGTGGTAAACAGTACAAAGTTGCCGAGGGTGACGTGATCAGAGTTGAGAAACTCGGTGTTGAAGCTGGTGAAACCGTTACTTTTGATAACGTAATCGCAGTTAGTGATAACGGATTAAAAGTTGGTGCTGATGTAGCAAATGCCAGTGTTACCGCTTCTGTAATTGAAAACGGTAAAGCAAAAAAAGTTATCGTTTACAAATACAAAAGAAAAACTGGATATCACAAGAAAAACGGTCATAGACAGCAGTTCACAAAAGTGAAAATCGAAAAAATCAACGGTTAATCTGGTGTCATTATGATTAAAATCACAGTTAAGAAGAGAAATGGCTCATATATCAGTTTTGTTTCAAGCGGACATGCAGGATTTGCGCAGGAGGGTTATGATATCGTCTGTGCCGCAGTATCTGCATTGATTATTAATACCGTGAATTCCATTGAGAAATTTACAGAGGATTCCATTGAAGCAGAAGAGAAGGACGGTTATGTATCTTTCCGTTTTATGAAGCCTGTTACGGAGAAGGGAACATTACTCATGGATTCCCTGGTTCTCGGCTTAACAGATATTTCAAATAGCTACAAGAATCGATATTTGACAGTAAAAGTCAAGGAGGTGTAACCACAATGATGAAAATGAACCTTCAGTTATTCGCACATAAAAAAGGTGTTGGTTCTACCAAGAACGGCCGTGATTCCGAATCCAAGAGATTAGG
>JALEHN010000087.1 GCA_022770525.1 Clostridiales bacterium
CAGTCCTGTTAAATCAGTTAACGATGTGGCAAAAAATGATATCCTGGAAATTACAGTTGCGGACGGCAGTATACGTGCCAGGGCAGAGCAGACATTTCAGACAGAGAAAATTTCAGATACGTCCGGAAAAAATGAGAAACAGTCTGCAGACCTTAAGGAATAAGCACCCGGCAGAATGGAGGAAAATATGGCTAAAGCCAAAAGTCTTGAGACGGCATTTGAAGAATTGGAAACGACGATAGCGGCGCTTGAAAGCGGCGATTTAAGTCTTGAGGCATCATTTAAGCTCTATGCGGATGGTATGAAGCTTGTGAAGTATTGTAATGATGCCATAGATAAAGTTGAAAAAAAGATGATACAACTCAAAGCAGAGGATGGAGAAGACCATGAGTTTTGAAGAACAGATGCAGCAGAAAGTTCATGAGGTTGAACTAAAGATACAGGCGTTTCTCCCGGCGGAGGAAGGCTTTCAGAAAACAGTTTTTGAAGCGATGAATTACAGTGTGCTTGCCGGGGGAAAAAGACTGCGTCCGCTTTTGATGGCTGAAACATTTAAAATGCTTGGCGGTACGGACGAAAAGCTTCTGATACCGTTTATGGCGGCGCTGGAAATGATCCACACGTATTCCCTCGTTCATGATGATCTGCCGGCGATGGATAATGATGAATACCGCCGCGGCAGGAAAACAACGTGGATGACATTCGGAGAAGATATGGGGATACTGGCCGGAGATGCTTTGCTGAATTTTGCTTTTGAGACGGCAGGGAAGGCATTTGACGCGGCAGAAAATGAAGAAGAGTTAAGGCGGGCGGCCAAAGCACTTTCGATACTTTCTAAAAAAGCCGGTGTTTACGGAATGATCGGCGGTCAGGTCGTGGACGTACAGTTAAGCGGAAAGCCGATTGAAAAGGATGTTCTTGATTTTATTTATGCAATGAAAACAGGCGCGCTGATTGAAGCAGCCATGATGATCGGCGGTGCTCTGGCAGGTGCGGATGCGCAGGTACTTCAAAAAATCGAAAGTATTGCGTTAAAAACAGGGCTGGCTTTTCAGATTGAAGATGATATACTGGATGTTACAAGTACGCTGGAGGTGCTTGGCAAACTGACACACAGCGATGAAAAGAATGAAAAGACGACCTATGTGACCCTTTATGGTATCGAAAAGGCGCAGGAGGAAGTCAAACAACTTTCGCATGAAGCTGTGTCACTGCTAGATGAACTGGGCGGACGGGATACATTCCTTGAAGCACTGATCCTGTCTTTGATCCACCGCAAAAAATAGCCGCGCCGGTGTTGTGTGTACATCGTGCAGGTACATTTTTTGACACGTAAATCCAAAAGTTAAAGAAGGAAAGTATATGTCTGATTTATTAAAGGATATACAGAAAGCAAATGATATAAAAAATATTTTACCGGAAAAGTATGGCGAACTGGCTCAGGAAATCAGAGATTTTATCATTCAGTCTGTCAGTGAGACCGGCGGCCACCTCGCCTCTAATCTGGGAGTTGTGGAGCTGACAATGGCGCTGCATTTATGTCTTGATTTCCCGAAGGATAAGCTGATCTGGGATGTGGGCCATCAGTCCTATACCCACAAAATACTTACCGGCAGAAAGGATGCGTTTGGCGGCCTTCGTTCCTACGGCGGCATCAGCGGGTTCCCGAAGCAAAAAGAGAGTGACTGTGATGCTTTTGATACAGGTCACAGCTCCACATCGATTTCAGCGGCACTGGGGTACGCAAAAGCCAGAGATCTGGCAGGGGAGCATTATACAGTGGCGGCGGTCATCGGTGACGGTTCCATGACCGGCGGTATGGCCTACGAAGCGCTGAACAACGTCGCAAGGCTCAACAGCGGCCTGATTATTATATTAAATGATAATAAAATGTCCATATCCGAAAATGTGGGCGGCTTTTCAAAATATCTCAACGATTTGAGGATGCGCCAGTCCTATGTTAATTTAAAGGATGATGTGGAGACTGCCCTGCGAAGGATACCCCGCATCGGTGATTCTGTGGCAGAGGGCGTGAAAAGGTCAAAGGATTCATTAAAACAGATGCTTATGCCAAACGGCTTTTTTGAAGCTTTGGGGATTGATTATCTCGGACCGATCGACGGGCATGATATCCGTCAGCTGATTCGGGGAATTACTGTTGCCAAGCGCAGCAGACGGCCGATTGTACTCCATGTGCTTACGAAAAAGGGAAGAGGCTATGAACCGGCTGAAAATTCTCCGTCGGATTTTCACGGTGTGGGCAAGTTTGACGTGCCTACGGGTGAAATTGCCGGTGCGTCGGGACAGTCTTATACAGATGTATTTTCAATGAGTCTTTGCCGGCTTGCTAAAAATGATGAACGGATCGTCGCTGTCACAGCAGCCATGCCCGACGGTACCGGACTTTCAAAGTTTGCCAGAAAGTATCCGGAAAGATTTTTTGATGTCGGTATCGCAGAGGGCCATGCGGTGACTTTTGCGGCAGGGATGGCTGCAGGCGGATTAAAGCCCTATGTTGCTGTCTATTCATCGTTTTTGCAGAGAGGTTTTGACCAGATCATTCATGATGTCTGTATACAGAAACTTCCGGTGGTGTTCTGTGTGGACAGAGCCGGGCTTGTGGGTGCTGACGGCGAGACACATCAGGGCATTTTAGATCTGTCCTACCTGAATATGATGCCGAATATGACGATCTGCGCGCCTAAAAATAAGTATGAATTATTTGATATGATGAAGTTTTCCAGAGATTTTGACGGGCCGATCGCCATCCGCTACCCGAGGGGACAGGCTTATGACGGGCTGAAGGCGCAGAGAAGTCCTGTTGTATACGGAAAGAGTGAGCTTCTTAAAAAAGGCAGTGAAATTGCCGTGCTGGCGGTGGGCAGTATGGTTAAGACGGCGATGGCTGTCAGAGAAATTCTGGCACAGGAGGGCCTTTGCATTACAGTGATCAATGCCCGGTTTGTAAAGCCTCTGGACGGGGAGATGCTGGAAAAACTGACCGAAGATCACAAGATGGTCGTAACGATGGAAGAAAACATGTTAAACGGCGGTTTCGGACAAAGTGTGGGCGCATGGTATGATGCCCATGATGATATCAGGCGGCCGAAGCTTCTGAATATCGGAATTAATGATGTATATGTGGAGCACGGTTCAGTTGAAGTACTTCAAAAGCTTCTTAAAATCGATGAAGTCTCCGCAGCTGAAAAAATAAAGGCACAGTACAGGAAGATTGTGTGAAATCAAAGCTTTGCATAACTTTTTGTATCGGTGTAAAACAGTGGAATGGAGATTCGTATGAAAGAAAGGTTAGATGTTCTTTTAGTCAAACAAAATCTGGCCGCTTCCCGGGAAAAGGCGAAGGCTATGATTATGTCCGGCGTTGTGTTTGTCAATGGTGAACGTGAAGATAAAGCCGGTTCCATGTTTAATGAGGAAAAGGCAGTCATAGAGATTAAAGGACACACATTAAAGTATGTCAGCCGCGGCGGCTTAAAGCTTGAGAAAGCAGTCAATGAATTTGGTGTGCAGCTTGCCGGTAAGGTATGTATGGATATCGGTTCATCCACCGGCGGTTTTACGGACTGTATGCTGCAAAACGGCGCGGTTAAGGTGTTTGCGGTGGATGTCGGCCACGGTCAGCTGGACTGGAAACTGAGACAGGATGACCGTGTCGTCTGTATGGAACGGACCAATATCCGCTATGTGACGCCTGAGGATATCGGTCAGCCCATTGATTTTGCGTCTATTGATGTTTCATTTATTTCCCTGACAAAGGTGATTCCTGTGGCCAGAGAGCTGCTGTCAAAGGACGGTCAGATTGTCTGCCTCATTAAACCGCAGTTTGAGGCGGGCAGGGAAAAAGTGGGCAAAAAAGGCGTTGTCAGAGATAAAGCGGTTCATCTGGAAGTAATTGAAAAGGTAATGGCTCATGCCATCGGCCTTCATTTTGAACTTTTAAATCTGGAGTTTTCACCGATCAAAGGACCGGAAGGAAATATTGAATATTTAATGTGGCTTCAGAAGCATGATGATGAGAAAATCTATGATCGGTATGATTTTGTGCCTGAAGCGATTGTCAATAAAGCTCATGAGACGTTATAAAAACAGCCTCGTGGCGGATGGGCATGCAGTGAAACGTAAGAACAGGCGTTGTCAGACAGGATATGAAAAAACAGGGCATGAAACGGCAGTGGGGGTGTCACAGAAAAGATAATGAACAGATTTGGTATTTTAACAAATGTTGAAAAAGATACAAATATGGAAACAACACTTGGAATCAGACGGTATCTTGAGAACAAAGGAAAAGTATGTCTGCTGGCCGACGAATATGAAAATGATAAAAAGTCATTTGCCGGTGAAATTGACGGGCTTTTAGTGCTTGGCGGCGACGGTACGCTGATTCGGGCGGCGCGGGAATTCGCCCGCTATGATGTGCCGATGCTCGGCATCAATCTTGGAACACTCGGATATCTGACTTCGGTGGAAAAGGATGAAATATGGACATGTATGGATGCGCTGATGGCCGATGAATTTTCAATCGAAAAGCGAATCATGCTCTCCGGTACCGTATACCATCAGGGTAAAGAGGTCATGTCATCGGAGGCGGTCAATGATGTTATCGTATCCCGTTCGGGTTTTTCAAAGCTTGTGGAGCTTAGGCTGTATGTCAATGATGAGCTGTTGGATATTTATGCGGCGGACGGTGTCATTGTGTCCACCCCGACAGGATCTACAGGATATAATCTGGCGGCAGGCGGTCCGGTCGTTTATCCGGAGACAGAGCTTCTTGTCATCACGCCGATATGCCCGCATTCATTGACGGCCCGCAGTATTGTTGTGTCCGGCAGGGAGAAAATTACGATTGAAATCGGAAAACGCCGTAAGGATCAGCTGGAGGAAGCACTGATTTCCTACGACGGTCAGGCCGGTGTTCAGCTTGAAACATCGGACCGGGTGGAAATCAGAACCGCTGCAGGCGCAGTCCGGCTGATTAAAATAAAAAATAAAAACTTTTACCAGGTGCTTCGCAGCAAAATCGGTAATGTTTAAGAAAGTGCGGACGCCTGAATGTCGGTAATGTTTGGAAAGTGCAGCAGTCCAAATGCCGGCAATGTTTGGAAAGTGCGGCCGCCTGAAAAAACGGTGATGTCAGGAAAGATGCGGGAGAACGTAAAGGTGAGAGGTGCGAGATGAAATCAAAACGACATGCAAAAATAATCGAGCTTGTAAATGAATTTGAAATAGAGACACAGGATGAACTGGCCAGACGCCTCAACGAGGCAGGTTTTAATGTGACGCAGGCCACTGTATCGAGGGATATCAGAGAGCTGAAGCTTTCCAAAGTTTCTGTTCACGGCGGCAGGCAAAAATATGTGGTGCTGTCAGGTCATGACAGTCAGGTCTCCGATAAGTACACAAGAGTTTTAAAAGACGGCTTTGTGTCCAGGGGACTGGCAACCCACATGGTCGTCATCAGGACGGTGACCGGCATGGCTATGGCAGTGGCAACAGCCATCGACAATATGCATATTCCGGGAATAGTCGGCTGTATTGCCGGAGATGATACAATTATGTGCGCGATTCACAGTGAGGAAGAGGCCAATAAAGTCATGGAACTTATTGATGATATCATTAAAGATGCATAGAACAGATTGCAGGGTGAATAAATGCTTTTGGGAATTCATGTACAGAATCTTGCTTTAATACATGAAGTAGAAGTGGATTTTGGAAAAAATTTGAATATTCTGACCGGTGAGACAGGTGCCGGTAAATCAATCATTATCGGTTCGGTGAATCTGGCCCTCGGGGGAAAGGCGTCAAAGGATCTGATCCGGCAGGGCGCGGACAGTGCGCTTGTTGAATTATATTTTAAAACTGATGATAAAAAAGTGATAAAAAAACTTGAAGATATGGATATTCCTGCTGATGACGGGAATATTACAATTACAAGAAGGCTGATGCCAAACCGAAGTGTCTGCCGTGTCAACGGTGAGATTGTATCGGCACGAGTGCTGTCTGAGGTTTCGGCAAATTTAATTGATATTCACGGGCAGCATGACCATCAGTCGCTTTTGCATATTTCAAAGCATCTTGACATTCTGGATGACTATTCAAAAGTGTCTTTTGGTACTTTAAAACAGGATATGGCAGATGCCTATGAATTATACATGGATCTGACGAAAACACTTGAAAATGCAAATCTTGACACAGAGTCGAGACGGCGGGAGCAGTCTTTTATCAGTTATGAGATCAGTGAAATAGATGAAGCAAAGCTGATTGCAGGGGAAGATGAGGAACTTTCGGTTCAGTATAAAAAGATGTCCAATGCAAAGAAAATTACAGATTGTGCTTTAGAGACTTATCAGATGACTGAAAACAGTGCTTCTGACGCGGTAAGCCGGGGTCTTCGCGCGTTGTATCCCGCAGCGGAGTATGACACACAGCTGTCGGGACTTTTAGAGCAGCTGCAGGATATTGAAAATCTGCTCAATGATTTTAACAGGGAGCTTTCCGGTTATATGGAAGGACTTGTTTTTGATGATGAGACTTTTGCTGCAGTTGAACAGAGACTTGACCTGATCAATGATTTGAAAGCCAAATACGGGGCAACGATACCGGATATTCTGGATTATAAGGCTAAAAAAGAAGCTGAACTGGAAAAACTGGAAAATTATGATGCTTATATTCAGGATTTAAAGAAGAAGCTTGCCGGGGCAAAAGAAAATTATGAGGCGCTGGCGGCAAAGGTCAGTGATATCCGTAAAAATGAGAGCCGGACACTTGAAAATCTTATTGAGGAAGCGTTAAAAGAATTGAATTTTCTGGATGTCCGTTTTGAGATACAGATAAGAAGTGCAAATCATCCGTCTAAAAACGGTATGGATGAAGTGGAATTTATGATATCGACAAATCCCGGTGAGCCGGTGAAATCACTGTCTAAGGTGGCAAGCGGCGGTGAACTTTCAAGAATTATGCTTGCCATAAAGTCGGTGCTTGCCGATGCCGATGATGTGGAAACATTGATTTTTGATGAAATCGATACAGGAATCAGCGGACGTACGGCGCAGAAAGTTTCGGAGCGTCTTGCTGTCATTGCGGCAAACCATCAGGTACTTTGTATTTCACATCTGCCGCAGATCGCATCGATGGCGGATCATCATTTTCTTATTGAAAAAAATGTCGAAAATGACCGGACAGCAACCCATATACAGGTGCTTGATGACGAGGCTTCCTCCGGTGAGATCGCGAGAATGCTGGGCGGTGCGCAGATTACGGGAAAGGTGATCGAAAATGCCCGCGAAATGAAATCTCTGGCAGCAAAAACAAAAAAATTACTGCGGTGCAGGCAGTGATTCTGGAAAAAATAAATAGTCATTTGGACGGTGCATTTAGGCTTGCTTTGCGGGCATACTAAGAAAGGATATACGAAAGGTATATCCTTTTTTTGTCTTAGAGAAAAGGTATTTATATTTTGCTCTGAGGCAAAACACACAGCGTATGTCATAACCAATAAAAAGTGAAGGGATGAATCGTCAAATGAACAATAGAAAAATCTTTTTTAAAGTACTGCCGGTTGTTTTAATGCTAATCATCTGTGTCACCGGCATTTATTTTAAAGTATCCCGGCCCCTTGGCTGTGATGAAGGAAAAAGTGTGTCCTCAAATATGATCCGTACAAAAAAACTGATGCCGGTAGGTGCGGCTGTCGGTATTCATATACAGACTGACGGGCTGATGGTTTTAGGTACCGCCGATATTTCGACAGTTTCCGGGGAAAAAGTAAGCCCGGCAAAAAATCTTGTCAAATCAGGGGATTATATTGTGGCGGTCAATGGCAAAAAAGTGTCAAATACTGCGCAGATGGAGGAGATTCTTAATGCGTCCGGCGAAAAAACTGTTGAACTTACAGTGCTTCGGGACGATCAGTCACTTGAAATCCGGATAAATCCGGCAAAAACAGGAGAAAATGCATATAAAGCCGGCATTTGGATCAGAGATGACACACAAGGAATCGGGACACTGAGTTTTATTGACGAAAAAAATCGATTTGCGGCACTTGGACATGGGATTACAGATGTTGATACAGGAGATATGATACAGATCAGCGGCGGCGGTCTGTACCCGGCCAATGTTTATGCGATTGTCAGGGGCGGGAGTAATCAGCCGGGGGAAATGGTCGGGCATATTCTTTACGGTCAAACAAAAAAATTTGCCATGATCAAAGACAATACAAGCGAAGGTATTTACGGCACCCTCAGTGAAAATTGTGTATATGCCTATGATGAAAAAAATGCGCTTAACGTTGGGCTTAAGGAAGAAATGCATATCGGGGAGGCCTCTATCCGATGTCAGATCGACGGCGTGATCGACGATTATGATGTATGGATTTCAGGCATTGATTTTAACGGCAGCAATAAAAACAAAGATTTTGTGATAGAAGTTAAGGACAAACGGCTCTTAGACGCCACCGGCGGGATCGTGCAGGGAATGAGCGGATCACCGGTCATACAGGATAACAAAATTGTCGGTGTTGTCACTCATGTATTTTTAAATAATGCAGGCAAAGGCTATGGTATTTTCATAGAAAAGATGCTGGAGCGTGAAATGGCGGTTTTTGGCGAAGAATAGAAAGTTTTCGAGTAAAATTACAATTGGCCGTACAATTACTGTTGAGAATCGGCGGCTGCCTCAAACAATTGTCATGAATTGTCGGATAATGCGATGTTTCATTCTTGTATAGTCATATAATTATTCATATAATACAAGTGTTCAAAACAATTAAGAAAATTCGTGTACTTTTGCAGAAGTATAGAAATGAATGCTGATATGAAAAAAAGGTATCAGCGAACAGGAGGATATGACATGAGTAAAATTAATGTGGCGATTGTGGATGACAACGAAAGAATTGTCAGTTTACTTGATAATATTTTGAAAACTGACGACAGCATCGAAGTTGTGGGAAAGGCAGATAACGGTGTCGGTGCCATTGATATTATTAAAGAAAATGAGCCGGATGTTGTGCTTTTAGACTTAATCATGCCAAAACTTGACGGGCTTGAAGTGATGCAGAAGATCAATAATGATTCAAATCTTAAAAAGCATCCGGCTTTTATTGTGATTTCGGCCATCGGAAAAGAGGCCATTACGGAAAATGCCTTCAGCCAGGGGGCAGTCTATTATATTATGAAGCCTTTTGAAAATGATGTGGTCATTAATAAAATCAAGCAGGTTTCCGGAAATGTTGTGACTTTGCCGGAGAGCGTTAAGGCATCAGCGCCGTCACCTCAGAAAGAAAGCTATAAACCGCAGGACTTAGAGGCTGATGTCACAAATATTATTCATGAAATCGGTGTTCCGGCACATATTAAGGGTTATCAGTATTTGCGCGATGCGATTATTATGTCGGTGGAAAACAGGGAAGTGATTAATTCCATTACAAAAATACTTTATCCGACCATTGCAAAAATGAATAAGACGACATCAAGCCGTGTGGAGCGCGCGATCAGGCATGCCATCGAGGTCGCCTGGAGCAGAGGAAAGATGGATACAATCGATGAATTGTTTGGTTATACGATCAGTACCGGCAAAGGCAAACCGACAAATTCGGAGTTCATCGCACTGATTGCCGACAAAATCAGGTTGCAGTACAAATCGAGACCATAAAAATATATTAAAAGAGGTCATGTAAATAATGTACATAAATACAATAAAATACCTTTAAAAAATGTGAATTATGTAGTATAATAATATTTGTTAAATTATTGACTACTCGGGAGGATTTTATTGGAATGAAGAATATTTTATTTATATCTTCGGAAGCAGTGCCTTTTATTAAAACAGGCGGTTTGGCTGACGTTGCAGGTACATTACCAAAGTCATTCAACAAGGAAGAATTTGATGTCAGAGTTATTTTGCCGAAGTATCGGATTATACCGGATCAGTACAAAAATCAGATGCGTTATGTCACACATTTTTATATGGATATGGGATGGCAGAATCTGTATGTCGGCGTGCTGACAATGGAACTTGACGGTATTACATTTTATTTTATTGACAATGAACATTATTTTTCAGGAAATCAGGCTTATGAAAGCGGGCTCTGGGATCTTGAAAAGTTTGCTTATTTTTCAAAAGCAGCACTTTCATGTCTGCCGCTGATCGGATTCAGACCGGATATCGTTCATTGCCATGACTGGCAGACAGGTCTTGTGCCTGTGTTCTTAAAGGACAGCTTCTGTCATGGTGAGTTTTTCTGGGGCATGAAGTCGATTATGACCATTCATAATCTGAAGTTCCAGGGTACATGGGATCCGAAGACAATTATGAATATGACAGGCCTTCCGCAGTATTTATTTACATCGGATAAGCTTGAAGCATATAAAGATGCAAACTACTTAAAAGGCGGTATTGTATATGCGGATTATGTGACAACTGTCAGTGATACATATGCAAAAGAAATCCAGATGCCGTTTTACGGTGAGCGCCTTGACGGTCTTATGCGTGCGAGAAATAACTGCCTGTGCGGTATTGTCAATGGTATTGATTATGATGAATATAATCCGGAGACAGATCAGTTTATTCCATATCACTATAATCCGATTACATTCAGAAAGGAAAAGAAGAAGAATAAACTTGCGCTGCAGGAAGAACTGAATCTTGAAAGAGATGAAAATAAATTTATGATCGGTCTTGTTTCAAGACTGACAGACCAGAAAGGTCTTGATTTAATTGACTGTGTCATGGATGAAATCTGCCGTGAAGATGTGCAGTTCGTAATTCTTGGTACAGGCGATGCAAAATATGAAAATATGTTCAGATACTTTGCATGGAAATATCCGGGCAGAGTTTCAGCCAATATTTTCTATTCCAATGAACGCAGCCATAAGATTTATGCGGCATGTGACGCATTCCTTATGCCTTCACTGTTTGAGCCTTGCGGCCTCAGCCAGCTGATGAGCCTTCGCTATGGTACTGTGCCGATTGTCAGAGAGACAGGCGGTCTTAAAGATACCGTTGAACCGTACAATCAGTACGAATGCACAGGTACAGGCTTTAGTTTCGCAAACTACAATGCCCATGAGATGCTTGGAACAATTAATTATGCAAAATCTGTATATTATAATAAAAAGCGTGAGTGGAATAAGATTGTTGACCGCGGTATGGCTAAAGATTTTTCATGGAATGCTTCAGCAAGAAGATATGAAGATTTGTACAGAAGTCTGTAAAGATTCTTTATAAAAAGTAAAAAGACAGTGTATGTGTCCGGGGGGAAGCACATACACTGTTTTTTATGATAATAGGAAATCGCGATTTCCTATTATTTAAAGTGATTTTCCATATCCCTTATAGCCAGCGCGACCTGATATGGAAATAAATCTTCCAGTGTTTTTAAAGGTGAGCCCAGCAGCGTTTTCATTTTCTGTATACGGTAATTTACAGTATTTCTGTGCAGAAACATTGCCCTGGCAGTGCCTTCAAGGCTTCGGTCCTGCCCGCTTTTGATTGATTGTCTGAGCAACAGGGCTTATACCTGTTTGATTTTTGAAATATCCGGATCAATGAGCAGGGAATAGTTCGTATGGTAAATAACAAACCCCGGAGCACCGCCTGCGGCTTTTTTGACATGTTTTTTCTGTATATAGTCGATTTCAACTTTTTTTGCATCACGGCCTTTGGAATAATAGGCGGCCAGTCGTCCCGCTTCCTCAAAAGTTGTATCCGGAAGTTCTTCATTTTCAGATTTGACAATGACATGGGAGCCGGGGATACCTTTGGCGTGGAACCACCAGTCATTGCCTGTGGCAAATTTAAAGGTCAGTTCTTCGTTCTGAATATTATTCTTACCGACGTACATATGAAAGCCGTCAGAGGAAATGTAATGTAGCGGTTTGCTTGTGATTTTTTGCTTTTTCTGATTTTTGCCGCCGCATTTACGTCTGATATAACCGAAATTCATCAATTCCTCTTTGATTTCAACTAAATCCTCTTCATACAGCGCAATATCAAGGGCTGTGTTGATGGAATCCAGATGATCAATTTCGTTTTTAGTTTCTACAGTCAGTTCACAAAGAGCATCGTAAGTACGTTTCAGTTTATTGTATTTATTAAAGTATTTCACGGCGTTTTCCTGAACGGTCAGCTGGATGTCCAGCGGAATTGTAATTTCTTCGTTCGTATAATAATTCAGGCATGTCAGAGATTTTGCGCCGTCATTAAGACCGTAGCCGTAAGTATTGATCAGTTCTCCGTAAACTTTGTATTTTTCCCGTTTTTCGGTATCCTTCATCTGACGCATCTGAAGCTCGTATTTTTTGCGGCTCCGTTCAAGGGCGGTCGTGACGATTCGGCGAAGATCGACAGATTTTTGCCGGATACGGGTTACAGCGCTTTTTGCCGCGTAAAAATGCTCGAGAAGCAAAGAAATCGAGTCATAATATTCCTGAACATATTCTGAATCGGTTCTTTCGGCAGCATTTGCAGATGCATTAACAGCGGAATTTTCGGCAGTATTTGCAGATGTATTTACAGCGGAATTTTCGGCAGGATTTTCAGATGCATTTGCGGCAGCATTTGTACCGGCATAAAGAGTCATTTTCGTCACTGAAAAATCAACAGGGGCATTATTTTTGTAAATAATATTTGGTGTATATTTGTGGTTTTTAATGTCTGCTATCAAAGCGTCAAATACGCGATAGACGGCATTTTTGTCTGCATCGCCAAGTTCGGACACTAAAGTCTTACGGGCGACACCGGCGCGGAAGCAGATTTCTTCAGCGATGGCCGGACTTAAGCCGGTCAGGGAAGTGTAAATTGCCTTTGCGGTTTCGGTATTTTTGGTATAGACAGATTCGTAAAATGAATCTTTTGTCACAGTCAGCGGATTTAGCTTATTTTGTGTATCCGGTATGAAATAAGCCCGGCCCGGCAGTACTTCGCGGACGGAACTGACATTGGCGGAAATATGCTTGATACTGTCGATAATCGTATTGTCCGGTTTGCAGAAAATAATATTGCTGTGTTTGCCCATCAGCTCAACAATCAGCTGTTTCGTGCATAAGTCCCCCATTTCATTTAAGTGCTCGATCGTAAAAACGATAATGCGCTCAAGCGAAGGCTGGGTGATGGATAATATTTTGCCGCCGTTGATATGCTTTCTTAAAAGCATGCAGAAATTCGGTGCCACTGCCGGATTGACTTTATTAGATTCAGTCAGATAGGCAAGGGGCAGGGAAGCACTGGCTGACAAAAGCAGGCGGTATGTGCCTCCGTTATTTTTTACAGTTAAAATCAGCTCGTCATTTTCCGGCTGATAAATTTTATTAATACGTCCGCCGGTCAGCAGACGGTCAAAATCATAGACGAGATTTGAAATCGCAAGGCCGTCAAAAGCCATAAAAAACACCTCCATACTGGAAATCATTTGATACTGTGACTGATTATAACATAAAGGCTTTTGCATTCCAATATTTTTCCGAAATTCATTTGACTTCATTTTACATATGCCGTATAATATTTTAGATATAGTTATACAATACCACTATTTTGCGCAGAGATATAACTGTATCCCGATAAGATGAAACGATATACGCGTGACTTTGATATTTTACGGATCGTGTATGTTGGAGAAAGATTTTGAGGAACAGGTGGAGTAACATGATTAAAAGTATGACTGGCTTTGGCCGCTGTGAGGTGGCTGATGAAAACCGGAAGATGATTGTTGAGATGAAAGCCGTGAATCACAGGTATTGTGATATCAATATCAAGATACCTAAGAAGCTTGGCTTTTTTGAATCAACGATCCGCGCGCTGATGAAAAAGTATATCCAGCGCGGCAAGATTGATGTATTTATTACATATGAAGATTATACAGAGCACAATGTATGTTTAAAGTATAATCAGGAGCTGGCGGCGGAGTACTATGAAAAGCTTTGCAAAATGTCCGAATATTTCGGGATTGACAATGATATCAAGGTATCTCATTTGTCAAGATATCCGGAAATTCTCACATTGGAAGAACAGACTGTTGATGAGGAGGAACTTTTAAAACTGATTGAAAAGGCTGTGTGCGGCGCATGTGAGAAGTTTGTTGAGACGCGTGTGATTGAAGGTGAGCAGCTGAAAAACGATCTGCTCGGAAAGCTTGACGGTATGCTGACCATGGTTGCTTATATTGAAGAACGTTCACCGCAGATTGTCAGAGAATATCAGGATAAGCTGACGGCAAAGGTCAATGAGCTGCTTGAAAACAGTACTGTTGACGAAAACCGGATTCTGACAGAAGTGACGATATTTGCCGATAAGATCTGTGTTGATGAAGAGACCGTGCGTTTAAAGAGTCATATCCAGAGTGCGAAGGATACGCTTCTTGCCGGCGGCGGTGTCGGAAGAAAGCTTGATTTTATTGCCCAGGAGATGAACCGTGAGGCAAATACGATTTTATCAAAGGCGAATGATCTCGATATTTCCAATAAAGCCATCGACTTAAAAACAGAGATTGAAAAAGTCAGGGAGCAGATTCAGAATATCGAATAGGAGTCAGTTAAAATGGGCAGTTTGTTAAATATAGGCTTTGGCAATATGGTCAATGCCGGAAAGATTCTGGCAATCATCAGTCCTGATTCGGCACCGGCAAAACGTATTGTACAAAATGCGAAAGAGACCGGAAAGTCTGTTGATGCGACACAGGGGCGGCGTACAAGAGCAGTGATTGTGATGGATAATGATTATATTGTTCTGTCTGCGCTGCAGCCGGAAACGATTGCCAACCGTTATAAAAGCAAAAGCGGATATCTTGAAGAGTACGAAGGGGCAGAAACTGATTCAGAGGAGTCGGAGGGACAAATATGAAAAAACAGGGCATATTGACAGTGATTTCAGGGTTTTCAGGTGCCGGCAAAGGAACAGTAGTAAGACGGCTTATGGAAAAATACCCGGAAGATTATTGTCTTTCTGTTTCGGCAACCACAAGGGCGCCGAGAGAAAATGAAATACCCGGTGTTCATTATCTTTATGTGACAAAAGAAGAGTTTGAGCAGATGATCGAGGAGCATCAGCTGCTTGAATATGCACAGTATGTGGATAATTACTACGGAACACCGAAGAAGTTTGTTGTGGAACATTTAAATAAGGGGATTCATGTAATTCTCGAAATAGAGATGCAGGGTGCTTTAAAGATTAAGAAGCGTTATCCGGAGGCACTGCTTATATTCCTGACACCGCCGGACGCTAAAACACTGGAAGAACGGCTTAGAAACCGGGGAACCGAGGATGAGGCGACGATTGTCAAACGTCTTAAGAGAGCTGGCGAAGAGGCTGTATATATGAATGATTACGATTATATTGTCCTGAATGAAGAAGGCAGGATTGATGAATGTGTGGATCAGCTGCACCGGATTATATGCGATCAGCAGTACAGAGTGGAAAACAGCAGTGAATTTATTCAGGGTATGGCCGACGGATTAAAAGTATTTATATCATAAACATAATAATCAACAAATGGCGATTTATGGAAGGAGAATGTGACATGATACACCCATCATATACAGAATTAATGGACGTTGTAAACGGCGAGATCGAAGAAGGCGAAGATCCGGTCGTACAGAGCAGATATTCTATTGTTATTGCGTCAGCAAGAAGAGCAAGACAGATTATTGACGGAAGTGAACCGCTTGTTGCCAATGCCGCAGGCAAAAAACCGCTGTCTATTGCTGTTGAGGAACTTTATGAAGGTAAAGTCAAAATTCTTGGTTCTGATGAGAGTGATGATGATGATGAATTAACACTTGATTATAACAATGACGTGCTGGATCTGGGACTCGGTGAGGAAGTCGATGAAGCAAAGCTTTTTGATGACGAAGATGAGTCAGAAGATGATGAAGACAGCGACGACGATGATTACAATGATTAAAAACAGATGAACACGGAGCTGTTGCATGTGGGAAGATTTGCAGCAGCTTCTTTGATATGAAAGGAGAATGCCGATGTTTGCGGATATCGTTGTGGATATTGCAGCCGGAGAGCTGGATAAAGTGTTTCAGTACAGAGTGCCTGAAGCTTTGGAAAGTGAAATATCTGCAGGCATGCGTGTGATCATTCCTTTTGGACGGGGAAACAAAAGGACAGAAGGGTATGTGATCGGACTTACGGCAGTGCCTTCCTATCCTGAAGAGAAAATCAAGGATATTGAGCAGATTATTAATGATGGCATTACGGCGGAGCAGCAGCTGATTACGCTGGCGGCAAATATAAAAACCGTCTACGGCTCAACGATGGCCGCAGCGTTAAAAACAGTGATTCCTGTGAAAAAACAGGTGCGTGCCGTGGAAAGAAAGACGTATCATCTGAATATTCCAAAGGAAGAGGCAGAAGAATTACTTGAAAAGCTTAAAAAAGACCGGCGCCGGACATCGGGGGCGGTGCTTTTGCAGGCACTTCTCTGTCAGGAAAGTCTGTCAAGGACGGCGGTGATTCAAAATCTCGGCGTCAGCCCGTCGGTATTAAAAAATCTGCTTGACCGTCATGTCATTGCCGAGGAGACGTGCAGGGTATACAGAAAGCCTGTGCGCATACAAAATGAAGAGACGGCGAAAAAAATGCTGAATGCCGGGCAGCAGGCGGCTGTGGACGGTATTCTTGCCGCACCCGGCGAAGTTCATCTGCTTCACGGCATTACCGGAAGCGGCAAAACAGAAGTTTATATGGCACTTGTGGAACAGACGTTGGCTAAAGGACAGCAGGTTATTGTGCTGATTCCTGAAATTTCGCTGACGCTGCAGACAGTATCAAGGTTTTATCAGCTCTTTGGCGACAGAGTGTCTGTGATGAATTCCCGGCTGTCGGCGGGAGAGCGTTACGATCAGTATATGCGGGCAAAGGAAGGCGATGTCGATATTATTGTCGGTCCCCGTTCCGCATTGTTTATGCCCTTTGAGCGGCTCGGCATGATCATTATCGACGAAGAACATGATGGCGCCTATAAAAGTGAGACGACACCGAAGTATCATGCAAGGGAAGTGGCCATATGGCGTTCAAAGCTGTGCGGTGCCACCGTTGTGCTGGGATCGGCAACTCCGTCTGTAGCTGTTTACCATAAGGCACTGACAGGCGTTTATCATCTGCACCGGCTGACAGTGCGTGCAGCAGCTGACAGTGTGCTTCCGAAGGTGCATGTGATTGATTTAAGAGAAGAGTTTAAGCTTAAAAATAAAAAAATTTTCAGTGAACAGCTGACAGAAATGATCCATGAACGACTTGCTAAAAAGGAGCAGGTGATGCTGTTTTTAAACAGGAGAGGATATGCGGGATTTGTCTCATGCAGAAACTGCGGTTATGTTGTGAAGTGCCGTCACTGCGATGTATCACTGACTGCACATTATGACGGCCGGATGAAATGCCATTACTGCGGTTATGAACAGCCGGCTGTGAAAGTGTGCCCGGTCTGCGGCTCAAAGTATATCGCGGCATTTGGCACAGGGACACAGAAGGTGGAAACGATGGTTTCCCAAAATTTTCCCGGGGCGAAAGTACTGAGACTTGACCGGGATACGACAACAAAAAAGGACAGTATTGATGAAATACTGTCGGATTTTAAAAATGGCGACGCCGATATTCTTGTGGGAACCCAGATGATTGTCAAAGGACATGATTTTCCAAAGGTAACTCTTGTTGGTGTTCTTGCAGCGGATCTGTCCATGTTTTCCGGAGATTATCTTGCAGCCGAGCGGACATTTCAGCTGCTTGTGCAGGCAGCCGGACGGGCGGGCAGGGGCAGTCTTCCCGGTGATGTTGTCATACAGACTTACCAGCCCGACAATTACAGCATTGTATGCGCAGCTCACCAGGATTATGAAGCATTTTACCGTCAGGAGATTGCTTATCGTGAAATGATGCATTATCCGCCGTTTTATCATATGCTTGCGGTTTTGGGTGAAAGCAGCAGGATGCCGGAACTTGATCAGGCGATGGCAGCTGTCGGAAAGATGGCTGAAGTTTTATTGCCTGAAAGTGAAGTCGTCGGACCTGCCAGCGCTTTTGTATCCAGGGCAAAAGATGCCTACCGGAAAGTCATTTATATTAAAAGCCGGACAATGCGGCCGCTGATTCAGCTGATAGCCGGGATCGATCAGGCTGTCAAAAATGACCGCATATTTAATAAAGTATATATACAGTTTGATATGGATCCTGTAAGCATGTACTGACGATGAAAATAGATGAGTCATATTTGAGTTACATGAAACATATGAGCCAGATGAAACATATGAGAAAGGCAGAAGCTGCCTGAAGCGGCAGGCAAACGTTACATGTCAGTCACATAAAACATATGAGAAAGGGAGAATGACTATGGCATTGAGAAACATTCGATATGAAGGAGATTCTGTTTTATATAAAACATCAAAAGAAGTTAAGGAAATGACACCGAGAATTAAACAGCTGATTGAAGATATGATCGACACAATGTATGAGGCAAACGGTGTCGGGCTTGCAGCACCGCAGGTCGGTGTTTTGAGAAGAATTGTTGTTATTGATGTCGGTGAAGGACCTAAAGTATTTGTAAATCCGAGAATTCTTGAAGCATCAGGTGAGCAGACCGGCGAAGAAGGCTGTTTAAGTGTGCCGGGAAAATCCGGTGTGGTGACACGCCCGAATTATGTAAAGGCTGCGGCACTTGATGAAAATATGCAGCCGTTTGAAATCGAAGGCACTGAATTGTTCGCAAGGGCCATGTGCCATGAATTCGATCATCTTGACGGGCATCTTTATGTGGAGAAAGTCGAAGGCGAGCTTCATGATGTATCTTATGAATCTGATGATGAAGAATATGAAGAAGAATAAAGACGAAAAATAACTGCGAAGAATAAAGATGAAGCATAAAGACGAAAAAGTCTGAAACTGAATAACGAAAAAGAAAAACGTAGAAAGATGGAGGAAAGTTATGCGTGTGATTTTTATGGGAACACCGGACTTTGCTGTGCCGACGCTTCAGGCGGTCATTGATGCAGGCCATGAGGTGGCTGCCGTGTTTACACAGCCGGACAAAGCCAAAGGGCGGGGCAAAGCGGTCGTATATACACCTGTTAAGGAAAAAGCGCTGGAATATCATATCCCTGTTTACCAGCCTGTAAAGGTTCGCGATCCTGAAGTCATTGAACAGATCAGGCAAATGAATCCTGATGTGATTGTTGTTGTTGCATTCGGACAGCTTCTGCCAAAGACACTGTTAGATATTCCGCCGTATGGCTGCATTAACGTGCACGCGTCGCTTCTGCCGAAGTACAGAGGTGCCGCACCGATTCAGTGGGCTGTCATTAACGGTGAAAAAATCAGCGGCGTGACGACGATGTATATGGCTGAAGGCCTTGACACCGGTGACATGATCTTAAAAGAAGAAGTGATGCTTGATGAGAAAGAAACCGGCGGCAGCCTTCATGATAAATTATCAGTGATCGGCGCGGCGCTGCTTGTAAAGACACTGAACATGTTAAAAGAAGGAACTGCTGTCAGAGAAAAACAGGATGACAGCCTTAAAGGGCAATACGCTAAAATGCTTGATAAGCATATGGGCGCCATTGATTTTAATGAACCGGCAGAAAAGATTGAACGGCTGATCCGCGGATTAAATCCATGGCCAAGTGCGTATACAAAGCTTAACGGAAAAACATGCAAGTTCTGGCTGGCTGATGTGGACAGCAGTGATTATGACGGTGTCTGCGGTGAAGTTGTCAGGGTGACAAAGAATGATTTTGTCATCAAAACAGGACAGGGCGGCCTTATTGTGAAGGAGCTGCAGCTGGAAGGCAAAAAACGTATGGATGCCGGGGCATTTATGCGTGGTGTTTCGATTAAAGAAGGCGTGATTTTTGGTGAATCATAAAGCCAGCCGGCAGTGACGAAGCGTCATCTGTGGCGGAAATAGTCAATACGAAGCGTCATCTGTGGCGGAAATAGTCAATATGATGAGCCGTCTGTGGCGGAAATAGTCAATACGAGGAGTTATTTATGGCGGAAATAGTCAATACACGGGAAATTGTATTAAATATACTTCTGGAAGTCACAAGAGATGACAGACCTTTAAGTCAGGTGCTGTCGGAGTGGCTTTTGAAATATCAGTATCTGGATAAGGCCGACAGAAGTTTTATAAGCCGTCTGACGCGGACAGTACTGGAAAATATGATGATGATCGACACGGTGCTCAACCATTTTTCCAGTGTCAAAGTCAATAAAATGAAGCCGGTCATGCGGACAATCTTAAGGATGGGTGCCGCACAGATGCTTTTTATGGATGGTGTACCGGACCATGCGGTGTGTAATGAGTCTGTCAATCTTGCGGTGCGCAAAGGATTTAAGGGACTTAAAGGTTTTGTCAACGGTGTGCTGCGCACGATTGCCAGAAATAAAGATAAGGTCGGTGAATTGATTCCCGATCAGGATAAAAACCCGGCGGATTATTTATCTGTCAGATACTCTATGCCGCTTTGGATCTGCAGATTGTGGATGTCGGAATTCGGATTTGATACAACAAAAAAGATGCTCATGGCAATGTCAAAAGAAAATGCCACATCGATCCGGGTCAATACAGTAAAAACGACACCGGAAAACTTAAAAGTATCGCTGACCGATGCGGGCATTACTGCAGAAGACGGTGTTTACCTGCCATATATGCTTAAAATTTCAGGTTATGATTATCTGACAGCGCTTTACAGCTTTAAAAACGGCGAATTTATTGTTCAGGATGAGAGTTCGGCGCTGGCCGGTGCCTGTGCCGGGTTTAAACCGGGCATGAAAGTATTGGATATCTGCGGCGCGCCGGGCGGAAAAAGTATGAATGCCGCCATGCTGATGGAAAATCAGGGACATATGATCTGTCGTGATGTATCAGAGGGAAAGATTGAACGTATTATCGAAAATACGCAGCGGACAGGTCTTTCTATCATAGAAGCTGAGGTGTGGGATGCCGTAGAGCCTGATGAGCAGCTGTTCGGGACAATGGATGTGGTGATTGCCGATGTTCCGTGCTCAGGACTTGGTGTGATCGGTAAAAAGACGGATATCAAATACCGGATGACACCGGAAAAAGCAGCCGATCTTGTCACGCTTCAGCGAAAGATTCTTGATCAGGCATGGCTTTATGTAAAGCCGGGCGGGATACTGATGTACAGTACATGCACAGTCAATCCTGCGGAAAATCAGCAGCAGGTGGCATATATGACGAAAAACTATCCGTTAACGCTGCAGTCACTTGATGACTGTCTGCCGGAGTCTCTAAAATCAGAGACGACCAAAAAAGGATGGATTCAGCTGCTGCCGGGCGTACACAGCTGTGACGGATTTTTTGCGGCGAAGCTGCGCAGAATGGAGTAATGTAAGGAGTAGTGCAGATGGAACAGACAAAGATGAATGCTGCCTGCCGGGAGAGTAAAAATGGTGCGCCGCCTTTTGAAGAGACACAGAAGGCGGATATTAAGTCCATGACAATGGCAGAACTGGAAAGATTTGTGACAGAAGAACTGGGAGAAAAGAAGTTTCGTGCGAAGCAGATCTATGAATGGATGCACGTGAAGCTTGCCGGTGATTTTTCCTCTATGACAAATATTTCCAGAGATTTAAGGGCAAAGCTTGAAGATAGAGCAGCGCTGACAGTGATGACAAAGGTTCAGTGTCTTATATCTCAGATCGATGGCACAAGAAAGTATCTTTTCAGACTTGGCGACGGCAATGTGATAGAAAGTGTGCTGATGAAGTATAAACACGGAAATTCTGTCTGTATTTCATCACAGGTGGGCTGCCGTATGGGATGCCGTTTCTGTGCGTCGACACTGGATGGGCTTGCGAGAAATCTGACGGCAGGGGAAATGCTTTCCCAGATTTATGAAATTCAGAAAGATACCGGGGAGCGTGTTTCAAATGTGGTCATTATGGGCAGCGGCGAACCTCTTGATAATTTTGAAGCCGTCGTCAGGTTTATTGAACTGGTTTCCGATGATCGTGGATTAAATATCAGCCAGAGAAGTATTACAGCGTCAACCTGCGGTATTGTGCCGAAAATGTATGAACTGGCGGACAGAGATTTTCAGATTACGCTGGCCATATCGCTGCACGCAGTGACTGATGAGCGCCGGAGGGAATTGATGCCGGTGGCCAATAAGTACAGTATTGAAGAAATTTTGAAGGCATGCCGCTATTATTATTCAAAAAATAACAGACGGCTGACTTTTGAATACAGTCTCGTCAAGGATGTCAATGACAGTCCCGAAGATGCGAAAGCGCTGGCCGTGTTGCTTGCGGGGCTTAACTGCCATATTAATCTGATACCGGTAAACCCTGTCAAAGAACGCCATTTTAAACAATCTGACGCTGATTCTGTACAAAAATTCAAAAATAACCTTGAAAAATACGGGAAAAATGTTACTATTAGAAGGGAAATGGGCAGAGATATACAAGCTGCCTGCGGACAGCTCAGAAAGAGCTATATGGATAAGATTCAGAAAGAAGGGTAAGAAATGAAAGTCTTTGGTAAAACGGACATTGGCGTTGTGCGGACAATGAACCAGGATTATTTATTTTATTCCACAGAACCGGTAGGGGTACTGCCGAATCTGTTTATTGTTGCCGACGGCATGGGCGGCCATAAGGCGGGAGATTATGCGTCCAGACTGGCTGTAGAAAATTTTGTGAAGTATGTCAGAGAAGCCAAAACTGACGTTCCTATCCGGATTGTTGATGATGCCGTCCGTTATGTCAACCGGCTTGTGCTTAAAGAGGCATCGGAAAATGAAGATTACGCAGGCATGGGAACAACTTTTGTTGCTGCCTTTATTAAAGATGACATACTGTTTGTTGCCAATATCGGTGACAGCCGTTTGTATTTGATAGATGATGAGTTAACACAGGTAACAGAGGATCATTCGTTTGTCGGGGCCATGCTGCGCGCCGGCGAGATTACAAAAGAGGAAGCTGCACGCCATCCGGATAAGAATATTATTACCCGGGCTATTGGTGCGGCCAAAGAACCGAAGGTTGATTTCTTTGAAGTCGATCTGGAAAAAGGAGACCGTATTTTATTATGCAGTGACGGTCTTACAAATATGGTATCTGATGAAGTGATACAGGATATTTTTGCCAGTTGTTATATTGGCGATATCGCTGATGAATTGATTGAAGAAGCAAAGAAAAATGGAGGCACCGATAATATTTCGGTGATTGTGATAGACCCTTTCGATGAGGAGGTGGCCGGATGTTAGTACCAGGCATGTATCTGGCGGACAGATACGAGATTATTGAGAAAATTGGATCGGGCGGAATGGCCGATGTATATAAAGCAAAGTGTCACAAACTGAATCGTCTTGTTGCCATTAAGGTGTTAAAGCCGGAGTTCAGTACAGACGCTACGTTTGTTAAGAAGTTCAGAGTGGAAGCCCAGTCTGCGGCCGGACTTTCCCATCCGAACATTGTCAATGTTTATGATGTTGGTGAGGAAAGCGGCATTTACTATATTGTTATGGAACTTGTGCAGGGGATTACTCTGAAAAATTATATTGATATGAAAGGTAAGCTGGAGGTCCGTGAAGCACTGAATATTTCGATTCAGATCGCGTCGGGCTTAAGCGCTGCGCACCAGAACAGAATCATACATAGAGATGTGAAGCCGCAGAATATTATTATGTCAAGAGACGGCAAGGTCAAAGTCACCGACTTCGGTATTGCCAAGGTGGCGGATTCCACGACGGTGACAACGACAGCAGCAGGTTCTGTGCATTATATATCGCCGGAGCAGGCCAGAGGCGGTTATTCAGATGAGAAGAGCGATATTTATTCACTGGGTATCACCATGTATGAAATGCTCACAGGCAAGGTGCCGTTTGACGGTGAGACTAATGTTGCCGTGGCACTTCTGCATATTCAGGGTGAGATGGTTCCGCCAAGAAAGCTGGAGCCGTCGATTCCGAGAAGTTTTGAAAAGATTATTTTAAAATGTACGCAGAAAAAGCCGGATAAGCGTTATGCTTCGGCAAAAGAACTGATTGCGGATCTTAGAAGAGTGCTTTCAAATCCCGATGGTGAGTATGTCGTTCTGGCAGGATCTGTGGCAGATGCGTCAACGATGGTCATTTCTGATCAGGATATGGCCGCAATGCGTCAGGCACGCAGTGCTTCAAACAATGTCCGTCCGTCAGGCACGGGCGGCAGTCAGCGTCCGCCGCAGCGCAGTGAAGCTGAGCAAAGACGTCAGGAAGAGTTGCGCAGACAGAGGGCGGCAGAGGCTGCACGACGTAAATATGAAGAAGAAAACGATGAAGAAGATGACGACGATGATGATTCCGAAGTCAATCCTAAACTTGAAAAGGTGATGATCGGACTCGGTATTGTCGGCGCGATTATTCTTGTGATTGCGGTTTGTTTTATCATCGGTAAGGCTGTCGGATTGGTTGGCGGTACAGGTTCAAAAGATAAAGACACACAATCGGGTACAGTGACAGAATCTGTGACAGATACGCAGACAGAGACACAGTCGGAAACAAAAATGATTGGTGTTGTCGGACTTACAAAGAATGATGCCGAGGCCAGATTAAGAGCTGCAGGTATTAATGCGACTTTTGAGGAAAAGGCTGATGACAGTGAAAAAGGTATGGTGATTGGTCAGGATCCTGTGGAAGGAACGATGATTACTTCAGATACAAAAGTCACAGTATATTACAGCAGCGGTAAAGAGACGTTTGAACTTGGTGATTATTCAAAGCTGACACAGTCCGAGGCGAAGAATAAGCTGGAAATCAACGGACTTATTCTCGGTGATGTAGATTATGAGTACAGCGATACGATTGAGGAAGGCTGCGTTACAAAAACCGAACCTGCAGCTGGTACTGAAGTGACCAAAGGTGATAAGATTAAAATCTGGCTCAGCAAGGGCAAAAAGGTTGAGATGACTTCTGTGCCGAGTATTATCGGCAGCACAGAAGATGTCGCAAAGTCTGCCATTGCATCAGCCGGACTTCAATACGGCGGTTCTACGACAGAATACAGTGAGGACGCACAAAAAGGCACAGTCATCAGCTTTACGGTCAATGGTTCTGCTGTCAGTGCCGGTACTCAGGTAGAGAAAGGTTCTACCGTCAAAATTGTGATCAGTGCCGGTTCTCAGTATGAGGGACAGACAGTCAGTGAGACAGTGACCTTAAGTAATTATTTGTTTGATGATGACATAACAAGCGGGGAGGTTGTTGTCAAGTATAACGAGGAAGTTGTCTGGTCAAAGTCAGACTGTACCAACAATGATTTCCCGATTACTTTTACACTTCGTGATGTCTATGGCACAAAAGGTTACTGTAATATTTATCTGGATGGTATCCCTGTAGGCAACATTCAGGTTACTTTTGATGGAAAATAGTCAGGAGCATATATGAAAGGAAAAATCATAAAAGGCATTGCGGGTTTTTATTATATCCATGTGGAGAATCACGGGATATATGAATGTAAGGCCAAAGGTGGTTTTAGAAATAAAAAGATCAAACCTTATGTAGGGGATCTGGTCGAAATTGACATTATTGATGAGGCACATAAAAAGGGCAATATCGTTTCGATATTGCCCCGTCTTAATGCATTGATCCGTCCGACGGTAGCCAATGTGGATCAGGCGATGATTATTTTTGCGCTGACTTCTCCGGAGCCAAATCTTGGGCTCCTGGACAGATTTTTGATTACCATGCAGCTTCAGGGGCTGAAAACAACGATTTGTTTTAACAAGCTGGATATCGGCAGTGATGCGGCGGCAAAAAAGCTTAGCCGGATTTATGAAAACTGCGGATATGAAGTGCTGTTTATCAGCGTGGCTGAAGGTGTCGGCCTTGAGAAAGTTAAAAAGAGGCTTAAGGGTAAGACAACAGTGCTTGCGGGACCTTCGGGTGTCGGAAAGTCATCACTGATGAATTATCTGAATCCGGATGCAGAGATGGAGACAGGCGCAGTCAGTGAAAAGATTCAGCGGGGACGCCATACAACAAGGCATTCAGAGATTTTTTATCTCGGTGACGGTACTTATCTGATGGATACACCGGGATTTACATCTCTGTATCTTCAGGATATTGAACCCGAACAGCTGAAAGATTACTTTGCGGAGTTTGAACCTTATGAAGGCAAGTGCCGGTTTAATGGCTGTGTGCATATTCATGAACCGGATTGTGCGGTGAAGGAAGCACTGGCGCAGGGGAAAATCCACAATGTGCGCTATGAAAGCTATATCGGTCTTTATGAGGAGTTAAAGGCACAGAAAAAGTATTAAAGTGATAAGTATTGGGTATAAAAACAGAAAATGATAATGCCGGACGTTAAAATACCGGTCATTGTTCAAAATGAAAGGAAAGTTGTCATGATCAAATTATCACCTTCGATTTTAGCCGCAGATTTTTCAAAGCTGGGTGAAGATGTCAGAGCGGTTGCCGGGGCAGGCGCACAGTATATTCATATTGATGTCATGGATGGCGCCTTCGTACCGAATATTTCATTTGGTATTCCGGTGATTAAGTCTTTGCGGAAATGTACAGATAAGGTTTTTGATGTACATCTGATGATTCAGGAGCCGGACAGATATGTGGAAGATTTTGTTAAAGCCGGTGCGGATATCATTACAGTGCATGTGGAGGCATGTACACACCTGCACAGAACACTGCAGCATATTAAATCTTTGGGCGTTAAAGCCGGTGTTGTTTTAAATCCGGCGACACCTTTAAGCAGTATTGAATATGTCCTTCAGGATGTAGATATGATTTTGCTCATGTCTGTGAATCCGGGTTTTGGAGGTCAGAAATATATTCCGGTGACGACAAAGAAAATCCGTGCGCTTAGGGATATGCTTGATTCTATGGGACTTCATACCGATATAGAAGTGGACGGCGGTGTAACACTTGAGAATGCCGATGAGGTCATCAGCGCCGGAGCCAGTGTCATTGTTGCCGGTTCAGCGGTGTTTAAGGGTGATGCTGCAGCAAATACAAAGGCATTTCTTGAATTATTTGCAAAGTATGAATGATGGGATGAATATGAAGATTTTGATTATTACCGGGGGCAGTATCAATTTTGATTTTGCCCTTGATTTTTTAAAAAAAGAATTATTTGATGAAGTGATTGCCGTGGACGGCGGTCTGGAAATTGCGGCGGCACTGGAAAAAGAACTGACAAAAGCGCAGTTTTTGCTGACACATATTGTCGGTGATTTTGATACGGTTAAAAGAGAAATACTGGAAAAATATGAAATGAGAAATCATGTGAAAATCCACGCTTTTAAGCCGGAGAAGGATTATACGGATACGGATATTGCACTTAAGCTGGCGGTGCGTTTGTGCAAAGAGAAGGAAGATGGCAAAAAGCAAACAGATCCTGAGGATGCTTCAAGTAACCGTATTGTACTTCTTGGGGCCACGGGGACAAGGCTTGACCATGTCCTTGCGAATATCCAGATGCTTGTTATACCTCTGGAAGCCGGCATTCCCGCAGAAATTATTGATGCCAATAATAAAATCCGGATGATTGAACATCGCTGTACAGTGACCGGAGGTTTCGGAAAATATATCTCATTGATTCCGGTGTCTGAGGTCCTGGAAGGGATTGATCTTGAAGGCTTTAAATACCCTCTTAAGAACTGGACGGTGAAACTTGGTGAAAGCCTGTGCGTCAGCAACGAGCTGACAGCGCCGCAGGGATATGTGCGCATAAGGAAGGGACGGGCACTGCTGATTCAATCCAGAGATTAGAATTAATCAATGAGTAATAGAAGATTTATGTCTATGTTGTTAAATTTGGTAATCAGAGTTGTTTTGTCTTCTTTAATTTTATTTTATATCAGATATATCAATGAATTATAAAGAGATTTATGTTATACTATATATACAAACTTTATATGGTTGGCGATATATTAGAAAAATTATTAAAAGTATTAACAGAAACATGAAGAAAAACAAATGATGAATATATAAAAGAAAAGATTGAACGTAAATCATAAATTAATTGGCAATCTATATTTGCTGAAGGAGGTATGCTGTTTTGTTAGCCGCAGTAAAAGGAATTGTAAAAGGAAATACAGTATTAATTGAAGATGATGATATTAGAGCATATGATGGAACAGAGGTAATCGTTACGTTATTACATTACCCACAGAAGAAAGCAGGAAAGGCATCAATTGATTGGGATAGTTTTGTTATTCCGAGTGAAAGGGGAAAACACGTAGATGAGTATATGAAGGAGATGCGAGAGAATCAATGATAAGCAGCTAAGACAATTTAAAGAGATAAAATGTATAACAGTTGATGAATTAGAATAAAAAGCAGGCATATATGTCTGCTTTTTATGATATTTTCTGATGTATATTGTGCTTTGGTATACCCTAAAAAGAAAAAAACAAAAAAATGATGAACTTACGTAAAAAAAGTGGTATGATGATAAAAATGAGAAAAAGCTGAGGTGGAGGTATTGAACTGGGAGGTTATTGAACAAAATCAGCTTTTAAAAAAATGAGTCGAGAAGATCTGCTGAATGTTTTCGATTGTTCTAAGACAGAGAAGCAATATTATCGCAGAGGAGAGATGATTTTTCGCTCGGGGGAGCAGGCCTATTATCTCTATGTTTTATTGAAGGGGCGCGTGACGCTTTCCAGATATTATGTGACCGGAAAGCGCAATACGCTTTATGAAGTGCGGGAAAATCAGATTTTCGGAGAACACTATATTTTTGGAAATGATTCTGTGTATAAGTATGGCGCGAAGGCCA
The DNA here is from genome assembly GCA_022770525.1 of Clostridiales bacterium. GTDB lineage: Bacteria > Bacillota > Clostridia > Lachnospirales > Lachnospiraceae > CAKRHR01. The sequence goes on from JALEHN010000087.1 coordinate 28,756, forward strand.
TGAGCGATGTGGAACTGCTGAAAATTCCGGGACATTATTTTTCGGGATACTGCAGCAAGCAATGTCAGTCCCATCGCCTTTTGATTGACAACATGCTGGGAGTGCTGTCGGAGAAAGAATGGATGGCGATAAAAAAGTGAATATCGTCAGTTCCGTATCATTAAAAGAGCGGATTTCCATGTGGCTTTTGGATGAAGCCGGTGAAGATGATGTCGTTCGTATGGAAATGAACCGGGAAGAACTGGCGGACTATCTGGGAGTGGCGCGGCCATCATTATCCCGGACTCTGATGAAGATGCAGAATGAAGGTATCATTGAAGTGGGAAAGAAGACGATTCGGATCTTGCAGAGGGAAAAAATTGAAAAGTTTCTATGATAACGACCTGTGTGTAACTATGGTTACATACAGGCCGTTTTTTATGTGATAAAATCAAAATATAAGCCGTATATCTTAAAAATCGGGTGTTTTTTGAGATAGTGGCCGGAAGTCTTGTGAAATTAAGAATTAAAGATTTCAAGAAGGTATTCATTATGAGAGGAGGAAATAGTAATGTATTTTAAAACAAGTCAGGAACACGAGGAATTGCGCGCAAAAATTCGTGAATGGGCGGAGCGGGAGATTAAACCGATTGCTTTTATGCTGGATCAGAACAATCAGTTTCCTGGTGATCAGATCCGGGACTTTGCTTCGCAGGGATATCTTGGCCTTCCATATCCGGTAGAGTATGGTGGCATGGGCAAGGATATTTTGAGCTATGCGATTGCTGTGGAAGAGTTATCCAGAGTGGATGGCGGTACGGGGGTTATTTTATCTGCACATGTATCTCTTGGCGCTTACCCGATCTTCGCATATGGTACGGAAGAACAGAAACAGAAATATCTTGTTCCGTTGGCAAAAGGTGAGAAGATCGGCGCGTTTGGTCTGACTGAGCCGAATGCAGGATCCGATGCCGGTGGTACAGAAACAACGGCTGAGCTTTGTGGGGATTACTATATTTTAAACGGTGAGAAAATTTTCATTACAAACGGCGGCGAAGCAGATACCTATGTTGTATTTGCGGTTACAACGCCTGGAATCGGAACAAGAGGCATCAGTGCATTTATCGTAGAAAAAGGATGGGAAGGATTCACCTTTGGCGATCACTATGACAAGATGGGTATCCGTTCTTCTGCTACAGCTCAGCTTCTGTTTAATAATGTGAAGATCCCGAAAGAGAATCTGCTTGGAAAAGAAGGCCAAGGATTCAAGATCGCGATGTCTACACTGGATGGCGGACGTATCGGTATTGCTGCACAGGCATTGGGTATTCCGGTATAGACCATTTGGCATAGATGATAATGGAAAGAGAGGTATAGAATATGGGTTGTGTTAGAAAAGTAACAGAAGATTTGTACTGGGTCGGCGCGGATCTGGATTATCTTGTTGTGAATCATATGGAACCGGACCATGCAGCTTCTATGGAGGAAGTACTTATCCGTTATCCGAACTGTAAAGTGATCAGTAATGAAAAGGCGTTTATGTTCATGCACCAGTTTGGATTTGATGTAGAGGACCGAAAAGAAGTTGTTAAAGAGGGAGATACGAAATGCTTCGGCAAACATACCGTAACCTTTGTATCCGCAGAGATGGTGCATTGGCCGGAGGCAATGGTGACCTTTGATACAACGAATGGTGTGCTGTTCTCCGCAGATGCGTTCGGAAGCTTTGGTTCTCTGGACGGCAAGTTGTTTAATGATGAAGTGAATTTTGACAGAGACTGGATTGACGATGCAAGAAGATATTTTACCAATATCGTCGGAAAATACGGATCATTTGTTCAGCGTCTGCTTAAGAAAGCGTCCGGTGTTCCGATTCAGATGTTCTGCCCGCTTCACGGACCGGTATGGCGTACCAATCTTGAGTATTTTATTGATAAACATGATAAATGGAGCCGCTATGAGCCGGAAGAGAAGGGTGTGCTGATCGCATACGCATCCATGTACGGCAACACAGAGGCGGCAGCACAGAAGCTGGCAGCAAAACTCTGTGAAAAAGGCATGACAAATGTGGCATTGTACGACGTATCAGAGACACATGTGTCTTATCTGGTTTCTGAGGCCTTCAAGTACAGCCATATCGTTCTGGCATCTGTGACTTACAACTTGAATATTTATTCGGTAATGTATGATTTCCTGCATCATTTGAAACTTTTGAATTTGCAGAAACGTACTTTCGGTATTATTGAGAATGGTACATGGGCAATTAAATCCGGTACGCTGATGAAGAATTTCATCGAGCAGGAATTGAAAGAGTGCAATGTACTGGGCTCACAGGTATGTATCAATTCTTCAGCGAGAGAATCTAACGTCGTGGAATTCGAGGCATTGGCAGATGCATTGATCGATTCCATGAAATGATGACAGCCGCCTTTTCACAGGCACGATTCGGATCATGCTGGCGCAGGAAAATTGTTGTCATCATTAAGGAAATTTCCAATAATGTGAAAAAAAGCTGATTTTCATTGAATTTGAAGCTCTATTGTGGTCATCTATAAGTTGCTATAATAGAGCTTCTTTTTTTACTGCTGCGCGTTTTGTCGTAAATAAGTCCATGAGTGATGATATTATACCTTAAATCAAGGTCATATCAGCTGTTTATGGGCTTATTTTAGTGTTTAAATTTATCAGTGAACAGATTAAAGAGGATTCTAATTTTATTTTATACAAGTAATATTGATGGAATTTGAAGAATTTTATGTTATACTATACGTGCAAACTATATATAGTTGGATATATATAGTTTGCGATATATAGGGAAAGTGAGAAAATGATGTGGTCAATAAAGAAAGCAATGAATTGTAGGAGGTATGCATTATGACAGCAATTAGAAAAGAAGCTATTGAATTGTTGGAAAGAGTACCAGAAGATAAATTGATTTATATTATTAAAATAATGCAGGGTGTAAATGGCTTGTATAATGATACTGAGTCAGAGAGGGAAAGAGCATTTTCAAAGTTGGAACAGTTGCGAAAGAAAGGAACTGTGCCTGATTATGACGCAGAATTAGCTTTTTATAGGGATGAAAAATATGGCAAATAGGATTTTGGTTGATACAAATGTGTTACTTGATTATCTTCTCACAAGAGAGCCATTTTATAAGGATGCAAAAAATGTTATTCTTGCATGTGTGGACGGTAAGGTGAAAGGCTGTATCGCCGCCCATTCAGTTACTAATATGTTTTTTATATTAAGGAAAGATTATAGTGCAAAAGAACGTAGAGAAGTACTGTGTAATCTTAGCTCAATTTTTGATATAGTGGGAATTGATAAGCAAAAATTATTATCTGGACTTGAAAACGAAAACTTTTCAGATTTTGAAGACTGTTTACAGATGGAGTGTGCTAAGGCATATGGCGCAGACTATATCATTACAAGAAATGTTTCTGATTATGCCAAATCCTATGTAAAAGCGATTGAGCCAAAAGAGTATTTGAAGATATTAGAATAGGAAAGAAAGCTGCTTGGCTGCAAAAATTTAATTTGTAGTTTCAAAATTATAAATGCTATGGTATAATATTAGGCTGTATCAAACTCTTTTTTTGTTAGTAAAGTAGTATAAAGACGCTGATTTTTGTGGTTAAAGACCAAAAAGGAAAGGAATTGGGTGCAGGGCTTTGCCGGGAATCTGTATGTCTATGTGACAAATGACGAAAAGATGACAGAGATTGAAAAAATCGAAAGTGCTTTAAAGAATAGCATAGTAAATGATGTAGTACAAAATATAGAGAAAGGCGAAAGTGCTTAAAATGCAGCATTTTCGGATGGGTAAATTTAATTATGAAATTAGGAATTGTCGGTTTGCCGAACGTCGGAAAAAGTACATTATTTAATTCTCTGACAAAGGCAGGTGCAGAATCTGCCAATTATCCGTTCTGTACGATTGACCCGAATGTGGGGATTGTTGCGGTGCCTGATGAGCGACTGGATCATCTTGCGAAGTTATATGATTCTGCGAAGATCACACCGGCTGTGATTGAGTTTGTTGATATTGCCGGACTTGTCAAAGGTGCTTCAAAGGGTGAAGGTCTTGGCAATCAGTTTTTGTCAAATATCCGTGAAACGGATGCCATTGTGCATGTTGTGCGCTGCTTTGATGATTCTAATATTATTCATGTTGACGGAAGCATCGATCCGATCCGTGATATTGAGACTATCAATCTTGAACTGATTTTTGCAGATATTGAAGTACTTGAGCGTCGTTATGCAAAGGTTTCAAAAACAGCAAGAAATGATAAAGATGCCGTTAAAGAAGCAGAGCTTGTGAAGCATCTGATTGAGCATCTTGAAAATGGACAGTCGGCAAGAACTTATAAAACAGAGGATGAGGACGAAGCGGCTCTGCTTGCCGGTTTTAATCTTCTGACTTATAAGCCGGTGATTTATGCGGCCAATGTTGATGAAGAACATCTGGCTGATGACGGTGAGAATAATGACTACGTCAAAGCTGTCAGAGCTTATGCTGCAGAAGAAGGTTCTGAGGTTTTTGTCATCTGCGCGCAGATTGAACAGGAAATTGCAGAGCTTGAAGATGACGAAAAGAAAATGTTTTTGGAAGATCTGGGACTTGAGGAATCAGGTCTTGAAAAACTCATCCGTGCCAGCTATCATCTCCTCGGACTGATCAGCTATCTGACAGCCGGACCTACAGAAACAAGAGCATGGACAATTAAAAAAGGTACAAAAGCACCTCAGGCAGCCGGAAAAATCCATTCGGATTTTGAAAGGGGATTTATTAAAGCCGAGGTTGTATCTTATGAAAATCTGATGGCATGTCAGAGTTACACAGCAGCAAAGGAAAAAGGTCTTGTGGGCATGGAAGGCAAGGAGTATGTTGTTAAAGACGGCGATGTGATTTTATTCCGCTTTAATGTGTGATGCCGAACAAGTTAATGAGTGATGTTGAACAAGTGAATGTGTGATGCTGAACAAATTTAATGAGTCATGCTGCGCAAATCTCATTTGTGATATCCCGCAAATGGATGTATGACACGATATCATGGGCGCCCCGCAATAAGAATGCATTTTTTTCTTATTGCGGGGCGCTGATAAATATGAATGTTAGGAGGAGTAAAATGGTTTTGACTGCAGGTATTCGTTTTCCTCATCTTGGTATAGAAATCGGGGAATTCGGAAAAAGTTTTTCAATTTTTGGTTTTGATATCGCTTATTATGGCGTTATTATCGGTATCGGTATGATTGTCGGTATATTAATGGCCATCAGAGAAGCAAAAAAGACAGGTCAGGATCCGAATGATTATATTGATCTGGCGTTGTACGGCATTATATGCGCGATTATCGGCTGCCGTATTTACTATGTTGTTTTTGAGTGGGGCTATTATAAAGATCATCTGCTTGAGATTTTTGATCTGCGTAAAGGCGGCCTTGCCATTTACGGCGGTATTATCGGCGCGGTTCTATGTACGATGGTGTTGTCAAAAATTAAAAAAATTCCGGTATGGCGCATGCTGGATACCGGTTGTACAAGTCTGATTGCCGGACAGATTATCGGGCGATGGGGAAATTTTGCCAACCGTGAAGCGTTTGGCGGATATACAGACGGCCTTTTGGCCATGCAGATCCGTGTTGAGGATGCTGCATATACAACACCGGAACTGCTGGAAAAAATGGTAACGGTAAACGGTGTCAATTATATTCAGGTACACCCGACATTTTTATACGAATCACTGTGGAATCTTGGTGTGCTTATTATTTTGCTTCTTTACAGAAGACATAAAAAGTTTGAAGGGGAAGTGTTCCTGATGTATGCCGCCGGGTACGGCATCGGCCGCGCCTGGATCGAGGGGCTTCGAACAGATCAGCTTTTACTGTCTGTGGTTGGGCTGCCGGTATCCCAGATTTTATCGATTGTTGTGGCCATTGTCTGCATTGGTATGATTGTCTATAAGAGGATGCAGCTAAAAAAAGCGGGACCTGTCATGAATGAGAAAACGGCAGGCAATGATCAAGGGGATACAAAAGACCATGAGGATATCAGAGAAATAAAAGCAGATGAAAACAGAGCAGAGGTTACAGAAGCGGAAGGTTCTAAAGCTGCAGATACGGCAGCAAAGGAACATCAGAATGGAGATAGCTGATGGGCACGAAAGACGGGAAAGGTTTGAAATACAGTCAGTTGATGGAAGATCTGAAAAAACAGATTTTTTCAGGAAAGCTGCAGGCGGGGGATAAACTGCCGTCGGAAAATGAATTGTCGGCTTCTTACGGCATCAGCCGTCAGACAGTGCGCAAGGCGCTGGCAATTCTGCAGAATGAAGGATATGTTTATGCGGAACACGGCAGAGGGACGTTTTGCTCCGAGCTTGTCAGACACAGTCATACTTCAAGGAATATAGCGGTTGTAACAACATACCTGTCGGACTATATTTTTCCGAGACTGATTCAGGGAATCGACAGTACGCTTTCAGAGGAAGGGTATAGTATTATTTTGAAAAATACGAAAAACTCAAGGAGCCGTGAGGCAAAATGCCTGGAAGACCTGCTTCAGAAAGATATTGACGGACTGATTATTGAGCCGAGCAAAAGTCATATATACTGCCGTCATATGAACCTTTATCAAAAGCTTGATGAATATCATATTCCTTATGTGTTTATCCAGGGATGTTATGAACAGATGCGTGATAAACCGAAAGTATTGATGGATGACTGTAAGGGGGCATATATGATGACGAATTACCTGATCTCTCAGGGACACAAAAATATTATCGGTGTTTTTAAAGCTGATGATTCCCAGGGGCAGAACCGTCATAAGGGTTATGTAAGGGCATTACAGGAAGCCGGGATGATCTATGAACCGGATAATATCATCTGGTTTTACACAGAAGACCGCGCGGTTCATCCGTCAGCGCGTATCCGTCAGATGGCTGCGGAAAAAAGAAAAATGGATGCGGTCGTATGTTATAACGATCAGATTGCTGTTGAGGTGATTAAAGCATTCTGGAGCATGGGTATCAGAGTGCCGGAAGATATTTCGGTGACCGGCTATGATAATTCATATATGGCATCTTTTGGTGATCTGAAACTGACAACCATTGCGCATCCCCATGAAAAGCTGGGAGAGATGGCGGCATCACTTCTGCTTGAACTGATCCGCGGCGGAAATAATGAAAAGATGTGTAAGGATATTTTAATCGCGCCGGAAATTGTCTGCGGTAATTCGACAATCAGCAGACAAGCAGGCACAGACGATTAAAAAACTGCAAAACAGAAATAGAGGTACTTATTCAGAGCCGACCTCAAATGCTTCGCATTTCGTCAGTATGGCTTTCTGCTAAATAAAGCATAAAAAGAAGAAGTCTGTTATATATTGGCATAACAGGCTTCTTCTTTTGTGCGCCCGGCGGGCGCACGTTCTAACGGGATATGTGAGAACAAAATAAAATTGTTCCGGATCGTATTTTTATATTTTGCTTGAACAGTTCAAAAAAACAACTTGAACATACATGTGTACAAGTTGTAAGATTGGATTATCAGAGAACATCATAAGGTCAAAGGCTTTTGACCTCAAAATCATAATATATTAGGAGGAAGTCATTATGTTGTTACAGAGAAATTACAAGTTTTGGTTCTGTACAGGTTCACAGGATTTGTACGGTGATGAGTGCCTCAGACATGTTGCGCAGCATTCAAGGGAAATCGTAGATGCGCTGAACCGTTCAGGTATGCTCCCGTATGAAGTTGTATGGAAACCGACATTGATCACAAATGAGCTGATCCGCAAAACCTTTAATGAGGCCAATGCCGATGAAGAGTGTGCCGGCGTAATCACATGGATGCATACATTTTCTCCGGCAAAATCATGGATCTTGGGACTTCAGGAATATAGAAAGCCTTTAATGCATTTACATACACAGTATAACGAAGAAATTCCGTACGACAGCATTGATATGGATTTTATGAATGAAAATCAGGCTGCGCACGGCGACAGAGAGTACGGCCATATCGTCAGCAGAATGAGAATTGAGCGCAAAGTCGTTGTGGGACACTGGAGCGACCCTGTTGTTGTAGGTAAAATCGCTTCATGGATGCGCACTGCTGTCGGTATTATGGAGAGCAGCCATATCCGTGTCATGCGTGTGGCAGATAACATGAGAAATGTTGCGGTGACCGAAGGCGACAAAGTTGAGGCACAGATCAAGTTCGGATGGGAAGTTGATGCTTATCCGGTCAATGAAATCGCTGAATCTGTGGGCGCCGTATCTGTATCCGATGTCAATGCCCTTGTTGATGAGTATTATGACAAGTATGATATTTTACTTGAAGGCAGAGATCCGGCAGAGTTTAGAAAACATGTGGCCGTACAGGCACAGATTGAAATCGGCTTTGAAAGATTCCTTCAGGAAAAGAACTATCAGGCGATTGTCACACATTTTGGCGATCTTGGTGCTTTAAAACAGCTTCCGGGTCTGGCCATTCAGAGACTGGAAGAAAAAGGCTACGGCTTCGGTGCGGAAGGTGACTGGAAGGTTGCGGCGATGGTCCGTCTCATGAAGGTGATGACCGCAGGTATGAAAGATGCCAAAGGTACTTCAATGCTGGAAGATTATACATATAATCTTGTTAAAGGCAAAGAAGGTATTCTTCAGGCGCATATGCTTGAAATCTGTCCGTCAATTGCAGACGGTCCGATCAGCATTAAATGCCAGCCTTTAAGCATGGGCGACAGAGAAGATCCTGCAAGACTTGTATTCACATCAAAAGAGGGTAAGGGTATTGCCACATCACTGATCGACCTTGGCAACAGATTCCGCCTGATTATCAACGATGTAGAGTGCAAAAAGGTTGAAAAACCGATGCCGAAGCTCCCTGTAGCTACAAATTACTGGACACCGATGCCGGATATGTATACAGGCGCAGAAGCATGGATCCTTGCCGGCGGCGCGCATCATACAGCATTTACATATGACCTGACCGCTGAACAGATGGGTGACTGGGCAGCAGCAATGGGTATTGAAGCTGTTTACATTGATAAGGATACAAAGATCAGAGATTTCAAGAGAGATCTGATGCTGGGAGAAATTTTCTACAGATAATAAAGATTGGAAAATATAAGAATAAAATGATATCACTGAATACAGAAATTTTCTGCAGATAATAAAGAGGTCAAAAGAATTTGACCTGTCACCATAAATATAAAAAAGGAGACGTTGAATATGAAATTTTTTGTTGATACAGCCAATGTTGAAGATATTAGAAAAGCAAATGATATGGGTGTGATTTGCGGTGTTACGACAAATCCGTCACTGATCGCCAAAGAAGGCAGAGATTTTAATGAAGTCATCAGTGAGATTGCTTCCATCGTAGACGGTCCGATCAGCGGCGAAGTGAAAGCAACAACAACAGATGCGGAAGGTATGATCAAAGAAGGCCGTGAAATCGCAGCCATCCATAAAAACATGGTTGTTAAGATTCCTATGACTGTTGAAGGCCTTAAAGCTGTTAAAGTATTATCCGCAGAAGGCATTAAAACAAATGTTACGCTGATCTTCTCAGCAAACCAGGCATTACTTGCTGCAAGAGCAGGCGCAACTTATGTATCACCGTTCCTTGGCAGACTTGATGATATCTCACAGCCGGGTATCGATCTTATCCGTACAATTGCTGAAATTTTCAATATTTACGGCATTGAGACAGAAATTATCGCCGCAAGTGTCCGCAATCCGATCCATGTGACAGACTGCGCACTGGCCGGTGCTGATATTGCAACTGTACCATACAAAGTCATCGAACAGATGACAAAACATCCGCTGACAGATCAGGGTATTGAAAAATTCCAGGCAGATTATAAAGCAGTATTCGGCGAATAAAAATCGTTTTCAGACAGGCTTCCTACCCGAAAACCCGTTTAAGGATTTTGGGCGGAAACCGAAATAGAAAGAAGTACGGACTTGATGCGGAAGGTATTTATAGGAAGATTAAAGCAGCTTTAAATGCTGTAAATAGAAATTTGGAATAAAGGGGAGAATACAGGCAATGGATATTAAAAATGCAATTATAAACGGGAAAACGGTATTAGGTATCGAGTTTGGTTCCACAAGAATCAAGGCCGTTCTGATTGATGAAAATCATACACCGATTGCGGCAGGTGCCCATGAGTGGGAAAACCAACTTGTGGATGGCATCTGGACATACAGCCTTGAAATGATATGGAACGGGCTAAAGGACTGCTATCGGGATTTAAAGAAGGATGTACAGGAAAAGTACGGTGTAACGCTGAAAAAAATCGGTGCTGTCGGCTTCAGTGCCATGATGCACGGTTATATGGCATTTAATAAGGAAGATGAGCTTCTTGTGCCTTTTAGAACATGGCGCAATACGATGACAAAAGAGGCAACAGATATATTGACAGAAGCATTTTCATTCAATATTCCTGAACGCTGGAGCATTGCTCATTTATATCAGGCGATGCTGAATAAAGAAGACCATGTCAAAGATGTTGCATTTATGACAACACTTGCCGGATATATCCACTGGCAGCTGACCGGAGAAAAAGTAATCGGCATCGGTGATGCATCAGGTATGTTCCCGATTGACAGCAGTACAAAGGATTATAATGCTGTGATGGCTAAGAAGTTTGATGCACTGGCAGCGTCTTACGGTTTTGACCGGAAGCTTTCGGATATCCTTCCAAAGGTTCTTTGTGCGGGAGAGAATGCGGGTACTCTGACAGAAGAAGGCGCAAAGCTTCTGGATCCTGACGGCGATCTTTTACCGGGCGTACCTGTGTGTCCGCCGGAAGGTGACGCAGGTACAGGTATGGCTGCCACAAACAGTGTTGCCGTAAGAACAGGTAATGTTTCTGCAGGTACGTCTGTATTCGCCATGATCGTTATGGAGCATGACCTGAAAAATGTTCACCGTGAGATCGACCTTGTGACAACACCGACCGGTGAAGCGGTTGCAATGGTTCACTGCAATAACTGTACATCAGATCTGAATGCCTGGGTTAACCTGTTTAAGGAATTTGCCGAGAGTATGGGAATTTCCGCGGATATGAATAAGATTTTCTCAGTTTTATACAATAAAGCTCTGGAAGGCGATGCCGAATGCGGCGGACTTCTGGCTTATAATTATTTTTCAGGTGAAAGCATCACAGGTTTTGAGGAAGGCCGCCCGATGTTTGTGCGGACACCGAACAGTAAGTTTAATCTTGCAAACTTTATGCGGGTGCATTTGTTTACATCTTTAGGTGCGTTAAAAGCAGGTCTCGATATTTTGCTTAAAGAAGAAAATGTTGGGGTGGATAAGGTTCTTGGCCATGGCGGCCTGTTTAAGACAAAAGGTGTGGGCCAGAAGATGATGGCTGCAGCCATGAATACACCGGTTTCTGTGATGGAAACAGCCGGTGAGGGCGGTGCATGGGGCGTAGCTTTACTGGCGGCTTATATGCTTCGCAAAGATGATCATGAAAGTCTGGCAGATTATCTTGAAAATAAAGTATTTGCAGGACAGGAAGGCAGCGTGATAGATCCTGACGCAAAAGATGTTGAAGGCTTTGATACATTCATGAAACGCTATCTTGGCGGGCTGCCGATCGAACGCGCAGCTGTAGATGCATTAAAATAATCCCGGGCAATTTTGTTTGCGCGACGCTTTAGATGCGCCGGGCGGATAAAAGTGCCGTGATCTATAAGGAGTTTTATAAGATGTTAGAGGCATTAAAAAAACAGGTATATGAAGCAAATATGGAGCTTCCGAAAAGAGGACTGATTACTTATACATGGGGTAATGTCAGCGGTATTGACAGAGAGACAGGCTATTTTGTCATTAAACCGAGCGGTGTGGATTATGATAAGCTTACACCGGAAGATATGGTCGTTATGGATCTTGAAGGCAATAAGATTGAAGGTAAATATAAACCGTCTTCAGATACACCGACACATATGGAGCTTTATAAAAAGTACCCTGAAATCGGCGGAGTTGTACATACCCATTCGCCGGAAGCGACGTCCTGGGCTCAGGCAGGGCGCAGCATACCGCTTTACGGAACGACCCATGCGGACTATTTCTATGGGGAAATCCCATGCGCAAGAAGTCTGACACCGGAAGAAATTGATGAAGCTTATGAAAAAAATACAGGTCTTGTGATTATCGAGACTTTTGAAGAGAGAAAATTAAATCCTATGTATACGCCGGGGGTACTCTGTGTCAACCACGGTCCTTTTACATGGGGCAAAGACGCTGCCGAGGCCGTACACAATGCGGTTGTCCTTGAGGAAGTTGCGAAAATGGCAGCAAAGACAGAAATGATCAATCCGAATGTAAGACCGGCGCCGGACTGCATTAAAGATAAGCATTTCTTCAGAAAGCACGGAGCAAATGCTTACTACGGACAAAATTAGTCTATACTTGAGTGGGTCATGGACAGGAATCGGCATGATCGGGGAATTATAAGGCACCGATGCAGACAGTGTGACCGTCTCTTAAACGGCATGTGCAGAATATGCGGATGCTTTGTGGAGATGCGGGCAGCCATCAAGGTTAAATCATGTCCGGATGTGGTGCCGAAGTGGTGATACCGGAAATATATGGCACATTATTAAAATTATAGTGGTAGAATTGCCTTAAATCTTGATAAAATCAAGGGTTTAAGGCAATTTTTTTCTTCCTTAAGAAAATATAAAAATTTAAAAATACTATTGATTAATTCCCGCGAATCATTTAATATAGATACGTAAGTGGTGAAAAGTGGTAGCAAGTGGCATAAAATGGAAATCGAGTGGCAGCGAAATCCATTTTATTGACGGGAGTAAAAGTTATGTTTATAGGTGAATATAATCATACAATAGATACAAAGGGCAGATTGATCGTTCCTTCAAAGTTCAGAGAAGCTTTAGGGGACGTATTTGTTGTGACTAAAGGTCTTGACGGCTGTCTCTTCGTTTTTCCTATGGAAGAGTGGAATGTATTTACCGAAAAACTTCGCGACCTCCCACTGACAAAAAAAGATGCAAGACAATTTTCAAGGTTTTTCCTTGCCAGCGCAGCTTACTGCGAAGTGGACAAGCAGGGGAGAATTCTGCTGCCGGCAGTCCTTCGGGAGTTTGCACAGCTTGATAAAGATGCGGTGCTTGTCGGTATATCCAGCAGAATTGAAATATGGAGTAAATCAAACTGGGATAAAGCAAACGATGTGGATGTCGACAACATGGATGATATCGCGGAGCATATGGCCGATCTGGGTATTAGTTTTTAAACTTTAGGAGGACATGATGGAATTTAAGCATACGTCAGTGCTGTTGAATGAAACAATCGAAAATTTGAATATAAAGCCGGAGGGCATCTATGTGGATGGCACTCTTGGCGGCGGCGGCCATTCTTTTGAAATCTGCAGGCGGCTTGGGCCTTGCGGGCGGCTGATCGGTATCGATCAGGACAGTGCGGCCATTGAGGCGGGTACAAGGCGGCTTGAGCCTTATAAGGATCAGGTGACGGTTGTCAGAAGTAATTATTGCCGTATGAAAGAGGTTCTTCATGAACTGGGCATCGAGGGCGTGGACGGCATTGTTCTGGACCTTGGTGTTTCGTCTTATCAGCTGGATACGGCAGAGCGGGGATTTTCCTACAGGGAAAATGCGCCGCTGGATATGCGTATGGATCAGCGTCAGACGATGACAGCCCGGGATATTGTCAATGATTATTCCGAGGCAGAGCTTTACCGGATCATCAGAGATTACGGTGAAGACAGATTTGCAAAAAATATAGCGAAACATATTGTGGCTGCGAGAAAGAAGCAGCCGATAGAAACAACTGATGAACTTTCAGAAGTGATTAAAGCAGCGATACCTATGAAGTTTCGGGCTGTGGGCGGCCATCCGGCAAAGCGGACATTTCAGGCGATCCGTATTGAACTGAACCGTGAGCTGGAGGTTTTAAGAGACAGTCTGGACGATATGATAGATTTATTAAATGACGACGGACGGTTATGTGTCATTACATTCCATTCACTGGAAGACAGGATCGTTAAAACGATTTTTAAGAAAAATGAGAATCCATGTGAATGTCCGCCGGATTTTCCTGTGTGTGTATGCGGTAAGGTGTCCAAAGGCAAAGCGGCACCGCGAAAGCCGATACTGCCGGGTGAGGAAGAACTGCTTATGAATTCAAGATCTAAAAGTGCCAAGCTAAGAGTGTTTATCAGGAAAAAAGCTTAGAAGGGGACATAGTCATGGTAAATAATAAAAACTATAGGGACAGCCGAAGAAGCGGTATGTCTTATAGGAATTATTATGTTGACGGAAGTGCCGTGCGTAAGACGGCGGAATTTCCGGAGAGGACGAAAACACCGGGAAGAACGGCAGCGCCGGGAAGAACGGGACGCCCTGACCCGCAGCGCAGACATGCAGCGCAGCCTGTGCATCACAAACAAGCGGTAAGAAACAGTGAACACGCAGATCAAAAGAGACGGGTGAATCAAAGAATAGCCATGCGGAATAGAGAAAAAGCATTTAAGTTGGATTTAAGATATACATTGTTTTTGTGCATTGCCGTCATTGCGGCTTTAGGGAGCTGTGTTGTATATTTGTCGGCACAGAGTGCGGTATCGCAGAAAAGCAGTGAGATTGCGGCTCTTAAGAGCCAGCTGAGTACGCTGACAGAGGCGAATTCAGTAACAAGAGAACGAATTAATGATGCGATTGATCTTGAGTATGTGCGTGAATATGCAACAGAGGTACTGGGGATGGTATATCCTACGGAAAATCAGATCATTACGTATCAGAGCAGCGATGATGATTTTGTAAAACAATATCAGGACATACCGCAGTCCGGTGAATGATAAGCGCGAGACTGTCTTCTGACGTGTTTTGTCAGGCGACAGTCTCTTTGTTGATGTTTGAGGAAAAGGAAAGGTGATAGAATGGCAGATCATAAAAAGAACAGCCGGGGCAGGTCAAATCGGACGCAGTCTCAGGATAAACGGCGCAGTACAGGATACAGTACCAAACCGCAGGTACGGTATGTGCGGCGTGCCAATGCGCCGAGACGTAAGTTTTCCATGCCGAACCGTGTGAAGCTGATTATCGTTTTTTCAATTTTGATTGCGGCAATGGCAGCGCTGATTGTCCGTCTGTTTTATATTAATATGACCAAAGGTGATAAGTACGCAAAAATCGTTCTGTCACAGATGAATTACGACGGACAGCAGATTCCGTTCCGGAGGGGCGATATCGTTGACAGAAACGGTACTGTGCTGGCGACTAGTGAAAAGGTTTACAATCTGGTCATTGATTCCTATGTCATGCTTAATTCAAAGGTGAATCAGGACGGTGACTGTCTGGAGCCGACGCTAAAGGTTCTGGGTGACTGTTTTGGCAGCCAGGGGCTTATTGTTGATGAGATCAGGAGCTTTTCCGAAGAAAATCCGGATAACCGCTACAATGTCGTGCTTAAACATTTGTCCTATGAAGATCTTCAGACCTACAACGACTTTATGGCAGTCGATGAGGACGGATATTATGTGAATAAAGAGGCCGCTTATGTCAAGGGCATCTGGTTTGAAGAGGAATATGTCAGAAAGTATCCGTACGGCAATCTGGCCGGTGATGTGCTGGGCTTTACGAACAGCGGCAACATCGGCGCAGCCGGACTGGAAGCCTATTATAATGATGAATTAAACGGCACCAACGGCCGTGAATATGGCTATCTGAGCGATGACGGCATTTTGGAGCGTTCCGTCGTGTCTCCGACCAACGGACAGACACTTGTATTGACGATGGATATCAATGTTCAGCAGATTATCCACAAGGTGCTGTATGAATTTAATGAAGCTCTGGGAAGTCTCAATTCGGCGGTCATCGTCCAGAAAGCGGATACCGGGGAAATTCTTGGTATGGAAAGTTATCCGTTCCTTGATCCAAATGATCCGTATGATATTTCGGATTATGTGTCCGAGGAGCGGTGGAATACAATGACCGATGAGGAGAAGATGAAAGAGCGGCAGGCTATCTGGCGAAATTTCTGTGTGACAGATACTTATGAACCGGGATCTACTGTAAAGACAGTTACTGTGGCTTCGGCACTGGATAACGGTATTGTAACGCCGGACAGTACATTTGACTGCGACGGCGGCAGGGATTTTCGTGACGGCAGCGGTACGGTCCATGTCAGCTGTGTCAAAACAACCGGCCACGGAAGGCTTACATTAAGTGAGACACTGGAGTATTCCTGCAATGACGCATTGATGGAAATCGGTCTTAGAGAAGGACAGGAGCTGTTTGTTAAGACATGGAGTGATTTCGGTCTTGGACTTAAGACAAATATTGACCTGCCGGGCGAATCCAGCGGTATTATTAAAAATGCCAGCATGTCGGATATCGACCTTGCCATCTGTTCTTTCGGACAGACATACACGACGACGATGGTTCAGGTTGCTTCCACATTTGCATCGATCGTCAATGGCGGCAATTATTACAGACCGCATATGGTCAGTGAAATCAGGGCCGAGAATGGCAGCGTTGTCCAGACCTTTGATAAAGAACTTGTGCGCACCACTGTATCCGGAGAAACTTCAGAGTGGATGCTTGGAGCGCTGGAAAACACAGTTTCCAACGAAAGTGCTTCCGGTCACAGAGCCTATATCGAAGGTTATAAAATCGGCGGCAAGACAGGAACAGCTGAAAAATATCCGCGTAGACAAAGGAAGCATCTTGTTTCCTTTATAAGCTGCGCGCCGACAGATGATCCGGAAGTCATTGTTTATGTTGTTATTGATGAGCCGAGTACCCAGGAAGGGGCGGATTCAAAGCTTCCGACCATTATGACAAGAAAGATTTATGAAGAACTTCTTCCATACCTTCAGATATTCCCTGAAGGCGGCACTGTGGAAGATGAAACTGATGAGACTGAGCCGACAGCGGATGCAATGACCGGCGCAGACGGTACGCAGGAACCGGAAGAAAGCGATGAATCCGAATCCGATACACAGGAATCTGAATCCGATACACAGGCAGTGGAAACCGATGCCAACGGCGAGACAATTTCCGGTGAGGCGGATAATTTTGAAGAACAGACAAATAAAAATAAACTGTCCGACGCGGATATCGCAAGAATCCGTGAGGAATACCTGCCGGGCGGCAATTATTACCGTGAGCGGGAGTATATTCGTGAGTAAACGATAATATCTTAATTAATAATGCGTATTTGGGAGCTGCGTATGAAGCCGAGGTTTTATCACCGCTCCAAAGCAAGATTTTTATTTGCCCTGATGCTTATGGGTTTCATAGGCTTAACGGCAAGACTTATATGGGTGATGGTTTTTAAATCCCAGTATTATCTGGAGCGTGCCGAAGATGTTGAGGAACGCGAAAGAAAAATTAAGGCGGCCAGAGGACAGATCCTTGACTGTAACGGTATACCTCTGGCCGAAAATGAATCTGTGTGCACCGTGACTGTGATTCACAATCAGATCGAAGATCCTAAGCAGGTTATCAGGGTTTTGTCCGAAACACTGCAAATCGACGCGGACACGGTGCGAAAAAGGGTGGAAAAGGTTTCTTCCATCGAGAAAATCAAATCCAACGTCCCGAAGGAGACGGGGGATCTGATCCGCAGCTATAAACTTAAAGGTGTCAATGTCGATGAGGATTATACAAGAACTTATCCGTATGGTACGCTGGCATCGAAAGTCATCGGCTTTACCGGAGGTGATAATCAGGGCATCATTGGTCTTGAAGTGATTTATGACAGTATTTTAAGCGGCAGTGAGGGCAGAATACTTACAAAGACCGATGTTTCCGGAATTGAAGTGGAAAATGCCGCGGAGACAAGAATCGATCCGGTGCCGGGCAATGACCTGATCATCAGTATGGATTACAATATACAGTCATTTGTCAGTCAGGTGGCGGATAAAATGATGGTGCAAAAGCAGGCAAAGGGTGTGTCGATCATTCTCATGAATCCTCAGAACGGTGAAATATATGCCATGGTCAATGCACCGGAGTTTGACCTCAATAATCCTTTTAGCCTGACAGAAACCTACGCTGCGCTTGATCACGGGGAAAATACCCAGGATCTTTTAAATCAGATGTGGCGCAACGGCTGCATCAATGATACTTATGAGCCGGGATCGACATTTAAGATTATTACGGCAACAGCGGCGCTGGAGGAAAAGGTCGTCAGTCTTAATGATACTTTTTCATGTCCGGGATTTCGAATTGTTGAAGACCGGCGTATCCGCTGTCATAAAACAGCCGGACACGGCACCGAGACTTTTGTTCAGGGAATCATGAATTCCTGCAATCCTGTTTTTATGGACGTCGGCGCACGGGTCGGCGCGGCGAACATGTATAAATATTTCGGAAAACTGGGTCTCTTTGAAAAAACGGCAGTGGATCTTCCCGGTGAATCGGCCTCGATTATGCACAAGCTGGAAAATATCGGCGCTGTGGAGCTGGCCACCATTTCTTTCGGGCAGTCGTTTCAGATTACGCCGATACAGATGCTTCGGGCAGTCAGTGCCGTGATTAACGGCGGAACACTTGTGACACCTCATTTTGGGATCAGAGCCGCAGACGGTGACGGCAATACCGTCGAACAGTTTCAATATGACACAAAAACGGGGGCAGTCACAAAAGAGACATCAGAGACGATGAAAATGCTCCTTGAAAAGGTTGTGGCTGAAGGTACGGGGAAAAATGCCTATATCGAAGGTTACACCATCGGCGGAAAAACCGCCACCAGCCAGAAACTTCCAAGAGGCTCCGGCAAATATATCGCTTCTTTCATCGGCTTTGCACCGGTAGAAAATCCTCAGATCATCGGAATCGTTATGATCGATGAGCCGGTGGGAACCTACTATGGCGGCACCATCGCGGCGCCGGTCATGCGGGAAATATTTGATACGGTTCTCCCGTATCTTGGTATTGAAAAGTCATAAAAGCTTTACAAGCACTTTTATTTGTAATATAATTTAGAATTCATAAGAAGATACAAGAGAGGTTAAAAAAATGGAAATGAAATATTCAATTATTTTACCATTATTAATTGCATTTGTGATCAGTGCGGTGCTGGGGCCGGTTGTTATTCCTTTTTTACATAAGCTGAAATTCGGCCAGTATATCCGCGATGAGGGTCCGGCGGCACACCAGAAAAAGTCGGGAACACCGACGATGGGCGGCGTTATTTTTCTTGTTTCAGTAACAGTGACAGCGCTGATTTTTGTGAAGAGCTTTCCGCTGATCATTCCGATACTGTTTACAACACTGGGCTTTGGCCTTGTCGGTTTTCTTGATGATTACATTAAAGTGGTGAAAAAAAGAAATCTCGGTCTTACAGAGATTCAGAAGCTGGCGGCACAGTTTGTGATTACCGCGATATTCGTTTTTTATTTGTTAAATTATACCGATGTCGGCACTAAAATTCTGATTCCGTTTACAGGCGGTGTTGACAGCGGACTTTACTGGCAGATGCCGGTATGGCTTTATGTCGTTTTTGTATTTATCGCGATTCTTGCAACCGTTAACGGAACAAACTTTACAGATGGTCTTGACGGCCTTTTGTCAAGCGTAACGACATTGATTGCTGTTTTCTTTACAGTGGTTGCGGTTGCTGTAAAGAGCGGTGTTCATCCGATCGCTGCGGCTGTTGCGGGAAGCCTTCTTGGATTTTTGCTGTTTAATGTTTATCCTGCAAAGGTTTTTATGGGCGATACCGGTTCACTGGCTCTTGGCGGCTTTGTGGCAAGTACGGCCATTGTGATGCGTATGCCGCTGCTTATTCTGATTGTCGGTATTATTTATGTGATTGAACTTTTGTCTGTGGTGCTTCAGGTTGGCTACTTTAAGGCAACACACGGCAAGCGTATCTTTAAAATGGCGCCGATCCACCATCATTTTGAGTTATGCGGATGGCAGGAGACAAAGGTTGTTGCTGTATTTTCTATCATTACGGCAATTGCCTGTATGATTGGATTTCTGGCGCTGTAGTATTTACAGAAAACAGGCAGAAACGGAGGTTTAAAGATGGCAGAAGACAGAGCTGTTTTGAGGGAAAAGCGTTTAAAAAGACAGATGGCCAGAACAGAAAAGTATTTTGACTATACATTGCTGTTTATTGTCATCTTTCTTGTATGCTTCGGACTTGTCATGATTTACAGCACAAGCTGGTATTCCGCCGCTAAAGACGGTGATGCCCTGTATTACCTGAAACGGCAGGGGATGTTTGCCGGACTTGGTTTTGTTGCGATATTTATTATTACGCGGTTTGACTATCATTTCTGGACCAGATTTGCTTTTTTTGCATATATTATTGTTATCATTATGCAGGTACTGGTACTGATTCCGGGCATTGGTATTGCGGTCAACGGCTCGAGACGGTGGCTGGGCAAGCAGGGTGTGATCACATTTCAGCCGTCGGAAATTGCAAAGCTTGTTCTGATTTTGTTTCTGGCTTTCATTGCCAGCAAATCAGTCAATGAATTAAAGATGTTTTGGGGAATTGTAAAAACAATGGCACTGGCAATGCCGATTATTATACTTGTTGTGATTAACAACCTCAGTACGGCCATCGTGCTTGTGGGCATTACTTTTATCATTGTTTTCGTTGCCAGCAATAAATATAAACCATTTGCGGCGATGGTTATTGTTGTGGGCGTTTTTGGTGTTGTCGGCCTCATGGCTGCCAGTTACCGAATGACGCGAATTGATGCATGGCTGAATGTGGACACTCATCCGCAGGCCTATCAGACACGTCAGGCTTTATATGCCATCGGTTCGGGCGGACTGTTCGGCAAGGGACTGGGAAACAGTATCCAGAAGCTTGAATACATACCGGAAGCGCACAACGATATGATTTTTTCTATCATATGCGAAGAACTGGGGCTTTTTGGCGCCATCGCAGTTATTTTATTATTCGTTCTTTTGCTCTGGCGGTGTATGGTTATAGCAAATAATGCGCCGGACTTGTTCGGTGCGCTGCTTGTTGTCGGTGTTATGGCGCAGATCGGTATCCAGGTACTGATCAACGTGGCTGTTGCTACAAATTCAATGCCAAACACAGGTATACCGCTGCCGTTTATCAGTTACGGCGGCACATCGGTGACATTCCTTCTGTGTGAGATCGGTCTTGTGCTGGCTGTTTCAAAGCAGATTAAGTTCAAACAGGATGTGAATGTGAAGTAATCCGGCACGCCATGACCTGAATGCAAAAAGATGCATGTGCATATATCGGCAGCGATGTGAAGTCATCGGGAACGCCATGGTCTGCGGCGGCATATACTAATATATATGTATCCGCATGGAGGTGTCTTTTAAGTGACATCGATAACGGTTAACGGCGGCAGGTGCCTTAAAGGCGATATTTTTATACAGGGTTCGAAAAATGCAGCACTTCCGATGCTTGCGGCAACCTTGTTAAACCGTGGTGTTACAAAGCTGTACGGCTGTCCAAAAATCACAGATGTCAGCAGGATGCTTGATATTCTTAAAAGTCTGGGCTGTGATGTGTCATGGGAAAACGGCTGTATCAGGGTGGATACATCCGGGGCTTCGGGACATTTTGTGTCGGAGGCGTGCGCCGGACAGATGCGCTCGACGGTTTTTATGATGGGTGCAATGCTTGGAAGATTCGGTGAAGTATTTATCCCTTATCCGGGTGGCTGTACAATAGGAAAAAGACCCATTGATATTCATCTTGATGCCCTTCGCCAGATGAATGTGGCGCTGGTCGAAGACCGGGAAGGCATTTACGGATGTACAAAACAGATCCTCGGCACGGTGATCGACCTTAGATATCCAAGTGTCGGAGCTACGGAAAATATCATTCTGGCGGCAGTGACAGCCAATGGAAAGACAGTGATCAATCACGCTGCAAAAGAGCCGGAGATTATAGATCTTTGCCTTTTGCTTAACAAAATGGGTGCGGATATTCATGGCATGGGGACAGAGACCATAGTCATTTACGGTGTTGAAGTGCTCCATGATGCGGAATTTACAGTCAGCGGAGACCGCATTGCGGCATCGACGTATCTGGCGGCTGCGGCTGTCACATGCGGCAATGTGTGTATATTTAATGTGTGGGAACGGGAGATAAAGTCGGTTCTGCAGGTGTTAGCGCAGATGGGATGCGGCATCGTTATTCAGAATAAGCGGGTCCGTGTCATCGGGCCTCAGATGACTTTTGCGGTGGATCAGATTCATACGCGGCCGTTTCCGGGATTCCCGACAGATATGCAGTCACAGATGATGGCCTGTCTTACGATGGCCAATGGCACAAGTGAGATTTATGAGCACGTATTTGAGGACCGTTTTAAAATTGCGGGTGAACTTAACAAAATGGGTGCGGATATTACAGTGGATCATCAGAAGGCGACGATCCGGGGCATCGGGCAGCTTCACGGCGCCGCAGTCAGTGCCTGTGATCTGCGCGGCGGTGCGGCTCTTGTGATTGCCGGGCTGATGGCGGAAGGAGAGACAACAATTAACAATGCCTTTTATGTAAAACGGGGATATCAGGATATCTGCGGCGACTTAAAGTTTTTGGGCGCCCGGATAGAAGAGAGGAAAGCGCAGGTGGTATAATGGATGATAAAATACAAACCGATAAAAATCTGAGAACAATGCAGGTTTCGGAAATTCTTCACGATGAGGACTGGGAGGATTATGATGAGGAAGATCTTGACAGACCCTATCACCATCATGTAAGAAAGCAGTGGCGGCCGCGGGAACACAGGCTTTGGGTCAGAATTGTGAAAAAACTGCTCATTGCTGTGATTGTGATCGGCGGACTTGGTGCGGTTTTTCTTTACGGATTTAAACTCAGGTCGGTCTATGTGACCGGCAACTACACATACAGTGATGAAGAAATACTGAATTTTCTCCATTATAATGAGTATCCTAAGAATACACTGTATTTCGCGTGGAAGAATAAAAACGGCATTACAGACGGTGTGCCCTTTGTTGAAAGCATTACTGTAAAAATGAACAGCCCTTCGACGATTTATGTGACAGTCAAAGAAAAAATGATTATCGGCTGTATTGACGACAGTGGTATCTATATGTTTTTTGATAACACAGGTTCGGTTGTGGAAAGCTCCACTTCAAAGCCGGAAGATGTGCCGCTTGTGACAGGGCTTGACCTGTCGGGATTAAAAATCGGCGACCAGTTGGATTTAAGTGACAAATCGATATTTAAAAATCTCTACGAACTATCTGTTTATCTGAAAAATTACGAAGTGACCGTAGAGCAGATCGATTACAATGAGGATCAGTCGATGGTGCTGCATAAGGGAACCATTTCCGTACTTTTAGGTATGGGAACAAATCTTGAAGATAAGATCAGTGCTTTAAAAGATCTTTTGCCGTATCTGGACGGACTTTCGGGGACACTGCATCTGGAGGATTATGATTCGACAAAGGGACAAATAAATTTTTCAAAAGAATAATAAATAATAGTTGATTATTTTTGAAAAAAAATATATTATATAAGGTAGTAAGTAATAAAGTAACAAAGATTAATATAAAGGAGGAAAAACCCTTGCTTGAGATAAAGACAAATGAAATGGACGCAGCAGCAAAAATCTTAGTTATCGGTGTAGGTGGTGCCGGTAATAACGCAGTTAACCGAATGATTGATGAAAGTATCATTGGTGTTGAATTTATTGGAATTAATACAGATAAACAGGCTTTGCAGTTATGTAAAGCGAATCAGTTAGTTCAGATCGGCGAGAAGCTGACAAAGGGTCTTGGCGCAGGTGCAAAACCGGAAGTTGGCGCAAAGGCTGCTGAAGAAAGCATGGAAGATCTGACAGAGATTATTAAAGGCGCTGATATGGTATTTGTTACATGCGGTATGGGCGGCGGCACAGGTACAGGTGCTGCACCTGTTGTTGCAGGTATTGCAAAGCAGCTTGGCATCCTGACAGTCGGTGTCGTTACAAAGCCTTTCAGATTTGAAGCAAAACAGCGTATGAACAACGCAAATTCCGGAATTGAAAAATTAAAAGAAAATGTCGATACATTGATTGTAATTCCTAACGATAAGTTACTTGAAATCGTTGACAGAAGAACTTCTATGCCGGAAGCACTGAAGAAAGCCGACGAAGTGCTGCAGCAGGGCGTTCAGGGTATCACAGACCTTATTAATGTTCCTGGACTGATCAACCTTGACTTTGCAGATATCCAGACAGTTATGAAGGATAAAGGTATTGCGCATATCGGTATCGGCGAAGGTCATGGCGATGACAAGGCGATCGACGCAGTGAAACAGGCGATCACAAGCCCATTGCTTGAGACAACAATCGAAGGCGCAACAGATATTATTATCAATATCTCAGGTGATATCGGTCTGATCGAGGCCAACGAAGCAGCTACATATGTAGAAGAGCTGGCCGGCGAGTCCGCAAATATCATCTTTGGTGCAATGTATGATGATACAGAACCTGATACAGCAAGAATCACAGTTATTGCTACAGGACTTGAAACTGCTGCAAGTGCCGGACAAGGTACTTCTTACGCAAAGAAAACAGAAAAACCATCATTCACAGGCGCACCGTCAAACTTCAGAAGCAATGCAGGTGCTGCGCCTGCACCGTCAAGCTTTGCGCCGAGACGTGAAAGCACGATTCAGATTCCAAGCTTTTTACAGAAAAAATAATATCAATAAAGCAGGACAATAGCCTGCCGGGATTTTCCCGGCAGGTTTTTTTCATATGCGGCAGTCAATGACCGGACCGCCGCAGGCGGAGAATCCTGTGAAACAGGATTCTATACACGAAAAAAACTCCGGGCGTTATCGCCCTGAGGCGCAAAAGAATCATGCTGCAAAAAGCAGTCCTCCGGGCGTTATCGCCCTGCGGCGGAAGGGAATTTCGTCGGATTTCATTGTACGAATAGCAGTGTGCGGCTTTGTGTTTTTGACAAATTATTCAGCCGTTTATGTTTATAATGGGACGTACAGTGACTGACGGAGGTGATTCTGTTTTATGTAGTTTATATTGATGAAGTATTTTTTGTGAATTTCATAATGAACATGATATTGCTCTATATGGTCAAAAGATTCAGGGGGCTGGCTGCCACCGCTCCCCGTATTGCGGCCGGAGCAGCGCTTGGCGGGGGTACAATTGTGATTTTGTGCCTCGTATCATTACCTGCGGTTTTGGAATCTATCATTACCCTTGCCGCATTGCCGTTTGGCATGCTTTTGACAGCATTTCACACAAAAAATATAAAAAGTAATGTTTTGAATTTAATTACATTATATCTAAATACTGCCATGACAGGCGGATTACTCCAAATCATCTTCTACCACACAACTCTTAAAGACTGCTTATATATCAATTATGATACCGGCCGACAAGTGCCTCCGGGGCGTTTTGTATCAGGCATCGGGCTTTTGGTCATATGCATCTGTATGGTTATCAGATTATATGATTACAGATGCCGGATCGTCCCATCAAGGTGCAGTGTGCGCCTGACCGTTCACGGTAAAAAAATTTGTGCCAATGCTCTGATCGATACAGGCAACGGACTATATGAACCGATCAGCCATCAGCCGGTATGCATCATCTATTACCCGCTATTAAAAAAATACATTCATCATACAGACAGGAATAAACTGAGGATTATACCGGCCCGTACAATCGGCGGCGGTCAGGGATATCTTTATGCCATTTTGATTGACCGTATGGAGGTTTTGACAGGTCAGTGGAAGGGCGATTTTAAAAATGTATATGTTGCTTTGGAAAATAAAGAATTTTGCGGCTGTCAGGTGCTTTTGCATCCGGCATTTTTAAAAAGCAAAGGCAGCGGCGTGTGTGAGCAGGAGGGTCATGAATATGGTTGTAAATGCGCAGGTTCCGGCTAAATTTAAGCGGAAGGTGATGCAGGGATTTAAAACAGTGATTTACCCGCAGAACGGGGAAATTTATTATATCGGGGGCACGAAGGTGCTTCCGGTGCCTCTTGAGGCAGCTGAGGAGGCAAAAGCAATTGCGATGCTTGGGACGAAGGAAGAACAGCAGGGAAGATCTGTATTAATTGAACACAATCTGCGGCTCGTCGTTTATATCGCAAAGAAATTTGACAATACAGGGGTAGGTGTGGAGGACCTCATATCCATCGGGACAATAGGGCTTATTAAAGCCATCAATTCCTTTAATCCCGATAAAAATATAAAACTGGCCACCTATGCGTCGCGATGTATTGAGAATGAAATTCTTATGTATCTCAGGAGAAATAATAAAACCCGAATGGAAGTGTCTATTGATGAGCCGCTGAATGTGGACTGGGATGGCAATGAATTGCTGCTGTCGGATATTTTAGGTTCCGACGAGGATGAAGTCTCAAGGGAAATGGAAGATGAGGTGGATAAGAAGCTTTTGGAACGGGCCATCAGGCAGCTTTCGAATCGTGAACAGACCATTATCAGGCTGCGCTACGGGATGGCTTCCCCGGACGGCAGGGAAAAAACACAGAAAGAGGTTGCGGATATTTTAGGCATTTCCCAGTCCTATATTTCGAGACTTGAAAAGAAAATTATTAACCGGTTAAAAAAAGAGATTTTAAAAATGAGCTGATTTTATCCGGCGGATACGGCATACCGATGTACCGGTGCTTAAATAGTGATTTAAAATAATTGCAGCCTTTTGGATCCGGTCTTTAAAATGCTTCATGCATCGGGGCATTTCCGCCTGAATTTTTAGTGACAGACAGTGCTGCCCAGAAAATCCCAAGTATATTTGAGGGTAAATATGAGCATCATTAAAATGAAACTAAAACAGACAGGTCGGTGATTTTCTATGGCAGGATACAAAGTTGAAATTTGCGGTGTTAATACAGCAAAGCTTCCGGTATTATCCAGGGAAGAAAAAGAACAGTTAATGAAACGCATTAAAGATGGAGATATGGCAGCCAGGGAAACTTTTATCAAGGGAAATTTAAGACTTGTGCTGAGTGTGATCAGCAGATTTTCCGGCAGCAATGAAAATGTTGATGATTTATTTCAGGTCGGCTGTATAGGGCTTATTAAAGCCATCGATAACTTTGATATGAACCAGCAGGTGATGTTTTCAACTTATGCATGTCCGATGATTATCGGAGAGATCCGCAGATATCTGAGAGATTTTAACAGCATCAGAGTCAGCCGTTCATTAAGAGACACTGCTTATAAAGCGATCTATGCAAAGGAAGCATATATCAGGAAAAATAACAGGGAGCCGACGGTCGCGGAAATTGCCGAGGAAATCGGTATTGCCAGAGAGGATATCGTTTTTGCGATGGACGCCATACAAAGCCCGGTATCATTTTATGAGCCGGTGTATACCGAAGGCGGTGATACACTTTGCATAATGGATCAGGTCAGCGATAAGAAAAACGGTGAAGACACATGGGTCGAGCAGATCGCACTTGGTGAAGCTGTAAAAAAACTGGCAAAAAGGGAGCAGCGTATTATAAAAATGCGCTTTTATGAGGGAAAGACACAGATGGAGGCGGCAAGGGAACTGTCAATCTCGCAGGCACAGATTTCAAGAATTGAAAAAGCAGCCTTAAAAACGATGCGCAGCTATCTTTCCAGGTAAAAGAAAAAATAATGTCAGGGTCAAAAATCCTGACCCTGACGTTAATATAAATCACGATGGTTTAACTTTGTGACAGCGTTTGATGTCCCGGCAAAACTGCGTCAATATGCATCATGATTATTTAAACCGGCAGATATCGCTGTAAGGAATCGTGCCGCCAAACAGATCCAGCGCGCTTCCGATGGTAAAATCAAGCTGTCCGTTACTGATGCTGTAAAGAAGCTTCAGGTCGTCATAGGAGCCGATGCCGCCGGCATAGGTGATCGGGCATTTGTGCCACCCGGCTAAAAGCGCCGCAAGCTCTTTTTCGATACCGGAGGCTTTGCCTTCAACGTCAACAGCGTGGATCAGAAATTCATCGCAGTAAGGATATAAAATATCCAGTGTTTCGGCTGAGACTTCCGTATCGGTAAATTTCTGCCATCGGTCTGTGACGATCATATATCGTCCGTCTTTTTTTCGGCAGCTGAGATCGAGAACAAGATGCTCCCGTCCGACAGCATGATAAACCTTTTTAAGATTTTCAAAATTAATCTGTCCGTCTTTGAATACATATGAAGTGACGATGACATGGGAGGCGCCGGCTTTGATCATATCCGGTGCGTTGACATCGTTGATGCCGCCGCCGATCATAAGCCCTCCGGGATATTCGGCTAATGCTTCCCGGGCCTGTTTTAAGTCAGCTTCATAAAAAGGGGAAGAAGCCGGATTTAGAATAATGATATGGCCGCCCCGCAGTCCGTCTTTTTTATACATCCGGGCATAGTAGCGGGCATCGCATCCGGAGACAAAGTTTTCCTTTGCCCGGTCACCCTGATCATTTAAGCTGCCGCCGACAATCTGTTTAACGCAGCCGTTATGAATATCAATGCATGGTCTGAATTTCATAATAACCCCTTCTTTCTTTTGTCTGCCTGATTCCGGCATTATCATGCGGATATGAATGCATGAACTTTTGCCCCGGTATCATCATGCAAGTCTGAATGCATGAACTTTGCCCTGGTATCATCATGCGGATATGAATGCATGAACTTTTGCCTCCGGCATCATCATATTATACAAGAATAATTTAATGAAGTAAAGTGTTAGTCTGAAAAAAAGCGGTGATTACGATGTTATTAACCGATGATTTATGCAAAATATACAAAAATCAAGAAAGAGTTTCATGTGTTTTGTCAATGGAAGAACAGGAAAGTATATGCTATACTAGTCAAGTAATAAATCAATACGGAGAGGGTTGTTACTGATAAAGCAGGCAAGACCGAGATGCATTTTTGTAGATGTATTTTCTGGTTTTGTCTTTTTTCATTTTACGGACCTTTTTTCCGGTGATCGTGAGGTTTAAATCCGCTGTACCAAAAATGCGGTGCGGATTTAGAGTAATGATACTTCAAATAATATTCAAATGCAAAAAGGAGAAATGAATCATGAAAGAATTTAATTATGTTATCAAAGACAGCGCAGGAATCCATGCACGTCCGGCAGGACTGCTTGCAAAGAAGGCAGCAGCATGCGGAGCGGATGTGACAATTGTTAAAGGCGGCAAAGAAGCAGCAGCCAAGAAGCTTCTGGCAATCATGTCCCTGTGCGTCAAATGCGGCGATGAGATTACAGTTAAAGTTAACGGTGGTGACGAAGAAGCTGTCTGTGCAGATATGAAGGCATTTTTCGAAGAAAACCTTTAATCGACAGCGTGCAGCCAAACTTTCAGGCGTATTCGGGTTTCATCGGTATCGTCATACCCGTATACAGTTTTTTAGGATAAAAAGCGAGAATCCCCGGCAATCCAATGGCCGGGGAGTTACATGAAGTTGAAGGGGTAAATAGGGATGATTATTCTTAAAGGTAAAGGCGTATCGGACGGAATTGCCATCGGTAAGATGTTTTTTTATGAACGTCAGACCGGCGATGTGGAAAAATATGAGATTGAAGATACGGCTGCAGAGTATGAGCGTTTTGAAAAAGCACGTCTGAAAGCGATTGATGAACTGGATGTGCTGTACAATAAAGCAGTGGAAGAAATCGGCGAAGATGAAGCGATGATTTTTGATATGCATAAAATGATGCTTGACGATGAGGATTACTGTGACAGTGTAAAAAATATCATCAGTGAAGAAAAAGTCAATGCGGAATATGCGCTGGAGCAGACAAAAAACACTTTTTATGAATTGTTTGCGTCAATGGATGATGAATACATGCGCGGGCGTGCTGCAGATATTAAAGATGTTTCGACCCGCGTTATGAAAATACTGACAAACTCCGGTTCAGGTCTTGAAGCGGGAGATGAGCCGTTTATTATCGGCGCCGATGATTTAATGCCAAGTGAGACAGTTCAGCTTGATAAGGCGATGCTTTTAGGCTTTGCGACGATGCATGGTTCTTCAAACTCACATACGGCAATTCTGGCGCGCATGATGGGCATCCCTGCGGTCATCAGCTTAAAAGAACAGCTTAAGCCGGAATACAGCGGCAAAGACATGATTATTGACGGATTTACCGGCGAGATCTATATTGAGCCTGATGAGCGGACAAGCAAGCTTTATGAACAGAAACGCAAAGAATATGAACTGCAGAAGGAAATGTTAAAGCAGCTGGCGGGTATGGATAATGTGACACTTGACGGCCGCAGAATCGATGTGTTTGCCAATATAGGCCATATCAGTGACGCGGAAAGTGCCATTGTGAATGATGCCGGCGGTGTCGGCCTTTTCAGAAGCGAGTTTATTTACCTTGAAAATACAGATTACCCGACAGAAAATCAACAGTTTGAAGTGTATAAAAGCATTGCTGAAAAAATGAACGGCAAAAAGGTTGTGATTCGTACACTGGACATCGGCGCGGATAAGCAGGCGGATTATTTCTCGATTCCTAAAGAAGAAAATCCGGCAATGGGTTATCGTGCGATCCGTATCTGCCTTGACAGACAGCTTGTCTTTAAAACACAGCTGCGTGCGCTTTTCAGAGCCTCGGTTTACGGTCATCTGGCGATTATGTTCCCGATGATTACATCTGTTGCCGAGGTACGCAAAATCAAACAGATCGTAGACGAAGTGAAACGTGAACTGGCGTCAGAAGGCTGCGCCTTTGATGAAAACGTTGAACTTGGTATTATGATTGAAACACCGGCTGCGGCGATGATCAGTGACCTGCTGGCACAGGAAGTGGATTTCTTCAGTATCGGTACCAACGACCTGACACAGTATACACTGGCTATTGACAGGCAGAATCAGATGCTGGAAAGCTTTTATGATCCGCATCACCCGGCATTGCTCCGTATGATTAAAATGGTTGTGGATAATGCCCATAATCACGGCATATGGGTAGGCATCTGCGGTGAGCTGGGCGCGGATCTTGAGCTGACGGAAACGTTTTTGGCCATGGGCGTTGATGAGCTTTCCGTTCGCCCGTCGGCAATCTTCGCACTGCGCAAAAAAGTTCGTGAGACCGATGTTTCCAAGTCATTAAAAGCAGGTGTGCTTAACGACTACATTTAAAAAGACTTCTTTTAAAGTGTAATATCCACATTTTTTAAAAAATAATCGTTGTTATTTTGGGCAGAATGATGATATAATTGTGGTAACGTGAATATATTATGTATTCATGTTGCCACTTTTTTGCGATATCAGGCAGAACACCGGTAACTTGGGTTATGGAAAGAATGTGCGGATCAGGGTGCATAAAACGGCAGTCGATTATCCGTCACTGGAGGGAGAAGCATTGAAGATAGAAAAAATTATTAATAATAACGTTGTAAGCTCCCAGGGCAGGGATGGACGGGAAGTCATTCTTATGGGCTGCGGTATTGCTTTTCATAAAAAGAAAGGCGAGGAAGTTGACCGGACAAAGGTTGAGAAGATTTTTTACGCGGATAATGAAGAGCGCAACAGCCGTTTGAAAGAGCTGTTTTCAAGCATTCCGGAAGAACATATCCAGCTGTCCAGTGAAATTATTGATTATGCCCGTATGCATCTGGAACATCAGCTCAGTGATAATCTGTATTTATCACTGACAGATCATATCAGTATGGCCATTGAGCGCATGAAATCGGGGATCCAGCTGAAAAACTCACTGCTGGGGGAGATTCAGAAGAATTATGCGGCAGAGTTTGAGGTGGGCAGGCATGCGGTGGATATGATCAATGAAAGACTTCATCTGACATTGACGTATGAGGAAGCCGGATTTATCGCGCTTCATCTCATCAATGCAAAAATAGTAAGGGAAGGAAACTGATTATGGGAGAGATAGGTAGCGCAGCGGAAAAAATCATCGGCTGCTGTGTCAAAGAAAATATTGAGAAAGTATACTGCTGTATTACGAGACTGCGGCTTCGCTTTAAAGATAAAGATATCGTTGATTATGATGCATTGGAGGCTATGGATCTTGTCAAAGGCATTTTCTGGTACGGTGACGAGTGCCAGCTTGTGATCGGACTGGAAGCGATGGCTATCAACGAGACAATGCAGTATCTGCTTTCTGTCTGATGTACGGATCGTTTGATATTTCGAAACCAAAACAGATGTAAGGAAAGTAAAGCCGGATAACCGTACACGAACCATTTGATATGAGGAAACCGACGTGCGGCTGGATAACCGTGCACGAACCACTTGATATGAGGAAACCGACGTGCGGGCTGACCCGCGGTCAATACCGTGCTGTTTCGGTGCGAATGTATATATATAGATAGAATTTGGCATATAATAAAAATGAATATGCTTTCAGGTGATGTGATGCGTATCTGTGATTTGCGGCAAAAGGAAGTGATTAATGTCAGAGACTGTCAGCGGCTTGGTTTTGTCGCTGATGTTGATTTTGACTGCAATACAGGCTGTATATGTCAGCTGATTGTTCCTGTTCCGGGAAAGTTTTGCGGACTTTTCGGGCGGGAAACGGAATACACGATCGGATGGAAATGTGTTTGCCAGATCGGTGATGATGTCATTCTTGTGGACATCGATGTGAAGGAAGCGGCCGGAGGCTGCAAAGAAGGCGGCAATAAAAAGAATCACTGACCGGCATCAGTTTCATGATCATATTTCAGATAAGAAGCCTGCATCCTTTGCAGGCATGAATCTGTATCAGGACTCGAAAAGAGAATTGAGATAGAAAAAATGACAGGGAGGAAACCGAATGAAGTGCCCATTTTGCGGAGTACAGGAAACAAAAGTAATTGATTCGCGTCCGGCGGATGACAACAGTTCCATCAGAAGACGCCGGCAGTGCGAATCCTGCGGCAAACGATTTACAACCTATGAGAAGGTGGAGACGATACCGCTGATTGTTATAAAAAAGGATAACAACAGAGAGCCTTATGACAGAAGTAAGATTGAAAAAGGTATTATACGTTCCTGCAATAAGCGGCCGATTTCAGGTGATCAGATCAACAAACTGCTGAATGATATTGAGACGGAGGTCTTTAAGTGCGACGAGCGGGAAATTCCTGCCAGCAGAATCGGTGAAATTGTCATGGATAAGTTAAAAGCGCTCGATCCGGTGGCTTATGTCAGATTTGCCTCGGTATACAGAGATTTTAAAGATGTCAATACGTTTATGGACGAGATTAAAAAGATTCTTGAAGGATAAGATACGGTGTAACTCAGTCAAATGGGTTACACCGTATCCGTTTTTATCTCTGCGCGCTGTCAAGTATAATCGTTACCGGTCCGTCATTAATTAAAGATACCTTCATATCGGCGCCGAATTCACCTTCCTCGGTTTTAAAGCCCAACGCCCGGCACTGCCGGATAAATTCAAGATACATTTTCTTTGAAAAGTCCGGAGCGCCCGCTTCAATGAAGCTTGGGCGGTTGCCTTTTTTCGTGTTTGCATATAATGTAAACTGGGATATAATTAATAATTCGCCGTTGACATCCTTAAGTGCAAGGTTCATTTTCTCATTTTCATCTTCAAAAATTCTCATATTGGTAATCTTTTTAACCATATAGGCAAGATCTTCTTCTGTATCGCTGTCAGCAACGCCAAGCAGCACAAGAAAACCTTTTTCGATGCTTCCCACTGTATTGCCGTCAATGGCAACAGATGCATTTTTTACACGCTGAATTACTGCTCTCATAATCAATTCCTTTCTGATGCGATGGGGGTTCGTGCGCTTTGATGCTTTACAGTCTGCATTGTTTAAAAGCCTGCGCACATCGGCAGATACCGATGCGCCTAAACGATGAAACCTTATCATCTGTATTGGCAAAAGTCCGCGAACGAACTTATTTTTGATAGTTATAGATGATTATACAGTGAAAACAATTCAGTTGCAAGGATTGTTTTGACAAACTTTTCCATCAGTTTATATACCGGATTTTCCGGGTGGCTATTGGTGACAGATTGGTGTCACATAGGGTGATGCCGGATAAAATGTTTGAGTGTGTCGAATTTTGTCGGACGATTACCCCTTGAACAGAAAATGATTTTTCTGATATGCTGTAAGCGGACAGGCAGTGGAGAGAAGAAAGAGAGTTTTATGTTCAGTAGAGTTATCAGTGGGATTATATGCGGCGCGGACAGTCGTCTGGTCCATGTGGAAGCAGATATCAGCAACGGATTTCCATCCTATACGATGGTCGGTTACCTGGCTTCCGAGGTCAGAGAATCAAGGGACAGGGTGATCACAGCACTAAAGAATTCGGGTTTTGTTTTAAAACCGGCAAAGGTAACGGTCAATTTATCGCCGGCCGATTTTAGAAAAGAAGGCACGGCCTTTGACCTGCCTGTGGCGGCGGCATTGATGGCAGCCACAGGCTATGTGCCGTCGAAGTATTTTCAGGATACGATGATGATCGGTGAGCTGGGCCTTGACGGCACAGTGAGCGGCGTCCGCGGCGTGCTGCCCCTTGTATGCAGAGCGAGAGAACAGGGATTGAAGCGGTGTATCGTGCCGTCGGCAAACGTGTGTGAAGCTTCGGTTGTCCGAGGCATCGACGTATTCGGGGTCAGAGATTTAAAACAGCTGATTTTATGGCTTAGGGATGAGGATGCATTGGGCGATGATGGTCAGGATATGTTTCAGGCACAAAGCAGTGCGGGAGGTATTTTAAGGCGGGAACAGGCTGTGCTGTCAGATGAGGATATCTGCAGACCCGGCTGCAAATCACTTTATGATTTCGGTGATCTGCGCGGTCAGGAAGGGCTGAAGCAGGCCATCGAGACGGCAGTTGCCGGGATGCATCATCTCCTTTTAGTCGGCGCGCCGGGGTCAGGCAAGTCCATGGCGGCAGCGTGCGTGCCTTCCATTTTGCCCGAGATGACCTTTGAGGAGAGTCTTGAGGTAACAAAAATATACAGTATTGCGGGATTGACGGAAAACCATCCGGGATTGATTAAAAAGCGGCCTTATCGTCAGCCCCATCATACGATTTCACCTTCGGCGATGGTGGGCGGCGGGTTTATTCCGGTGCCCGGAGAAATCAGTCTGGCACATCACGGCGTTTTGTTTCTGGATGAACTGGCTGAATTCAATCCGAAGCTGATCGAGATGCTCAGACAGCCTCTGGAAAATCGGAATATTACGATTAACAGAGTTCATGGTACATATGTTTTTCCGGGCGACTTTATGCTTATTGCGGCGATGAATCCGTGTCCGTGCGGTTATTATCCGGACAGACAGCGATGCCGGTGCAGTCCTTCACAGATTCGTCATTATCTCGGGAGAATCAGTTTCCCGATACTGGACCGGTTTGATATGGGGTATGAGGTTTTATCGGTTGATTTTAAAAAGACCGGTAAAAATACAAAGTGCAGGACGTCGGCTATGATGCGGGAGAATGTGGAAAAAGCGCGTCAGATACAGCTTGAGCGTTTTAAAAATGAAGCGTTTAACTTCAATGCGCAGATGACGCCGGAAGCGCTGGCGAAATACTGTCCGTTAAGTGAAAGCTGCCATGACATGCTTATGGATGCCTGTGACCGTGAAAGAATCAGTGTCAGAGGAAGCCATAAGATTATCAGGACCGCCAGAACGCTGGCAGATCTGGAGGGCGGCGGACCTATCAGGGAGAGACATCTGGCAGGTGCGCTGGGCATGCGCAGTCTGGATGAAAAATACTGGCAGGGGGAAGTGTGGTTATGATGGAAGACGATCTGTACTGGTACTGGTTTTGCGGACTTGAAAAAACAGGTATCCGGACAAGACACCGGCTTTTAAAGGTGTTTGGCAGCGCAAAGGAGATATTTGAGGCATCCGAAGCAATGCTTGAAAACCTGGCATGGATGAAAAAAGAGATGATTGAAGAGATGAGTGCTTCAAAAAACATAGATGCACTAAAGCGTTCATACGACTTATATTATAAGAAGAAATTTCGATTTATTCATATTTTCTCGCCGGAATATCCGAAGCGTCTGAAGAATATCTATGAGTATCCCATAGGATTGTATGTGAAAGGAAAGCTCCCGGATGATCGGCAGCCGACGGCTGCCATTGTCGGAGCAAGATATTGTACGGTACAGGGAAGGGGCAGATCGGCGCATATGGCAAAGGTGCTGGCAAAACACGGTGTACAGGTCATAAGCGGTATGGCCCTTGGCATTGACGGCAGCGCCCATCGGGGCGCTTTAGAAGCGAAAGGATATACATGTGCCGTACTGGGAAGCGGCATTGATGTGTGCTACCCAAAGGAAAACTGGGGAATCTATGAAAAACTTTCGGAGTGCGGCGGCTGCATTTCCGAGTATCCGCCGGGGACAAAACCGCTGCCATGGCGTTTTCCGATGCGCAACAGAATTATCGCAGGGCTTTCGGATGCGGTTGTGATTGTGGAGGCGAGGCAAAAAAGCGGGGCTCTGATTACGGCTGATTATGCTCTGGAGCAGGGAAAAGATGTTTTTGTCATCCCGGGACGGCCTGAAGATGCGCTGAGCAGAGGATGCAACGACCTGATCAAAGCCGGTGCGGGACTGGTTGAAGATCCATGGGAATTGATGAAGATGATGGGCATCAAAGTTGATAAAAATAAAAAAAATAATATTCTTCTTGATAAATCCGAAAAATTGGTGTATTCTAGCTTGTGTTTAATACCTAAAAATATAGAGGACATATGCAGTGAACTTCAGATGGATATGAATGAAGCATTTTTGGTGCTGAATACACTGGAAAAGAGGGGATTAGTCCGTCAGGTTCACAAAAATCAGTACGTCCTCGACTGTTAGCTGGAGGTAAGATAATGGCAAAATATCTGGTGATCGTAGAGTCTCCTGCCAAAGCTAAGACCATTCACAAGTTTTTGGGATCGAATTATACGGTTGTCGCGTCAAACGGACACGTTCGCGATTTACCTAAAAGCCAGATGGGGATTGATGTTGAGCATGATTTTGAAATTAAATATATAACCATCCGCGGAAAAGGCGATATTCTGGCGATGCTTCGAAAAGAAGTCAAAAAAGCGGATAAAGTTTATCTTGCAACTGACCCTGACCGCGAAGGAGAAGCTATTTCCTGGCATCTTGCTCAGGCGTTGAAGCTGGAGGATAAAACAGTCCACAGAATCACGTTTAATGAAATCACAAAAGCAGCGGTTAAAAATTCTATAAAAAATGCCCGGGCGATCGATATGGATCTTGTGGATGCACAGCAGGCAAGGCGTGTACTGGATAGACTGGTGGGTTACAGTATCAGCCCGCTTTTATGGGCAAAGGTTAAAAGAGGATTAAGCGCAGGCCGCGTTCAGTCTGTAGCGCTGCGTATTATCTGTGACAGAGAAAAAGAAATCGAATCATTTATACCATCGGAGTACTGGACTTTGGAAGCTGATTTAAAGGTGGATAATGACACGAAGCTATTAAAGGCAAAGTTTTACGGCATTGATGGAAAAAAGACAGAAATACATTCAAAAGAAGAACTTGACCGGATTGTTGAACGTGTCCGCAAAGCGGATTTTGTGATTAAAGAGATGAAACACGGCGAGCGGACGAAGAAAGCCCCGGTGCCGTTTACAACAAGTACACTGCAGCAGGAAGCTTCAAAACAGCTGAATTTCTCGACGCAAAAGACAATGCGTCTTGCGCAGCAGCTGTATGAAGGTGTGGATGTCAAAGGTTCCGGAACGATCGGTCTCATCACTTATTTAAGAACAGATTCCACCCGTATTTCAGAAGAGGCTGACAGTGCGGCTAAGGCATATATTGAAGAAAATTACGGTGCGCCGTATGTATGTCCGGCTTCGAAGAATGCTCAGGGCAGTAAAAAAATTCAGGATGCCCATGAAGCGATTCGTCCGACATATCTGACAATGTCGCCTGTCAAGGTGAAAGAATCATTATCAAGAGATCAGTTCAGACTCTATCAGCTGATCTGGAACCGTTTCCTTGCAAGCAGAATGGCTGATGCATGTTATGAGACAACTTCCGTAAAAATTGATGCGGATGGCTGCATATTTACAGTTTCGGCATCAAAAATCAAGTTTGACGGTTTCATGTCTGTATATAAGCAGGATGATGAAAAAGAAGAAAACAATGTATTATCAAAGAAGCTGACAAAAGACAGCCGTCTGTCGTTAGTGGAAGTGGAAACAAAACAGCATTTTACGCAGCCGCCGGCGCATTTTACAGAGGCTTCTCTCGTAAAGACGCTGGAGGAACTGGGCATCGGACGTCCGAGTACTTATGCACCGACAATTACAACGATTATTGCCCGCAGGTATGTGGCTAAGGAAAATAAAAACCTATATGTGACAGAACTTGGTGAAGTTGTTAATCATATTATGGTAGAAGCGTTCTCAAGTATCGTTGACGTGGATTTTACCGCCAATATGGAGTTCCTTCTTGATAAGGTGGCCGAAGGTGCCATTAACTATAAAACAGTCATCAGAAACTTCTATCCGGATCTTGAAATTGCTGTTAAAAAGGCGGAAGAGGAACTGGAGCAGGTAAAAATTGAAGATGAAGTTTCAGATGTCCAGTGTGACCAGTGCGGCCGGATGATGGTCATCAAATACGGACCTCACGGTAAATTCCTTGCATGTCCGGGCTTTCCTGAATGCAGAAATACAAAGACTTATTTTGAAAAAATCGGTGTGGCATGTCCGAAGTGCGGCGGCGATATTGTTATTAAAAAAACGCAGAAGGGAAGAAAGTATTATGGCTGTATGAACTTCCCTGAGTGCGACTTCATGACATGGCAGAAACCGTCAGACAAGAAGTGTCCGAAGTGCGGCACAATTATGCTTCACAAAGGCAATAAGCTTGTATGTATGGATGAACAGTGCGGTTATGTGGAAAAAGCACAGGAAAAAGATGAATAGTGTTGAATAATACAGAGTAATGCGGAATAATACGAAATAATGTAGAATAATGCGGAAAAGACAGTGGTTCAGGTTTGAGCGGCTGTCTTTTTTTGATACGCAGGGATGTGCATTATGAAGATGCAGGATTTGAATCGGGTGCATGGCACGAACAGGGTAAGTCAGTACGCGGCAGAATGATTTTTTATGCAGCCCTGAATCGGGTGCATGGCACCCGCCTGCGGAAGTACGCTGAACATGTCTGTGACTTTGGAACATGTCTGTGAT
This sequence comes from Clostridiales bacterium, assembly GCA_022770525.1. Classification (GTDB taxonomy): domain Bacteria; phylum Bacillota; class Clostridia; order Lachnospirales; family Lachnospiraceae; genus CAKRHR01. The sequence continues at coordinate 67,834 of JALEHN010000087.1, forward strand.
TTAGGAACATATCTGTGATTTTGGAATATGTCCGAGTGTTCAAATAATATGTTTGAATTAATGATATTTTTTGAAAATTTGTGAATTTCTCGGAAAGGTTGCTAAAAAGTATTGTTTTATCGGAAATATTGTGTTAAAATAACAAGTAAATATAAAGGAGGGCAATATGAGCGTACAATTATTAGATAAAACAAGAAAAATCAATAAACTCTTGCACAATAATAATTCCAACATGGTTGTTTTTAATGATATTTGTGAAGTGCTCAGTGATATACTGGAATCCAATATTCTGGTGATCAGTAAAAAGGGCAAAGTTCTCGGAATTAAAAACAGAGCCGGAATTGATGTGATAAAAGAATTGATCAGTAACGCTGTGGGCGGTCATATTGACCAGCTTTTGAACGAGCGTCTGCTCAGCGTTTTATCCACAAAAGAAAATGTCAATCTCATGACGCTTGGGTTTGACGGTGAGAATATTCAGAAATATCAGGCAATTATTACGCCGATCGATATTGCGGGTGAGCGTCTTGGAACATTATTTATTTACAGATATGATCATCAGTTTGAAATCGATGATATCATATTGAGTGAATACGGCACGACCGTTGTGGGTCTTGAGATGCTGCGGTCGGTGAATGAGGAAAGTGCGGAAGAGACAAGAAAAATACAGATTGTAAGGTCGGCGATCAGTACGCTGTCATTTTCGGAGCTTGAGGCCATTACCCATATTTTTGATGAACTTGACGGCAATGAAGGTATTCTTGTAGCCAGCAAAATTGCGGATCGTGTAGGCATTACCCGTTCGGTGATTGTCAATGCACTGAGAAAGTTTGAAAGTGCCGGAGTAATCGAATCAAGGTCATCGGGCATGAAAGGGACGTATATCAAAGTCATCAATGATGTCGTATTTGATGAATTAAAGAAGCTGAAATGATTAAAAATTAGTAAAAATAAAGGCTTGCCTATGGCAGGCCTTTTGTGTTATAATACTAAATGGCAAAAATTAGACACGCAGGCAGATTTTCAGGAAGGTGCTTATGAATGATGAAGTAATTTGTCGGTAAGTTGCCTGGAAAGATGAAACCTGCGGAAGAAAAACCAATTGGAGGTATAATCATGAGTGTTATTTCAATGAAACAGTTACTTGAAGCAGGTGTTCATTTCGGACATCAGACAAGAAGATGGAACCCTAAGATGGCTGAGTACATCTACACAGAAAGAAACGGTATCTATATCATCGACTTACAGAAATCTGTAGGTATGGTTGATGACGCTTACAATGCAGTTAAAGATATCGTTGCTGACGGTGGTACGATTCTTTTCGTTGGTACAAAGAAACAGGCTCAGGATGCTGTTAAGACAGAAGCTGAAAGATGCGGCATGTTCTATGTTAACGAAAGATGGTTAGGCGGTATGCTTACAAACTTCAAGACAATCCAGACAAGAATCAACAGACTGAAAGAAATCGAGACAATGTCTGAAGACGGAACATTTGATGTTCTTCCAAAGAAAGAAGTTATCGCATTAAAGAAAGAATGGGAAAAACTTGAAAAGAATCTTGGCGGTATCAAGAACATGAAGAAAGCTCCGGATGCAATCTTTGTTGTTGACCCTAAGAAAGAAAGAATCTGTGTACAGGAAGCACATATCCTTGGTATTCCATTGATCGGTATTGCAGATACAAACTGTGACCCAGAAGAATTAGATTATGTTATCCCGGGTAATGATGATGCTATCAGAGCCGTTAAATTAATTGTTTCCAAGATGGCAGATGCTGTTATCGAAGCAAACCAGGGCGTTTCAATGAGCGAAGAACCTGTTGCTGAGGAAGCATCTGAAGAAGCAGCAGAATAATTTTGTATCAATAAAATATTGGAGGAATTATATCATGGCAATTACAGCAGCAATGGTAAAAGAACTTAGAGAAATGACAGGCGCTGGCATGATGGACTGTAAAAAAGCTCTGAATGCAACAGAAGGCGATATGGATAAAGCTGTAGAATTCTTAAGAGAAAAAGGTCTTGCAGCTATGGCTAAAAAAGCTAACAGAATCGCAGCAGAAGGTATTGTAGCAACTAAAGTTTGCGAATGCGGCAAAGCAGCTTCAATCGTAGAAGTTAACTCAGAAACAGACTTCGTTGCAAAGAATGCTGATTTCCAGGCATATGTAGCTAAAGTAGCTGCTCAGGCTCTGGATACAAAAGCAGCTTCTATGGAAGAATTCATGGCTGAACCATGGGCTGAAGATACGACACTTACAGTTGAACAGGCACTTTCACAGAAGATTGCTGTTATCGGTGAAAAACTGAGCATCAGAAGATTTGAAAAAGCTGAAGTTGAAAACGGTGTTGTAGCAAGCTATATTCATGGCGGCGGAAAGATTGGTGTTCTTGTTGTTCTTGAAACAGAAGCAACAGGTGATGCAGTTGTAGAATGCGGTAAGAACGTGGCTATGCAGGTTGCAGCTCTGAAACCGAAATATGTAGACAGAAGTGAAGTTCCTGCTGATTTCATCGAGCATGAAAAAGAAATCCTTATGGCTCAGATCCAGAACGATCCTAAGGAATCACAGAAACCTGAAAAGGTTATCAACGGCATGATCAATGGTCGTCTTAACAAAGAACTTAAAGAAGTTTGCCTTGTAGATCAGGTTTATGTTAAAGACGGCGATTTGACAGTTCAGAAATACGTTGATTCTGTAGCTAAAGAAGTTGGCGCAGCTATCAAAGTTAAATCATTCATTCGTTTTGAAACAGGCGAAGGTATGGAAAAACGTGAAGATGACTTCGCAGCTGAAGTAGCTAAACAGGCAGGTATGTAATTTACATTTTGCACTTGAAAATTAAATGAGATAAAAATGAGGAAGATGTTTGCTTTTGATAGCGGCATCTTCCTCATTTTTTTGCTATTTAATGCAATAACCTGTTGCGTAAAGGTTAAAAAAATTTTTGATGTAGCCATATGCTTGTTCTCCCGTAAAATAAAAAGAGGGAGAGACCCGCAGGTTCTCCCCCGCCTGTGGGCTTCGCAAGTTTCCACAGAACGATCACTGAGCTCAATATAGCAGAAACAACAGCGGAAGTCAATAGAATGAAAAGTTTTCAGTCAGTTCCAGTCGCTGGGTTCTGCGTATGGCTCAATCATAGTGTATGCCACAGATGTGTCTCATATGCATATAATGACTGAGTTCTCGGACGTTATGATTGCGATTTCAACATAGGGATGATATACTTAATGAAAGAAAATGAATCATACAAGAGAGATGTATTGAGGAAATGGATGGAGGATTATGTATGACTGTTGAAAAAACAAAGGTCAATTATAAGCCACTCTGGAAATTGCTAATAGATAAAGAATTATCCAAGGCTGAATTGCGGAAAAAAACTTCTATTGCAAGGAGTACGATTGTGAAAATGGCAAACAATGAATATGTCTCAATGGATGTACTTGTTAGAATATGCATAGCACTTGATTGCGGAATGGATGATATTGTTGAAATAGAAAGAGAAGACGGAGGAAAACAAAATGGCTGAATTGGAAAACAGTAAAGATTTAATTAGTGTATTATGGAGTGGTGCAGATATACTGCGTTCAAAGATGGATGCAAATGAATACAAGGATTATTTATTGGGAATTGTGTTCTATAAATATTTGTCAGATTCATTTTTAATTAAAGTATATGATCTTATTTATGATGAAAAGCCTGACACGTTGAAAATAGCACTTGAAGCATATCGGGAGGCACTGGAAGATGAAAGTGCAGAGGAGTTAAAAGAACAGATAAAATCAGAATGTCATTATGTCATTGAACCGGAATTGACATATACATGTTTTGCAGATGCTGCGAGAAATAATTCATTTAATCGTGAGCAGCTACAAAAGGCTTTTAATAATATTGAACAGAGTGATCCTTTATTTGCTGATCTGTTTACAGATATTGATTTGTATTCTAATCGTCTGGGAACGGGTGATCAAAAACAAAGTGATACAATAGCCAGCCTGATTAAAGAGATTGATAAAGCGGATTTGCTTAATTCTGATGCAGATGTATTAGGAAATGCATATGAGTATCTGATTGGTCAATTTGCGTCTGAAACAGGTAAAAAGGCCGGTGAATTCTACACACCACAGGCGGTATCAAAAATTCTGACTAAAATAGCAATATCCGGACAGGAAACAAAGAAAGGCTTATCTGTGTATGACCCTTGTATGGGATCGGGGTCATTGTTATTGAATGCAAAGAGATATGCGGCTGAACCAAACTATATTAAATATTATGGACAGGAATTGATGACATCTACATATAACCTGGCACGCATGAACATGTTCCTTCACGGTGTTGTTCCAGAAAATCAGAAACTTCGTAATGCTGATACATTGGATAGTGACTGGCCTACGGGAGAAGAAACGGATTTTAACATGGTACTTATGAATCCGCCATATTCTGCAAAATGGAGTGCGGCTGCAGGATTTTTACAGGATGAACGGTTTAGTGATTATGGGGTACTGGCACCTAAGTCAAAAGCAGATTATGCATTTTTATTGCATGGTTTATATCATTTAAAAAATAATGGAACAATGGCGATTGTGCTGCCGCATGGTGTTTTGTTCAGGGGTGCGGCTGAAGGAAAAATAAGAGAAAAGCTGCTTCGTTCGGGTCATATCTATGCAGTCATAGGTTTGCCGGCAAATCTGTTTTATAATACTTCGATTCCAACTTGTATTATTGTATTAAAAAAGCATAGAGATGGAAGAGATGTTTTGTTCATTGATGCTTCAAAAAAATTTGAAAAAGGCAAAAAACAAAATACAATGACGGATAAACACATTGATGAAGTTGTTGATTTATATCATAAAAGAAAAACAGTGGAAAAAGAATCTTTCCTTGCAAGTTTTGAAGATATTGAGAAGAATGACTTTAATCTTAATATACCGAGATATGTAGATAATTTTGAAAAAGAAGAAGAAATTGATTTAGATGCTCTTTTAAATGAGATGAAACAGACAGATGAAGAATTGGAGAAGACACAAGGTGAAGTACTGACATTGCTTAAAGAACTAACGTCTTCGGATGATGCTGTCTTGAAATCGCTGAACCATCTTATTGGAATGTTTGAGGGGGGATTAATGTGAATAGTCCGAAAATTCGATTTAAAGGTTTTATAGATGAATGGGAACAGCGTAAGTTTGGTGATTTGGTTGAAAAATATGAAGATCCGGTAGAAACACCAACGAATGGTTACATGCGATTAGGTATCAGAAGTCATGCAAAGGGTACGTTTCATAGTTATGTGGAAGAAGGAAAAGAACTTGAAACTGCAAAAATGTTTAGAGTGGCTGCGAATAATTTTATCGTAAATATTACATTTGGTTGGGAGCATGCAGTTGCAATTACAGATGAAAATGATGCCGGAAAGCTTGTTTCACATAGATTTCCGCAGTATAAGTTTCATGAAGGGATGATTCCTAAGTTTTTTAGGTATTTAATTTTGGATGAATGTTTCAAACATCATTTGGAATTATCTTCACCTGGAGGAGCTGGACGAAACCGTGTTTTGAAGCTTGATGATATGTTGGATTATAAGATGAAGTTTCCTTCAAAACTGGAACAGGAAAAAATTGCTTCCTATTTCGATAATCTGGACAACCTCATCACCCTTCACCAACGAAAATGTGAAGAAATTAAAAAGTTTAAAAAATATATGCTTCAAAAAATGTTTCCATGTGATGGCAGAAATGTACCAGAAATTCGTTTTGAAGGTTTTACTGACGCTTGGGAACAGCGTAAGTTGGGAGAACTATCTTCATCTTTTGAATATGGACTCAACGCAGCAGCTAAAGAGTATGATGGTGAAAACAAATATATCAGAATTACAGATATTGATGATGATAGCCGAGAGTTTAAACAGGAAGACATCACTTCACCAGACACAGATTTATCTTCTGCTGAAAATTACAGATTATCTGAAGGAGATATTTTGTTTGCCAGAACAGGAGCAAGCGTTGGAAAAAGCTATATTTACAAGGTCTCTGATGGATTAGTCTATTATGCAGGTTTCTTGATTCGAGCAAGAATAAAGCCAGAATACAATTCGGAATTTGTATTTCAGAATACACTTACAAGCGATTATGAGAAGTTTATTAAGGTTACTTCGATGCGTTCAGGGCAACCGGGAGTTAATGCTCAGGAGTATTCACAGTATCAAATAATGGTGCCAAGTAAGCCCGAACAGGATAAGATTAGTGAATGTTTAAGAAACCTCGACCACCTTATCACCCTTCACCAGCAAAAGTATATTTGTACAAAAAATATCATAAAACAGATAAAAATTAGATTATTTATAAAAAAGGGGAGGATAAAAATGGCAGAATTAGAAATTATGCTAGAAAATAAACTTATTGAACAGTTAATTTATGGA
>JALEHN010000103.1 GCA_022770525.1 Clostridiales bacterium
ATGTGAAGTATACATTTTCCGTGGCAGGCCAATCGTTTGCTTTGCAGCAGCAGGTAAAGGTGACAGAAAAGCAGTACACGCCGGTTGAAAAGTTTGTTATCAGATTGTATGAAAATGTTTTGAACAGGCAGGCAGACCCGAAAGGCTTTAAGGAATGGACGCAAAAGCTTGTATCTAAAGAAAATACCGGTGCACAGGCTGCAGAAGGCTTTGTGTACAGCGATGAACTTAAGAAAAGAAACCTGTCAGACAGTGCATATATTGATATGCTTTATGCGACATTTTTAGACAGAAGTGCGGACCCATCAGGAAAAGCAAGTTGGATACACCTGCTGGAAAATGGTGTTTCAAGGGCGTTTATCTTTAAGGGTTTTGTAGAATCACCGGAGTTTTCAGACATATGCAGTCGTTTTGGCATAGAGAGGGGCAGTGTTGTTCTGACCGAGCCAAGAGATCAAAACTCAGGAGTGACGATGTTTGTATTTAGATGCTATGATAAAGTGCTGGGACGAAAACCGGATCATGATGGATTGAATGCATGGACAAATCAGCTGCTTAATAAAGCAGAAACACCGGAAGAAGTTGCCTACGGTTTTGTTTTTTCAAACGAGTTCAAGGCAAAAAATTTGTCCGATGAAGATTATGTCAAAGTTTTGTATAAAACATTTTTAGATCGTTCCTATGATGAAGCGGGATTAAAGGCATGGGTAGCAAGGCTTCAGGAAGGCGATTCAAGATATCAAGTGTTCAGAGGATTTGCCTACTCAGATGAATTTAAGAAAATAGCAGCATCATTCGGGCTGTAAAAAATTTCAGAAACACCGGGTTAAAATTGTAAAACGATTTTAACCCGGTGTTTTTAGCCTTTTAGTATTTTAACATGTTTTCCGGAAAATGCGATTCCGTAAGAAATAATAGGGCAAATTCCTTCCTGTTCTAAATAAAAACGGTACTGTCTATCACGAAAACAATGCTTTTTGAATCTTATATGCCGAAGAAACGAGCAGGCCATTGTTTTGGAGCAGTTTTGAAAGGATTTCTTTTTTGTATGCGGAGACAACCTCCTTATTAGGAATGGATACTTCACACATATGTGTTCCCAGAATACCTGGAACAGAACTTTCTGCTTTCAAATATCCGGAAACAAGAAGAAAGCTGTATATATAGGCTGGATTTGTTTCAAGCTGAGGATAAACAACATTCATATCAATCTGGGTTATAATCTTTTCTCCAAGGAGAAGACTGTTTAGATTTTCAAGAATATCATCATCGGCAGAAACCAAAATATTACTTAAGATGTCGTTGCTTCCGGTGGAAATCCAGAATGTATCAGGGGTGCAGTTGTTTCCAAAATATCCGATGACCGACCATGGATTAAAAATTTCCTGATTTCCAAACCGATAGCCGTCATACCATTCGCAGATTTCAGGGTATTTATCAGAGCAGCCATAGTAGGCAGCCATTGTTTGGACTTCTTCCGGCGTGAAACCGAAATAACTGCTGTAATGATCTTCAAGGATAGAATTAACTTTCAGATTGTTCATTCCGCTGAAAACGGATTCCTGTGCAATACGAAGAATACCGGTTAAAAATCCATAGCTTAAATGAGGGTTATCCTTAAATCCTCCTGAAAATAGATTCCGCATAAAAAGGATGATATCGTTGTAATATTTTTTTGTGTAACCTTGTTGAATCGGTGTGTCATATTCATCAATAATGATAATCGGCGCAATACCATGATGTTCATGGAGCATCTGTGACAGGTTGGAAAGAGCGGAAGTCAATGCTACTTTCGTGATATCACCGTTCAATATTTTTTCATAATATCTGACTTCATATTCTGCAATTTTTGAACTGTCTCTGAGTTCTTTATGTCTTCCGTATTCTTTTTGAAATAATTCCTTTATTTTTTCAAAAGCTTCATCCCAGCTGTCATATTTGACATCCTTAAAGGTAAGGAAAATGACAGGGTATCGGCCCTGATGCTGCATGTACTGTGCGCCGCATTTCCAGATATTTTTATCTTTAAAATACACAGAGGTGTCCGTGTCGGTTTTTTCAAAAAATACACGAAGCATATCCATGTTCAGTGTTTTTCCGAAACGTCTTGGTCTTGTGAAAAGGGATACAAACGGCTTCTGATCAAGAAAGTCTTTGATTAACAGGGTTTTGTCAACGTAATAGTATTCAGAGGAAGCCTTACAGTAATCAGATATTCCGATTGGAAGCGGTAATGTTTTCAAACGTTGTTCCATGATTTCACGTCCTTTCATAAAGATATTATATCACTTCAAAAATATTTGAGTCAAATCTAATTTGACAATTTGGCGCATACGCGACGCGGACGAAATGCGAAGTATTTTAGAGGTTGACTCTGTACAGTAATGAGAATGTAAAAGCGGAGCAGCCGCCTCATGTGCGAGGGGATTGCTCCGCTTTGTTTGTATAATCCATATATACTGATTTTTTAAATACGGTTTTACAGATTCGGGTCTGTCGGATCGTAACCGTAGTCGCCTCTGATTCTTACAGCCGATGGTCTTGCCGGTTTATCAAATGGCTGTGCACAGTTTGTTGTAATCGTCACAGTTGATCCGATACAGTGATCGTAGATCCATTTGGCATCGCCGACAGTCAGACGGACACAACCGTGGGAAGCGTTTGTTCCAAGCTTGTTGTATTCGGAAACGCTTAATGTACGGTTATTCTGCTGATAGAACCATGCAGAATGGAATAAGTAATCACCTGAAATCTGGGTAACATACTGACCCCATACGCCGCCCATCATCGATGCCCAGCGGTAACGGTATCTTAAAGTATAGGTACCTTTAATCGTTGGTGTGTAAGCAGCGCCCGTGGAGCAGATAATTGCTTTAACCGGAATAATATAACCGTTGGCACCGTCTTTGGCATAGACAGTGACTGTATTTGTAGATGTATTGACGGTCAGATGATAACTGGACTGCTTGCCGATGATCGAATCAACATTTTGTACCAGATAACCATTGTTGTCAAAGTAGTATTTAAGGCCGCCGATGTAAGTCCAGCCAATGGCCGCCAGGTTATTGTTTGAAGGGTCAAAATAATATCTGTGGCCGCCGATGGTCTGCCAGCCGCTGACGACAGTTTTATTTTTAACGTAGTATTTGCCGGCGGCTGTTGTATTCCATCCTTCTCTCTTAAGTGAAAGTCCCATTTTTGTGACAAGCTCCGCATATTCCGTGCTCTCTGTCATTGACTGAAGGTATGCGGCTCTGGATTTTTGATGGATACTCTGCACACCGCCATTGATTTCTGCCTCAGACGGAACTCTCATTAATGTTGTCTCATAAGCGGCTTTGACAAATGCACTGTCAGACAGCTTTTTAACAGGATCAGACATTAAGAGTGCGTTCACAAAATCGGTCGTTGTATTGGCGTTGGATAAAAGTGCTTTTGTCCAGTTATTCAGTTCATCGACGGAAGCAGCTCTTAAGTAGCATGTTTTGTAAGCATTATAAACAAATTTTGTAACAGCGGAGTTTTGATCTCTGCTTTCTGTAAGTTTTAATGTACCTGCAGTAATGCCGTATTTACTGCAAAGCTGTTTGAATTCATTGGATTCAAGAAATCCTTTTAAGACAGAAGTTCTTGACATGCCATATTCCAAGGTGGCTTTCCATTCATTTAATCCTGTGGCGTCTGCCCCGCGGTTTAAAATCGCTGTATATAACAGACGGATATAAGATTCATCAGACAGTTTTTTGGATTGAAATTCGCTGCTGTACACAAAGCCGTATACGACTTCACTGGCGGTCTGTTTCTGGGAGCAAAGAACCTGAACCCAGCTTCTTAA
>JALEHN010000107.1 GCA_022770525.1 Clostridiales bacterium
AGTAAAATGCCGGTCAAAAGCGATGATGTGATCCGTGGAAATGATTTGCCAAGTCTCGGGATTGTAATTAGGGCATACAAAAGCATCGGAAAGAACAAAAGTTTCATATGTTCCCATGTGGATTCATTGACCGGTGATACTAAACCGACGAAAAAGTTTTGGTTTGACCATTCATAGAAGAAGTGTGACAGCGTGCCAAGTATAAGGACAAAAAGTGTACCGATGATCATATTCGTTTTTAAATGTTTCATTGAATCACCCCGTGTTGATATAAGTTGTTTGCATGATTTGAATTTTGTTGGAGGTGCCCCAAAGCCTGCATAGTGTTGATATCAGATGTATGCATCACAGAAGCGGTATGGTATATCCGGTATGGTGTATCGTGCATCTTCTCAAAGTGTATTCACAGAGGAGAAAAAATATTCAAACTAAAAACTTATTTGATAAAAATTTTACACAGAAGTTTATTGGAATCATAACCACACCGGCTGATTTCTGCAAATATGAGCGAAAACCATGTCATTATTGTTCTGTGGATGCTGATTTGGAAAGTTAAGAATAGGAAATTTGATATTGACAAATATGTATATATTGTATATAGTGTGTATATACAATTAAGTCAGAGGTGAACCAATGAATATCATTATCAGCAATTCCTGTGGCCAGCCGATATATGAGCAGATTGTGAATCAGATTAAAAATATGATTATTTCAGGTGAATTGAAAGAAGGGGACGCCCTTCCGTCGATGCGCCTTCTCGCAAAAGAGCTTAGAATCAGTGTCATTACGACAAAGCGCGCGTATGAAGAGCTTGAACGCGAGGGCTTCACGGTTTCCTATACCGGTAAGGGAAGCTTTGTGGCAGGCCGGAACATGGAACTTATTAAAGAACAAAAGTACAAAGAAGTTGAGAAATACCTTTCAAAAGCATTGGAGGCGGCAAAGAGCTGCGGTCTTACATCGCAGGAACTCTGTGAGATGCTTGTCATGCTTGGAGAGGAAGAGTAATCATTCCGACAGGGGGAAATAGATATGGAAGAGATTTTAAAGCTTTCGCATGTAAGCAAGTATTACCCTAAGTTTAAACTGGATGATGTCAGTCTGTCGCTGCCTTGCGGATGCATCATGGGCTTTATCGGTGAAAATGGTGCCGGCAAGAGCACGACAATCAAGCTGATTTTAGATCTGGTCAATATAGACAGCGGTGAAATCAGCATTTTTGGCGAAGATCATAAAACACTGACCAAAGATATGAAGGAGTATATCGGAACGGTGATGGATGCCCTGCATTTGCCTGATGAGATGACGGCAGGCAATGTATCTTCTGTGATGCGCAGAGTTTATAAGACATGGCATCAGGAAGTATTTGACAAATACATGAAGAAATTCCGGATTGATACAAAGAAAAGAGTTAAAGAGTATTCAAGAGGTATGAAAATGAAGCTGTCCCTGGCGATTGCTCTGTCCCACGATACGAAGCTGCTGATTCTTGATGAAGCGACAAGCGGCCTTGATCCTGTGGCCAGAGAGCAGATACTGGATATCCTTCTGGATTTTATTCAGGATGAAAATCACGGCGTATTTATTTCTTCACACATTTTATCGGATCTGGAAAAGGTATGTGATTATATTACATTTATCCATAACGGCAAAATCGTTTTCAGCGAAGAAAAGGATATGATGATGGAGAAATACGGTATATTGAAATGTTCAGCCAAGCAGCTTGAAGAAATAGACCGGGATACGATTGTTGCAAAACGGTCGAATCAGTTCGGTGTACAGGCGCTTGTCCTTCGTGATCGGGTGCCTGACGGTATGACGGTCGACCCGGCGGGGCTTGAGGATATTATGGTATTTTACGGAGAGGAGGCATAAAGATGATCGGTATGATTTTGGCGGATTTTTACGCAATGAAAAAGCAGCTGACAATGCTTGGCGCCATGGGTGCCCTGTATCTGTGCATCGGTATTGTGTCGGGCAGCGAGCACGCAATGATCGCTTTTTTTGTTCTGTTTTCAGTAATGTCAGTGATATCGTCATTTACGTATAATGAGCAGTGCAGATTTGATTTATTTGCAAATACATTGCCTATTGGCAGGCACAGTATTGTCCTTGGGAAATATATGATGGCGGTCATAAGCCTTGGCATAGCGGATATTCTGGGCGGGATTTGTCTCGGAATTTCACATATAATGAGACATGGCAATGTGTCCGAAGACATTGATGTTCTTGTATTTGTAAGCATGATCGGACTGTTTTTTACATCTATTGCGCTTCCGGTTATTTTTAAACTGGGCTCCGAAAGAGCAAAATTTGTACTGATGGCCATCTATGTGCTGCCGTTTCTGGCGGCATTTGCGCTGACGAAATATGGCATTATTGATCTGGATCAGTTTATAAATGTTAAAATGGGACAGATACTTTTGTTCCTTGTTTGCGGCGATATTATACTGATGGGCATTTCCGTGGCAGTTTCTCTGGGAATATATAAGAGAAAAGAATTTTAGGAGCTCTTTTTTATATCTGTAGGCTATTGTCTATCCACTGTGTTGTATTGTACAATGAGTATCATAGGTTCCAAACGGTTATCATTTAAATCATGTGAGATTTTTGGTACTATCGATTTAGAATGTGGTATGAAAAGTCAAAACTGGGAAAGGAAGATAGGATATGCAGGAGATTCAAAGAATTGAACTGGAAGGGCTTGTCAATACAAGGGATCTGGGCGGCTTTGAAACGGTGGATGGGAGAAAAATCAGGCCAGGCCGGCTGATCAGAAGCGGTGAACTTTATGATGCAACTTCTGAAGATATCAAAAAACTGACGCAGCAGTATCATTTAAAGACGATTGTTGATTTCAGAACAGAAACGGAGCGTGCCGGAAGACCTGATCCGGATATTGAAGGGGTACGTTATATTTTTAATCCGATTCTTAATGAAGAGACGATGGGGATCACCCGTGAAAAGGAAAATGATAAAAAAGACGGCCTGAAAGAACTGATGAAGTTTATTTCAACCCCGGATTTTGATGTCGTCCGCTATATGGAAGATATTTATGAGCGTATCGTTTCAGACGCATATTCCATTGAGCAGTACAAAAAGTTTTTTGATATTTTACTTTGTCAGAATGATGGTGCCGTGCTGTGGCACTGCAGCGCCGGAAAAGACAGGGTCGGCGTCGGTACAGCGCTTTTACTGACAGCCCTTGGTGTGCCGGAAGATGTGATATTAGAGGACTATGTTAAAGTTAATGATTATGTCAGGGACAAAAACGAAAGAATGATCGGAGGCATGCTGTCAGGTATTGAAGGACCTGAAAAGGAAATCCTTCGGCCGAGTCTTGAAGGTATGTTTACAGTGCGGAAAGAATATATTCAGTCGGTATTCAAAAGAATCGGGGAAATCTATGGTTCTGTGGAGCAATGCCTTGAAACGGCAATCGGGTTGGATAATGAGAAAAGAGAACAGTTGAAAAAGATGTATTTATGCTGATGAAAGCCTGCATTTCTTTAATGAAGTGCAGGTTTTTTCTATATGGAGTGCAGTTTTTTTTCTCTACCACAGGAAAGTCTGTTTGGAGGAAGCCTGCCAATTATTTTCTGTGCCCCCTATTAGAGATTTACGGCTTGACAATATATACTATGCAATGTATAGTATTGTGTGAAAGGAGGTATTTTATGGATATTCAATTGAAACGCGGTCTTTTAGATGTGTGTGTGCTTGCCGCAATAAAAAATGAAGATTCATACGGTTATCAGATTATCAAGGATATGAAACCTTATGTGGAAATCTCCGAATCAACGCTTTACCCGATACTGAGAAGGCTGGAGAGCGCACAGCTTTTAACGGTGCGGACAGCTGAACATCACGGAAGGCTTCGAAAATATTATCATATTACAGATCAGGGGCTTGCCCGTATTGAAGCCTTTAAGGAAGATTGGAATGAAATCATGGCAATTTACCGTTTTGTTGTAAAGGAGGATGAAGAGAATGAATAAACAGGCGTTTTTATCAGCACTGCGAAAAGGTCTTACAGGGCTGCCGAAGGACGATATCGAACATTCCATTGAATTTTACTCGGAAATGCTCGATGACCGCATTGAAGAAGGCATGTCGGAGGAGGAAGCAGCAGCTTCTGTTGGAAATATTGATGATATTGTTTCACAGATTCTTTCTGAAACATCTCTGACGAAATTGGTGAAAGCAAAAGTGAAACCGAACCGGGCACTGCGTATTTGGGAGATTATTCTTCTTGTTTTAGGTTCGCCGATATGGCTGCCACTGCTGTTGGCGGTTATAGTAGTTATTTTCGCCGTTTATATTGTGATATGGTCCGTTGTGGTGTGTGTGTATGCTGTGGATGTTTCACTGGCTGCAGGAGGCATTGCCGGTTTTGTCGGGCTGTTTGTTTATTATGCAGCAGGCAATATTGCAGGCGGTCTTATGTTTGCGGGCGCAGGATTTACCTGCATAGGACTTTCAATTCTTTTGTTTTTTGCGTCAAATCAAATCGCAAAAGGCATATTGTTTCTCAGCGGGAAGATTATCGGTTGGATCAAATCGTTATTTATTAAAAGGGAGGGCGTACTATGAGAAAAGGAAAAAAGATAATCATTTTTGCGGCGGTGATACTTGTCGCAGTGGGAATTCTGACAGCTGTCTGTGCCATGGTGATGATGAATTTCGATTTCGGGAAAATGAATACGATGTCCTATGTGACAAAAACATATATTGTGCATGAAGATTTTGAGGATATTTTCATAGATGATACAGAAGCTGATGTCAAAATATTACCGTCAGATGATGGTCAGTGTAAGGTTGTGTGTACAGAAGATGAGAATGATACAATCTGCCATGAGGTATCTGTTTCTAAAGGAAAACTTAAGATAGAACTAAACGATAACCGCAGCTGGCGTGGATATATCGGTGTATTTTTGGAAAGTATGGAGGTGCTGATTTATTTGCCGGACAGAGCATATGAAAGCATCGAGGTTAAGACTTCCGGCGGAAGTATGGATATTCCGGACGGGTTCTCTTTTAAGAATGTGAAGATAGAAAGTTCCAGCGGAGATATCAGTATGTGCGCTGACGTGGGAAATTCTTTGATAGCAGAAAGTTCCAGCGGAAAGATTGATGTTAATAAGACTTCACCTGAAACGGCAAACATCAGAACAAGCAGCGGCGATGTTACGGTTGAAAATGTCAAAGGCTCTTCAGCGCTTACAATGAAGACTGTCAGCGGACATATTGAAGTTTCGGATACGGTGATTGATGAACTTACCGCGCATACATCAAGCGGTGAAATGGATTTTGTGAATGTGATCGCAAACGAAGAGATTAACGCGGAAAGCACAAGCGGAGATGTTTGCTTTGACGGATGTGATTCAGCGTCGATTTTTGTGACAACAAGCAGCGGCTCCGTCAAAGGCACATTGCTTTCAGAAAAGGTATTTACAACGCATACATCAAGCGGTGATATCGATGTCCCGCACTCACAGTCCGGCGGTAAATGTGAAATTTCAACAAGCAGCGGAGATATTCAGTTTAAGTAACTGTTTAGAACCAACTTCCAAAATGCTTCGCATTTCGTCGATGTGGTGTATCCGCCAAATAAAATTTAAAAAACAGTTTTAAAAATGCTGTCCGGCAGGTAAAAGTCGGACAGCATTTCAGAATTCAACGATTTATCGGATATTGTATTCTTCCATTAGTTTTTTCAGATAGGTATCATCAATCGAAGCTTTTTTCAGGTCTTCTATGCGGTTGTCCTGAAGCAGTTTCTGGTTTAGAAGCTGCATGCGCTCTAATCCCGCAGCAAGACCTTTTTCACGGCCTTCTTCAAGTCCCTGACGTTTTGCAGTGTCTAGTCGGCATCTTTCATCCATCAGTGCCATTTCTTCACGGAGATACAGCCACCGTTCGGTTTCATCCTGGCGTATTTGATCAAGTTCATCTTTAACAAGTTCTCTATAAGGATTTCCTTTGGCTTCCATGCAAACATCCTCCCATCTGTCAGCCGCGATGAGCTTCGCCCAACGATACAGTTCCGCCTGTTTTTCTTTGTCGTCGGCTTCGTTTAATTTACTTAATTCTATCACGTGGAAAAGAAATTTGCTACTGTAGATTTCACCTGTTTTTTGCTCTGTCAGCATCATAAGGTGATGAAACCCTCTGCTTTTCAGTTGGGTGAAATCTAAAATCCCGATATGGATACATGCCTCTAACTGTCTGCCGTTTTTGTTTTTTTGATTTACATCCATCGTATCAGAACCATATATACAATCGTTCCGACAGCGATGCTTAACAGCATATTTCGTTTCCAGAGGTGAAGGATGACAACGACAGCCAGTGCGGCAAAAGAGGCAAAAAATGCTGACGGATGTGCCGGGCTTAAGTCTTTTAGGCAATAAATCACAAGGATCGCCATGATTGCTGCGGGCAGTTTGTCCGCAATGTTTTTAATCAACGGCGGCATTGGCCGCTTTCCGCCCCAGATTAGAAATGGTACGGCACGGGTCAGCAGCGTACACAGACCGGCAATAAGGATAATAATCAGAGATTGTGTTGTGGAAGTCATATTATTTACTCCTGTTTTGATGATATTTTGATTTTGGTGATTGTTCGCAAAGGGCAATGATAAACACGGTGAGGATCAGTGCCGGGAGCAGGAAACGGTCGGCGCCGAAAATGAAAAGGCAGACAAGTGCCGTGAAAAAGCCGATACAGGCATATTTAAATTTTCCTGTTTTTAAATCGTAAACCTGTTCAATGAGAATCACGACAAACAGGGCGGTCATAGAAAAATCAATACCTGTAAAGTCAAATGGCAGCAGCTGTCCGATCAGTGCGCCGCAGACAGAGCCGAAAATCCAGTAACATTGATGAAACAGGGAAATAAAAAACCAGACACTGCGGCGGTCATCGGCGTTCCCTGTATTGAATACCGTATCTTCATTACAGCCGCATAGAACAGAATAGGTTTCGTCGGTCAGTGAGAATACCATATACGGGTAACGCCATTTCATTTTTTTAAATTCACTGACAAAAGAAAGTCCGTAAAAAATATGACGACTGTTGATAAATAAAGTCATCATTATGACGGTCAGCGGTGAGGCGGCAGAGGAAAGCAGGGAAACAAGAACAAACTGCATCGAACCTGCATAAACAATGAGGCTTATTAGAAATGCCCATAAAAATGAGTAGCCGGCCTGTGAAAGTAAAATGCCGAAGGCTGTGCCGAGAAAAATATATCCGAGCATGACAGGTATGGATTTTAAAAATGCAAAGCGAAATATTTGGGTTTTAGTTTTTTTTACCATTATGTAACTCCTTCACGGAATATTTTGTTAAGCATTTAACGCCGGTTTTATGAAATCTTGCTCCGTTTTGAACAGGTACATTTTAAAGCAGGAAAGTGCTAAAGTCAAGAAATTGCTGACAGGCAGCTGTTAAATCACATGTGTCGGAGCTGTGCTGACGAACCGGGGTTTTGAAGTCGCATCGGACGAAAGCTGTTAAATCACATGTGTCGGAGCTGTGCCCGTTTTTATGAGTGGTGCCATGACGAAGACAGTGGCTGCATCGTCTGCTTTGTCGAAATTTGTCGGGCGAAAGTTGGCATAAAAGTAAAATCACCCCTTGAAAATGTTGGAAATTCCCATATAATTAAACTACAACAAAGACAGGAGGACGAAGATGAATATTTCAGTTGGTGACATTTTAAAATTGAAAAAAAAGCATCCATGCGGCAGTTTTGAGTGGGAGGTTTTGCGTATTGGCGCGGATTTCCGTTTGAAGTGCCTTGGCTGCGGACATCAGGTGATGCTTCCGAGACCTCAGGTCGAAAAAAGTATAAAAAGCATCAGGACGCACGATGCCGGACAGGCATGATGACAGGGACATGACAATGGACAGTGTAAAGTTTTGCAAAAGGTTTAAGATAAAAATATTTGCAATAATCTTACGCAAAGTGTAAAAAAATCTTGATTTTTTAAAGCTATTATGATATTCTTTATGATTGTGAGGCATTTATGCCCTACAGATACAATCCTTGCTCTTTCATAAAGGAAAGGGCCATAAAGACCAGAAGGAGGTGCAGCAAACATGCATAAGTATGAATTAACAGTAGTAGTCAGCGGTAAAGCTGAAGAAGAAGTAAGAGCTGCAGTCATCGAAAAGATTAAGGAACAGATTGCTCGTTTCAACGGCACTGTGACAAACGTAGATGATTGGGGTAAGAGAAAACTTGCTTACGAAATTCAGAAAATGAAAGAAGGATATTACTACTTCATTACTTTCGAATCAGAAGATTCAAATTGTCCAAATGAAGTTGAAAGCCGTGTTCGTATCATGGATAATGTCATCAGATATTTGTGCGTTAGACTCGATGCTAAATAAGAGAGGAAGGTCTAATTTATGAACAAAGTCATTTTAATGGGAAGATTGACAAGAGATCCTGAAATCAGATACTCACAGGGCGAAAGAGCTACGGCTGTTGCCAGATATACTTTGGCTGTCAACCGCACGTTTAAGCGTGAAGGTGAACAGGACGCAGATTTTATTAACTGTGTTGTTTTCGGACGCAGTGCTGAGTTTGCGGAAAAGTATTTCAGACAGGGAACACGTATTGTCATCAGCGGACGTATCCAGACAGGAAGTTATGTGAACAAGGATGGCGTAAAGGTTTATACGACCGAAGTCATCGTTGATGAGCAGGAATTCGCTGAGAGCAAGGCAGCCAGTGAAAACAGTGGTTACGGTGCGCAGGCAGGCGGTTATCATCAGCCGGCAGCAGCGAAGCCATCACCGAATGCAGCCATTGGCGACGGTTTTATGAACATCCCTGACGGCATCGATGAAGAACTGCCGTTTAGTTAATGAATCGAATCATTTGAGTTGATGAATTATTTTGACGAAGAAAGAATTTATGAAGGAGGTAAAAACCATGGCATTCAGTAAAGAAAGAAGCGACGCTCCTATGAAAAGACGCGGCGGCCGCAGAAGAAAAAAAGTTTGTGTATACTGTGCAGACAAGAATGCAGTTATCGATTATAAAGATGTAAACAAGTTAAAGAGATATGTGTCTGAAAGAGGTAAAATTCTTCCTAGAAGAATTACAGGCAACTGTGCTAAACATCAGAGAGCGCTTACAGTAGCGATCAAGAGAGCACGTCATATCGCTTTAATGCCGTATGTAGCTGAATAATCAGCCATAAACTGAATATTTCAAAGCAGTAGAAACCGCATGATTCAAAAGAGTCATGCGGTTTTTTTGTGCGCCCGGCGGGCGCACGTTCTAACGGGGCAGATCCGTAAACATGTGTACAATTTTTAATCCGTCATTTTGTTGAAATAAGACAAGACGTGTTGTGCAAATCATACAAAAAAATGTGAAAAAATTAACTATACAGTTACAAATTAGTTAGTATTGCCATTTTTTGAAATATAGTGTACAATAATAGCATAAAAATTTTTTATCATATCAAAAAGTTTTTGTACAAAAATATTGATTCATAAGTACTTCGTCATGAGATGTGTTCAGATGCAGACTGCTTCGGCAGTCTGCATCTGGCGCACAAAGCGGAGTGAGTCCCGGGGAGTAAGGGGCATAAGAAATGAAGCGGGTTTTACGCTTCGGCAGTTTTTAAGATTGACCGTTGATATTGGGGGTTGAAAGCCACGTGTATACAGCGCGGACAATTTTAAAATGAAAATCAGGAGGGAAGAAAATGAGCAGATTATCAGTAGTTTCTACGGATAAGGTAAATTCGACCACAGAAAAGCTGATGAAAGAATTTACGCAGCGAATCATCGCTAATCCGCCAGGGGTCTGTCCTGTGGATATGCAGCTGGCATTTTTGAAGGTCTGTCATGCACAGACCTGTGGTAAGTGTGTTCCTTGCCGTATCGGCCTTGGAATACTTGAAGAGCTTCTTGAAAGCGTTCTGGATAATACGGCAACGATGGAAACGTTGGATTTGATTGAGCATACGGCTGAGAATATAAAAAATTCCGCAGACTGTGCCATCGGTTTCGAATCTGCCCGTATGGTTCTGGCAGGCTTTGAAGGCTTTAAAGAGGACTACATTTCTCATGTTAAAGAACATAAGTGTACAGGAACATTTGAACAGCCGATTCCGTGTGTTACATTGTGTCCGGCAAATGTGGATATTCCCGGATATATTGCGCTGGCCGGCGAGGGACGCTGCGATGATGCAGTGCGCCTGATCCGTAAGGACAATCCGTTCCCGACGGCATGTGCGCTGATCTGCGAGCATCCGTGTGAGGAAAGATGCCGCAGAAATATGATCGATGATGCAATTAATATCCGCGGTATGAAACGCTATATCGTTGATAAGGCACATGCAGATCAGGTTTCGGTACCGGCGTGCGCACCGTCTACAGGAAAACGTGTAGCTATTATCGGCGGCGGCCCTAGCGGTCTGACAGCCGCATATTTCCTGCAGCTGATGGGTCATCAGACGACGGTATTCGAAGAAAAAGCACAGCTTGGCGGTATGTTGCGCTATGGTATTCCAAACTACAGATTCCCGAGAGAAAGACTGCAGGAAGATATTAATGTGATTCTTTCAACAGGGGTTGAAGTTCAGTTGAATAAAAATATAGGCACAAAAGAACTTGAAGAAATCAATGATACATACGATGCAGTTTATATCGCTATCGGGGCTCATGCGGATAAAAAGCTTGGCCTTGAAGGCGAAAACAGTAAGAACGTTATTTCTGCTGTTGATATGCTCCGTGAGATCGGCGATAACAAATATCCTGATTTTTCAGGCAAACGTGTCATTGTTGTCGGCGGCGGCAATGTAGCTATGGACTGTGCAAGAACTGCCATCCGTTCAAAGGCAAAGACCGTAAGTATTGTTTACAGACGACGTCAGGAAGATATGACAGCGCTTCCGGCCGAAGTGGAAGGCGCTATTGCGGAAGGTATCGAACTTCTGACATTAAAAGCACCGCTTCGTGTTGAAGCTGATGCGGACGGCAACGCTGCCGCACTGTGGGTACAGCCGCAGATGATCAGCAATGTCAGAGGTGGAAGACCGGCGCCTAAAAAGGCAAATAAACCGGAGGAAAGACTGGAATGTGATGTAATCCTTGTAGCTATCGGTCAGGATATCGTTTCAAAACCATTTGAAAAAGCAGGTATTGCGGCAAACAGAGGCAGACTCAGCGCAGATGCATCAGGCGCATTAAACCGTGTCGGTATGTATGCCGGCGGTGACTGTGTATCCGGTCCTGCAACAGTCATCAAAGCCATTGCGGCAGGTAAAGTCGCAGCTGCCAATATTGATGAATTCCTTGGTTACAATCATGAGATTTCAGTGGATGTTGAGATCCCGGAACCGCTTCTTAATGATAAAGTACCTTGCGGCCGCGTGAATCTGGCAGAAAAAGAATCATGGGCGCGAAAAGACAATTTTGAAGGTATCGAGTATACGATGAGTGAAGAGGAAGCACTGCAGGAGGCAAGCCGCTGCCTGAGATGCGACCGTCACGGATGTGGTGCACTGAGAGGAGGCAGACAGGACAGATGGTAAACTTAACGATTAATAATAAAAAAGTTCAGGTGCCTGAAGGCACAACGATTTTGAAAGCCGCTGCGGCTGCCGGAATCAAGATTCCTACGCTTTGCTTTTTGAAAGATTTAAATGAAATCGGTGCCTGCCGTGTGTGCTGTGTTGAAATTGAAGGCAAAGAAACACTGGTGGCATCATG
>JALEHN010000109.1 GCA_022770525.1 Clostridiales bacterium
TTCTCTCAGAAGTTCTTCTGATTTTTTTATCCTGTATGTATTCAGATATTCAATGAAGGTTTCCCCTGTAAATGATTTGAAAAATTTCATAAAATATGAAGGGCTGTAACCGCAAAATCCGGCGGCTTCATTGATGGTCATCGGGCGGGCATAATTTAAACTGATCAATGTCAGTAAAGATTTCATTTTCTCTATCTGAGAAGCATAGTTTTTATCGGATATATTGGATTTGATGATGTTTTGAAGCGGTTTAAGCAGCCAGAAGATTTCCAGAAGCCGTGCCTTGATCAGCAGTTCGAGTCCCGGTGTCCTGTCTTCTCTAAGATTTTCCAGTTCAAAAAGCAGCGGTGTTATTTTTCTGAAAGTATCTGTAGTTTTCGGAATGCTATTGGGCAGTGTGTAAGTGCCGTCTGTATATGGTTTCAGATTTTTTATATAGCATGCATCTGTCGGATCCGTACCAAGCATCCGTATATTAAATACAATATTAAAGTATTCACATTCGCAGTCGTTTTCACTTTCTATGGCATGAAGCATGCCGGGCATGATAAGGATAATATCGCCGGTACCGGCATGGTAAATGTTTTTGTTAATCGTGATCATACAGTTCCCATTAATGATGTGGATGATTTCCATTTCATCATGCCAGTGCATCGGGAAGGTGCTGAAAAACTCCGGAATGTGGCCATAATAAACAATGTAGGGGAAGTCGGAACTTCCGTGGATTTTAGATTCATATTTAGATGATTTTTCAATGTGGGGCAAAAACATGAATGTAAACCTCCTTTATGTCTGATCTGACAAAATCCGTTCAATTTCAAGCAAAACGACACCGTGTGCCGGAATTGAAATATCAAGCATCAGGGCCTGTTCGATTTCCTGCCTGCTGTATGTGATATCCGGCAGACAGCGGTTATTCATATATTCAATGATGGTCATATCGGGCGTTTGCGGCACACCGATTTTTTGCCATAAGTCATAAATCGATCCGGATTCACGGTTGAGATCACTTCTTTTAATGGTATAGTTTCCGGGGGTTAGTTCCATAAATAAATGAATCATCAGATCTTCAACATGTTCATAAATATTATATCGCTGGTCATAGGTGAGCAGCGATGTTTGATTGGCGGTATAAAGAGAATCATAATAAACATAATTAAACAATAACAGCTGATATCCCCGTTCGGAACGGGTCAGTATGTAGTTATCCCCTTTTTCGATGATATCCGGTCCAAGTTTATCAAGCATTGTAAATGCGTAATAGGAAGCCTTTTTACACCCGTTTATATCCATGAGGCCGGGACCGCCGTTAAAAAGCTTTCCGTTGGGACTGAATACTTCATGAATATCACTGAGTGAATGGAAGCTCATCAGGTCGACTTCACCCATTGTCTGGAGCGTATTGTAAATAATATAAGGCGCCATGAAACATGTATCACGGGTCAGGTCTCTCGAAAAATAGGTATTATTCCAATCAGACGCGACAAGAGGCAGGTGGTCTGAGTTATGCTTTTTCATAATACTCTTGAGAAGCCGTACCATGTAAATCATCGTATCTTTTTCATATTTCAGCATCGTCATATCAGCGTTTAAAGAGGCTACGAAAGTGTTATGCCCGAAATCATAATTGTCGTTGCAGCTGTATAAATGGGTGCTGACGTAAGAAGGATATAGATCGTATTTGCTGCAGTAATCAAAAAAATCTTCATACCAGTCAATCCCTGAAGGCAGAGAAAAGTTCGGTGTCCCAAACTGTATTTCCTCGTCTGCATTTTTTATGGAAATATAGGTGACCCGGTATAAAAGAAAAAAGTTTTCTTTGGATTCCTGCCAGTAGCCTTCGTTGACCTGTAAGTTCGGGGCTGTCCAGAAATCAAAATGCCAGCTGCGGACTTCGCGGATGCCGTATCTGTCAATCAAATGACGGATAAAACCGGTAATCAGAATGGACCATTTTTTTAATGATTTTGGGAAGCTGACATTGGGGTGGTTACGCCATCCGATAAACTGTTTTTTAGATGCCAGTGCTCCCGGAACATATCCGATTTCAGGAAAAGGCTTGATACCGTTTGATAATAAAAAGTCGAAAATATTATCGATATACTGCCAGCAAAGAATCGGCTTTTTATTTTCATCTTCATCATATACATATAAATCATCGGAAAATATATTCCTGATTCGAAGACCTTCGATATGAAGGTCTTTTTTTGCCGAGATAATCTGATTTCGTATATCCTGACGCATCAGTAAAGACATATGGCCCGCAGAATAAAAATGCTGCTGCGTGTTCTTTTTTATATTCCGTAACGGCTGATTCAGACTGAATCGAAGACTCATATGATTTTGAAACTTCCGTTGATTATTTTTGATGTTGACATCTTTTTGCCAGAACCTTAAAAAATAACTGTAATACGCTTTGGAATGGTTCTGTATTTCGGAGTTTGATTTTTTGTTTGCGTGTGTTGTCAGTGTCTTCCTGTATTCTGACGGAGTGACTTCATTAATTTTTTTAAAAGCCGCAGTAAAAGTTTTGTAATTGGAAAAGCCGCAGTCAAGAGCGATATCTGTAATGGATTTATCTGTTGCGGCAAGCATATTTAAAGCCTTCGTCGTGCGCAGATTGTTAAGGTAATCGACAAAATTCATCCGGAAATGCTTTTTAAAAAAAGCAGATAAATATTGCGGATGAATGTTTAGATAATCGGCCAGTGAGCCAAGGCTTATTTTTTCGCTGTAGTGGTTATTAAGGTAATCAAGAATCATCCGTATTCTTGTCAGAATATAATCATTGGAATCATTTTTATCCAGCTGCCGCACACCGTAAGTACTTATAATCAGGGATAAAATGGCCGTATGGTCGGAAATATTTTTTAGGTTGGCGCCGGGTTCTTTTTTTAATGTATGATAAATAATATTTGCGATATGCATACATATTTTTTCGTGAATCTCATTGTCTAATGTCTCTCTGATGACATGCTCTGTGAAATAGATATCTTTTAATTCCGGACAGTAAAGGTCTAAAAACTCCTGATTTGTAAAAAAGGCCAGTACTTTGATATCATCGGAAGTTTCAATCAGTGAATGCACCTCAAAGGGCTTGATAAATAGAATATCATTTGTCGTCAGAGAAATCTGCCGGTCGTAAATCTGAACGGTCATTTGACCTTCCAGTATGAAAAAAAGGGTAAAACACGGGCGCAGCTGGATTTCGGTTGTAAACTGACGGATAATGACCTGTTCAAACATCATCCGGCTGGAATTGACCATGGTATCTGTATTCATATAAACCTCCGCAAGTGATTGGATCGTCAATGTATATTTAAAGAAACTCTGTCACTTTTTTCTAAGATAATCTTATGATAACATAGATTGAACTGAAAATACAGCACATAATTCACAATATGTCCGAAAAAATAATATTTTGACGGATATATTATGCTTTTAATTAATATCATCAAAAAAATTTGTAAAATAAGTTGTTAAATCAGCTGAATAAAAATGTTTCTTTTCGTGAATAAATGGAAAGATTGTACAATGAGAAAGTGATAACATATAGAAAAGTTAAATCAGAAATGAAGCAAACATGATGAGGTGAAGCCATGGAACAGGGAAAAGAACTGATTTTTGAAGCCAGAAGTCTGACAAAACATTTTGGCCCGACAGTTGCTTTGAATGGTGTGGATTTTAAAGTCTACAGAGGGGAAATTACAGGGCTTATCGGCGAAAACGGATCAGGTAAGTCAACAATTACTTCCATTGCGGCAGGTATGCAGCCGGCAACAGGAGGTGAAATGTTTTTTAAGGGAAAACCGCATAAACCGTCGACAATGATCGAGGGTGCCGCCGCCGGTATCGGAATGATCGTACAGGAACAGGGAACTGTGTCCGGAATAACAGTTGCGCAGAACATTTTTCTCGGCAATGAAGGAAAATTTGCAAAGGCAGGTATTGTCAGCAAAAAGAAAATGAATCAGGAAGCAAAAAAGGCGCTTGATGCCATCGGTTTTAAGGGTATAGATCCGTCGATGATGATTGATGCACTGAATATGCAGGATCGTAAACTTGTTGAAATCGCAAAGGTTGTTTATAACAATCCGGAGATGCTTGTAGTGGATGAGACGACGACGGCGCTGTCACAGAGCGGCCGCGAGATTATTTACGGCATCATGAAGAAAATGCGTGATGACCATAAGGCTGTCGTATTTATTTCCCATGACCTGGAAGAACTGATGGAAACATGTGACACACTGACTGTGCTTCGTGACGGAAACCTGATTACGACGCTGAGTAAAGAGCAGATGAATGAAGAAGACATAAAACGCTACATGGTCGGTCGTGAGATGACAGGTGATTATTACCGCAGCGATTATGACACACCGGTCAGTGATGAGGTTGTATTGAAAGCGGAGAATATCACAACAGGTACAGGTATGCTGATGAATTTTGACATGGTGCTGCATAAAGGTGAAATCCTTGGAATCGGCGGCCTTTCCCACTGCGGTATGCATGAGCTTGGCAGGGCGCTTTTTGGAGAAGAAAAGCTTCTTTGCGGCGCAGTTACAGATGTAAGAACAGGAGATAAGATTTCATCACCGCGATGCGCACTGCTTCACGGGTACGGTTATGTTTCTAAAAACCGTGACCAGGAGGCTCTTGTTCTGACAGAAAGCATACAGGACAATATACTGGCAGCAGGTTATGACAAGATTCAAAAAGGCCCGTTTTTACTGCCGAAAGACTGTAAAGCCTATGTCAACAAACAAAAAGAAGCGCTCAGTATTAAATGCGCGTCGATTACCCAGGATGTACAGTATCTTTCGGGCGGTAATAAACAGAAGGTTGTATTTGGCAAATGGGTCGGCCGTGACTGTGATATTCTTATATTGGACTGTCCGACAAGAGGTGTGGATATCGGTGTTAAAGCGGCGATGTATCAGCTGATTTATAAGATGAAAAAAGAAGGCAAATCCATTGTGATGATATCTGAAGAACTTCCGGAACTGATCGGTATGAGTGACCGGCTTTTGATTTTAAAAGATGGTGAACTGGCCGGTGAGTTTATGCGAAGCCGGGATCTGAACGAAAATATGATAATCGATGTGATGATTTAGGGGGAAAAGCAGGATGGATAAGAAAACAAAGAAAATCGATGCAAAATTAATTGGTAATCTTGCCCCTTATATCGGCCTGGTGCTTGTCATTATTATTTTCTCGATCACGACTAAAGGAGCACTTCTCAGTGTCACAAATCTTCAGTCACTGAGCAGTCAGGTTATTGTCACAGCACTTGTAACAATCGGTGCGGTATTCGTATTTGGCGCGGGATATTTCGATATGTCTCTTGGCGGATGTATCTGCTTTGCGGCTGTAGTGGGCGGCCAGGCAGCCATCGCCACAG
This sequence comes from Clostridiales bacterium, assembly GCA_022770525.1. Lineage (GTDB taxonomy): Bacteria > Bacillota > Clostridia > Lachnospirales > Lachnospiraceae > CAKRHR01. Next base: position 5,399 of record JALEHN010000109.1, read on the forward strand.
GCAATATTTTTCTTGCGGCAGTTGTGATTCTTTTGGTTGCCCTTGTATTTGGGCTGATTAAAGGAATCTTTGCAGCCACAGTCAATGTGCCGTTTTTTATTTTTACAATTGTTCTCGGTTCCGTCATTTCTGCCGTGGTGCTTGTTATGCTTGGCAGTGAATCGACAATTTACTTAAAAGATGCTGTGAAGGAAATTCCGTCACTGAGTTTTTCACAGATGTCTGCGGTAAATATCATTTTTCTGGCAGTATTTTTTATCATTTGTGTGATTTTATTTAATTACACATCACTGGGTGTCAGAATTAAAAACATGGGTGGCAATATCATATCCGCGAAACAAAGCGGCATTGATACGAGAAAGACAACGATCAGTGCATTTCTTGTCAGTGCTGTCGGTGTGGCTATTGCGGCATTTGTCATACTGTTGAGAACAAGAACAGTGGGCGGTACGACAGCAAGTACAGTGGGCAATGATGTTATGGTAGCCCTTGTTCTTGGCGGCATGCCGCTTTCAGGCGGACCAAAGTCAAAAATTAGCGCAGGTCTTTTAGGAGCGGCAACAATTACGGTTTTAAACAGCGGCCTTACGATTATGGGACTTTCCACCGGACAGATTCAGATCTGCCGGGGCGTTGTGTTCATCGTTGTCGTACTTGTTTCCAGTTTAAGCTATAGAGGCAAATTACTGCCGAGATAAACCGGGGTACTGTAATTTATAAAGGATTCATTTGAAGAAAAATGAAAAATGATAAACAAAGATATAAACATGATAAGCAGCAGCTAAAAAAGCGCTTATATAAAGGAGGAATTTTTAATGAAGAAAAAAATTGCAGCGATTTTGATGTGCGGCGTTATGGCAGCATCATTATTGACAGGATGCGGTTCATCTGACTCAGGCAGCCAGAATACATCTGCAGGCGAAACAAAAGCAGCAGATACACAGGCAGAAGGTCAGGGGACAGAAGGAACCGGTGAAGAAGTTTCGGCAGTGACACTGGACGGCTCATGGCCGGCCCAAAAGGTGACCATCGGTGTTGAAGCATTTGATACAACAGATGAACAGTTCCTTGCACTGCAGGAATACCTTGATTATCTGACAGAGTACTATAATATCGAATTCATGTATTCTGAAAGTATTGCAAACGCAGAAGGCGAAATGGACTTTATTGATTCATGTGCATCAGCAGGATGTAAAGCGATTCTTGCCTACTACAATGTAGCCGGTGCCGAAGCTATCCAGAGAACAATTGACCAGGGCATGTATTACTGGGGTACAGAACAGTATGCAGCTGATTTTGAAGACAATGAAATGTATTTAGGATGCTACACATTTACAGAAGAGGGCAAAGCTGAAAACGGTGACTACCTTGGCGGTTATGAACTGGGCTACAGCCTCGGAAAACAGGGTGTTCAACACGTGTTCTACTGCAATGGCGGTGCTTCCTTCGGTATTCAGATGTTTATTGACCGTCAGGCAGGTTTTGAAGCAGGTGTGGCAGCGGCTCAGGCTGAAGGTGCCGAAATTCAGTATGATGCTTCTAAGGATGTCATTGAAGGATGGCCTGGTACAGACGATTTTACAGCAGCAGTAGGAGCAAAGCTTGCCGAAGATTATGACGGTGCAGCTGTATCATTTAATGCGGCAACATTGTTCCAGCCGATCGCTGATGCAGGTAAAAACGGTCAGATTAAGATTGCTGCCATCGGCGGTGTGAATGATACATACTATGATGCTGTACAGAACGGCGAAATTTCAACCATCGTTTATGATTGTGAAGAAGTTGTCTTCGGTAATGCGGTTGCACAGATTCTTAATGCAGTCACCGGTCATGTTGATAAAACAAGAACCGCTGACAATAAATGCGGCAAAATCTTAACTTACCGCTGGACGATTACAGATACAGATACATTTAATCAAATTTATGATTATCATGACGGCGGCAACTATTTTGTATCTGCACAGGATTTAACAAATTGCCTGGCAGAATTTAATCCGGACGTTACATTTGAGGATGTTGCAGCTTATTATACTGCTTTTGATCTTGATACCGCAATTGCAGGGATTCAGTAATATTCCCGATACCGCAACTGCGGGGATTCAGTAATATTCCCGTTGCCGCAATTGCGGGGATTCAGTAATACTCCCAATACCGCAATTGCAGGGATTCGGGAATATCAGACAGGTGATTGACTAAACCGGGGCTTTCGGCATTTGCCGGAGGCTTCGGAACATAAAAATATCAGAGTATTTTAAAGAGGGTTAACTATGCAGGGTAAATTAAAGAAAATTGGTAAAAATATCATAATGAGTTTAATGATACCGGTGATTGTATATTTATTGTTTTTTATCGTCTGCAATGCATCGGGCCACCCGGGCTTTGGTGTCGGCGCCGATCTTCAGACCATTTTGTATACATCTGTATATTCGGGGCTGATCGCGCTGGCGATGACAATGAACCTGACAAGCGGGCGTTTCGACTTCAGTATCGGAGCAACGCTTGTACTGGCTATTATTCTCGGCGGCAATATCGCAAAAGATTTCCATATGGGTGCATTGGGACTTCTTGCACTGACAATGGTCATCGGAGGTATCATCGGTCTTGTTTCCGGGCTTGTCTATGTGATGCTTGGTCTGCCGCCGATGGTTGTATCTCTGGGTCTTGCGATGATTTACGAGGCCATCGGGTTTATATATAACAGAGCAAAGGGCGTTAAACTGATCGGAAAAAACGATATGCTTGTTTATTCGAAAATGCCATGGGCTTTAGTTGTGATTGTTGTTGTTCTGGTTGTTATGGTCATTGTGTGGGATTATACAAAATTCGGCTATAACAGAAAATCACTGGCCAGCGGGCAGAAGATTTCAACAGATGTCGGTATCAACGAAAAGAGTAATGCGGTCATTTGTTATGTCATTGCAGGTCTTTTACTTGGTATTGCCGGCTGCGTATATATCAGCAAATATGGAACAGTGACACCTGAGACAGGGCTTTCAAGTTCATCTTATTTTATGACGGCATTCCTTCCGATGTTTATCGGCGGTGCTATTGAAAAATACAGTTCCCGTCCGGTGGCGGTATTTATCGGTGCGATGACACAGGCATTTATTACATCAGGATTCTCAAGACTTGGCTTTAGTTCTTCTCTGATGACCGTATTAAATGGCGTTATTGTTATGATATTCCTGATTTACACATCAAATAGTTATCTTCTTGTGGAACAGAAAATGTTCCGCGAAAAACTGGAGAAGGCAAGAGCTGCAAAAGAAGTTAAATAGTACAATTAAGATGACCCTCTTTAAAATGTGTTGATAGGAAGTTAAAAGGAGCTGTTGCATAGATTGACAGATGATGCAATGGCTCTTTTTTAAAACAGGACACATATGACTTTAGTTATGAAAAATGTCAAGAAAGCTGATTTGAACGAAAATAATGGAGGTATCCTATATGGAAAATAGCTTTATTTGGATTACCGATGGCGGCGATAAACCGTTTTATGCAAGAAAAATCATACAGGTGTCCCATCAGGTGCAGACGGCCATGCTTATGGTCTGCGGCCTCGGGCAATTTGAGTTTTATATCAATGGGAGAAAAACCGGCGACCATGAACTGGATCCCGGTTGGACAAAGTACAATAAATATATCGAATATGTTACTTTTGATGTCACGGAAGAACTGAGCGTTGGAGAAAATGTTCTGGCGGCACAGGTGGGCAATGGCTGGTATATCATGAACCGGGACCATTATTCATTTCATTTTCCGCCGTTTATGCCTCCAAATCCGAATCCGTACAAACCTTTTGGCAGCTGCCTCGTTCTTTGGGCAAAACTCATTGTGACCTATAAGGACAGCACCGGTGATGTATGGCAGACAGATGATACATGGCGTACATCAGCCTGTGCTGTCACATCGTCCAATGTTTACGGTTCGGAAACGATTGACGGGCGTCTTAGGCAGGCGGGCTGGAATGACACCGGTTTTGATGACAGCACGTGGCAAAAGGCAAAAATTGCCGGAGACACCGATCAGCCAAAAGCCAGAATGGTCAAACAGTTTCAGCCGCCGGTGAAAGTCATCAGGTCATATGACGCTGTTTATCTGCACAGCATCGGGCAGAGGCGGATTTATGATTTTACACAGAATATGTCCGGTATGATGGAAATTGAGCTTAAAGGGAAGAAAGGTGATATTGTCCGCATTTACACCGCGGAAAAGTTAAAGGATGACGGTGACGTGGATCAGATGGCCAAAGGATGGGTGATGGTGGATAACTGCAATACATACATTCTTGGCAAAGATGATGAATGGGAAAAGTTCAGGATGACATTTACTTATTTTGCCGGCCGTTATGCGGCGGTGGAAGGTGATGCCAAAGTAAGGAATTTTAAGGCAGATTACATTACAAGTGCCTGGGAAGATTCAGGAAGCTTTGAATGTGATGATCAACGTTTTATGGAGATTTATCATCTTGTCAAATCATCGGTAGAAGCCAATATGCTCAGCGTGCACACGGATTGCCCGACCATTGAAAGGTTTGCGTGGCAGGAACCGAATCATCTGATGGCACCGTCAATTATGTATATGAAAAACGGCAGGAAGCTCTGGGAAAAGTTCCTCATGGACATGCGTATGGAACAGATTACCGAAGATGATGTGTTTAAAGATCATGAAGGCAATGATTTTTATCCGGGTGTCGGACTTATGCCGTCACAGGCACCGTGTTATATACCGAATGTGCTTCCGGTGCCGGGTATGGGAAGCTTTTATGATATCATACCGTGGGGAAGCACCTGCATCATCGGAACATACTGGCATTACTTATTTTACGGCGATGAAAAGATTATTATTGACAATTACGAGGCCGGTATGCGTTATCTTGACCATTTGAAAACAAAAATCAATGAAGACGGTTTTATTGCCCACGGTCTTGGCGACTGGGGAAACCCGGCCGGTCAGTTTGCGAGAGAGAATATTGAAACAGCTTTTCTTTATGCAGATGCAGTGATTTTATCAAAATTTGCCGATAAGCTGGGGCGGGGCAAAGATAAGGCAGAGCTCATTGAATTTGCCGGGCAGGTGAAAGAAAATTATAATGCAAAGCTTATGGTCAGACACCCGACGGAAGGTTTCTGGTGCTACAGAGCATGGGAAAACCGGGAGGATATCGTGCTGACTCAGGCGTGTGAGGCGATACCGCTTTATTGGGGACTTGTTCCCGAGAACAGAAAGGAAGATGTTCAAAAAGCTTTTAAGTATGTGATGCAGCGGGATCAGACATTTGCCTGCGGTGAAGTGGGGCAGCCTTATGTGATACAGACAATGCGTGACCTTGGAATGAATGATATGATATGCCGGTTTATTCTTAAAGAAGAGCACCCAAGCTATTATGCCTTTGTTCTGGCCGGGGAAACGAGCCTTGGCGAGTACTGGGAAGATAATCCGAGAAGCCATAACCATGATATGATGGGCCATATCGTTGAATGGTACTATAATGGCATTGCCGGTATTTTGATTCTTGAACCGGGCGCGAAAAAAGTGATGATACGACCATATCTTCCAAAGTCTATGACATGGTTTAAGTGCAGCTTTGACAGTGCGGGCGGTAAGATTACCGTTGATGTCAATGAGACAGAGGAAGATATTAAAGTACATATCACGTGCCCGAACGGTGTCGTTTATAGTTTTGATGACAGTCTTTTATCAGCAGGAGGCAAACCCGTTGTATTAAAATAGTGTGTTTTCAATCAGTTCAAAATAAACATCCCGGCAGCGAACGATGTCTTCAACAGCCACCCATTCATCCGGCTGATGGGCGCATTCAAGATTGCCGGGTCCGTAGGACATACAGTTGTAGTTATTAAGGATTCCGGAAATGACAGCCGTGTCTGTATAGCCCGGAAAACAGCTGATGACAGGTTCTGTTTTGACGGATTTGGTACATGCTGTTTTAAGTGCCGATAAAAGCGGTGAATGATCATCTTTTTCAATATAGGGGCGGTTCCCGGTAATTGTGTATGACCCATGAATGCCGGGAATTGTTTTCCTGGCATTTTCGATGGCTGAAGTAACAATAGCTTCGGCTTTTTTTGTGTTTGTCGGCGGTACAAGCCGCATATCGATCCACACTTTACAGCTGTCGGGCACAACGTAAGGACGATAGCCGCCAAAAATCTGACCGAAAGTTACTGTGGATTTGCCGAGGTCGTGATGCACCGGTGTATTTTGTATTTGTATACGGATATCGCGGATGATTTCGGCCATGGCGGCGATGGCATCAGCACCTTTCCATGGTGTGCTGGCATGAGCTGTATGGCCTTTAACTTCAATCTCAAACCATGTGCGGCCTTTATGGGCGACCTGAATCTGTTTGTTTGTAGGCTCGGCATCGAGAATCCAGTCGTTTTCATGTACCCAGCCGGATTTGATGCATTGTTCGGCGCCTCGCATAAAATCTTCCTCATCAACGGTACAGATCAGTTTCAATGAACGTTTGGGTTTACGTCCATTTTGGCAGCACTGATGAACGGCATAGTCAAAGGCCGTCATGCAGCAGGCAAGTCCGCTTTTCATATCGCAGGCACCGCGGCCGTAAATGCGGCCTTCTTTTTCAATGGCTTCAAACGGCGGCAGATGCCATCCATCACCGACGACAACAGTATCCATATGGCATATAAAAATGAGCGCCGGAAGTGATGCATCATCCCCCGGCAGTGTGGCCATCAGGTTTTTGCGGCCGGGAAGGACTTCATCCTCATCAAGACGAATATCCGGCAGGGCAGATAGCCATTGTTTAATAAATGTAAAAATTTCTTCTTCGTAAGTGCCCGGATCAGTGCTTTCTATTTGAATCAGTTCTTTGACAAGCTTTATAGCCGTTGTATTTTTCATATGATAAAAATCTCCTTTGGATACGCCACACCGGCCAAATGCGAAGCATTTTGGGGGTGGCTCTGAAATCGTACATGATTATTTAAATGCAGGTACATCTAATAATTTTGACCTGTGTCATTAACATCATAGGCTGTTCAGATGAAAAAGTAAAGCAGTTTTTGCAAGTGAAAACCCCCGGAACGACCAGTGGGTTCATTCCGGGGGCTTTACATATGTTAGTAGTTGAGGAGGTTGGATATGATTGGATTTTTGTATATTTTAGTTATAAATAAGGTCATAAAGAGAATGGCTGTATTTATCAATTATTTTGTCAGCTGAAGTTCATCAGCGCCAAGTTTTAATGTCTGTTCGTCAGGAATCCATAAACCGGTGTATTCGTTTCTTCCCTGAAGGACAAACTGTGGATTTTCAGTACCCATCTGTGATGCGGCAATTTTACTCAGTTCGCACATTCCGCCGCTCTTTACACAGTTTGAAATAAGTACTAACTGTAAAGGATCTTTGTCATTGACCATTTCTGTGTCATTGGCACCGGTAAATTGTGTCATCATTTCATAGTCACCGCTGCTGTCACCGCCGATTAAAATAGGGTTTTTGTCGTATTTAGGAACGAGATATCTGACAATATTGTCAACCTTACCCTGTTTAACGTTGATTGAATGTTCGTTTGTATCAGGAATTTCAGGCTGGATCACGCCGTTTTCATCAAGGTTCATGCGGATACCGATGACATTTTCTTCCGGTACATTATAACCGTAAAGCGGATTGCATGCGAAGTTTCTTACAACCATATCTACAGCGGCAGTTGAGATATAAACTTCAATACCGTTATCACGAAGCGCATTCATAAGGTTAACCATTTCAGGAATGATGCGGAGACCTTTTCTGAAATAATTACCGATTTCGCTGTTTTTAACCTGACCTGCTGCTCCGGGAAGTGATTCAGGGCTGTCATAGTAAACATCTTCAATCTTTTCTGAAAGATAGTAAGGAATAGCTTCACCGCATAATTCGGAAAGTTCTTCTACAGTGTGTCCTGAGAGGCAGTTGGCCTGCCATGTATAGGCGATATTTTCACCAAAAGTATCAATAAGTCCGATGTAAGTAAACCAGAATTTTGCCTGGAAATCTTTAAATTCATCAGTTGCGCGGACAGCTTCGATGTCGGCTAAGGCGCCGTCAGCTTCAGGATTTAAACCCTGATAATGTTCCCAGAAGTATGTATAATCAGAAACAAGGTCTTTGGCAAGCATTTCAATGTTAACTGGATCACCGTTGGCATTCTGATAAGGTTCTACAAGGTTATCTGTAGGAACAGCGTCGTTGTTGCCGTGTGTAATACCATATTCAAATTCTTCAGGATTCATTTTAAACTTCAGGTTATTGATCTGATAGTTCATGATATTGTCTGTTGTGTCCTGGAAAATACATGTATTATCCCAGTCAAACACAGCATATGCATTTTCTGTATTTGCATTGTTTTCAATCAGTTTGTATGCGGCAGCATATGTGTCAGGTGCCCATTTGCCTTTGTCTAAAACAAGCTTTAATGACGAGGCGGCTTCTTCGTCAGAAGCATCCTGTCCTGCTGCAGACGCTGTGTCAACAGTAGATTCGATTGAATGATCAGCAGTTGTATCATTGGCAGCCGTATTATTTGCGCATCCTGCAAATGATAATAAAAGAAGTAAAACTAATCCTAAGCAAGAGGATTTAAATAAAGATTTTTTAATTTTTTCCATTTTGTACCTTCCCTTTCAATTGTTAATATGAATACATAATAATGTTTTGAAAAAAGAATTTCCCCCATGTCCGATGCAGATCTTTATACTGTTTAATACGGATTTAAATATTGAATATCAACCTCCCTCTAGCTGGTATTGCTTTTGTCAAATACACGACTGATGAAAAAGCATTGTAAAATCTATGTAAAAAACAGGTAAAGATTACATTGGTTAGAGTATAGATGTTTGTCTTGCACAAATGTCAAGGGCTTTTTTGAAAAATTTAATGCAGTTTTTATAGAATAAGAAAGTTTTCGAAAAGGCCGTCTTAGATGTTGACAGAAAAATTTTTTGATAGTATGATTTGATAAGAATAAATTGTTATGGAAGCGGAAAAATACAAATTAAATGATGTAAAGTTATTCAAGGATTGAAACATGTGGTTTTAAATGGTTGCAATTATGGCTATATTGGGGAATGTAGCGCCGTCGCAATTATTTGAAAGTGAGGAATGAATTAATGTCAAATGAACATGGAGAACAGATCAGAATCATTCAGGAAACTGTAGCCGGCAAAGAAATCACGTTTGCACATGTGATGGGCGGCCCGGATCCGATTATATACCAGAAGCTTGGGCTGAATCCGCAGCTGGATTACAGTTCATCGGCGATTGGAATTATGAACCTGACACCGCCGGAATCAGCCGTTATCGCATCTGATATTGCGGTTAAGAGCGGAAATGTTTATCTTGGATTTGCGGATCGGTTTACGGGTACAATGATCATTACGGGAGAGTTGTCGGATGTTGTTTCAGCAATGACTGAGATTGTAGATTATTTCCGTGATACACTGGAGTATGTTGTCTGCAAGATCACAAAGAGATAGGAAGTGCGGACATGGCTCAATTAACTCAAAAGGAACTGTTGGAAAAACTATTTCATGAAGATTATAAGAATCTGAAAGGGAAAAGACTGCGCATGACCCGTCTTAGGGTTCCCGGCAAAGAAGTCTGTCTGGCACATGTCATCACACCGACCCAGGACTGTATTTATCAGAATCTCGGACTGCATATCGGTGTTCATAAAGGTGAAAATCATAAAGGAGAAGCCATCGGAATGATCCGGTTTACACCGTGGGAGTCTGTTGTTGTGGCTGCGGATATTGCGCTTAAAAGTGCGGATGTGCAGATTGGTTTTATGGATCGTTTCTGCGGTTCGCTGATTTTATGCGGAAGACTGGCGGAAGTGCAGACCGCAGTTGAAGAAATCATCAGATTTTTTGATGAAGCGTTGGGTTTTAGAACCTGTGAAATTAATAAAAGCTGAAAAGACAAGGTAAGATAATGCATGAAAAAGTTGTTTTTAATGGGCAGAAGTGAAGCCGGCAAAACGTCTTTAACACAGGCAATAAAGGGTGAAGAACTTCATTACAAAAAAACTCAGTATACAAATACGGAGGATGATATGATTGATTCGCCTGGTGAATATGCAGAATCCAAGCGTTTCAGTGCAGGACTTGCATGTTTTTCGTTTGAGGCGGATGTCGTAGGCATCGTACAGGCTGCAGATGAACCGTTTAATTTATTCAGTGCAAGTCTGCGTTCATTTATTCAGCGTCCGTTGATCGGTATTATTACAAAAATAGATTCACCCTATGCAAATATTCCGATGGTCACACAATGGCTTGAAAATGTCGGATGTGAGCGCATATTTCTTGTAAATAATGTGACAAGAGAAGGCATCGCTGAGCTTTTGGAATATCTGGATGATGATGTAGAGCAGTTGACGATGGCGCAGGCAAAGTTTAAGCAGAGTATCGGATTAAATGAATGGGATCCGCTGCCGGAAGGCATAGCATATCCCGAAGAGATTAGATAGAAAATAAGAAGCAGACACAAAACTTGCAAAGATGTGAGTTCCTATGTCTGCTTTTTTTGTTTTCATCAGGCTCATATCTTAAATTTATTGGGACTGCCTGTTATTTTGTGATACAGGATAAAGTTATGATTACAATAAATGATTCTTTCGTAATTTATAGTAGATGATTCCAAACATATCAGCCAGAAACCATCCGATTGGAACTGACCACCATATACCTGTTACGCCAATCTCGGGTATGGCTGAGAGTATGTATGCAAGGATAACTCTTGTACCCAATGATAAAAAGGTCAGTATGACAGACATCCCCGGTTTTCCAAGTGCCCTATACAGGCCGTATAAAAGGAAAAGACATCCGATGCCGCAGTAGAAAGCGCCTTCGATACGAAGGTAGCGAATGCCTTCTGTGACAATAGCAGGTTCTTTCGTGCCTATAAACAATTCCATCAGCGGCCTCGCAAAGAACCATACGGCGATAGATACGATGATGCTGAATGTAATTGACGTTATGACAGCGCCTTTAAGACCTTTGCGGATGCGTTTTTTTTCACCGGCTCCGTAATTTTGCGAGATAAAGGTTGAAAAAGCATTGCCGAAATCCTGCACCGGCATATAAGCAAAAGCATCAATTTTAACTGCAGCTGCAAAAGCGGCCATGACGTTGGTGCCGAAGCTGTTGACAAGACCCTGTACCATGAGAATGCCAAGATTCATCACCGATTGCTGAAGACATGTCAGAAAAGAAAAATTAGCGATTTCTTTTAAGCGTGCTTTTGTCACTTTAAATTGTTTGTTGAAAATACGAAGGTCGGTACAGTTTCGCAGTGCATAAACGGCAATACCTATACCTGAAATATACTGGGATATGTCGGTTGCTAAAGCAGCACCGGAGACACCCAGGGACAGGCAGAGGACAAAAATCAGATCCAACAGTATATTGAGGATAGCTGAAATACCGAGAAAAACAAGCGGTATCAAAGAATTGCCGATCGCTCGCAGAAAAGCTGCAAAATAATTGTACATAAAAACTGCAGTTATGCCGCAGAATATAACTTTCAGATATGTACGCATCATGCTCCAGACCTCGGCCGGCACTTGCATTAACGATGAAATATGTTCCAGACAGACGAAGGCAGCGATATTAAGAAAAAGCGCCGCAGCAGCAATCAGGACAAAAGAGGCACACACACTTTCTTTAAGGCCCTTTTCATTATGCTCACCAAAACGGATAGAAAAGACGTTGCCGCTGCCCATACATAGACCAAGTAAAATTGAAGTCAGAAAAGTCATCAGCGTAAATGATGAGCCGACAGCTGCAAGTGCATTTGCACCGAGAAAATGACCGACAATCATCGTATCGGCGATATTATAGCACTGTTGTAAAAGATTTCCGAAAATCATCGGGACAGCAAAACGGAGCATGGCAGGCATTACCGGCCCCTTTGTCAAATCGTGTGTCATAAAAATCATTCCTAATCTTATTTTATTGTTTAAAGACCAAGGCAAAGGCGCAGTATGCCAAGGATGAGCAAATGCACAGGATAAAACCAATAATTAAACATTTTATTCTGTTTACCGCGCTCACCGTTATATGTAAGTGTCAGACCAAAACCTAAAAGAGCCCATGGCTGCGTATACATGGAGGCATAACAGAAAGGAATTGCAGCAAGCGGTATATCGTGGAACAGGTAAAAGAAATAACCGATCAAAATAGCATGGTGCTCATAATCAAGGCTTAAATACATAGCTGCTATACATATGATGAGTACAATGATGAGCGATACAAAATACCAGAGTGCTTTCGGCAGATTTTGCATTTTTTCTTTTAAAATATCTATAATCCAAATAGTAATAAGCACAAGTGCCAGGGTGAACATGACGTTATTCCAGTTCATATTAAAGAAACTTGCTGTTGTAAACATATCAAAAGGTACTTCTGATATGACACCGAATATCAGTAAATGAAGCAGATATTTCTTTCGGCTTCGTGTCTTAAAATAGCCTTCAACAACCATAAAACAAAACAGTGGGAATGCAATTCTGCCGATGATATCAAATAGATTGCTTACAACGGTAAGCGCTCCGTTATTTGAAACCAGGTTTGGATAAATCAGTGCCTTGTTTACATGATCAATCAGCATTGACACGATGGCGATCAGCTTTAGCCATGCACCCGATAGAAATTGGATTTTGCTGCAAAGGCTGTTCATTTTTTGATTCATATTTTTTCTCCTTGTAGTATTGAACTACCCACTGTCTAAAGCCAATGGATTAAGGTAGCCGCATTTTAAAATAAATAGATAAAATATTTTGAAAATTGTAAAAAGTGAGTTGTTTTATAGGGGTATAGGTTGCACCATTAAAATATTGGTATGATTTTATTATACCGTATAAGGCGGTTAAAAGATAGTAAAAAAATGCGCAGCATATAAGTGTTCATACACGCTGTCTTCTACGCATACATTGTAAAAATAGTGTTTTCCGGGAGTTGGCTGATGAGAGATTATATAGAGCAGCGAGCGGTGGAAATTGCACAGTATATTATTGATAATCATGCAACGGTCAGACAGACGGCGAAAAAATTCGGAATCAGCAAGAGTACGGTACATAAAGACGTCACGGAGCGTTTAATGGTTATCAATCAATCACTGGCAAAAAGAGCGCGGGTCGTGCTTGATATTAATAAATCTGAGCGTCATATCAGGGGCGGCATGGCGACAAAACAGAAATATCTTAAGGCCGAACAGGAACATATTCAATAAAATAGGGCAGGCTTTCAATGTTTTGATAAGATAAATCAAAACATTGAAAGTCTGCCTTTGTTATTCTAAAGTTTTTTGCTTCAGCAATCCAAAAAAATTATCAATGATGTTGTGATTTTCTAAAAGGGTGTGACATATAATAAATTTGCAGTAATTGTTCAGAGCCAACTTCCAAAATGCTTCGCATTTCGTTGGTGTGGCGTATCCGCCAAAGAAAATTTTAAAGCGGAAGGAGGAAGTTATGAAAATCAACATATTGGAAAGGTGCGCTGCCATAATGCTTTGCGTGGTTATTGTCATTAGCGCAAGCAAAACTGTGCTGGCAGTGAGTCCGGAAGAAAGTATGGCAGAAACGCAGACGGATAATTCTGATGAAGGCATGGCACTTACAGAGGAAATGGAACAACCTGCAGAAGAAGTCATTGATGAAGCTTTGGAACAACCGATAGAAAAAGAAAGTACGAAGGCGTCGGAAGGTGAAGAAGAAATTGCCGGGGAAACAGAAAAAGTTCTGGAATCAGAAGCGGCGCAGGAAGCAGAAGCAGTACAGGAAACGAAAGCATCACAGGAAACAGAAACATCACAGGAAACAGAAACGACACAGGAAACAGAAGCAGTACAGGAAACGAAAGAATCACAGGAAACAGAAAAAAATCAGGAAACAGAAACCGGTCAGGAAACAGAAGCGGCACAGGAAACAGAAGCGGCACAGGGAACAGAAAAGGCTCAGGGAACAGAAAAAAATCAGGAAACAGTAGAAAATCAGGAATCAGAAGAATCAGAAGAAACAGAGGAAACGATTTCGGAAGAAATTGTTTTATCTGAAGCAGCAGAAATAAAAACTGAATTTAAAGATACATACGGTACGGTTGTTCGGTGTGTCACTGCAAAACTTCCGGAAGGTGCATTTGAGGCGGAAACTTCCAAAATTACAATGGAAATTGAATATTTGAAAGAACAGGAAGATGCATATGTCAGAGATATGATGAAGGAAAAGCTTTCAGTGTACAGCTATATGGATAATGTCCTGTTATATGATATTCGGTTTAAGGTCGATGGCGTTTTAGAAGAACCGTTGAAACCGATTGAAATAACATTTGAAGGAAAAGACATTCGGATAGAAAATAAAGAGAAAGCAAATGTTTTCTATTTTGAACCGGCAACAACAGAAAGTAATGACCGGCTTGTATCATTGAATATTAAAGAATGTAAAGAAAATAGTGTAACAGTAGAAATAGAAAAGGCAGCGATTTATGGATGCTATGAAGAAAAGCTTTCAAAGAAAAAAACATATATGCAAGCTGTAAACCAGGTTGAAGTTTCGGTAGAAGCGCCGGAAGGTGCATTTGACAGAGATTCCGATCAAGTATATATGACAGCTTCAGAACCGGCAAAAGAGCAGTTGGCATTGGTCAGAGAACTTTTAGAAAAAGATGCTGAAGAAAAAGGCGAAGAACTTGTAGACTTTAGAGTATATGATATTAATCTTTGGGCAGACAAAGCGCATACAGTAAAAATTCAGCCACAGATTCCGGTCATTGTAAATTTCAAAAATCTGGAACTGAAAACGGAAGATGCTGATGAACTCACAATAATCCGGGTTGATGAAGATACAAAAACAATGACAGAACTTGAAGGCAAAGTTACAGCTGATGATGCAACAATGGAAGCGGAACATTTTTCGTTATATGTAACAGCAGCGGCAGCAGTGAAAACAGATCCGGAACCGACAGGTAATTATTCATTAGATGATGTTGTTACCGACAGCGAAGTCGTAGAAAAACTTCCTGAAAAGTTATCGACAAAAAGTGATGCCAATGCATGGCAGGTTGTCAGCGGAAAGTATGAATCAGGTCAGAGCCAGACGATAACAACGGCTGATGGATTTTTTAGAATTCAGAAGAATGTTGTTCCGACAGAAACAGAAAATGAGTTTTATGTTTATCTGAATATAGAGCCACAGATGGAATGGCGTACAGAAATATTTCTCAGGAGAGCCACGATCTGGATTGCCAATAGTGCCAGTGTTAAAGAAGGCACAGGCACCGGATTAAGTGAAGCATCTACAGCGGATCAGGTTAAAGGCGAAGTCAATGGTTCAGGTCAGGTTGCAAAACTGTGTGATTCATGGGAAGAAGCGAATACACCTCAGAATACAACAAGTACGGATCAGCCGCATAAAGTGGAAACGATTGTTGTAACAGGAAAAGATATTCAATTGACAGGAGACTGGTATTATTCATTATCACAAAAATCAACAGACAGTTTTACGATTATTGTCCTTGTTCCGGGAACAAATAATTATTTAAAAATTCCGGGAATTTCTCTTGTAGGAACTACATTAACGATTCCTGAAAAGGGATATCATCAGATTGAGGAGCAGGTAGAGAAAAAAGGTGACTACGGTTCAATGTTACCGAAGCTGATTCCGTCATCTGTGACAGACCCTATGGGAAGTTATATTGAATTTTTAGAAGTTGTTGAATGTACGAATGGTGTTTATAGTTTTGATGGTGAAACAGAAGTATTGACATGGAATGGCTTTACGGAACCGGCGATATCTAATAATGCGGCAAATTTTGAAATTCTAAATGCTGATACGAGTAATGAAATTGTATACCGAAAAAATGCTTACCAGTTACTTTATAAGGTCCGGCTTAAGGTAGAACAGGAAGGTTTTAATAGCTGTGCGGGATATTTGGAAGGAAATTCAGAAGATGCACCTTATGCAGTGAATGGAAAAACAACATTGTATTATGGCGATGAAAGTATGGATTTTGTTGTTCCAAAAGTCAGAGGCCTTCTTTATGATATAGAGTTTATAAAAGTTGACTCGGACGGAAATCCATTACAGAATGCAGAATTTACAATTTCAGGAACAACAGGTGCAGGACAGTCCATAGATACGATCTTAGAGAATGACGCGGTGGCAGCATCAGATGCAAACGGATATGTAAAATTCAGAAATATGCCATGGGGGACTTATACGATTACAGAAACAAAAGTGCCTGATGGTTATACAGGAGCAGCCGGGTTAAGTGATATTATTCTTTGTTATACAACTCATTCAAAATTGTTAGCACAAGATCATAACATCGTGGACGATGAAACACATACGTGTGATCAACAAAGTGATATTAAAAATATGCTTTATATCATGCGGAATCTTCCGAATGACGGAAAAATCGTTAATATAAAAAATACACCTGAATATGAGCTTCCAAGTACCGGCGGCAATGGCATATCCATGTATACAGTCAGCGGTATCATTTTAATGATAGCAACAGCGCTGATTTTATATAAAAACAAATGCAGGGAGGTGCTGAATAAATAACGTATGACAAAGATTCAGCAGATTTACTGTAAAATATGTAAACAAATGTGAGTATAAAAATAAAATAATGATGTATCCGTAAAAGGAGAGAAGATTATGAAAAAATTAAAAAATATCTTTGCAGTATTATTAACATTGGCTATGGTGCTTGGAATGAGCATAACAACATTTGCAGCAACAAACGCATCTTATGAAAGTGATATTACAGTTGCAGGTTTGTCTGCACAGGAAGAAGAAACAGTGAACTTATATGCGGCAATTACTTTGAATGATGATAAAAATGCATGGGTTGTTGCTGAGTGGGCACAACCTTATATTCAGTTAAATGATGCAAGCAAAAAATATGTCATCACAGACGCAGAAGGCTTATCTAAG
The DNA here is from genome assembly GCA_022770525.1 of Clostridiales bacterium. Classification (GTDB taxonomy): domain Bacteria; phylum Bacillota; class Clostridia; order Lachnospirales; family Lachnospiraceae; genus CAKRHR01. The sequence goes on from JALEHN010000109.1 coordinate 22,362, forward strand.
GCTGTTCCTTCCGGTATAACGCCATATGAACAGAAGCATGCTGTCGGTGTTACAGAAGTCACATTTGAAGATGTTCCGGTAGGTGCATATGTGATCACAGCATCAGGACAGAAAATTGTTTACCTTCCGATGGTTGCTGAAACATATGTGGAAAATGAAACTTATATGCAGGCAGAAAATGTCAAAGTTATTGCTAAATCTTCAGGTTATGATGTGGATAAAACTGCCGATGATCATTTTGTAGCAAGAGGCGAAACCGTAAACTTTACAGTTACAACAACATTCCCGAGTTTTTCTGTTCCGAATTCGAATGACAATAGCTTTAAAATCATCGATACACCAACGGGATTAGATATTACAGAAGTTACAAGTGTTACAGTTGGCGGGACAGAGGTTACAGAACAGTGTACGACAAATAAAGCTGTAAATGGTGAATTTACAATTAATTTAAGTGCGCTGATCGGCACGGTCAATGCAAATGCAGGTAAAGCAGTTGTTGTTGAATATAAAGCAGTTGTAACAGCAGATGACGGATACGAAAATACAGCTAATGTATACAGAAATGAAAAAAAAGTAGGGCATGACGGCGAAGAAGGTTTCACCGGTGATATTACACTGACAAAGTATGCGGAAGATGAAACAACAGTCCTTGAAGGTGCGGAATTTAAACTTTACAAAGGAACAAAAGAAGAAAAAGGTGAAGCATTGTACTTTGTTAAGACAGCAGATGGCGAATACAAATTAGCTTTATCGGCAACAGAAACGAATGCAACACAAATTTTGGCAGCTACAAACGGAACATTAAAAGTTACAGGTCTTGATGAAGGTGATTACTGGTTTGAAGAAACAAAAGCACCGGAAGGATATTCTATTAATGAAGACGGTGCAGCAGCTACAGTTGCAGAAAATACAGAAAATCCGGCAAATGTATCAGTGACAACATCATTGATCGATACTAAACTTATGTCACTTCCGGGAACCGGCGGTATCGGTACAACAATCTTTACAGCTGCAGGCTGCCTGACGATGATTATTGCAGCAGGTTTATTATTTGTAAGCCGTAAAAAAGCAAAATAATTCAGTAAGAAATAAAATACATAAGATAGTTCATTGATTTGTAGTCCTGGGCGGATCATGCTCAGGACTATATTAAAGGAGACCAGCTATGAAGCAAAAATTTTCAACAATCCTATTGGGTATTATTTTTCTGATCGGTCTGGGGGCTTTGGTTTATCCAACAGCAGCAAATCAATGGAATACTTATCGTCAAAACCGTTTGATCAGTCATTATGAAACTGTGCTGGAGGAAATGAAGCAGGAAGATTTTTCTGCACAGTGGAAGGAAGCTAACATATTTAATGATGCGATGACAGAAAATAATCTTTATAGTGATGTGTTTGGAACAAGTCATACAGATTTAAAAGATACACCATATTGGAAAGTTTTAAATGTTTCTAATGATGGTGTTATGGGATATTTATCTATTCCGAAAATTAATATTAAACTTTCAATTTATCATGGTGTGGAAGAAGAAGTTCTGCAGATAGGAATCGGGCATCTTAACGGTACGAAGCTTCCGATTGGCGGAGAAAGTACACACTGCGTATTAGCAGCTCATAGAGGATTACCAAGTGCACGTTTATTCACTGATGTGGATCAGTTAGAAAAAGGAGATAAGTTTTATATTCATGTACTGGATAAAATTATGGCCTATGAAGTGGATCAGATACTGCCAATGGTAGATAAAGATGACAGAGAAACATTGGAAAATGCTTTAAAGATTGAAGAAGGAAAAGATTATGTGACACTGTTCACATGTACGCCATATGGAGTGAACTCACACCGACTTTTAGTCAGAGGTCAAAGAGTTCCATACACAGGCGAAGAGGAAGTGTCAGATCCATTGCCACAAACAATGGTGAAGACGGTTAGGAATTACTATATGTTGTATCTGATTTTAGGTATATCCGTTACATTTCTTGCAATATTGATGATGAAAATCTTGTTTGGAAGAAGGAGGAGAAGGTGCAATGAAAAGTAAGAGGATAAAAATATTAGGCGCATGCGTCCTTGGACTTTCAGTTACACTTTGCGGGCTTGTGATGCCAAAGGCATATGCGGCAAATGCGGTGGATATCAATCAAATGTGTTCGATTGAGTTTAGTTTACAAAACAGTGTCTATGATGCGGCAGCAGAGCCGGATGGTGCCTTAGAAAAAACAGAAGATTTTGCGGAATTAAATGATCTTTTAGTCCGGGTGAAATTGTATAAAGTTGCTGATATAAAGGAAACAGGAGACTATGCGGCGGTTCATGGTTTCGAAGAGCTGGAATTAGGAAGAATCGATCATTCAGATGTAGCGGCAGTATGGGAAAAAAGGGCCAAAAAAGCAAAAGCACTTCTTCGTGAAGATGAAGCCCCTGATGCAGTTGTCACATTGGAAAATGGAACAGGTAAAGCCGAAGGGCTTTCTGCAGGCATGTATCTGATTGTGGCAGATGAAGTGCAGTCATCACACTTCACATACACATTTAAGGAAAATCTTATATCTTTACCAAATAACTATTACGATGTGAATGGCAGTGATGGCTGGACTTATGATTTAACAGGAAAGAATGCCGTTGGTCTGAAGCCTGACAGAGAAGAACTCAAAGGAAATTTAGTCATCGACAAGGAGGAATCAGAAACGATTGTAAATAAAACAGATAAACATACGATTGTTACAAATGTAGTCAAAACCGGCGATACGGCAAAAGTGCTTTTGTTTAGTCTGATGACATGTATTAGTGGTATCGTGTTTCTGATGACGGTAGTTTTTGTAATCAAGAATCGTAAGAAGGATGTGTAGGTGACGAGTGACTCATTTCATACAGCGGGTTTGTTTCCAAACCCGCTGTACAAATTTTGTAAGTTACATCATAAATTCCGGTTCTGAAGCCGGATTTTCTATAGCAACAGCGCCAGTTAAATTGTAAACAATCTGGCTTAATACATCATAGCCGTCATTAATAAATATTTCAATAAGATGACCGTCGACGATGATATCCAGGTCACATTTGTCTGCAAGTGGTGGTGTATGAACAACAAGACGCGGATTGTTGTCACCGGGGTAAACGGCTGTACGGTCTGTGTAAAGGCAGTTATCTTTTAAGTAAATTTTGTAGCCGCCGATATTGATTTGACTGTCATTTTTTACTGCAAGCCGAATTCTGAAAGGTTTGTTATAACCGGCAGACAGACAGTTGTCATGGAGCTGTTTATAAGATACAGAATGACTTATGGCATGTTCTGTTTCAGGGTGCATTTTAAAGTAAATATGACCGTCAATAACCTGAACAATTCTCGGACTGCACATCATACCGATCCACTGCGTGTCGCCATCGGAAACAACTTCAGGCATGCGCATCCAGCCGATGATGATACGTCGGCCATCTTTGTCTGTTGTTGTCTGCGGTGCATAAAAGTCCGTGCCATAGTCCACAGGACGGGCATTGTCATTAATCTTAAGTCGGCAGTTTTTCTCATCAAAAGCTCCGGTGACGCATACCGCCTGGTCAGGGCAGTTCAGGCCGTCTTTAAAATAACCCATCGGTGATACGACAAGGACATCATCGGTGCCGCATGTAAAAAGGTCAGGACATTCCCACATATAGCCGCCAATCTGTCCGTCAAATGTGCCGCCAAGTGACCAGTTGACGGCATCAGTACTTGTATAGAACAAAAGCCGTCCTTTATATGTATCTTCGCTGTCCTTTACCTGAGTGCCAAGAACCATATAATAAGTATCATCGGATTTCCATACTTTTGGATCACGTGTATGGCTCGGATGTCCCACAGACAAATCGTTGATTTGCGGAATGATTTCCTTTTTGCCATTAAAATTATCAAAAGTAAAGCCGTCATCGGAAGTAATCATTGCCTGTGCAGAGAAAAATTCATTATTTTTCGGTACATGAATATTTTCTTCATCGGCACATTTATATTTAACACCGGTGTAGTAAAGATACAGCGTATCGTCAATGTTTAACGCGCTGCCTGAAAAACAGCCGTTTTTGTCATATTCTTTTGTCGGAAACAGTGCAATGCCTTTATGCTGCCAGTGGACAAGGTCAGTACTTACTGCATGACCCCAGTGCATGGTTCCCCATTGGGGTCCGTAAGGAAAATACTGATAGAATAAGTGATAGTATCCTTTAAAATATATAAAACCGTTCGGGTCGTTGATCCAGTTGCCCGGAGCACGTAAATGGAGAAAATGTTTTGTACTCATAAGAATATCCCTTTCGTTAAATTAATGTAACTTTAATAGCCGGTTTCCAAAATGCTTCACATTTCATCGGTGTGGCGTATTCATCAAATAAAATTCTAAAAAGCTGTCTGCCTTACCTGAAGATTGGTTCGATGAAGACATCGATGACTCCGCCGCAGACCATACCTTCTTCTTCGGCTTCGCGGCCGGTCATGTCCACATGGACGATTTCTGTTTTGTTTTCCCGTATGCAGCGCAGTGCTTTCTGGAATACAGCAGCTTCCGCACAGCCTCCGCCGATCGTCCCGACAATGCGTCCTGATTCAAGGACAAGCATTTTTGTGCCGGTGCTTCTTGGTGCTGAGCCGCGGCGCCTTAATATTGTAACAAGGGCACAGCCGCCCTGATCTGACGGTTCCAGAAGCGCTTTGAGCATCTCTTTGGAATAGCTGTAGGTGGCATAAGCCTCATTTTTGACCTGTATGATTTCGGAAGTGATGGAAACTGCGATTTCTTCCGGTGTTTCTGCTTTGATTTTAAGGCCGATCGGCATATGGACCGTGTCAAGCAGTGCCTCGTCAATGCCTTTGGAAATAAGTGTTTCTTTGACAGCTTTAATTCGTACTTTGCTGCCCATCATTCCGATATATGTATGAGCCCTGTGAATCAATGTTTCGAGACATTCGATATCATACCTGTGGCCGCGTGTGACAATGATAAAATAGTTATTTTTGTCTTCAGGAACTTGTTTTAAGCCGTCGGCAAAATTATCACAGATGACCCGGTCTGCGCATGCCCGCCTTGCGTTATCACAAAACTGCGGTCTGTCATCAATGGCAGTGACATGAAAGCCAAGTAATTTTCCGATGGTGATAATCGGGAGAGAGACATGGCCGCATCCGCAGATAATCATATTTGGAGGGCTTGAAAGAGCCTCACAAAATATCGTATTGCCATCGCAATCTTTAAGTATCGGACCGTTGACTTCCGATAGAGAAGATGCAAGACACTCCCATAAAGGCAGGTCTTTCGAAGTATAAATATAACCGGCATCAGACCATAGGGCTTTTTCACCGCAGTTTGGACCGGAAATAACCATAAGGCTTACATTATGCAGTGTTTTATTCATTTCAGAAATGTGTTTAAAAAATAAATTCATAAATACCTCCGCTGTCTGTAAGTGCATGTCGATGTTTCTATTATTTCATTTCTATATTATCCATTGAAAAACAAAATGTGTCAAGGCTGCAAATACTTTTATTGCCTGACAGGCTTCAAATTCTTTTATTGATTTCTATGTACGGATTTGTGTACGCTGCTTTAAAAAACGGACAAAGTGTGGTATACTTGACATAAGATGTATTCAAAGAGAATGGAGAATTGTTAATGAAAAAGACACTGAAAGAATTGTTGAATAAAAAAACGGTCATTTTAGATGGTGCGACAGGGACAAATCTTCAAAAGTGCGGTCTGCCGGGCGGTGTTTGTCCTGAGCAGTGGGTACTGGAGCATAAAGATGTGATGATCAAACTTCAGAAAGCTTATGTGGAAGCCGGTTCGGATGTGTTGTATGCACCGACATTTTCAGGCAATTGTATCAAGTTAAAAGAATACGGGCTTCAGGACAGCGTCAGTGAAATGAATAAAGCGCTTGTGGATGTCTGCAAAGAGGCAGCAGGGGATCAGGTACTTATTGCGGGCGATATGACGATGACCGGGCAGCAGCTGATGCCTCTTGGTACACTTAGTTTTGATGAGCTGCTTGCATGTTATAAAGAGCAGGCCAAAGCACTTGATGAGGCCGGGGTTGACCTGTTCGTTGTGGAAACGATGATGAGCCTTCAGGAGACGCGGGCGGCGGTTCTTGCGATTCGTGAAGTCAGCGTAAAGCCTCTGATGGTGACGATGACTTTTGAAACAAACGGACGTACACTTTATGGTACAGATCCGGTGACGGCACTTGTGACATTACAGGAAATGGGCATTGATGCGTTTGGAATCAATTGTTCGGCCGGGCCTGATACTTTATTGCCGCATATCAGGGCGATGAAACGTTATGCGAAAGTGCCGCTGGTTGCAAAGGCCAATGCGGGGCTTCCGATGCTTGTTGACGGCGAAACTGTATTTCCGATGCAGCCGGATGAATTTGCTGCTGCAACAGAGAAACTTATTGAAAACGGAGCATCTATTGTCGGCGGATGCTGCGGCACGGGACCGGCACATATTAAGGCATTAAGTCAAACGGCGGCAGCGCTTCCAAAAACCGTAGTTTCTGATGTGCCGGAGGTGACATGGCAGGCTGTGACGACAGAACGAAAGACGTATGATTTTGAAAACGGATTTGATCACCTTGAAATCGGTACACATATTACAGCGTCAAAATGCCCGGAACTGATTGAGGATTTTAAAGAGGGCATGTTTGATACGTTATACGATTTACTGGACGAAGAAGCTTGCGAAGAACCGGACATCATCTGTGTTGATATAGATGCGGAGGATGAAGATTATGATCCTTGTGAGATTGTCGGCGAACTTATTTCCGAACTTTCTTCTGCTGCGGCGCCGATTGCTTTTTCTACATTAGATATGAAGCTTCTTGACAAGTATCTGAAGCTTTATCCGGGCAGGGCGCTTGTGAAGTATAAAGAAGGCAGTAACATTAAGAATGTGGAGGCATTAGCTGTCAAATATGGTGCAGTAGTCATATAAAATAAGGGTTAACCGGCATGGTCTGCGGAATTGTCCGCAAGCATCGTGCTGTTGGAAGTTTTATTGAAATCGTATGATTAAGGCAGGAATATTTATGAAAGCATTAGTGATTGCGGAAAAGCCCAGTGTAGGCAGAGATATTGCCAGAGTTCTGGGATGTAAAAACAGTTCGGGCGGATGCCCTGAAAATGATAAATATGTTGTAACGTGGGCGCTGGGACATCTTGTGACGTTATCTGATCCGGAAAGCTATTCGGAAAAATATAAAGAGTGGCATATGGAATCACTGCCGATGATGCCAAAGAAACTTTCACTGACAGTGATTCCAAAGACAGGGCATCAGTTCAGAACGGTCAAGTCACAGATGGACAGAAAAGATGTGGACAAAATCATTATTGCCACCGATGCCGGACGTGAAGGTGAACTGGTGGCACGCTGGATTATTGAAAAGGCGGGCGTACACAAACCAATCCAAAGATTGTGGATTTCATCAGTTACGGATAAGGCGATCAAGGAAGGCTTTGCCCGTCTTAAAGATGGACGGGCATATGAACCTCTGTATCAGGCGGCAGTTGCAAGAGCGGAGGCAGACTGGCTTGTGGGTCTTAATGCAACGCGGGCGCTGACCGTTAAGTATAATGCCCAGCTCTCCTGCGGCAGAGTTCAGACGCCGACCCTGGCGATCATTCAGAAGCATAATGACATGATTAAAAATTTCAAGCCGCAGAAGTATTACGGGATCACATTAATGGCTGCGGGTGTTAAGTTTTCATGGCAGCAGAAAAAAAGCGGTTCACAGCGTACTTTTAATAAAGAAGAAGTACAGCAGATTCTTAAGAAGATTAAGGGCCGGAAATTGAAGATCGTTTCAGTTGAGAAAAGGACAAAAAAGACATATGCGCCGCTTTTATATGATTTAACGGAGCTTCAAAGAGATGCCAACCGTCTTTACAATTTCTCCGCGAAAGAAACTTTAAACTATATGCAGAGCCTGTATGAGCGCCATAAGGTGCTCACTTATCCGAGAACGGATTCGAGATATCTTACGGAAGATATTGTAGATACGCTTAAAGACCGTGTACGGGCATGCTCCGGCGGGGACTGGGCACCGGCATGTGCCTTTATTCTGCGGCAGGGGAAAATCAAAGGCGGACCGCATTTTGTTAATAATTCCAAAGTCGGGGATCATCATGCCATCATTCCTACAGAGCAGGGGGTCAGACTTTCGGATTTTGAATACGGCGAGCGTAAGATTTATGAACTTGTTGTGAAACGGTTTCTTGCGGTTTTAATGCCGCCTTATGTTTATGATGAGACAGTCATTACCGGTGAGATCTGCGGAGAAAAGTTTACGGCAACCGGGGCTGTTGCGGTTGATGAAGGCTGGCATGTGCTTTTGGGCAGCTCAAACAGCAAATCTGAACGTGCCAATGACGCCATGGGCAAAATGAAAAATGGCATGGAGATCACACCGGACAGTGTTGTGTGTACGGAAGGTATGACTGAGCCGCCGGCCGGTTTAACAGAGGCCGGTCTGTTATCGGCCATGGAAAATCCTGTAAAGTACATGGAGGAACAAAACGGAAGCCTTGCTAAAACGCTTTGTGAGACCGGAGGCCTTGGCACAGTGGCCACAAGAGCGGATATTATTGATAAGCTTTTTAATACGTCAATGATAGAAAAAAGAGGTCAGTATATACATCTGACTTCTAAAGGGCGTCAGGTCCTTACACTGGCACCTGCGGCACTGTGTACACCAAAGCTGACGGCGCAGTGGGAGCAGAAGCTTTCGGATATTGCTGCCGGCAAATTGGCAAAAGGGAAATTTGAAAGTGAAATCAGGCAGTACACGGCTGAGATTGTTAACGACATCAAAGGCAGTGATAAAGTTTACAGGCATGATAACCTGACGGGCAAACGATGTCCGCAATGCGGTAAACTGATGCTTTTAAATAAAACGAAAAACGGTTCATTTCTTGCATGCCAGGACAGAAACTGCGGTTACAGGAAAAATATCGCAAAAGTGACCAATGCGCGCTGTCCGCAGTGCCATAAGAAGCTTGAACTTACAGGAGAAGGTGAAAACAAAAAATTTATATGCAGCTGCGGTTATCGTGAAAAGCTTTCAACATTTAATGAAAGGAAAAAAGAAAGCGGCGGCAAAGTATCAAAAAGAGATGTGGCTGCTTATATGAAAAAACAGGCAAAAGAAGCTTTAGAGCCTGTCAATCAGGGAATGATGGAGGCACTGAAAAATATTAAGTTATAGTACGTGTTTTATGGGGGGATGACTATGTTAAAGAAAGAAATAATCGTTAAAATTCACGAAGGTGTCGATGTGGAATATGCCGGCAGACTTGCAATTGCGGCGGAGCGTTTTCAGTGCAAGTCCATGCTTCAACTTAAGAATCATACGATTAATATGCACAGTCTGCTGAACCTTGTTTCTGTAGGGATATGCAGGGGAGACAAAGTCACGGTGATCTGTGACGGATGTGAAGAGCAGCAGGCCATGCAGAAGTATGAAAAGATATTATCAGGGCTGGAATAAAGGTTTTGGCATTCATAATGCGTCATAAATAATGTATTTGGTGATAAAAAGTAAAAAAATTATAAAAATACTTCTTGATAATTAATAAATGAAGTGATACACTATATACGTTAGATATTGTTTTTACTAAAAGAGTGGGCTTGTCAAGTCCACTCTTTGTATGTATATGAAGATTTATCATCTGAGGCGGCATCTTTGTGACTTTCGTCGCGGGATGAATGTGCAGCTTTTGATTTTAATCTTCGATATGATGATGGATGTGAGGTGACAGGTATGGCAAAAAAAGAGTACGAAAGTATGACAGAGGAACTGATAATGCCGATTATTGAAGCAAATCATTTTGAACTGGTGGATGTTGAATGGGTCAGAGAAGGTTCAAACTGGTATTTGCGGGCATACATTGATAAGGAAGGCGGTATTACGGTTGACGACTGTGAGCTGGTCAGCAGAGCATTCGGTGATATTCTTGATGAAAAAGATTATATTGAAGAAAATTACATTTTTGAAGTCAGTTCACCGGGACTGGACAGACCGCTTAAAAAAGAAAAGGATTTCGCGCGCAGTCTTGGGAAAGAAGTAGAAATTAAGCTGTATAAGGCGATAAATAAAGAAAAAGAATTTATCGGCACTCTGAAATCTTATGATAAAGATACAGTGACCATTGAACTGGATGATGAAGGAGAAATGACATTTAAACGTTCAGATATTGCTGTCATTCGACTGGCATTTTTATGGTAATGACAGGCAAAAGCTGCTGTTTAGAATTGGAGGTATAAGAAAGATGAATGAAGGCCGCGAATTAATCGAAGCACTGGGGCAGATTGAAAAGGAAAAAGGTATTGATAAAGAGATATTACTGGAAGCTATCGAAAACTCACTGGTTGCAGCCTGCAAAAATGAATACGGTAAAGCTGATAATATTAAAGTGATTATCAATCGTGAGAATGGTAAAGTGCTTGTATATTCAGAAAAAACAGTTGTCGAGGAAGTCACAGATAAAATTACGGAAATCAGCATTGCCGATGCAAAGCTGATTGATGCGAAGTATGAGATCGGTGATATCGTTCAGATGGAAGTGACACCGAGAAACTTCGGGCGTATTGCAGCGCAGAAAGCAAAGCAGGTTGTCGTACAGAAAATCAGAGAAGAAGAAAGAAAATCTCTTTACAATCAGTATTACGGAAAAGAGAAAGATATTGTGACAGGTATCGTTCAGAGATATGTCGGAAAGAATGTTACAATAAACCTCGGTAAAGTTGATGCTGTGCTGACTGAAAATGAGCAGGTTAAAGGTGAAGTTTTCAGACCGACAGAGCGTATCAAGCTTTATGTCGTTGATGTAAAGGATACAACAAAGGGACCAAAGATTACAGTTTCAAGAACGCATCCTGAGCTTGTGAAACGGTTATTTGAAGCTGAAGTCGCAGAAGTCAGAGACGGTACGGTTGAGATTAAGAGCATTTCCCGTGAAGCCGGCTCAAGAACAAAAATCGCTGTATGGTCAAACAATCCTGATGTGGATCCTGTAGGCGCATGTGTAGGTGTCAACGGTTCACGTGTCAATGCCATTGTTGACGAACTGAGAGGTGAAAAAATTGACATTATCAACTGGAGCGAAGATCCTGCAGTCCTTATTGAAAATGCACTCAATCCCGCAAAGGTTGTATCTGTTGATGTTGATGAGGAAGAAAAGTGTGCAAGTGTGATCGTGCCGGATTATCAGCTGTCACTGGCTATCGGTAAGGAAGGCCAGAATGCGCGTCTTGCGGCACGTCTGACAGGATACAAGATTGATATCAAGAGTGAATCACAGGTGTATGGATATTAATTAGAGGAAAATCATGGCTGGTAAAAAGATTCCGATGCGGCAATGCTTGGGCTGCCGCGAAATGAAGAATAAAAAAGAGATGCTGCGTGTTATCAGAACACCGGAAGGTGATGTATGTCTTGATGCCACAGGCCGAAAAAACGGCAGGGGCGCATATATCTGCCCTTCAATGGAATGCCTGAAAGCGGCAATGAAAAATAAAGGAATTGAACGTTCTTTAAATGTATCGATTCCAAAAGAGGTTTACGACCTTTTGGCAGAGGAGATGAAGAAACTTGGGAATTGACAGGGTATTATCACTGATAGGGCTTGCGACGAAAGCCGGGAAAGTTGTAAGCGGCGAGTTCTCAACGGAAAGAGCGGTTAAAAGTAAAAAAGCATACATGGTGATTGTAGCTTCGGATGCTTCGGAAAATACAAAAACGAAATTTGAAAATTGTTGTAATTATTATAAAGTGCCGATGCTTGTGTATGGTACAAAGGAAACCTTAGGACGCGCAATGGGTAAAGAGCTGCGGGCTTCTTTAGCATTGACGGACATGGGGTTTGTTAAAGCCATTGAGAAACTTGCAGGCCCGGAAGTTTAACGGAGGTAGTTTAATGTCAAAAGTCAGAGTTCATGAATTAGCTAAAGAATTAAATAAAAGCAGTAAAGATGTTATATATGCATTAAAAAGTCACGGTGTTGTGGTGGAAAGTCATATGAGTACTGTCAGTACAGAAAACGCTGATAAGATCAGACGTTTCTTTGCACCAAAGCCGGAAGTCAAACCTCAGCCTGTCAAAGCGGCTGAAGTAAAAACTGAGAATAAACAGGAAGCTAAACCAATGAAAAATGAAGAATCACAGATGAATAAGCCGCAGGCCGGCAATGCTTTGAGAAAGAATGTGCCGGGCGGACAAAACCGTATGCAGGGTGAGAGACAAAACAATCAGAGAAGCGACAGACAGGGAAGTTTCAGAAATGACAGAAACGGTGACAGACCGGGAAGTTTCAGAAACGACAGAAATAACGATAGAAACAGTGACAGAAATAACGACAGAAGCAGCGATAGAAATAATGACAGAACCGGCGGCTTTAGAAATGACAGAAATGCAAACAGACCGCAGGGTGACAGACAAAGAAGCGGTGACAGAGTCGGCGACAGACAGGGAAGTTTCAGAAATGACAGAAACGGTGACAGACCGAATAATTTCAGAAATGACAGAAACGGTGACAGACCGAATAATTTCAGAAACGACAGAAATAATGACAGACCTAGAAATGACAGAAATCAGGGCAGCTTTGCCGGCAGAAGCGATGATCGTTCCTTTAACGGACAGAACCGTCAGGACAACAGACGTTCACAGAATCAGGGCTTCGATAAAAATAACGAACGCGGACAAAGAGATAACAACAGAAATGCAGGACGCGATAAGAATTACGGTTCAAGAGACCGTGAGGCAAAATTCAACCTGGACAGTGCCATTTCAAAAGAAGTTGTGGTAACTAAAGATACAACAAGGGAAAGCCGCCGCAACTTTAAAGATAAAGGCAATAAAGAAAAAGATTTAAGAGAAAGAGAAAATGAAAAGAAGCTGAACAAAACTTCAGACAAAAATACATTGACTAAAAAGTCAGCTCTTTCAAAACCTGTTCAGAAACCAAAGCCGGTTGTGGAAAAAGTTAAAGAAATTGTGCTGCCGGATATGATCACTTTGAAAGAACTGGGTGAAAAGATGAAGGTCAATCCTTCAGAAATTATTAAAAAGCTGTTTTTAAGCGGCAAAATGGTAACCCTGAATACAGAAATATCATTTGAAGAAGCTGAAGAAATCGCAATGGATTATGATATTCTCTGTGAACACGAAGTTGTCGTGGATGTCATCGAAGAACTTCTTAAAGAAAATGAAGAAAGTGAAGATGATATGGAACAAAGACCGCCGGTTGTCTGTGTTATGGGTCATGTTGACCATGGTAAGACTTCGATTCTTGACGCAATCCGTCAGACAAGAGTGACAGCAGGTGAAGCCGGCGGAATCACCCAGCATATCGGCGCCTATGTTGTTGATGTTAAGGGCCAGAAAATCACATTCCTTGATACACCGGGCCATGAAGCGTTTACAGCAATGCGTCTGCGCGGTGCCCAGTCCACGGATATTGCCATTCTTGTTGTTGCCGCCGATGACGGTGTTATGCCTCAGACAGTTGAAGCAATCAACCACGCAAAGGCTGCCGGCATCGAAATTATTGTTGCAATCAATAAAATAGATAAACCAAGTGCAAATATCGACCGTGTAAAACAGGAATTGACAGAATACGGACTGATCGCTGAAGACTGGGGCGGCCAGACGATTATGGTTCCTGTATCCGCACATACAAAGGAAGGTCTTGATGACCTGCTGGATATGATTTTACTTGTAGCTGAAGTCCGCGAACTGAAAGCAAACCCGAACAGAAAAGCAAGAGGTCTTGTACTTGAGGCACAGCTGGATAAAGGCCGCGGCCCTGTGGCAACGGTACTTGTACAGAAAGGTACTTTAAATGTCGGTGATACAATTGCTGTGGGTACAGCTTACGGACGTGTCCGTGCGATGATTGATGATACAGGCAGAAGAGTTAAAAAGGCAACACCATCCACACCGGTTGAAATCCTTGGTTTAAATGATGTACCGCAGGCAGGTGAAGTGTTTGTAGCTACGGAAAATGAAAAAGAAGCCCGTGCATTTGCGGAAACGTTTATTGCAAATAACCGGGAAAAGATGCTTGCAGATACAAAAGCCAAGCTGTCTCTTGACGGTCTTTTTGACCAGATCCAGGCAGGACAGATCAAAGAACTGAATATTGTTGTTAAAGCAGATGTTCAGGGTTCAGTGGAAGCAGTGAAGCAGAGTCTTGTGAAACTGTCCAATGACGAAGTTGCTGTGAAAGTGATTCACGGCGGTGTCGGCGCAATCAATGAATCTGATGTGACACTGGCTTCAGCATCAAATGCGATCATTATCGGATTTAATGTTCGCCCTGATAATACAGCTAAGGCTGTGGCTGAGACAGAAAAAGTGGATATCCGTCTTTACAGAGTCATTTACAATGCCATCGAAGATGTTGAAGCAGCAATGAAAGGTATGCTTGATCCGACATTTGAAGAAAAAATCATCGGTCATGCCGAGGTGCGTCAGACTTATAAAGTATCCGGTGTCGGAACAATCATCGGCGGTTATGTCACAGACGGTAAAGTTAATCGCGGATGTAAAGCACGTCTGCTCAGAGACAACATTGTTATTTATGAAGGCGAACTGGCATCACTGAAACGTTTTAAAGATGACGTTAAGGAAGTTAACTCAGGTTATGAGTTTGGTATGTCATTTGATAAGTTTAATGATATCAAAGAAGGCGATAAGGTCGAATTCTTCGTCATGGAAGAAGTTGCCAGATAGATCCGGTACGTTTCGGCCAGTCGGGATTGGAGTTATAGAATGAGAAAAAACAGTATTAAGAATACCCGGATCAATGGTGAAGTTCAAAAAGAGTTAAGCATCATTATTACACGGGAAATCAAAGATCCGAGAATCAGCCCTATGACAAGTGTTGTTTCTGTGGAAGTGACACCGGACTTAAAATACTGTAAAGCATTTATCAGTGTTTTAGGCGATGAAAAAGCGCAGCAGGACACACTGGAGGGCCTTAAAAGTGCTGTCGGATTTATCCGGAAGGCACTGGCGCGGTCTGTAAATTTAAGAAACACACCTGAAATTACTTTCTGTCTGGATCAGTCGATTGAGTATGGTGTCAACATGTCAAAACTGATTGATGATGTGACAAAAGATATACCGGACAGAGAGGATGAGTAATATGAAAAATGTATTAACTGATGCACTCAGTGGTGTAAAATCTGTTGCCGTCGGCGGCCATATAAGGCCGGACGGCGACTGTGTCGGTTCGTGTATGGGACTTTTAAACTACCTGTCAGATAATTATAAAAATATATCTGTGGATCTTTATCTGGAACCGATACCCAAAGCCTATAAATATGTCGGCCATACAGAGCAAATTATTTCAGATAGCAGCAAAGACAAGGTGTATGACCTGTTTATCGCACTTGACTGCGGAGACAGAGAAAGGCTGGGGCAGTTTGAGAAATATTTTGACATGGCGGCAAAAACACTGTGCATTGATCATCATATCAGTAATCAGGCATTTGCCGATATGAATGAAATCCGTCCGGAGGCAAGTTCTACTGCCGAGATTTTATTTGACCTTATGGAACCGGAAAAAATAAATATTGATACGGCTAACTGCCTTTATATGGGCATCATATGTGATACGGGATGTTTCAAACATTCAAATACATCGGAGCATACGATGGCAGCGGCCGGTAAACTGCTTTCAAAAGGTGTGAATCAGGCGGAGATGATGGATAAAGTTTTTTACGAGAAAACCTTTATGCAGAATCAGCTGCTTGGCCGGTGCCTTTTAAACAGTTATCTGACACTTGATCATAAGTGTATTGTTTGCGTAGCTTCAGCACAGTTGTTAAATGAATTTGGTGCTGTATCCAGTGATCTTGAAGGGGTAATTGACCAGCTGCGGATCACAAAGGGTGTTGAAGTTGCTGTTTTGATCACTGAAAATAATGAAGGCGGCTGTAAAATCAGTATGCGGTCCTGTGCATATGCAGATGTGGCAGCTGTTGCACAGCATTTTGGCGGCGGCGGTCATGTCCGTGCGGCAGGGGCATCCTGCAGTCAATGTGCGGCAGATATATTAGATGAGTTGCTTGCAAAGATTAAGGAGCAGTTGACATCAGATGATTGATGGTATTTTAAATGTTTATAAAGAGCCGGGATTTACGTCTCACGATGTTGTTGCAAAGCTTAGAGGCATACTCCGCCAGAAAAAAATCGGCCATACGGGAACACTTGACCCTGAGGCTTTAGGTGTATTGCCTGTATGCCTTGGCAAAGGCACAAAGCTTTGTGATATGCTGACAGACAGAGATAAAGTGTATGAAGCACAGATGATTCTTGGAATTGCGACAGATACGCTGGATATGTCAGGACAGGTATTAAAGTCAGAAGCAGTGGATTTGTCACCGGATGAAATCACGGCAGCTGTTGATACTTTTGTCGGCTGCTACGAACAGATACCGCCGATGTATTCAGCGCTGAAAGTCGGCGGCAGAAAACTCTGTGATCTTGCAAGGGCAGGTATTGAAGTTGAGCGCAAACCAAGGCCGGTAGAGATTTACAGTATTGATATTAAAGAGATTGTACCTTATAATGATCATAAGATCAGTGTGTTGATGAAAGTCCATTGTTCCAAGGGTACATATATCCGTTCTCTATGTGATGATATCGGGCAGAAGCTGGGCTGCCCGGCTGTCATGGGCAGCCTTTTGCGCACTGTCTGTGCCGGCTTTAAGCTGGAAGATGCACTGAAGCTTTCAGAAATAGAGTCGCTTGTTCGGGCAAATGAAATCGAGAAGTATGTTGTGCCTGTAGAAATGGCATTTCAAACACTTCCCGGTGTGTATATGAAAGCCGACGCAAGCAGATTTTTATATAATGGCAATCCTTTTGAACTTAATAACGTACAGAAAGTAAGCGGCATTTTAAGTGATGGATGCAGAGTCAGAGTCTATGACCATGACGGAAGTTTTTTAGCTGTCTACAGTTACAGCGAAAAAGATCAGAAGTTCCGGACAATAAAAATGTTTTTATAAATGTATGGGAGCGTTATAAAATGATTTATATTTCAGGTACGAAAGATTTTAAATTAAATAATACAGCAGTTGCCCTTGGTAAATTTGACGGCCTGCACAGAGGACATAAGGTCTTAATTGACCGGATCAATAAATTGAAAGAAAAAGGTATGCTGTCTGTGATGTTTACTTTTGATTATCATCCAAACAGTCTGTTTGGTAATAAAGAGCAGCAGCTGATTTATACGATGAAAGAACGCCGTGTGATTGCAGAAAAAATGGGTATTGATATATTGATTGAATATCCTTTTACTGAAGAAACAGCTGCTATGGAACCGGCTGATTTTATCAAGGAAGTTCTGATAGATAAAGTAGGCGCGCGTTTTGTTGTTGTCGGAGAGGATTTCCGTTTCGGAAGTCACCGTGCCGGCAATACAGACCTTCTTGAAGGTATGTCACTGCCCCTTGGTTATAGTGCTGTCATCTGCCGGAAGGTATGTGATATGATTCCGATGGGGTTTGATGACAATCTTCAGCCGGAGTCCAGGGAAATCAGTGCGACATTGATACGGAAGGCAATTTCTAAAGGTGATGTCGAACTTGCGAACCGTCTCCTTGGATATCCTTTTAACATTATCGGCGAGGTTGTTCACGGTCGTGAAATAGGCAGGACAATCGGGATGCCTACGGCCAATATTATCGCACCGGGAACAAAACTTTTACCGCCGAATGGTGTATACTATTCAAAAACAAAAATATTCGGCAAGTTATACAATTCAGTAACCAACATTGGATATAACCCAACGGTTTCAGATAAGAATTCAAAACGTATTGAAACATATGTTTATGATTTTAAAGGCGATCTGTACGGAAAATCCATAGAAGTAGAGCTTTATCATTACGGCAGACCGGAAATGAAATTTGCATCCCTTGACGCATTGAAAACACAGATGCATAAAGACGGGGAAAGATCAAAACGTTATTTTGCACAGTTGGCATCAAATCAGGAAAAATGAACTTAAAGCGATATTTTGTTCTGATGACATCAAATCAGGACAAGTGAGCATAAAACGATATTCTGTTCAGATAACATCAAATCAGACAAGTGAATATAAACTGACAAAAGACAGCAAAGAAGGCAGGAATGCTTTTAGTGCTGTCTTTTTATGATACAGGAAATTGCGATTTCCTGTATCATAAAAAGAACATATGTTTGACAAACGTTTGTTCAAGGTGTATAATTAGTGTAAATTCAGGTGAAAAGTTTATGATATCGAAGGCTTTTCAAAGTAAGGAAGCGTGTTTGATGAGTATTACATGGGATATGGATATTGAGGAAAAACTTAAAATACTGGCAGATGCGGCAAAATATGACGTATCCTGTGTCTCTTCAGGTGTGGACAGGAAGAATGACAAAACAGGTATGGGAAATTCCGTGGCCAGCGGTATATGCCACAGCTTTGCAGGAGATGGCCGGTGTATATCGCTTTTAAAAATTCTAATGACCAATGACTGCTGTTATGACTGCAAGTATTGCATTAACCGGGTCAGCAATGACGTGCCGAGAGCTTCATTTACACCGGAAGAAATCTGTACATTAACGATGGCGTTTTACCGGCGAAACTATATCGAAGGGCTTTTTTTAAGTTCAGGTGTTCTTAAAAATCCGGACTACACAATGGAACGTATGTATACAGTGCTGTGGCTTTTACGAAATAAATACCATTTTCAGGGATATATCCACGTCAAAATTATTCCGGGAGCTGACGAGACACTTGTAGAAAATATCGGTTTCCTTGCGGACAGAGTCAGCTGCAACCTTGAACTGCCCACTTCGGAAGGACTTAAAACACTGGCGCCTGCCAAAAAAAGAGAAAATATCATAAAGCCTATGCGGCAGATACAAAAAGGTATTGACTGTCGTATGCGCACGGAAAAACTGCCGTTGCCGCCGGGAGTGGACAAAGATGTATTATTACAGGAAAACACAGTGAAGCCATATCGTTTTTCGCCGTCTGACGTGATTCTTCCGGGTGATACACCGGATGCGGCGGCGGTCGTTCAAGGATCGGATGTTTCAAGATTAAAACATAAAAAGAGAAAGCATGTATTTGTTCCGGGCGGACAAAGTACACAGATGATTATCGGGGCTACACCGGAGACGGATTTTCATATTTTGTCAGTGACAGAAGCTTTGTATCAGAAGTTTCAAATGCGCCGCGTGTTTTATTCGGCGTATGTACCTTTAAATGAAGACCGGATGCTTCCGGCGCTGGATACAAAACCGCCGCTGCTTCGGGAGCACAGATTGTATCAGGCGGACTGGCTGCTGAGATTTTACGGCTTTAGGGCAGGTGAACTGCTCAGTGAGCAAAAGCAGAATTTCAATATATTGCTGGATCCAAAGTGTGATTGGGCAATCGGACATTTGGAGTGCTTTCCCGTGGAAGTCAACACGGCGGATTATTATACGCTGCTTAGAGTACCCGGAATCGGCGTTACCGGTGCACAGCGAATATGCCGTGCCAGAAAAACAGTGAAACTGGATTTTAATGATTTAAAAAAGATGGGCATCGTTTTGAAAAGGGCAGTTTATTTTATTACATGCAGCGGAAAGCAGATGTACCCGGTGAAGCTTGATGAGGATTATATTACAAGGAATATTCTTGACACGAAAGAAAAACTGCCGCCGCATCTTAGGGAAGCCGGTGAAAGTTACAGACAGCTGTCTTTATTTGATGATTTCGGTGTGCTGAATACGCAGATGACATCAATTGGAGGTTGAGAATTTGAAGATTACAAGAATACTGATTTGCGAAGATTCACTGGAAGGTATTTTAACGGCTGTACATGAAGCCTATGTAAGCCGTTATGGCCTTCATGATATACGGATACAGACAAGTGAAGGCGACCCTGAGTTTTTTACAGAGCAGATGGAAGTTATCACAGATTTAAAAGCGGCAGCTTCTGTTGCAGATGCTGTTCGTAAAAAGATATCAGAATATGTTTTTTTGATGATCCGAAGGGCAGCTTGTTCTGAACACCCGGGGAAAGCCCAGGCGATTTACAGGATGATCGTGTATGGATTTCATATGGGAGCTTCTGTAGCGGATTGTATTGCTGAGCCGTCGGTGCAGCTTGTGACGAAGCTTTCAAGGCAGGTCAGCCGTGAGACTGAGAAGCTGTACGGATTTGTCCGTTTTAAAACTGTTTTGCCCGGCCTTATGACGGCGGATATCAGCCCCAAAAGCCGGCAGCTGGAGTTGATTGCCGATCATTTTGCTGATAGATTTGTCAATGAAAATTGGATGATTTTCGATGTTGTACGAAACATGGCATGTATTCACCCGTGTCAGGCGGCATGTCTATTTGTTGCCTATGAAAAAAAAGAAGATCTGTTGCCCAAACAACTTCTAAAAGAAGATTATCTGCCTTATGAAGAGGACATCTATGAAAAATTGTGGGTCAGCTTTTTTAAAGCGGTGACTATAGAACAGCGAAAAAATCCGCGGCAGCAGATGAATTTAATGCCAAAAAGATATTGGAAGCATTTGCCGGAAATGCAGTAATGCGTTCTATATTTTTTTAATAATAGGGCTACTTTTTTTCACTATTCTGTGTTAAAATATGGAATGCATGGCTGGTATCAGTTCATGCAAATCTATTCGAACCAGAGGAGATAAAGCGATGAAAAAGGTTGTTCTGGCATCAGCATCGCCAAGAAGGCGGGAATTGCTTGATCAGGCAGGAATCAGTTATGAAGTGTGCCCCAGCAGCGTCGATGAAGTTGTGACAACTTATGAACCGGGAGAAGCCGTGATGGCACTGGCGTCGCAGAAAGCTCTGGATATTGCTGAAAGAGTATTGCAAAGAGATGATGCAAGGATTGTTCTTGGTGCGGATACAGTCGTTGTATTTGACGGACAGATTCTTGGCAAGCCAAAAGATGAAGAAGATGCTGCGCGTATGTTAAAAATGCTTGGAGGGCATACACATCAGGTTTACACAGGTGTCTGTTTCGTGACAAATAAAAACGGACACTGTATAAAGGAATGCTTTTATGAAAAAACAGATGTGACTATGTATGACATTAATGATGCGCAGATTGCATGGTATATATCTACCGGTGAGCCTTTTGACAAGGCCGGCGCGTACGGTATTCAGGGGTACGGCAGTGTTTTTGTTGCGTCAATATCCGGTGATTATAACAATGTCGTAGGTCTTCCTCTTGCAAAAGTCTGGCAGTACTTATATCTATTATGTAATGAATCGGAGTTGTTAATTGATGAGCAGCAGTAAAGCAGATGATTTGGAACGGGAGAATTTTTTGAATTTTGCCGGTCATTTCCAGGAAGATGTAAAGTGCGGCCTTACGGTGTTTTATGATCATGTAGTGAATAAGCTGTCTGTTCCTTACAAGATTAAAAATAAAGAATTTTCTGTATTCGCGGCAGACACGCCGGCTTTTTCCCTGGAGCTTCAATTTCATAATGTCATTATCGAAGATGGCCGTCATCCAAGAGAGATATTGATGACCTGTGTACGCGGGGAGTGCATTAATGATCATTCGGCTACCGGAAAATACCGCATCCGGTTTATTAATGGTCTTGTAACAGAAGGCATGATCAAGGAGAGTTCTTTTACATTTGATGAGCTGACAGTGCATCTGCACTTGTGGAATTACAATTTCAGCACTTATCCATTTTCTGTGGATACAGATAAGGTCCCATGGCGTCTTATTTATGAACCGGCAGCATCTCTGATGCAGAAGTGGCAGATGCTGGGTGAATCCGGTCTTAATGAAAATGAAATAGAGAATGCAACGACTTTTCAGTTCCTTTATACTTATCTTGGGCTGTATCTTGATTCTGAAACCTATGTCGGATATGGAAAATCATCGGTTGTTTATGATAAAGCCCTGATTGACCGGTGCGTTCTGTCAAAGCGCATGCGACTTGCGGCTAAAAAGCTGTTTGAAACATGTCACTGGAAAGATATGGAAACGCTTCTTGAAAACTATGAAGATAATATCCGAGGCTTTTTTGAAGCCTGGGTGCTGAAAATTACAAACAAAGAAGGCAGAATTTTGTTTGACTGTGTCAGTGAGATGATTGAGCGCTGTACAAGAGATTACCCGCGCAGAAAAGATATTCTGCCGTTATATGCGGGAAATCGCAGCTTTGTAAGGGATATACTTGATACAATGTTTGAAAGCCGGGGATATAAAGGAAGTTATCCGGTGTATGTTCTTAAAGATAAGCCAAAGTTTATTGAAACAAGTTTTGTGTATGAACGCAAATATACTTATATTAACGAAAAACAGAAAGTAAGAATGATTACATTTATCGAAAGCATTGTTGAAGGTGGTCTGCAGATCAGCGCTGTGGATGGGACGATGCTTGTGCGGGATGGCAGTGAAAAAACATTTTTAAATAATGCACTTTATTGCTATTTTACGGATGGCGGACGGCGAAGCGCAAGAATGAAGGAAAGTCTGTATATCACACCCGAGATGAGCAGAGAAGAACTTCGGGAAGATATCGCGGCATTCTTTAAGCAGATTACGGCGGTTTAAGTGCATGTGATTTTGGTCCGCCAAATCGTTGCCAATGAAAAACGGGCAGATTCACCTGTATTCAGGGGATCTGCCCTTACGTACCTGCACGGGCGCAAAGAGTCACTAGGTGACTCTTTGTTACAGACTGCTGTAGAGGGCCGTATATTTTTCGTTTAAATAATCTATATAATACTGTGGATTAAAATTTTCACCCATCATACCAGATAAAAGCTCATTGGTCGTTTTTGTTTTGCCGAAACGGTGCAGATGTTCTTTAAGATAATCATTGATGGCTGCAAAATTTCCTTTTTCAAGACAGTCGTCGATATTGATTGCTGTTTTTAAATGAGCATAAATCTGTGCGGCTATGGCTGTGCCGATGGCATAGGACGGAAAATAGCCGAAATCGCCGCAGGACCAGTGGATATCCTGCAAAATACCTTCGCTGTCATTCTCAGGACGGATACCAAGATATTCTTCATACTTATCGTTCCAGAGCTTTGGAAGCAGGTCAATATCAAAATCATTATTAATGACATATTTCTCTATCTCATATCTGATGATAATGTGAAGGCAGTAAGTCAGTTCATCAGCTTCCGTACGTATCAGTGAAGGCTGAGACTTATTGATGCCCAGAATAAAATGATCAAGGGTTATATCATTAAGCTGTTCTTTAAACGTTTCCTGAAGCTGCGGATATAGCGGTGTCCAGAATGCACGGCTTCGCCCGATGTTGTTTTCAAAAAGCCGTGACTGGCCTTCATGAAAGCCCATGGAGGTTCCGGTACCGACCGGTGTCATTGTCAGTGCATCATCAATATGCATTTCGTAAAGCGCATGTCCGCCTTCATGAATCGTTGAAAACATGGCACTTTCAAGATTGTTTTCAAAAAAAGCCGTTGTAATCCGGACATCTCTATTGTGGAGATTGGTTGTAAACGGATGGGCACTTTCAAGCATGACGCCTTTCGTAAAATCAAAGCCGATGTATTTTGCAAGCCGGTGTGAAACTTCACGTTGTTTATCAATATCATAGTGCAATTCGTTATAGTGCTTATCAATTTTATCACTTTTTTTGCTGACCATCCTGACAAGAGGAATGATTGTGTCTTTCAGCCGATTGAAAAAAGTGTCCAGTATTTGTGTATTAAAGCCTTTTTCATATTCGTCGAGCAGAATATCATAAAGCGGTCCGTTATAGCCCCGGTCTTTGGCTTTATAAGCCGCAAATTTCTTTTTATAGTCAATAATTTCTTTTAAAACAGGAGCAAACAGAGCGTAATCATTATTCTTTTTTGCTTTTTGCCAGACAGAAGAAGCTTTTGCTGTCAATGCTTTGTACGCACTGTATTCTGCCTGGGGAATAGGTCTGACATCATCATATGCGTTTTTTAATTCTTTGACAATTGAAGATTCCAATGCTGACAGCTGCTCTTTGCAAAGCGTATTTAATAGAAAAGTCACATCATCGTTGATCAGTGCGTTGTAATATTCGTCGGATAAAATGCCCATAACAGCAGATGTATTGTCGATGGCTTTTTCGGGTGCTTTTGTGGCATTGTCCCATTCAAATAATGTAAGTGCCGTAAACAGTGCATTTTGCTTATCAAGATAAGGCTTTAGTTTGTTAAAAGAGTTCATTTTGTCACACATCCTTGTCGCTTATTTTAATGCTATGATATATGATTTCGGGCATATTTGCAATAATTAAGTGTCAAGGACAGGGTGTTAAAAGTATGATTACGGATTGTTTCGTGCGGCGCACTCCCACAATCCTGCCCGGCATTCGCAATCCATGGGACCCCTGCCCCATTACTTGCTCATACCGGGCGTGTCAATCAGTCATGTCTCCAGTTACATGCAAGCATAACGCGGAGAATGACTGTTGACACTGTAATCTGTCAAGTAAAAAAAACATCAAAAAAAAGTAAAAAATATATAGAAAATATTTAAATTTACCAGTTTTATCTTTAAAATAATTTTATATTGATTTTTGTAAGACAAACTGCCTTAAAGAAAATGTTATTCGCCGATAAAACATTGACGAAAATGTTACGGTAAACCCCAAATATGCAAAGTAGACAAAAATGAAAAAGTTTATTTGGCAAAAAGAACTATGGTATAAGTTACCGATATAGTGTACTATATACCTATCGAAAGAGAGATAGTTACGTCTATTAAAAAGTTTAAAAAACCATAAGGGGGATATTTTAAATGGCAAGTTTATCATTGAAAGGTATTTACAAAATTTATCCAAACGGCTTCAATGCTGTAAAGGACTTCAACCTTGAAATCGAAGATAAAGAATTTATCATCTTCGTAGGTCCTTCAGGATGCGGTAAGTCAACAACACTCCGTATGATCGCCGGTCTTGAAGAAATCAGCAAAGGTGAGCTTTACATCGACGGCAAGCTGATGAACGATGTTGAACCTAAGGATAGAGATATTGCGATGGTATTCCAGAGCTACGCTTTGTATCCGCATATGTCTATTTATGATAATATGGCATTTGGTCTTAAATTAAGAAAAGTTCCTAAAGATGAAATTGATAAAAAAGTTAAAGATGCTGCTCGTATCCTTGATATCGAACACTTACTTGACAGAAAACCTAAGTTATTGTCAGGTGGTCAGAGACAGCGTGTTGCTATGGGTCGTGCAATCGTTCGTGAGCCTAAGGTATTCCTTATGGACGAACCTTTATCAAATCTTGATGCAAAACTTCGTGTACAGATGCGTCTTGAAATTTCCAAATTACATCAGAGATTACAGACAACAATCATCTATGTAACACATGACCAGACAGAAGCTATGACACTTGGTACAAGAATCGTAGTTATGAAAGATGGTATCGTTCAGCAGGTTGACTCTCCACAGAACCTGTATGACAGACCGGGCAATCTTTTCGTTGCAGGTTTCATCGGATCACCTCAGATGAACTTCATCGATGCTAAACTTGTTAAAGAAGGCGGCAAAGTATACCTTGCATTCGGACCATACAAGATTACAGTTACACCTGAAAAGGCTAAAGCTTGTGAAGCATACATCGGTAAAGAAGTTACATTCGGCATCCGTCCTGAAAACGTACATGCAGCTGAAAAATATGACAAAGCTAACGTTAACAATACAGTTAAATCAACAGTTAGAGTATTTGAAATGCTTGGTGCTGAAGTATTCGTATATGTTACATGTGAAGGCGTTGATATTACAGTTCGTGAAGCTCCGGGTACAGTTGTTAAACCTGGTGATGAAATTTCAATTGCATTTGATGTTGAAAAGATTCATATCTTCGACAAAGAAACACAGGTTACAATTACAAACTAATTCATCAGAAAATATGTCAGGGGAAATACTTCAAAGTATTTCCCCTTTTTTAAAGTCAGGAGCTGATTTTCGGACTTTACTTGCCCGAAAAGATAAAATGTGCTAAAATAACATAAAAACATTAATATGCAGGGAGTGAAAATAATGGCTTATAACCAGATGCTTCAGAGTACCATAGAAGGCGTCAAGTCCATCGCGAGAACAGATTTATGTGTGATGGATACTGATGCCAATGTCATTGCTTCAACAATCAATTCGGCAGATGAATATAGAAATTCAGTCCGTGCATTTGTCGATTCACCGGCAGAAATACAGGTTGTGTCCGGCTATCAGTATTTTAAAATTTTCGATGGAAGCCAGCTGGAGTATATTATGCTGATCCGCGGCGACAGCGATGACATTTATACGATCGGCAAGCTTGTTGCTTTCCAGATTCAGAATTTAATATCGGCTTATAAAGAAAAGTTTGATAAAGAGAATTTTATCAAAAATGTTCTTTTGGATAACATGCTTCTTGTTGATGTGTATAATAAAGCGAAAAAACTTCATATTGACGCTGAAGCAAGACGTGTTGTTTTTGTCATAGAGACAAACAAAGAAAAAGACAGCAATGCCATGGATATTATTAAAAGCCTTTTTGCAGGGCATTCCAAAGATTTTATCACAGCTGTCGATGAGAAGAACATTATCCTTGTCAAAGAGATGAAAGAAGACGAAGATTATGAAGACCTTGACAGGACTGCAAAAATGATTGTCGATATGCTTGGATCCGAAGCGATGGCCAATGCCTATGTCGCTTACGGTAATATCATTGATAAGATCAAGGATATTTCAAAATCATACAAAGAAGCTAAAATGGCGCTTGATGTCGGAAAGATTTTCCACAGCGAGAAAAATATTTCGGCATATAACAGGCTTGGCATCGGACGATTGATTTATCAGCTGCCGATACCGCTTTGTAAAATGTTTATTGATGAAGTATTTCCGGGCATGACACCGGATGAGTTTGATGATGAGACACTGCTGACAATCAATAAATTTTTTGAAAACAGTCTTAACGTTTCTGAAACGGCAAGACAGCTTTATATTCACAGAAATACGCTTGTGTACAGACTTGATAAAGTGAATAAAGCGACCGGACTTGACCTTCGTGTATTTGAAGATGCGATTACCTTTGAAATCGCACTGATGGTTGTCAGATACATGAGATATATGGAAAATAATGAATATTGACGGGACGCATCATTGTACCGGTCATGACTGAATTTGTATACTTAAAAAGAATCCTGGGGCACAGGGTTCTTTTTTTGTACTAAATTAAATACTTTTTTAACAAAATATTGAAAAGTCTTGTTAAAAATAGTACAATATAATTTGACCAAATTCTGTTTTTTACAGAATATTTTAAGAGGAGGATTCATATGTCTAGTAGTTCAATGGGAATTCTTGGTAAATTAGGATTCGTGAAAAATCCGGGCGCGCCAGTTCCACACAGAAAACATACGAAAGATATGGAAACTGTGGAAATGCCGGTACCGGCTTCGGTCACTATTCTGATGTCCCAACATATCGGAGCGCCTTGTACACCGACTGTGAAAGTCGGAGACCAGGTTTATGTTGGTACTGTGATCGGAGATTCCGATAAGTTCGTATCTGCGCCAATTCATTCCAGTGTGTCAGGAAAAGTTAAAAAAATTGACACTGTTCTGACAAGCAATGGGGCAAATACGCAGTGCGTTATTATCGAAACTGATGGTGAACAGACACCGGACCCGTCTATTCAGCCACCGGTTGTTGAGAATGATGCAGATCTTGTGAAAGCTATCAGAGCATCAGGCCTTGTCGGCCTCGGCGGAGCAGGCTTCCCGGCCCATGTAAAGTTAAACCCGGCTCCGGATGTTAAGGCAAACATTGATACGCTTGTAATCAATGGTGCTGAGTGTGAACCGTACATAACAGCTGATGTCCGGGAAATTATTGAAAATTCATGGGACATTATGTCAGGTATTTATACTGTGGCAGAATTGCTGCAGGTAAAGCAGGCAATTATCGGTATTGAAGATAATAAGCCGGAAGCTATTAAAATTATGCAGGATATTGCTGCAAAAGATGACGAACACGGTGATATTGTCAAAGTGAAAGTTTTACCTTCAAGGTATCCGCAGGGTGCAGAAAAAGTTTTGATCGACCAGTGTACAGGCAGACAGGTACCTCCTGGAAAACTGCCTTCAGATGTGGGCGTTGTTGTTATGAACGTTGCCTCTATTGCATTTCTCGCGAGATATCTGAAAACAGGTATGCCGCTGACACATAAGAGAATTACTGTAGACGGCTCAGCTGTGGCAGAACCGAAAAATATTCGTGTCTGTATCGGTACACCGATTAAAGATGTCATTGCTTTTTGCGGCGGTTATAAAGAAGAACCGGCAAAACTTTTATATGGCGGCCCGATGATGGGTACACCAATCGTCAGCGATGAACTGCCGATCCTTAAAAATACAAATGCTATTCTGGCATTTAACCGTCAGGATGCACAGAGCATGGAGGCAACAGACTGTATCCGCTGCGGACGCTGCGTCAATGCATGTCCTATGAATCTGATGCCGACAATGCTTGAACAATATACGGAAATTAAGAATGCCGACGGTCTTAAACGTCTGAATGTTATGGCATGTATGGAGTGCGGCTGCTGTTCATTTGTATGTCCGGCCAACCGTAAGCTTGTACAGTCCATCAGAGTGGGCAAAGGCATTGTCAGAAATAGTGGAAAGTAGGTGTAATCAATGGATAATAAATTAATCGTTTCTTCATCACCGCATATCAGCAGTCCGGTGAAGACAAAAACTCTGATGATTGATGTTATTATTGCTTTAATGCCTGCTTTTATCGCATCAATCATTCTTTTCGGTGTCAGAAGCATCATCATTGTATGCGCAACTGTAGCAGCAGCTGTGGTTGCGGAGTATATCTGCCGTAAAGTCATGAAACGTCCGAATACGATCACAGACTTCAGTGCGATTGTTACAGGTTTGCTTCTTGCGTTCAACCTTCCTGCCACAGTGCCGATCTGGATGGCAGTTTTAGGTGCAGTGATCGCTATCGTTGTTGTTAAACAGATGTTTGGCGGTATCGGCAATAACTTTGTAAACCCTGCACTGGCTGCACGTATTATTCTCATGACTTCATTCCCGACAGCCATGACTTCATGGACAGCGCCGTTTGACGGTACAGCCACAGCGACACCTTTGGCGATTGCCGCAGGCGGTAATGCAAGTGAGCTGCCTTCATATCTTGATATGTTCCTTGGCAAGACCGGCGGTTGTATCGGTGAGACATGTGCGCTGGCACTTTTAATCGGCGGTATTTACCTTGTGATCAGAAAAGTTATTTCACCGATTATTCCTTTAATATATATTGCTGTGGTATTTGTTTTTTCAGCAGCACTGGGACAGGATCCTGTGATGCAGATATTATCCGGCGGTTTATTTATCGGTGCGATTTTTATGGCAACAGATTATGTGACAAGTCCTCTGACAAATAAAGGAAAGGTCATTTATGCAATTGGCTGCGGTATTCTGACAGTTTTGATCCGTTCATTCGGTTCATTGCCGGAAGGTGTATCCTTCTCAATCATTATTATGAATATCCTTGTGCCTCACATTGAAAAATTAACAACACCAAAACCATTTGGTGCGCAAAAGGAGGCTGCAAAATAATGAGTGCTAAAAAGATTATTGGACCAACTGCGATATTAACTGTGATTGTACTGGTTGTTACAGCACTGCTTGTACTTGTCAACGGTATGACAGCAGATAAGATTGCAGCACTTAAAGCGGCAAATGATGAAGCTTCAAAGAAAGAAGTTCTTGCAGATGCCGATGGTTTTGAAGAAAAAACAATCGAACTTGACGGTACGACTTATACATATGCTGAAGCCACAAACGGTGCGGGTTATGTTTTTACAACATCTTATAAGGGCTACGGCGGTGCTGTTGAGTGTATGACAGGTATTACAACAGACGGCACAGTGACAGGTGTCAAGTTGACAGACTGCAATGAGACACCTGGTCTTGGAGCGAAAGCTGCCGGAACAGATGATTTCGGTGTTTCATGGAGAGGTCAGTTTGTCGGCAGAGCAGCCGGAGAAGAATTGAAGGTTTCAAAAGACGGCGGAGATATCAATGCCATTGCCGGTGCTACAATTACTTCCAGAGCTGTTACAAATTCAGTGGATAAAGCTTTAGAAATTTATAATGCAGTTACAGGAGGTGCAAATTAATGGCTAAACAGCAAAAGAGCCTCGGTCAGATTTTTACGGCCGGTATTATTAAAGAAAATCCTGTACTTCGTCTTGTCCTTGGTACTTGTCCGACACTGGCTGTCACGACAATGGCAATGAACGGCCTTGGTATGGGTGCGGCAGCAACTGTAGTTTTGGTTGGTTCTAACCTTGTTATTTCATTACTCCGGAAAGTGATTCCGGATAAGATTCATATTCCAGCATATATTACGATTATTGCTGGTTTTGTTACATTAATTCAGATGTTTGTCAAGGCTTATGCGCCGGCATTGGATGCATCCCTTGGTATTTATCTGCCTTTGATCGTTGTTAACTGTATCATCCTTGGACGTGCCGAAAGTTTCGCAAG
This sequence comes from Clostridiales bacterium, assembly GCA_022770525.1. Taxonomy (GTDB): domain Bacteria; phylum Bacillota; class Clostridia; order Lachnospirales; family Lachnospiraceae; genus CAKRHR01. Next base: position 52,908 of record JALEHN010000109.1, read on the forward strand.
TAAAAACGGACCTCTGGCTTCTGTACTTGACGGTCTTGGTATGGGTATCGGCTTTACGATTACATTGATTCTCATGGGCGGTATCCGTGAGCTGATCGGTAACGGTACAATCTTCGGTCTTGTTGTCAACAGCGGCAGTGTTATTCCTCCGATGTTGATTTTCATTCTCCCTCCGGGCGGTTTCTTTGTATTTGGTATGCTTGTTGCACTTGCAAATAAGATTGCCGTTAAGAAAGGCAAAGAACCTGCAAAACTTGGATGCGGCGGATGTCCGATGCATGACTCATGCTCAAAAGCAGCGGAAGGAGGATGTGAATAATGTCAGTTGTAAATTTAGTTCAAATTCTTTTGGCTGCAATTTTGACAAATAACTATATTTTGTCTAAATTCCTTGGTATCTGTCCATTCCTCGGTGTATCTAAAAAGCTTGATACAGCTGTAGGTATGAGTGGCGCGGTTATCTTTGTCATGATGATTGCCACAGCAGTGACATGGCCGATTCAGACTTATCTATTAACACCAAACGGTCTGGATTATCTGCAGACAATTGTATTTATTTTAATCATTGCAGCACTTGTGCAGTTTGTAGAGATTTTCCTTAAAAAATATATGGTCAGCCTTTATAATGCACTTGGTGTATATCTTCCATTGATTACAACAAACTGTGCAGTTCTTGGTGTAACAGTTTTAAATATTGATGAAGGTTATAATTTTGTACAGTCATTAATTAACAGCCTTGGCAGCGGTCTTGGTTTCATGCTTGCGATGGTTCTGTTTGCGGGTGTCCGCGGAAGACTTGAAACAGCTAAGATTCCAAAATCGATGCAGGGACTTCCAATCACACTTGTATCAGCATCACTTGTTGCTATTTCATTCCTTGGTTTCCAGGGACTTGTTGACGGATTATTCAAATAGGAGGGGCCAAAATGACAGGAGTAATTATAGTAGCTGTAATCGGCCTCATCGCGGGCCTGATCTTATCAATTTCATCAATCGTGTTTGCGGTGCCGGTTGATGAAAAGCAGGAAGCCGTCAGAGCATGTCTGCCGGGTGCCAACTGTGGTGCCTGCGGTTTTTCAGGATGTGACGGTTATGCAAAAGCGTTGGCTGACGGTACTGCACAAAATGGTCTTTGTTCACCGGGCGGCCCTGATGTCGCGGAAGAAATCGCAGGCGTTCTCGGCATTGCCGCAGGTTCTATGGAAAAGAAAGTGGCTGTTGTACAGTGCGCAGGTCACTGTGATAATGTTTCACAGAAAATGGAATATCAGGGTGTTGATACATGCCAGGCAGTCAGCATGCTATATGCAGGCGACAGTGCGTGTGCTTATGGATGTCTCGGTCACGGCGACTGTGTGGCAGCATGTCCTGAAAACGCAATTAAAATCTGCAACGGACTTGCTGTTGTTGATGAAAGCAAATGTGTCGGCTGTGGTATCTGCGCAAAAACATGTCCTAAACATGTCATTGCCATACTGCCTCAGAAGTTTAACCAGCATGTACGCTGCATTAATACTGATAAAGGCGCGATGACACGCAAAGTCTGCAAGACAGGCTGCATCGGCTGTATGAAGTGTCAGAAGACATGCCAGTACGGTGCGATCACAGTTAAAAACAACAATGCGACAATCGATTATGAAAAATGCCAGAACTGCGGTAAATGTAAAGAAGTTTGCCCGGTAGGCGCAATTAAATAATGAATTGAAATGTGAACCCTCCGGTTTGGTAAAATACTGAGCCGGAGGGTTTGTTGTACTTCACTTATCCGTTCTATGTACTTTTCCGGGGATATGTTAAAATAGTTTTAAGCCACAAATGATTGTAAATATACAAAAGAATGAAACTGCAAAAGAAAATTGTGTACAAAAGAAATCGTTATACAAAAGATAAACAAAGTTTGTGGATTTGTGTTTTTTTGCTGAAGATAAAAAGGTTTTAAATTGTCAAACTGTTTGGAGAAAGCCTCCGGAAATTCAAGTATTTGCGTGAAAAGAAAGGATGAACAATATGTCGGAAAATGGAAAGCTGGATATGATATTCAATGTGATTCAGGGGATGCAGCAGAGTGTATCCGCGATTAAAGAAAATGTCGGTGGATTCAAAGAAGATATGGCAATCATGAAAGCGGATATATCCGGATTCAAAGAAGATATGGCAGTCATGAAAGCGGAGGTTTCGGGATTAAAGGAAGATGTGACAGTACTGAAAGAAGAAGTATCCGGTTTAAAGGAAGATATCACAATCATGAAGGCGGATATTTCGGGGGTAAAAGAAGATGTGACGGTGCTGAAATCAGAAGTTTCGGGATTGAAGGAAGATGTCGCAATCATAAAGGCGGATATTTCGGGATTGAAGGAAGATGTCGCAGTACTGAAATCGGAAGTGTCAGAATTGAAGGAAGATGTGACAGTACTGAAAGAAGAAGTATCCGGTTTAAAGGAAGATATCACAATTATGAAGGCGGATATTTCGGGATTAAAGGAAGATGTTGCGGTACTGAAATCGGAAGTTTCGGGATTAAAGGAAGATGTTGCGGTACTGAAAGAGGAAGTATCCGGATTAAAAGCAGAAGTTACAGTTGTAAAGCAGGATATGGCGGAAGTTAAGAAGGAAGTAAGTGAGTTCAGATTACATGTAGAAAACGTTACTGACAGAAATATCCAGATTTTGGCAGAAAACCATTTAAATCTGATCGATAAGCTGAATCAGGCAATCAAAGTTTCGGATCATAATCTGCTTTATGAATTAAAAGTCAATACACTGACTCGAAGGGTGGATGTAATGGACAATGATATTGTCAGATTAAAATGTATGGCTAAATAGTAATAACCTGTCATTTAAAAATGTAAATATGCAATTTAAAAACAACATTAATTCATGACAAAGATCATAGGAAAGATTTTTCAGGAATAAGATATATAATAAACTTGCAAATTACAGGTTAAACATCATAAAGAAACTGTGACTCATGTGATAAATTGACAGAAATGGATATAAAAATTGCAAAAATACAGCTCTTTGCCTATTGTTTTCATGAGAAGGATGATGTATAATATTCATCAGACTGCAATGTGTCATAATCGGTAAGTAGAAAGGCGCGAAGAGAATGAAAGCATATAAGGATATGAGCAAGGCTGAGTTACTTGCGTTAAAAGATGAACTGGAAAAAGAGTATCAGGCATTTAAAGACAGAGGATTAAAACTGGATATGTCCAGGGGAAAACCGAGCAAAGAACAGTTGGATTTATCGATGGGTATGATGGATGTTCTTCACAGCGGCGCGGAACTGACATGCCAGCAGGGCGTGGACTGCCGCAATTACGGTGTGCTTGATGGTATTAAAGAGGCAAAGGAACTTCTCGGTGCAATCAGCGAAGTTGATGTTGATAAAATCATTATATATGGAAATTCAAGCCTGAATGTGATGTATGATACAGTATCACGTTCTATGACGCATGGTGTCATGGGAAATACACCGTGGTGCAAACTGGATAAGGTCAAGTTTTTATGTCCGGTACCGGGCTATGACAGACATTTTGCCATTACGGAGCATTTTGGCATTGAGATGATCAATATACCGATGACATCGGAGGGACCGGATATGGATCTTGTGGAAAAGTATGTTTCCGAAGATGAGGCTGTCAAAGGTATCTGGTGTGTGCCAAAATATTCAAATCCTCAGGGTATCTCATATTCTGATGAGACTGTCAGACGTTTTGCCGCATTAAAGCCTGCGGCAAAGGATTTCAGAATCTACTGGGATAATGCATATTCTGTTCACCATTTATATGATGACGATCAGGATGTTGTGCTTGAAATACTTGATGAATGTGAAAAAGCGGGAAATCCGGATATGGTATATAAGTTTACGTCGACATCTAAAATCAGTTTCCCGGGTTCAGGTATTGCTGCCATTGCAACATCACCGGCGAATATTGCCGAAATCAAAAAGCAGATGACAATCCAGACAATCGGACATGACAAGGTCAATCAGTTAAGACATGTACGTTTCTTTAAAAATCTTGACGGTGTTCATGAACACATGAGAAAGCACGCAGCGATTATGCGTCCGAAATTTGAGATTGTTTTAAAAACGCTGGAAGATGCCTTGGGCGGTCTTGGGATTGGTCAGTGGACAACACCAAAGGGCGGTTACTTTATTTCATTTGATTCAATGAAAGGATGTGCCAAAGCGATTGTTGCCAAAGCTGCCGATGCAGGTGTTGTTATGACAAATGCGGGAGCTACATTCCCATACGGCAAAGATCCTGATGACAGTAATATCCGTATTGCTCCGTCATTCCCGACAGTGGACGAACTTGGTATTGCCGCACAGCTGTTTGTTCTTTGTGTTAAGCTTGTCAGTGTGGAAAAGTTGCTTGAGACTATTTAGGATAAAATAGGGAATCCTCGGATATGCAATTACCGAGACGTTCATGGTCATAAACGCTCTGAATTTGTTTTTTCGGAGCGTTTTCTGGATGATATTACATCTTTTAGTATGAATTTGTAAAAAAGGACTTGATTTTTTTATAAATATCCTGTAATATACACAGTACGAAAACAAATGTGTTTTCAAGACGGACAGTCTGTCCGGTGAGGATAAAATTTTAAAGAAGAAAAGGAAGTTTTTGTCATGGAAAAGAAGTTAAGGGTTGGTATTCTTGGCGCAACAGGTATGGTTGGCCAGAGATTTATTTCGCTGCTGGAAAACCATCCGTGGTTTGAAGTTGTTGCAGTCGCAGCAAGTCCGCGTTCAGCCGGCAAAGCATATGAAGATGCAGTAGGTGATCGCTGGAAAATGACAAAGCCGATGCCGGAAGCAGTGAAAAAGCTTGTTGTGATGAATGTTAATGAAGTAGAAAAAGTTGCAGCCGAAGTTGATTTTGTATTTAGTGCGGTTGATATGACAAAAGAAGAAATCCGTGCGATCGAAGATGCGTATGCAAAAACAGAAACACCGGTTGTTTCAAATAATAGTGCACATCGCTGGACACCGGACGTACCTATGGTCGTACCTGAAATAAATCCTGAACATTTTCAGGTTATCGAAGCACAGAAAAAACGTCTCGGAACAACACGCGGTTTTGTCGCAGTAAAACCAAACTGTTCCATTCAAAGCTATGCACCTGTGCTGACTGCATGGAAAGAGTTTGAACCGGTTGAAGTTGTTGCTACAACCTATCAGGCAATTTCAGGTGCCGGAAAGACATTCAAGGACTGGCCGGAAATGGTTGGCAACATCATTCCTTATATTGGCGGTGAAGAAGAAAAGAGTGAGCAGGAGCCGCTGCGTTTATGGGGAAAAGTTGAAAACGGTCAGATTGTCAAGGCCTCGTCTCCGGTAATTACAACTCAGTGTATTCGTGTTCCGGTCCTGGACGGTCATACAGCAGCTGTATTTGTTAAATTTGCGAAAAAACCGACAAAAGAGCAGCTGATTGAAAAACTGAAAGCATTCAGCGGCCTGCCGCAGCAGCTTGAACTGCCAAGTGCGCCAAAGCAGTTTATCCAGTATCTTGAAGATGACAATCGTCCACAGGTATCTCTTGATGTTCAGTATGAAAACGGTATGGGCGTTTCCGTTGGCCGATTGAGAGAAGATACCGTTTATGATTATAAATTTGTCGGATTGTCACACAATACAGTCCGCGGCGCAGCCGGCGGCGCTATCCTTTGCGCAGAGCTTTTAACGGCACAAAAGTACATTACAGCAAAATAGTAAAACACTATGATGAATTTAAATCATATAACCTCTGATTCGGTATATATCGAATCAGAGGTTATTTTTTGAAGCGGTAAAGCTGCGATAAATAACCCTATGTTTTGCCTGACTGTTGTTTTTTCATTGTGTTTATAAAAACTTTATAATACTTTAGTAAGAAATTGTGGATTTTTCACATAAGAATGGTAAAATAAGGTAGTGAATGTTATGTGTATTTTTGAGGGTTTACATCAAAATGAACAGTTACATGAATTTAGCAATAATATAAAGTAGAGCATAAGTGCAAATTTTAAATGAGGTGTTGATATGCAGAAACTGGTTCAAATGATCGGTGTTGAAAAAGTTTACCCAATGGGAGAAGTGACAATCAAAGCTGTTGACGGTGTTGAGTTTGAAATACTCAAAGGTGAGTTTGTTGTCATTGTTGGACCAAGCGGTGCAGGAAAGACAACTGTATTAAATATTCTTGGCGGTATGGATTCTGCAACAAGCGGGCAGGTAATTGTTGATGGTACGGATATTTCAAAGTATACGGAAAGGCAGCTGACGGCTTACAGAAGAGATGATATAGGATTTGTATTTCAGTTTTATAATCTTGTCCAGAACCTTACGGCACTGGAAAATGTTGAACTGGCGCTGCAAATTTGCAAAAATCCGCTGCCGGCACAGCGTGTCCTTGCGGAAGTCGGTCTTAAAGACCGAATGAACAATTTCCCTGCGCAGCTTTCGGGCGGTGAACAGCAGCGTGTAGCCATTGCAAGAGCACTTGCGAAAAATCCGAAACTGCTGCTTTGTGATGAACCGACCGGTGCCCTTGATTATCAGACAGGTAAAGCGATATTGAAACTTCTGCAGGATACATGCAGGGAAAAAGGAATGACGGTTGTTGTTATTACCCATAATACGGCAATTGCACCGATGGCTGACCGCGTGATTCGTATTAAAAACGGCAAAGTGAGCAGTATGCTGCTGAATGAACATCCTGTTCCGGTTGAGACGATTGAGTGGTAGGTGAGGTATATGAAAAGGAAAAAGGCACTTCGTAAAGAGTTTTTTATGGAAATCAGAAAGACATATACGAGATTTCTGTCCATTTGTCTGATCGTTATGCTGGGAACCGCATTTTTTGCAGGTATCAGGGCGACAAATCCGGATATGCACCGTTCGGCAGACAGTTTTTTTGATGAAAGCCGCCTGATGGATATCCGTGTTTTATCAACACTTGGGCTGACCGATGAGGATGTTGCGGCAATCCGGGAGATCGATGGTATAGAAGCAGCAGCTCCGGTGTATACAAAAGATGTTCTGACGACAAAAAATGATAAACAGCTGGTGCTTAAGCTGATTTCTGCCGGTGATGAAATGAACCTTGTGACAGTGGATGAAGGACGCATGCCGCAGAATCCGGGAGAATGTCTTGTTGACAATTTACTTATTGATAAATCCGGGTATAAGATCGGAGATACGATCACGGTGACTTCGGGTGACGATACCAAAATCAGCGATATTGTAAAGGAAGAGACGCTGACAATTACCGGATGCGGCAGACTTGCTTCCTATTTAAGTCTTACAAGAGATTCAAGTCAGATCGGTCATGGATCGGTGGATGGATTTGTTATATTAACACCGGACAGCTTTTCCATGGAGGTCTATACAGAAATTGATATTACTGTTAAAGATGCGCAAGCGTTAGACTGTTATGGCGATGTCTATGAAGCAAAGATTAATGATATTGTTGATCGGGTGGAGGCTATTGCTGACGGAAGATGTCAGATCCGCTATGACAATGTCACTGCAGACGCCGCTCAAAGTATTGAAGATGCGAAGAAAGAAGTGGCGGACGGTGAAAAAAAGCTTGCCGATGCCGAAGATGAGCTCGCCGATGCCGAAGATGAATTGACGGATGCCAAAAAAGAAGTGGCGGACGGCGAAAAGCAGCTTGCTGATGCAAAAGCGGAGATGGCGGATGGCGAGTCAAAAATAGCCGATGCAAAGGTAAAAGTGGAGAACGGTGAGAAAGAACTGGCAAAAGCAAAGGCAGAAGTGGAGAGTAATGCAAAAAAACTTGCAGATGCCAGAAAAGAAATCGAGGAAAATGAAAAGACACTGAATGAAAAAGCAAGTCAGCTTGCTTTAAGTGAAGAGAAAATTGCTGACGGCAAATTACAGCTTTTAGAAGGATGGACGGCTTATGAGGAAGGACTTTTTGAGGCACAGGCCGGTCTTGATCAGTTAGAGGAAAAATCACAGCAGTTTGAAGCTGCTGTTGCGCAGGTCGTTTCGGGAAGGGAAGCACTTGAGGCGGCACGCCCTCAGATTGAGGCTTTAAGGGGGCAGATCATTGAAGGAGAGGCAGGATTATCTGCATTGGCGCAGCAGCTGGATACCCTGACGAACCGGCAGTCAGAACTGACGGAAGCGATTGAATACTACGAGGCGGCTGTTGCTGCGGGCAACGAAGAAGTACGCGGCGCATATGAAGAAGCTTTAGCTCAAAAAGCGGAGGTTTCGGCCGGTATAGATGTTGTTAACGGTAAAATCAGCGAAATTAATGCGAATTTATCCATGGCAAAAGCAGCAGTTGAAGATTTTGAAGCAAGGGAAAATCAGATTCAAGAAGGTGAAGCCGCACTTGGAGATATTGATGAGCAGCGGCAGTTGATTGAAAGTAACCGTCAGCAGCTTGAGTATGCAATCAATGTGACATTGCCTGAAGCAAAAGCGCAGCTTACACAAAAGCAGGAAGAACTGGATAACGGTGAGGCCATCATCAGTGAAGGTAAAACAGCCATAGAGGACGGACGAAGGCAGCTTGAGAATGCGAAGCTTGAAGTGGCTGACGGTGAGGCGGCCTTAGATGCGGGAAGAAAGACGATTTCTGAAAATGAGACCAAACTTGAAAATTCCAAAAAAGAAATTGCAGACAGTGAGCGAAAGATTGCAGAGGGCAAGGCAGAGATTTCTGAGAATGAAGCAAAGCTTATTGACGCTAAAAAAGAAATCGCGGACGGTGAGGCAAAGCTTTCAGAGGGCAGGGCAGAATATGAGGATGCACTGGCCGAAAACAGACCAAAGCTTGAAGATGCGAAAGCAGAGATTGCACAGGCCGAGGAGGATCTGACAGCACTTAAGCTTCCAAAGTGGTACGTTCTTGACCGTGATTACATAGAGACTTGTGTGGAATATGCGCAGGATGCGGAGCGCATCGGAAAAATCGGAGATGTCTTCCCCGTCATATTTTTCCTTGTGGCGGCACTGGTGAGCCTGACAACAATGACACGTATGGTCGAGGAAGAAAGAACACAGATCGGTACATTGAAGGCACTTGGCTACAGCAAGGGAAGTATTGCACTTAAATATGTTCTGTATGCATTTCTTGCCACATTGATCGGCGGTACTGCCGGTACAATCCTGGGGCAGAAAGTGCTTCCGCTGATTATTATGCGGGCTTACAGTATACTTTATGTGGGTATTACAGATTATGAGGCGCCGCTTCATATGGGCTATACATTGACGGCACTTGGCGCAGCCGTTTTAAGTACGACAATTGCTGTTGTGGCAGCCTGCTATAAAGAATTGCTTTCTGTACCTGCAAAACTGATGCGTCCTGTGGCGCCTAAGGCGGGAAAACGTGTATGGCTTGAAAAAGTGACGTTTATATGGAAACGGCTGAGCTTTTCATATAAAGCCGCAGTGAGAAATCTGTTCAGATATAAGAAAAGATTTTTTATGACTGTGATCGGTATCGGCGGATGTATGGGTCTTTTGCTTGTAGGTTTTGGTGTTAAAGATTCAATTATGACTATTGGTGACAAACAGTTTAATGATATTCGCATTTATGACAGCACAGTGAATTTCAGCGAGGATTCATCTTATGAAGAAAGGCAGGAGGTTTATCATCAGGTATTAAATGAAGAGAATACAAAGGCAGCACTTATGGCCATTGAGGAAACGGTGGATATCAGCAAAGATATAAGCGGCAAAGGTGAGCGGAGCGCCTATTTATTTGTACCGTCCGAAACAGACCGCATGTCTGACTTTATCGTCCTTAAGAATCGAGTGACCCATGAAAGTTACGACCTTGATGATGAGGGTGCTGTGATTTCCGAAAAACTGGCGTCACTTCTTGATGTGGGCGAAGGTGATGAAATTTATATTGAGATCAGTGACATGAACCGGGTGCCGGTGAAAGTTTCACATATTGTGGAAAACTATTATTTTCATTATGTTTATGTAAGTCCTGCACTTTATGAAAAGATTTACGGTGAAAAAACAGATTACAGTGAGATTTTTGTGGATTTTGAGGCACCGTCAGAGGCATATGAAAAAGAATTTTCAGGAAAATATCTTACATTTGACAGTGTTTCAGGTATAAGTTATACTAGAACAATGTCAGAGCGTATTGCCAGTATGATTACAAGTATGGATGCAATTATTTACGTTATCATTATTTCTGCAGGGCTTTTGGCTTTTGTCGTTTTATATAACCTGAATAATATTAATATCAGTGAAAGAAAACGTGAGCTGGCGACCTTGAAGGTTCTCGGATTTTTTGATGGTGAAGTGTCGATTTATGTACTGAGGGAAAATGTCATGCTGACATTGATCGGAGCGATTCTTGGTATTTTTATTGGTAAAGTACTTCACAGGTTCGTTATACTGACAGCTGAAGTTGATTTGATGATGTTTGGAAGGGACATTTATTTTAAGAGCTATATATACAGTGTATTATTGACATTTGCTTTTTCGGCCGTCGTCAGTGTCGTCATGCATAGAAAGCTTAAAAAAATAGATATGATCGAATCACTGAAAAGCGTTGAATAAATCGTAGTAAGAGGGTATGGAGAAATGAATCGTGCGTTTGTTGAAGCGGTGGAAGATTCGCCGGTGATTGCGGCAGTTAAAGATTTGGAAGGTCTTCATAAGTGCTTCGAATCTGAAAGCAGTGTTGTTTTTATTTTGTTTGGTGATCTATGTTCAATTGCGGATATTGTCAGCGAGGTCAAGGAACACGGAAAAATAGCTATGGTACATATTGATCTGATCGGAGGACTCAGTCCAAAGGAAATCGCTGTGGATTTTATTAAGAAATATACGAAGGCAGACGGTATTATTTCTACAAAGCAGGTACTGATCAAACGCGCAAAAGAACTTGGAATGTATACGATTTTCAGGTTTTTTATCATTGATTCAATGGCGTATGAAAATATTAACCGGCAGCTTTTGGCTGTCCGTCCGGATTTTATTGAAGTGCTTCCGGGAGTGACACCTAAGGTCATCAGTAAAATATGTAAAAGTTCGCCGGTACCGGTTATCGCCGGCGGACTGATCGCTGAAAAGGAAGACGTCATATCCATGCTTGGAAGCGGCGTGACTTCAATATCAACAACAAATCAAAAACTGTGGTTTATTTAAGAAAAAAAAGCATCGGTAAGATGCTTTTTTTTGATACAGAAAATAGCGATTTTCTGTATCAAAAAAAACGCTCTGCGAGAATGCGGCCCGTGCGGAGACGAAGATGCACTTGCATGCCCGCACGGGCGCGCAAAGAGTCCTTAGTGACTCTTTGTTCCGTCTTCAAAATCAAGAAGTTTTTCAAAAATGAGTCCTGCTAAAAACCAGAGCGGTGTGTAGGAGAGATTAATAAGTCCATTGATATTTGCCGGACGGCTGCTGTAATCCCACGGGCAAAGCTTACACTTTTTCAGAATAGTTCCTGTGAAATATTCCGCGGCAAAGATACAGATGGTATAAATACTGCCTCTGTATAGTATATTTTTGTCCTGCATATGCTTGTGTATCGGTGAAAATACGGCGGCCATGCCGTAGATCGGAAACATCCACATAGAAGTCTTACAGGTCAGCTTGGGGTCACGTGACATTATGGACGCGCATCCGGTCCACAATACTTCCATACACCAGCCTGTAAGACCACAAAGAATAAAATTTTTCTTCATAGATATATTATGCCGATATGGACAAGAAATATTCCATAGTGTTATACTGTATTTAAAATTTTTTTAATGAGGGTGCTTATATGAATCATGGAATTGTTACACTGAAAAAAGGTGAAGGCCGTGCTCTAAAATCAGGCGGCATGTGGATCTATGATAATGAAATAGATACTGTAACAGGTCATATAGAAGACGGAGACATCGTTATTGTCAAAGATTTTGACGGATATGTGATGGGACAGGGATTTATTAATAGAAAATCCAAAATTACTGTCCGTATGATGACAAGGCAGGCAGACAGGGAAATTGATGAAAACTTCCTGGAAGAAAGGGTAAGGGCTGCATGGGATTACAGAAAAAAGACGGTGGATACATCAAGCTGCCGCATTATTTTCGGAGAAGCAGACTTCCTTCCGGGGATTGTCGTAGATAAGTTTTCGGATGTTTTAGTCGTACAGTCTCTGGCGCTTGGCATTGACAGGATGAAGCTTACGATTATCGAATGCCTGAAAAAGCTGCTTTATGAGGAAGGTATTGTGATTCGCGGTGTATATGAGCGAAGCGATGCCAAAGTGCGTACACTTGAAGGCATGGAAAGAACGAAAGGATTTATCGGTGAACCTTTTGATACGAATGTGGAAATTAAAGAAAACGGCGTAAAATATATGGTTGATGTCAAAGACGGACAAAAGACCGGATTTTTCCTTGACCAGAAGTATAACAGAGCAGCGATACAGAGGCTTTGCGGCGGTGCGAAAGTTCTTGATTGTTTTACACATACAGGTTCATTTGCACTGAATGCGGCTGTTGCCGGCGCAAAAAGTGTACTTGGTGTTGATGCTTCCCAGCTTGCTGTTGACCAGGCAAGAATTAACGCTTCATTAAACGGTGTGGAAAATATCGCCCGGTTTGAATGTGCCGACGTGTTTGAGTTACTTCCGGAACTGGAAAAGCAGGGTGAGAAATTTGATGTTGTGATCCTTGATCCTCCGGCTTTTACAAAATCAAGAAACTCTGTCAAAAACGCTGTTAAAGGCTATCGGGAAATTAATATGCGGGGAATGAAACTTGTCAAAAACGGCGGCTTTCTTGCAACATGCTCATGTTCCCATTTTATGACCTATGAATTATTTACACAAACCATACATCAGGCGGCAGGCAGTGTCCACAAACGGCTTAGACAGGTGGAATTTCGTACACAGTCACCGGACCATCCGATACTGTGGTCCGCAGATGAATCCTATTACCTGAAATTTTATATCTTTCAGGTAGTCGATGAAATGTAGGAGTTAGTGATGAACTATTATGAATCTATGGCATACATTGAACAGTTGAATAAAGCCGGCAGTGTTTACGGACTTTCCCGTATCAAAGAATTGCTTAGACGTCTCGGGAATCCGGAAGAACAGCTTTCGATTGTTCATATTGCGGGGACAAACGGCAAAGGCTCTTTTGGTGCGTTTCTTGGAGAGATTCTTAAAGCGGCCGGATATCAAACAGGAAGATATATTTCTCCTGCGGTTTTAGGGTATGGGGAGCGTATCCAGATCAACGGTCAGTGGATCGGTGATGATGATATTGCGGACATTCTTACTGAAATCAGGCAGATCTGCGAAAGGATGATCAATGAAGGATTTGAGCAGCCGACTGTTTTTGAAGTTGAAACGGCGATGGCTTTTGTTTATTTTAAACGTAAGCATACGGATTTTGTACTTCTTGAAGCAGGGCTTGGCGGGCGAAATGATTCAACCAATGTGATAGAAAGACCGATATTGTCAGTGCTTACCTCCATAAGTCTCGATCACACAGCACTGCTTGGCGATTCTTTAGAAGCAATTGCAGATGAAAAGGCAGGGATTATTAAACATCACCAGGAGGTGCTGATTTATGAGCAGGAGAAAACAGCGGTTAAAGTTGTCAGTAAGCAGTGTTTAAAAATGGAAAGTACACTTTATATAACAGACTGGTCAAAGCTTCAGGTGATAAGTCAGAGCCTTATCAGTCAGCAGTTTGATTATCGGGATGAAAAAGGACTGCTAATCCGTATGCCGGGTACTTATCAGATTTATAATGCGGCAGCGGCTGTTGATGCGGCGCTGATTTTGAAACGTCAGGGCGCGTCCATAGAGAAGACACATATTTTTGAAGGCCTTAAGAATGCCCGGTGGCCCGGAAGGTTTGAAGTATTTGACGGCAAACCGCTGATTATCGCTGACGGCGCTCATAATCCGGACGGCGCACAGCGTCTTGCGGAAAGTATCGATACGTATCTTAAAAATGATAAAGTCATTTATGTGGCCGGTATTTTTGCGGATAAGGATTATAGACATATATTGGAGGCACTGTCTCCTTATTCCGAAACTATATTTACCCATCAGCCGCCGTCAAGCCGGGGATTGCCGGCAGATACACTGGCTTTGGTTGCCGGGCAGTATTTTAAAAATGTCCGGGCATGTGGAAGTATTGATGAAGCTATGGATCAGGCAGTACGGGCTGCGAAAGATAACGGTGTCATCGTTTCCTTCGGCTCGCTTTCGACCATAGCGGGGCTTAAAAATTGGTTGAGAAATCATCAGATTGTGCTATAATTCATAAGTGAAGTATCAGATTCAGAGCAGAGAAAAAGAGCAGTTCTGGATCAAACAAGAACTGCTCTGAATGTGATTCTTCAGAATTGTACCAAGTCGCGGATGGTTAGCCGGTTAATGTATGGGGATAGTATGCTTTTCTTTTGTTAAAAATGCTGAAGTTTTGATCAGGAATCAAGCATACGAAAACAATATTTAGGCTGATTGTATAAATATATCCAATAAAAGGGCATGCTTCGCAGACCTTCTTGCGGAGGCCTTTGAAAAAAATATTCAGTAGAAGTGGCCATTTATCAGGCAGATCCATATGTCCTTCCGATATGCTTCATGTTACAGCAGCCGCATTCCGGGCAGATATGGATATCAAAGTTCCAGACTGCTTTTAGTAGTTCTGGAATAGACAGGGTGCTGTATCTTGATTTGAAACGCTGGTGCCCCTGGAGTTTAAATATCAGTTTCAGGTTTCTGGTCTTATACCGGTTGTTCAGAAAGCCATAGTACCGGATCTTCTGGAAACCGGATGGCAGCACATGCATCAGATAACGGCGGATAAATTCTGTATGATCCAGGGTGATCTGACGTTTGGGGGCACCAGGCTTTTTTCCTCTGGCAGAAAAAGTGACCGTATCATCGGAAACAGAAAGAATCCTGCTGTTGGAAATGGCAATCTTGTGGGTATAACGACCAAGATATTCAATCGCATTGCCAAAGCCGTTGAAGGTTTCCTTGATGTAGGGACACCAGTCCACCTCATAAAGTCTGTTTTTCCATTCCTTCCAGTGATAGGAATTACGCAGATTTTCACAGGAAGAAGAGAATGTAAGCAAGCCGCTTTCATAAAGAGAGGAAAGGTGTGCCAGATATTTCCCTTTAAATTTGTCTCTTAGGACTTCTGTGCGGATAAAAAAGTTTTTGGGAGATTTTCGGATCCTCCCGTCTTTGGTAAGCCCGCCACCGGAAACGATGCAGTGCATATGCACATGGTAATCCAGCTCCTGGTTCCATGTGTGAAGTACCTGGATGATACCGGGTGTTGCCCCGAGCCACTTCTTGTCAGCAGATAATTCCAGAAGTGTTTCGGCGCAGCATCTGTGTAGCAGTCCATACAGAAGCTTTTGATTGCAATAAATGAGAGAGTTTAACTGATGGGGAAGCGTAAACACCACATGAAAGTAAGGGGTATCAATGACCTCGGCTTTTCGTTTATCCACCCAGATCTCTTTCAGGACTGCCTGGCAGTTCGGGCAGTTACGATTTCGGCAGGAGTTGTTATGTATTTCCACATGCCCGCAGTCCGTACACTGACTTAAGTTTACGCCAAGTCTGCCAGATTTACAGTTTAAGATGGCATGTGCGGCTTTGCGCTGTACATCTGACTGATAGTGGC
>JALEHN010000112.1 GCA_022770525.1 Clostridiales bacterium
AGTATAATAACTATTGCAAACAAGCAGAAAATAACAAATATAATTAGCCTCCCAATAGATCCGTACCATTTATTTCCCTTCATTTCGTGCCTCCTATTCTTCGCCTGTATGCGATATTTTCATTTGAAATAATGATAAAACAAGAGTTATCACGAATATGATAATGGCATAAGCACTGGCCACGCCCATTTCGTCATTGATAAAGGCTGCACGATACATTGCCGTGGCAAGTACTTCTGTAGCCCTACCCGGACCTCCCCCGGTCATAATCTGTATTTCCGTGAAAATTTTAAAACTTCCGATAACGGTAATAATAGCTGTTACAAGCATGGATTCTTTTCCCATCGGAAGTGTTATATAAAAAAATCTTTTAATAGAACCTGCACCATCAATTTTTGCAGATTCGTAAAGCTCTGCCGGAATTTTCTGTATACCAACAAGATCAAGAAGCATACAATATCCCACATACTGCCACTGTGAAACAAAAATACAGCAAAATATTGCCAGAGTTGCATCTCCAAGCCACATAGGTGTTGCATTTTCAAAACCAATCGCATGAATAAATGTATTGAGAAGTCCTGTATTCGGATTAAAAATACATTTCCACAAAAGTCCTATAACCGACATGGATATTAAAGACGGAAGAAATAGAATTGTCCTGAAAAATCTTTGAAAACGCCGCATAAATATCTCTTCCAGACAGGCCGCAAGCACCATTGAAAGAAAAACCTGACATATAACAGATATCACCGCATACAATACATTATTTTTTAAAATTATCCAGATTTGTTTATTGGAAAATATTTGTATATAGTTATTAAAACCCACCCATTTTCTGTCCGCTGAGTAGGAAACCCACTGATATAAGCTATCTTTAATAGAACACAGCAAAGGATAATATACAAACACTGCCAATCCAATGATTACAGGTGCCAAATATAAAAATATTATCTTTTTATTTTTATATACTTTCACACAACTTCCCTCCTTCAAAGAAAAGAGGAGGGCAGGACAAGCCTGCCCTTCTTAAATATACCCACATTATTCCTCGTCCATAGTCTGTACTTGTTTAGCCATTTCAGAAACCTGTGACATTAACTCTTCCGGTGTTACAGAACCAGCAATAACCTCCTGAAGTCCTGGTACATAGATATCAGCTATTTTACTGTGGATATCTGAATCCAACCAGTTAACAAATCCATCAGCCTTTGCACATTCTTCAACTGCCAAAAGCATAACTTCACTGGAGTTTTCTTCATTATGTACATTCTGAATTGCTGCAGGGCTAGAAAGCTGCGTAATCATTTTTTCCTGCCACTGAGGATTTGTTAACATTTTCAGAAATTCAACTGCTTCTTCTGGATGCTGGCATTTGCTTGAAATCATAAATCCATCCGGTGATCCTGTAATAAGATTTGTACTACCTTTAGCATTATCCGGTGCAGGAATTGTAAATACACCTGCATCCACACCATTTTCTGCACAGCGACCAAATTCAATAGACTGCATATATGTCATAGCAGCTTTACCAATAAAGAAATCATTACGTGCAACATCAAAGTCCATTGCATTTGTATTCGGTGTAAAATAACCATCATCATTCAAAGTCTTTAACATATTCAATGCCTCAACATAACCAAGATCTGTAAATTCCCCTGTCTTATAATTATAATCTTTTTCTCTGACATCAACCGGTACACAAAGTCCATTAAATGTTGAAATATAATGGCATGCTGCCCACGGATCCTGATTTCCGAGTGCTAAAGGAATTAATCCGGCATCTTTAAATGTCTGACATACATCAAGGAATTCGTCCCATGTCTCCGGAACTTCTACATTATACTGGTCAAAAAGTTCTTTATTATAAACCATCATTTTACAGTCAACTCTAAATGGCACACCATAAATTTCACCTTCATTTTCAAAAGGTACAAGTGCTGCCTGAATAAATGAATCTTTCCATTCGCTGTCTGAATCAAAATACTCTGTTAAATCCAATACACTTCCTGCACGAACAAACTTCTGTGCAAATTCGCCGCTCCAAGAGAAGAAAATATCCGGTGCGTCATCAGCGCCAAGCATAACTTTTAACTTTGACTTATAATCCGGGTCACCGACATTTTCAATTACAATATCAACATTTGGATGTTCTGCCTCAAAGGCAGCTTCCGCTTCTTCAAAATATGGCGTTTCATCAACATTAATCCAGTTATGGAAAAATTTTAATGTAATTTTTTCACCATCATCATTTTGTGTTACTGCAGTATCACCTGATGAGTCAGAAACCTGTACCGCCCCGGTATCCTTAATATCTTCACTTTGACCACAACCTGTCAGCATCGCTGATACTGTCATCATTAACGCAACTGCACATCCCATAAATTTTTTCATTTAATTTACCTCCTTGATATATTGTATATTAATGTATGCATACAATATATCACATTTGTATTTGTATTTCAAGTTATTTATTTAATTATATATGATTTCGTCATATTTACCAAACTTAATTGTGCACATATTACAATTTTCATTCAACAAAATTACTGATGCTATAAGTATCATTTTCAACTTTTTACACGCAGGTTAGATTTCTAAGACACTCTCTGTTTTTTTACACAAAAAGGAGGATCCAAAAATACGAACACTCAAAACAACAAATCAATATACGTTATTTACTTCACTGCCATGTTGATATGTGTAACATAGCTTCGCTCATATCATCAGCATATTCTCTTTTGTATTCAGTTGTCTTATTTTCTGTAATTATAAACCAGCATCCATCAACTAAATATAATAATTATTATTACATTCTTCTTAAACATTCAAAAAAATTAGGGTACTCTCTAAGGAAAATCAACGTATTTCCATAAAGAGTACCCTTACTACAATATAAATATGGTTAATATACCTAACAGCCAGTTAGGTTGTTATCCATCATGTTGCTTAAGCTGTTAGAATATATGGAGCAGTAGGATATCGGTGTTACCCCTGGACTTCGCGTCCGTGAATTAGACTGCTGACCATCTCCTCATTCGCAGCGTTCGTTTTATGCAGGTTGAACTATCCTTTTACGTTCGTGCCACAACACAGTAGATTGAATAGGCAATGAGTAAAACTGGTATTTATCCATTACATTATTTCTTAAGAAGTGACAAATTTATAAACGCAGTAGGTACGATGTTTCTAAAGATAAAGGTATAGTTGCCATTATGTGACCATTTGACGAAATTGTTTATAAACCTTTTATTATGATACCCATTTTTCAACCTGTATAAAATTTTCAATTTTCATCAATTTAGCCTTAACTTTTTATTTGCAGGCTAATTCTACTTCTTTTCATCAAGCACTGTCATAACAATTCCCAACAGTATTAATACGCAGCCCAACCATTTCAGAGCCGTCATGTGTTCATTCATGAAAAAGAATCCGACAATCAGGCTTGTGACCGGCTCAAGCATGGAAAAGATAGCCGCATTGGAAGCACCCGAATATCTGACACCGATCTGAAACAGTGACATCGCGCCGATACCTGCCAGCAATGCAAGCAACAGCGTCATGATCCAGGCTGTTCCATTCATATGCACATTCAGCTGGCCTGCCGCCATCCCATACCCTCCGGTAATGATCAGTTTTACCACAGACAGCCAGAGGCAGATCTGCAAAAAATTAATATCTTTAAGACCGGTTTT
>JALEHN010000123.1 GCA_022770525.1 Clostridiales bacterium
TAAAAGTAAAGAATAGTAATTCTTTCCCGCTTTCGTCTTTAATGCCTGCTTTGTCTTGCACAGGTAAATCTCCGAAATCATTTCGCCTTCTTTAAAATCCTTAATATAACGCATTACTTTTCCTCAACATTCTAAAATAAATTAAAAAATACCGGCTTTCGCCTTCTTCTTGCCGCCGTGCCTGCCCTCGAAAAGCTTCGCTTTTCTCGGTCACGGGCTTTCGCCTTCTTCTGACCGCCGTGCTTGCCCTCGAAAAGCTTCGCTTTTCTCGGTCACGGGCTTTCGCCCTATAGCTTGCCGATGCCACAAATTCTCAGCTGCAAGCAGCCGAATTTGTACCCTCTTCCGGCCGCCGTGCTTGCCCTCAAGGCCTTCGGCCTTTCGGTCACGGGCTTTCGCCTTCTTCTGTACGCCGTGCCTGCCCTCGAAAAGCTTTGCTTTTCTCGGTCACGGGCTTTCGCCCTATAGCTTGCCGATGCCACAAATTCTCAGCTGCAAGCAGCCGAATTTGTACCCTCTGCAATCTGCACGGCTCATTGCTTACGTGGATATTATACTTCAAGGGGTGGGATTTTACCATATAAAAAAGGAAGATGTTGTTTCTTTTTTTGTTGTTTTCATGTATACTTAGCCTGACAGGGTTTTGGTTGTTTCTTAGTTTGTATAAATTTGTTGAGAAAAAAGGTGAGTTTATGAATGAAAAAGCTTTAAGAATTCTTGAATATCATAAAATTATTGAACAGCTTGAGAATTGTGCAACGTCGCCGCTCGGTAAGGCGCTTTGTAAGAAGTTAACGCCGGTCAGTGATCTTGGTGAGATCTGCCGTCTCCAGATGGAGACAAGTGACGCGCTGGCACGGATTTATGCCAAAGGAAGTATTTCTTTTTCGGGACTGTATGATATCGGTCCTTCACTGCTGCGGCTGAAGGTCGGTTCATCCCTTGGCGCCGGTGAATTGCTTCAGATTTCAAAACAGCTTGATGTGGCGCTTCGGGTAAAGTCTTATTCCCGCAGGGAAAATGATGATCTTTCCAAAGATTGTCTCGATGATATGTTTGCTGAAATCGAACCGCTGACACCGCTGAATAACGAAATCAAGCGCTGTATTATTTCTGAGGAGGAGATTGCCGATGACGCAAGTCCTGCATTAAAGTCGATTCGCCGTAGTATCCGGCTGACCAATGACCGTATTCACCAGCAGCTGAATTCCATGGTGAATTCACAGAATGTCGGCTCCAAGTTACAGGATAATCTTGTAACGATGCGCAATGGCCGTTATTGTCTGCCTGTTAAAGCGGAATACCGCAGTCAGGTGGAAGGTATGATCCACGACCAGTCCTCCACCGGTTCGACGCTGTTTATCGAACCGATGGCCGTTGTCCGTCTGAATAATGAACTTTCCTCACTGGCAGCCAAAGAAAAGGATGAAATTGAAAAAATCCTTGCTGCGCTCAGTGAAATGGCTGCGCAGAGTCAGGAACAGCTGGCAAATAATCTCTCAGTGCTGTCATCATTGGACTTTATTTTTGCCAAAGCACAGCTTTCCAAAAATTATAATGGTTCAGAGCCTGTTTTTAACGAAAACGGCTATATTCACATTAAAAAGGGGCGTCATCCGCTGCTCGATAAAAAGAAAGTTGTTCCGATCGACATTATTATGGGCAAAGATTATAAACTGCTCATTGTCACCGGACCAAATACCGGCGGTAAAACGGTATCCTTAAAAACCGTCGGATTATTTACACTGATGGGACAGTCAGGTCTTCATATTCCTGCATTTGACAAGTCGGAGCTTGCCGTCTTTGACGATGTTTTTGCCGATATCGGTGATGAACAGAGTATTGAACAGAGCTTATCCACATTTTCGTCCCACATGACAAATATTGTCCACATTTTAAATGAATCCAACTACAAAAGCCTTGTCCTTTTGGATGAACTCTGTGCCGGTACAGACCCGACCGAAGGCGCCGCTCTGGCCATTGCCATTTTGAAAAATTTCCTGATTCGCCAGGTCACAACGATGGCAACGACCCATTACAGCGAATTGAAGGTGTTTGCGCTTTCTACAAAAGGCGCCTGCAATGCCTGCTGCGAGTTTGACATTGCGACCTTAAGTCCGACGTATCGTCTGCTCATCGGTATTCCGGGCAAGAGTAATGCCTTTGCCATCTCATCAAAGCTGGGGCTGCCGGAATTTATTATTAACGATGCAAAGAAAAATATTGATGCCGCCGACCAGAACTTTGAAGATTTAATTGCCAATCTGGAAACAAGCCGCAGCACTATTGAAAAAGAGCAGGCAGAAATAGAAGCCTACAAGAAAGAAATTACAGAGCTGAAAGCACAGCTTGAAGTCAAGCATGACAATATCGCTAAACAGAAGGAACAGATTTTGCGCAGAGCCAATGAACAGGCCAGTAAGATTTTGCAGGATGCCAAAGATTTTGCGGATCAGACGATCCGTGATATGAATAAAATGGCTGCAGGCGCTGCCAGCAATAAGGAACTTGAAAAACAGCGTACCGCCGTCCGCGAAAAGCTGGACAAAGTCAATAAGCATTTATCTTCCGCGCCAAAGAAAAAGAGCGGTCAGCTTCGTCCGCAGGATTTAAAACCGGGTGATGCCGTCAAAGTTTTGTCGTTAAATGTCAATGGTATCGTTGCTTCCGCGCCAAACGCCAAAGGTGATCTGACGGTGCAGATGGGTATATTAAAGTCCCATGTCAACATCAAAGATCTGGAGCTGATTGACGAGGAAGTGATTAAAACACCGATGCTTAAAAAGACCGGTGCCGGAAAAATAAAAATGTCAAAGTCAGCCCAGGTTTCCATTAGCATTAACCTCATCGGCAAAACGGTGGACGAAGCAATGCCCGAACTGGACAAATATCTGGACGACGCCTATCTGGCACATTTGCCGCAGGTAACAATTATTCACGGCCGCGGTACAGGAGCGCTGAAAAATGCCGTTCACCAGAAGCTTAGAAAATCCGGCCATGTCAAAAGCTTCAGGCTCGGGGAATTCGGTGAAGGCGGCTACGGCGTTACCGTTGTGGATTTTAAATAGAACTGAATAGCGTTTAACGCATGTCAGATTTACAATGACGTTGATTTGATAAGCCGGACATTGCCCAAAAGGGACAGCAGGACTTTCATCTTCCTGCTGCCCCCTTTTTATGGCGTTTTACTTATCATCATCTTCATGATAAATGGTAACAATGACCGGAATCAGCGGATCGTCATATAATTTGATTTCCCCGATCAGTGTCAAATCTTCGGTATCCGCTGTTTTATTCTCATAAAACTTCTCTGGTATTTCAAAAAATACGTCACCATCTTCGTCTACAGTCATTTTCGGCGGATATTTATCATAACGTTCTTCCCGCCGCATTCTCAGAATGTCCTGTCTGAGCTGCTCAATCGTATCCATCACATGGTGCACTTTGTCTGCAGACTGCGAGTCTTTTAAATCTTTTGATTTATCCGCATTCTTTGACCTTTTTGACATGTTTTCATCCTCCCGCGTCACTGCCGATGCATAAACTGAGATAATAAACACGTTCGGTCCCCGCCGCTTTAAGAACTGAAGCACAGGCATCAATCGTGCTGCCTGTCGTGTAAATATCATCAATCAGTAAAACAACCGGATATTTTGTTTTGCGTGTTTTGAATGTTTTGAGAGATCGTAATTTTTTAATTGTGTTTTGCGTAAGTAATTTTCTTTTTTTATATTTTTTAATGTAAAAAACGTTCTTTAAGTTTTCATAACGTTGAGCCGGGGTCAATGTCTTTTGCGGCTTCGTCCATTGCCCGCGCACAAGATATTTTGTATCCACCGGAAAATGCAGCTGCATTCCAAGCCGTTTTGCCAAAAGCTCCGCCTGATTATAACCGCGCTGACATTTTTTCTTCCAATGCACCGGCACAGGTATCAAAACATCAGGATTCAGGGATTTAATCCATGAGCCATACATCGCTGCCATTTGCTGTGCATAAAAATCTGCATATTCTTTTGCACCATGGTACTTGTACATGGCTATTGATTTCTGCATCAGTGCATCGTATACCCAGACCGCATGACCGCTTTCATAATAATGTCTGCGTGCCATACAGTCACTGCAGTATTCATCATCGCCGGTCAGCACCGGCTTTCCGCAGCGGTAACAAACAGGTTCCTGTACATATTTGAGCTTTGCCTGGCAGGCAGAATGCACCGGACCTTCCGATAATTTTAAAATATCATGGCATACCGGACAACGCCTCGGATATAAAATATCCATTAAATTCTTTAAAATACAACCATCCCCTCCCGTGAAAGTATACGTCGGCACAAAAGCCCGTCAATCACTATCCGAACCGGCGGCCTGTACATGCATCCGGACAATGCTCTCCGTTTTTTCATACCGTCTTCGCCTTCTTCTGGGAATATATTAAAGCATCTTAAATGACTTTTATAGGGGTGATTCTATTTTTTAGCTGATGATATATGCCCGTCATCTTTATCAATCAGGGAAGTCTACCATCCGCTTTTGATGTTTTTAGGATTTCGGGAGCGTGAAACGCGAAAAAATCCATAAGCATCATGGGGTCAAAGACTTTTGCCCCAACATCTTAGTATGAGTAATTGTTACTGTACGCAATAATATGCTCATACTGACTGCCGGAATATACATAGTAGCTGCAGCGCAGACGATATGTATAACCTCTTGGGCAGGTGGAATAGTAATGTTCAGCGGTACCATAATACTTATTAAAAGTATGGGTATATGATGCAAGGTTTGTCCAACCGTCATTTTTAGACTGCTGAAGATACATATACATCACAACTTTTGTTGCTTTATCCCTGTATCCTGTCACTGAAGCTGTTACCGTAGCTGTACCATTATTAATACTGATTGCCTGTGTAGTTGTACTTGTATAACTCCACCTTGCCAGTGATGGCGTTCCATCAATATTTTCTAATTCCCAGCTATAATCATTATTATCCACCGGTTCAATATCGTCTTCCGCAAAGGCAGTCATTGATAAACTAAAACACATCACAACTACTAACACAACAGATAGCCATTTTTTCATAAATCCACCTCTATTTTTCCATCCTTAAGGAATTTGCCAAATCCACCATTTCTTTTTCTGTTAAATCGCCTGATATTTGAAAAACATATCCTTCATAACTCCATACCAATTTGTACTCATTATCCTTTCGGTAATAAAATGCATTACCAAATAATGTATCCTCTTTTTTCCAATCTACACCTTCATTATCCAGCCAAGTATTAGTATCTCTAGTTTCCTGTACAAACTGATAATTTAAACCTTCTGAATTTTCATATACAATTCTTACCATTTTAGAAACACTTTCTCGGTCAACTTCCTCATACCCCTCCAGAACTTTACTTAGAGCAAACCTCTTTTCAATTGTATCAGGGTATGCCTCGGCATCGCGTTCGTTTTCAGTTTCAGGTTCTGCATTTAATATGGTATATGTCGGTTGTTTTTCGGAGAAGAATCTGGCGATTGGCACTCGTAATGCATCAACGTTCATCGATACAACGCCGCCCAATATCACAATACAAAGACAGGC
>JALEHN010000134.1 GCA_022770525.1 Clostridiales bacterium
GAAAGCAGCACCCCGCATACCGAAGGACTTTCTTCCCGTGCGGAACGCCTGCGTCCACAATCTGAAAAATGTGTCGGTGGACATTCCGCTGAATGTGCTGACGGTGATAACCGGCGTAGCCGGTTCCGGCAAAAGCTCCCTGATTCGGGATGTGTTTGCCAGGCAGTTTGCCGACCGGGTGGTGCTGGTGGATCAGTCTCCGGTGACCGCCACGGGCAGGTCTACTCCCTCCACCTTCCTGGGGTTCTTTGATGAAATCCGCAAGGTGATGGCAGTGGAAAATGGGGTTAACGCTTCGCTGTTCTCCTTCAACAGCAAGGGCGGGTGCCCGGTCTGCAATGGACGGGGTATGATTGTCACGGAGCTGGTGTTCATGGACCCGGTGACCACCGTCTGCGAAGCCTGCGAAGGAAAGCGGTACAGCGAGGAAGCTCTGTCCTATCAGTATCAGGGAAAGAACATCGTGGAGATTCTGGAGATGTCTGCCGGGGAAGCCTGCGAATTTTTCAAGGATAACAGGAAGCTTCGCAAGGCTCTGGGGGCAATGATTGAAGTAGGTCTGCCCTACCTGTCTCTGGGGCAGCCTCTGTCCACCCTCTCCGGAGGCGAGCGCCAGCGGTTGAAGCTGGCAAAATATCTGGATAAGAAAGGCAACATCTATGTGCTGGACGAGCCCACCACCGGTCTCCACGCTTCCGATGTTCAGAAGGTCATGGAGCTGCTGGACAGCCTGGTGGATCGTGGCAACACCGTTATTGTCATCGAGCACAATCTGGATGTGATGAAGCAGGCAGACTGGCTGATCGATGTGGGACCGGACGGTGGTACTGCCGGTGGTGAGATCGTCTTTTCCGGAACGCCGAAGGAAATGGAAGAACACGCTTGCACCATCACAGCAGAATACCTCAGAAAGTCCATGTGATACGTCTTCATTCCATGGTGCGAGCCGCTCCGGTTCTTCAGCTGTCATCTTCTCATTTGGCTGAAGATCACTTTTCAACTTGTGGAAAAATATGGATGGGTATATAATTGTTATAAAAAAAGAATACATAATGAGGTATATGACAATGAAGAAATGGGTTGCATTACTTATGGCATCAGTTATGAGTTTGTCGCTTGCTGCTTGTGGTGGCAGCTTGGAAACTATCAATTATAAGCCGCAGACAAACGAGACAACAAAGACAACAACCAACGGGATGCAGATCACTAACGGAAACTGCACAGATACTATAATTTGGACATTGGACAGCGATGGTGTCCTGAGGCTTAGTGGTACAGGCGAAATTTGTGATTATGAAAAGGGAGCCAATAACCAACCATGGGCAGACTATAGGAACTATATTACAGCGTTGGTCATTGAAGATGGCATTACACGAATTGGAGATCGGGCATTTCAGAGTTGCAGCTATATGGAAAGTGCGGTCATTGGAAAGGAAGTTGCCAGCATTGGTGAATGGGCATTTCAAAATTGTTATGCGTTGACCAATGTTGAATTGCAGCCCGAGGTAAGTCTTGAAAACGGTGCGTTTCGCAGCACTCCTGCGGAATTGGAGGTCAGTGCGGCAATATCTACGTGCTATACCAACAGTTGTTATGATTCAGCGCTGTCTCAGGTTGAACTGACAGGAAACTACAGAGAGGATATTATCAATATTGCATTGTCGCAGGTAGGATATCATGAGGGTGACAGCGAAGATGATTATGACGGCGGAAACACCAGCGGTTCCGGTGACTATACTGAGTACGGCAGATATTTGGGAAGTATAGGCGGTGCATGGTGTTCTGAATTTGCCAGCTGGTGTATTCGTATGGCGGAAGTGCCGACTCAAATCGTTGCCATCAGCCGCGGTGCCAATGTTGCCGGCTTTACAAAAGACACATCTGCTGTATGGTACACTTGGGATCAAATAATCTATGGAGGTGGCAACTATACACCGCGTGAAGGAGATATTCTTTTGTGGGCATGGGATAACAATAGCCATAGTACAGAGGAGAATTTAAGTCATACTTCTATTTTGTGGGAAATAGACGAGCAAAATAGTGGGAGTATTATTCTAAAAACGATTGACGGAAACAGTAACAATCAGGTCAAGGCGTGCAAATATGAGGTAAATGCGACGGATGGTTCACTGATCGGCCGAACCGGAAGTCTGTGTTATATCATTGCACCGGACTATGAAAGTGGCAATAATTAAAAATATCGTGGCAGTCCTGTGCGAGAAGCCAGTCGCGCAGGCGGCGATATCTGAATTGGTGGTGTAAAATGGCAGAGGGCGTTTTGTAGTGCTTGATATAGAAGATAATGAGCGTGATCGTGCAGAGAAAAAGCTATTAATAAAGTTACAGGAGGCAGAGGAGGTTTTTCCGAAGTGATTATTGAAGAAATAGTCAATGGCAAAAGCTATATTATAAAGTATATTAAATAGATAACTTACAGTTTATTGGATTACTTTCCGATTTCTATATTGATGAAGGGAAATTATGGGACAATTATCAAAATTACCCAATATAGGTAAGATTGTTGAAGAACAGTTGATACAAGTGGGTATTTCGACTCTTGATGAGTTAAAAAATATAGGTTCAAGGGAGGCTTGGTTAGGATTCAAAAAATAGATGAGTCTGCATGCATAAATCGTTTGATGGCACTTGAAGGTGCAATTCAAAATATAAATAAAAAGATGCTGTCAGATCAGGTTAAGAATGACTTAAAAGAGTTCTATCAATTGCATAAAATCTAAAGTGAAACAAAAGGTTTCAAGAAGAACAATAAACAGAGATGTTGAAGATTTATGCAAAGCCGGTATACCGATTTTGACATCACAGGGTTCGAGCGGTGGTATTAGCATCATGGATGGCTATAAGATGGATCGAACGATTCTGACATCTAAGGATATGCAGATGATAATGGCAGGGCTTCGAAGTCTTGACAGCGTAAGCGGCAGCCATTATTATAGGCAGCTTATGGAAAAACTCAAGGCTGGTTCATCTGATTTTGTCAGTGGAAATGGGTCTGTTCTTATCGATTTGTCATCATGGAATAAGCATTCTCTGTCACCAAAGATTGGGCTGATTCAGGATGCGATCGAGCTTGGGAAGACACTAAAGTTTAAGTATTATGCTCCGGACGGTAATACGGAGAGGAAAATTGAACCGTATTTTCTGATTTTCAAATGGTCAAGCTGGTACATCTATGGATATTGTCTGTTAAGGAACGACTATCGAATGTTCAAATTGAATCGAATGGCAGATCCGGTGCATGCCGGAAATTTTGAAAAAAGAAGTGCGGTGCCAATACCGGACTTATCAAATGAGAAGGTGTTTCCGCCACAGGCAAAAGTAAAAGCAGTTTTTCATCCGTCAATGAAATGGCATCTAATTGAAGAATATGGTATAGAGTCTTTTGAAGAGATGCCCGATGGAAAGCTTCTGTTTGAACATGATTATGCTGATGATGAGGGTCTGTTGTCCTGGGTGCTATCATGCAGGGACAAGGTTACTGTTCTTGAACCGGAATCTATAAGGGAAGAACTGTTTCGTATCGCTTCTGAACTTGCAGAAAAATACAGGAAAGAAGGACAAAAATATTGATAAGCCGGCTGTCAGAGATGGAAATTTGATAACAGCTGCAGCTACAGGTGCACTTGATATGACAAGATTGATTTTGGAATACTTGGATGTATTTGGAGAAGATACATTGGAACACTGGTATACGTATTTTAGT
>JALEHN010000011.1 GCA_022770525.1 Clostridiales bacterium
ATTGCGGAACTATCTTATAGGAGAGATAAAATCAAATATAAATCATTGAAGTTTTAGAATTAAATAATTCATTAAAACAAAGGAATGAAAAAAATGAGAATTGTAATGTTGAATGGACAAAATCATAAGGGAAGTACTTATCAAATCGGACGAATGATTGCGGATAAGATTTCCGGTAATAATGAAATCAGAGAATTTTTCTTCCCGAGGGATCTGAATCATTTTTGCGTGGGATGTTATAAATGCATTGAAGATGAATAGGCATGTCCATATTATGAGGAGAAAAAGGTTATTCTTGATGTCATCGAAAATGCTGACGTGTTGATTGTAACAACGCCCACTTACTGTTCGCATGTATCAGCACCGCTGAAAGCATTTATCGATCTGACGTTTGATTACTGGATGTCGCACAGACCGAGAAAATGCATGTTCAGTAAGCGTGCGGTGATTGTTTCGACTTCTGCAGGCTCCTCTCCGAAGTCGGCAATGAAAGATGTGGAAGACGCTCTGTTATATTTGGGTGTGCCGTCTATTACGAAATACGGAATCGCTGTTCAGGCAATGAATTGGGACGGAGTCAGGACATCCAAAAAAGAAAAAATTGATAAGGATACAAGCAGAATTGCCGCCAGACTAAACAGAAGAGAGAAACCACATGTTGGAATCAAGACGAGATTCATATTTAATATGATGAGGATGATGCAGAAAAGCGGATGGGGATCCTCGCCTGTGGAAAAAGAGTATTGGGAGCAAAATGGATGGCTTGGAAAAAAACGGCCATGGAAATGATGTAAAGGTTAATTATCGTTTGCAGGAGGGAAACTGATGGAACAGGAACAAATGAAGGATACATATGGACATAAATCTGCAATGAAGATTTCAATCAGAAAATGGGAAACAACAGATGCAAAGGCACTTGCAGCCGCATTGTCTAACAGAAAAGTAATGAACAATCTGAGGGATGGATTGCCATATCCATATACCGAAAAAGATGCGTTGGCGTATATTCATTTGATCATCAATTCCGATGCGAACGATACATTTGCTTATGCGATTGATGCGGATGGGACAGCGGTAGGAAGTATAGGTGCTTTTCGCCAGGGAAATATCCATTCTCGTACGGCGGAGCTTGGTTATTATCTGGCAGAAGAATATTGGGGAAAAGGTATTATGACAGAGGCTGTAAGACAGCTTTGTGAAAAGCTTTTTATAGAGACAGATATTCTTCGGGTTTTTGCAGAGCCATTTGCATACAATATCGGATCCAGAAAAGTGCTTGAAAAAGCGGGATTTCAGTTTGAAGGGATATTGAAAAACAATGCTTTCAAGAATGGTCAGGTATTGGACATGGCTTTATATGCCTATACAAAGCAGGATAAGCAGTTTCCGGTAAGGCGTTTATATCCGGAAGAGATTCAGAGTGCACTTGATCTGTGCTGGGAAGTTTTTCTTCAATATGAAGCACCGGAGTATTCCGAAGAAGGTATTCAGGAGTTTCGTAAGAGTCTGGAGGATAAAGAGCGCACCCGTAATCTGCAGTTTTATGGAGCGTTTGAAGGTGACAGTCTGGTTGGTACACTCTGTATGAGAGAGTCTCAGCATATTGGCGGATTCTTTGTAAAATCAGCCTGCCATAGAAAAGGAATCGGGCGAGATTTATTCGATACCATGAGGAGAGACTATGACAAGCAGGAATTTACTGTAAATTCTTCACCGTATGCAGTGGAGATATACAGACATCTTGGCTTTGAAGTGATAGATCAGGAACAGACGGTGAACGGTATCAGATTTACACCGATGAAATATGTGGAGAAACAGGATTATAAGCAATAAAAAAGATTATATAAAAAAAGTCATGAAAATAATTTGGAAGATATCAAAGTAGGTGAATGAGGTGATTCGTGATGAAAGAAAATATGATAAAGAATCTGACGACAAAAGATGATAAATATGCCTGTGCGCTGTCTGAAAAGATAATATCTGAAAGTAAGGAAACGGATGAATGGTACGCATACTTTGATGATTTTGCTTCGCTTCTTGACCATCCGAAATCATTGGTG
>JALEHN010000050.1 GCA_022770525.1 Clostridiales bacterium
CCAAGAATCTTGTCCATAAATCCCATATATTCATTCTCTCCTTATATAAAAGCATATCATTCTTTGCTGTGTTTAAACAAAAATGCGGCATTACTGCTATGTTATTGTAGCATTAAAGCCGCATATTTGCAAATAAAATTATACTAAACAAAGAATCTCCATCCAAGCAGAAGCGCACCGCCAAGGAAAATTCCCGGAAAGATACCGGTAAAGCATGCAATAACACTGCTTTCAAACCAGTCATTGGAAAGTCCCATCACAAAAAACGCCGCAAACATCACTGCAAAAATAAGGCACAGACCACTTCCGATCAGCCAAAAGGCCGAAAATTTTTTCATATAGTTATCTGAAGAATCGACTACTGAACCATTGGCACGCTTTTGGGAAACCGCTTCGATACCTGCCGCCCATCCATCCGCCAGCTGTTTCATTCCCTGAACATCAGGGTGTGCTCCATCCGCGGACTGATAGTATATTTTTTGCTTTCTCAGATCAATGATCTGACAGCCATACTGAAGTGCACAGCTCAAAATCGCCCGGTTATAGTCATCCAGATGAACACCGGATAATGCATACGGGAAACGGTCAAGACGGCCGCTTCGCATATCCGCAGGCGGCAGTGTGGCACAATAGATTTCAGCCATCGGATATGCCTGTTTAAGTTTCCATAGCATCATTTCATAGGATGGTTTAAAATAAACATCATAATTGTCCGATGTGCAGTCCCATGGATTTTCCGGTTCAATCGGCACACCGTTTCTAAAGTCTTCAAGCCCCATAAATACAAGTATAACATCCGGCAATACACTGCCCTGATGCATGCCGTAAGTCCTTAAGTCACTGTTGCCGCAGAACCGGGAGGTCCCCGTTACCGTACTTTCCATATAGGAATTATTCACAAGCAGATGCCCGCCGAAACTGCGCAGCAGCCGCATCCACCATGTATCCTCCACCGAATAAATACCCGACTGCAGACAATGGCTTGCCTCATAATAGACTTTGTATCCGGATGGATTGCTGCCCCAGTATGTGCTGATTGAATCACCAAAGATAGACACATTTTTGCCATACAGCGGATTTTTCTGCCACGGGCTTAAAACAGATTTAAAAATCTCCATGCACTGCATATCACGGGCATTTCTGATGCTGATGGCAAACACGATTTCCCTGAACACATTTTTATAATCGCCCCGGCGGATCTGTTCATCAAAAGCTTCCGCCATAAGTTTTGGCGGATTGGCAAATACATCACAGCCAAAAGCCCCAAGTACAAGTGCCCGGACACCGTGGGCTTCCGCCACTGCAAAAATATTTTTTATTCTATTGTTATATAGTTTTTTTAACTTATTTTCATCTATATCACTGATACCGTTTAAATTCGGCGGCGGACAGGTGATCACATCCACATTAAACCATTCATCGGTATATTCCGGGATATCATCATCTGTTTTAAAAACCGTAATATTTTCCGAATAAATGATTCTGTCGCTGTAGCTGCTGCCGATTCTGTTATTATAAGCATAAAAATCTTCATAAATTTCCGGCTTTACAAGACACGGATAAAGATTGCTGCATCTGCACAGGCTTTCCTCCTGGGCATCCGCGCCGTAAATCACACCGCCGCCCGGATTGACACCATTGGCAAAATTCAGCACGGCTACTTTTGCATGAGTCCCAGCAAGCCGTCTTGCCGCTGCCAATGTCGTTTCATCAGTCACGGACACAAAGGTAGGCGCAATCCCCATGATGCGGGTCGTCTCAAACTTTTCGGGAAATACACGCGTGCACATGACTGCTGTACGGGTCAGCTGCCCAAGATCCGGATTTTCCCACAGCTTTTGCTGTGTATCCTGAAATACTAAAGCAAGATTATTTTCCATAATTCATTACTCCAATGTATGATTATCCCACCAGACTTCACAATCCGGATGGGCATCTTTATATGCCTGTGTCTGCTCATAGCTTACGCCGGTTTCGCATGTATGCAATAATCTCAATGACAATCCCATAATCGGTGAAATATCACTGACATCTGCACAACCGTGCAAATCCAGATATAAAAGACTTCCAAGTCCGCTAAGGGGCGATAAATCAGAAAATCCAACAGACCAGCGCAAATCAAGTGTTTCCAGTGAACTGCAGTATGCCAGCGGTGAAAGACTTCCCACAGTACATTCCACAAGTACAAGCTCTCTTAAATTTTTACACTCTGAAAGCGGTGATAAATCACTGACGTCACTGTTATATATAACAATGGATGTCACATCATAAGAATATCTGTTGCCTGCCAGTACAAACGTACCAACCGGCTCTGTTTCCTCCTCTGTTTCCTCTTCTTCCACATAATCTTCTTTAATCAGATTCAGCGGATAAAGCTCGATCACCGGATTCTTTCCCATATTACCGTCAGCATCGGTCTCCAGTCTGATCGTACAATCCATATATTCAAATTCCACAAAATACTTACCTGCATCGCTGTCATAAGACGGTACAGCATCGATTGAAAAATACTGTGCCAGTTTTTCACGGCTGATATAATCGTTATAACCGACAAACAGAAGCGTCGGCGATGTCAGCACCACTTTATACGGCTTTGCCGTCTTTTCAGGTTTTCGTTTGGCCTCATCAACGGCTTTTTTATTTTCCGGTGTATTTTTAAAATACGCATAGGCACTGAAACCTTTGAATTTTGCCTGATAGCCGTCAGAACCGGAAGCTTTCGTCACAGTTGCATCACCGTATTCATTGATATACTCCTGATAACAGAAGTCCGCAACATTACTGATGGTCGCATATCTGACAGAAAGAACCGAACTGTCATCACCTTTATTGGAAGCAATGGCATTTTCCGGTATGTTTTCAGGAAATACTTTTGTCACTGTCTCCTGCTGCCGCAGCTGG
This sequence comes from Clostridiales bacterium, assembly GCA_022770525.1. Classification (GTDB taxonomy): domain Bacteria; phylum Bacillota; class Clostridia; order Lachnospirales; family Lachnospiraceae; genus CAKRHR01. The sequence goes on from JALEHN010000050.1 coordinate 2,902, forward strand.
GTAATCCGCTCTGACAATGTCGTCAGTTTCTCATCCTTTGTTTTTAAATATCCAAGCTCTGCCGTATAACTTGCCTCATGATAATCGCCCATTTCAATATAGACTTCCGCCAGCTCCATATAGGCCTGTGCATTGTCCGGCTGCAGATCAATGGCCGCTTTATAGGCCTCGATTACCTTATCATAATCCATGTCCGCCATGTAATTCTGTGCCGTTTTCAGCTGCTCATAATACTTATCTTCTTTCATCTGCCCGCTGACAAGCACCACTGCCACAATCACCACTGCCGCAATCAGCACCCCTGCTGCCGGAATCACAATCCACAACAGTTTGTTTTTTTTCATCTTTTATCCCCCTTTTTCTTTCGTTTATTCACATAGCCTCATTGTATTTCAGCCTGTTTTTTTATAACGGCTTTTTTATAAATGATGATGCCTCTTAAAACTGCATACACCACGATCAATATTGCTAAAAGTATGCATGAAACATAAAACATAATACGCCGCCTCCTGTAAGTCATACTTCTTTTCATCTGCGTCCCCGCACACATCGGCCAGGCCATCGTTATGATCTCATTTTACAATACCCTGTGCTTTCATTTCCTGCACAATATCATGCATCTGTATCATCATTGTATCTCCTGACCAATCTATATTCTGGCTCTCACAAAGCTTGTTTGCCCGCTCATAATAATGGACGACCTGTGAAAAATCTCTGTTTTTGGGCGTTTTCTTTCGTTCCATCTCATAAGTGATATAGGCCAGCCGCAAAGGCACTTCATAAGAATTCGGATAGGTTTCATACATTTCAAGCAGAAGATCCCTGCCTTTAAGGATACTGCCCGTATTTTCGTACAAAAAAGCGAGGTTGAACAAATCGGTCATTCCCGCATGACCGCTGTCCTTAACTTCTTCATAACAAAGAACACCTTTTTCTTTATAACTTGTGTCCGTTTTACCCGTATTCACAGCTTTCGCACACATCTCACCGGCTTTTCTCAGCCAGAAGATCCGTTCATAGCCATTGGCCGTATCTGCTGTTTCTATGGCAAAATCTATATATTCCAAAAGCTTTCCGCACCTATCCGCACTGGCTGACGCTATCACGGCACTGCGCTGCTTCACTTCCTGTGACACATCACTTTCTCCGGATGTCACCCATTCGCTGCCCCAATAGACCTTCCTGGCCGCTGCCACCGCATCTTCATAGGCCTTTTCATAATCTCCGCCGATATAGGCAATTTCTGCCTCGATCAGCCGGATATCACTATCACCTGCACCGCATCTTAAAGCCTGTGCCATCGCCTCCTCAGCCGCATCTTCTTCGCCGCAGTACGCACAGGCAATTGCCAGATCGCGGTAAATCGCACCATTTTCCTGATTATAGCGCACCGCCTCCCAGAGATAGTCCATGGCCTGCGTATAATCTTCCATATACATTGCCGCCTGCGCGATACCGAACAGCACATTGGCTTTGGCATCCGAATAATCATTGAATTGCTTTTTATATTCCCTGTCATTAAGCAGCTTTATGCCGTCACTTAAAATCTGGCGGGCGGGCGTGTCTGCTTCATAAAGCTCTGTCTGTGAATCTGAGCCCTCATAGACAGCGTCTCCACCATCCTCATCTGCTGCAGTTTCCATATCGTACAGCATTTTCACATCATCCATATAATCGTCATAGGCACTGAAAAATGCATCTGTTTTCATCTGACGGTATCCTGTAATCATTGTGCATATTAAAATAAGCCCAAGGACAAATGCCGCAATATCCAGACCCATACCTATGCGGGTCAGCCTTCTGTATGTATTGCTCCACATTGCCGCATGATTGACAGCTTTTTTCATCTCAGCGGCATTTTTAAACCGCTTTGCCGGATTTTCCTGCATCGCTTTATCTACAATATTTGTCAGGCCGTCACTATAGCTGTTGACATCTTTGCCGATATAGCTTATGGGAATAAAATCATCCCGTCTGGCATTAGGCATAATACCTGTCATGATATAATACATCACTGCACCGAGGCTGTACAGATCACTGCGCCCGTCGATCTTGGCATCTTCACCGACACCGCCGCTCATTTTATAGACCGCTTTTTTCAGCTGTTCCGGTGAGGCAAACTGGCTGCTTAATCCGATCAGCTCTTTATTATTTTCACCATCAAGCGAAATATTAAAATCGATCAGACATATATTGCCTTCTTCAGTGATCATAATATTCGCCGGCTTGATATCACAATGGATAATTCCACGTCCATGAAGATAATCAAGCACATCAAGCATCTGATTCAGCCAGATGATCAGCTGTTCTTCACTAAGCGAATATCCCTGATCGATATAATACTTCAGATCATGTCCGGCAATATAATCCATTACTGTAAATACACCGGCTTCCACCTGCACAAAATCATAGACCTGCGGCAGATACATATGATGAAGGCTTTTTAAAATATCCACCTCACTTCGAAGATTCATGAGGTCTATACAATTGTCTTTGACTTTTTTTACAACGACATACTTCTGAAGGTTTTCATGGTATGCCAGATAAATTGTTCCGATACCGCCGCTGCCGATCGGCTCAATGATGCGGTATACATTGTTGATTATATCTCCTGTATTCATATATTAAAACCGGGGCCTCCCCGTTATTATCTTCTTTTCTCTGCCAAATCCTGTTAATGGAAAATAGCCCCTTAACTCCGTCAAGGGGCCATTACCGCAAAATTATGCTCTGAACTGATTTGCAATGCTCTGATCTGTTTCTTCAACAATTCTGGCTGTTGAATCAAGAGCCGCTGCGATTTCACGGATCAGCTCTTCAGCTTTCATAAATCCCGGCTTCAGTTCCTGATAACGTGCTGCGTAAGATTCGCTTGCAGCGCCTTCCCATTCACTCTGAAGCATCTGAAGAAGACTGTCCATTTTATTGATAACGCCATTTACATTATCAGCCTCTGCACGATACTGAGTTGCTCTTTCTCTCATCTGATCAGGGGTAATTCTAATCTGGTTTGCCATTGATTTATCCTCCTATTAATAAATATTTATATAACCGGTACGTCCGGCGATATACAAAGTCAGCTTAATTTTTCTGCCATCTCTATAATTTTATCAGTTATAGTATGCAGTTCCTCATTGATTTCTTTTAATTCACAGGCTCTGGCCCGGTCCTCTGCCAGAGCATTTTCAAATACTTCTGTAATTTTGTTTTTAGACTGCTGATTAATTTGTGAAACCTTGTTAAAATAGGTCGTTATTCCTCTGACAGCACTGGAAATCATCAATGAGCTGTACCACTCTTCACCGGCATAACCTGACCAGCCGGAAACAGAACCATAGGTCATTGCCTCAACCGCATCGATGGTACCCATCAGCCTGTCATATGTACTTTTTGAAAAATCCCGCGTTACTGTTGATTTACATGTACCGTCATTTCGAGCTGTTTTACCATTAAAAGCAGGAATATCCGTATACTCGGATTCAATATTTTTCCATATCTCTCTGGCATCGACCTTGATACCTTTATCATTCAGCCAACTGCTTAACCAGTCCAGAAGCATTCCGATGATCTTGTCTTCCTTGCCATCGCCCAGCTGCTTTACAATGAAATTAAAAATTCCTCCGGCATTATCTATCATCACCCGGACTGTCCAATTTTCTTCATAAGCCGTATCCAGCATATCCAAAAATTCTTCAAGTCCCATCACTTCTGCCAGATCTCTGATTTCTTCCTCCGTCAGTTCATATGTCTCAGCATACTTTATAAAATAAGCAAGAAACCTTCCAAGCAGTCTGGGCTCTGACATCAGATATTCCATTATGTTGTCTTTTGTATAGGTCACACCGTTAACTTCAACAACTCCGTTATTTGTCAATGCCAGTGCCATCAGCTTGCCTATATAATCAGATATTTCCTTTCGATCCTCATATGGCATGACATTTAATACAAAACAGATGAATTCATGTAAATAGACCATTGACTGTGCCTGCTGGCCTAAAACAAGCTCCGTCTGCCCATCATCGTCATATTTGATGACCCACTGTCCCTGCTCATTCATATAATATTCATAAAAAGCACCGGGACTATGGTTCTTTGCACCGGTCACATCATCACGCCGGACAATACATATCCTGTCCGAGCCCGGCACCGGAAAGAGCAAAATATTAACAAAATCGCCTTCCAGATAATAATTGACGATACAGCCGCCTTTGCGCTCGATCTCCGCATAATATTTATTCAGAAATTCCGGTGAAAATCCCTGACCATCCATTGATACACACCGATTGACTTTATCGGATAAAATGGTTACATACTGTGCTTTATTTCCGCCTTTTGAGTGACCGGTCACTGTAATATCATCATACGGAAGGCTTTCAATATATGCCAGTGCTTCCTTCTGACATTCCGTATCGGCACTGTAGAGGCCGTCGGAGTTATCCTCCCACTCCCGCTGACCGGAAGTACCTCTGAATGCGACAATCGCTTCTCCTTCCGAACCGGGCTCTGTAAAGCAGATTGCTTTAACATCCTCATTTCTGTCTGCAATATTCATACTGTACAGCTGTTCATCATTTTTTATGGCACGGATAATTGCCGCCCACTCCTTGCCGTCAATCTCGCCGTTTAAAGTCTTATCGGACTGCTCAAGGCGCTGTAATGCCGCTTCATCAAATTCCTGAAGCAGTCTTTCCACACTTTGATATGCGCCCAGTCGTACGCCGGCAGCTTCGGCCACGCCATCATTCAGATAAGTCAACTGCTCCAGCAGCATAATTTGTTGATCTGTTAACTGCATGGTACTGCCTCCTTAATAGACATAAGTATTCACGATACCTTCCGAAGAAACCGAACATTCTGTATCTGCCGAAAAAATATCTTCTCTGATTTTATCTTCGTAATTGCTTTCATTAATCTTTTCCAGCTGCGCCCCATCGGTTTTTAAAAGTAATATACCGGATGGCCGCCCCTGCCAGTTTTCTTTCAGCCACTGCCCGCAGGCATCGACTAAACTGTCATATTGTTCACCGGAGCATGCTGCTTCCTCTATATATACATATACTGTTGCGGAAACCGATCCCGGTACATTTTCTTCTTTAACATCATCGTCAACACTTAAAATCTTACAAAATACTTTTGTGCTGTTCATATCTATATACTGTGACAGGAAACCGCATACCGATGCTTCATACTGTGGTTTGACAAGGATATTTGCATAATCATCTTCATATTGAATTTTTCCATCCTCATAGCTTCGGTAAACTGTCACAAGATCATTTTTGTCCCCATCGGAAGGATAAGCTGTCAAATGCTCCTTTTCATCGGCATCTGCCGCTGCATATCCTGCATAATTGAAAGCTGTGCCGTATTTTTCTTCCAGATAAGTAAGCAGCGTTTCTATAGATTCAATAGCACTTTTCTGATCAAGACTTAATTCATTGTAATCTGTCGGAAGTTTCATTGCTTCCAATATGTCTATCTGACGTTTTGTCAGTTCAACTTTCATTTCCTTTGTCTCCCCATTCTCTACATTATTATCATTACCGATATCCCGGCTTTTACAACCGACAGCGTTCATAATGCACAGGCTCATAAGCATTATCACTGCTATCAATTTTCGCACTGATCTCATTGACAATATCAACCTCCCGACTGATTAATCTTTTATAATGCCGTTTACAGCTGCATTGATTTTGACGCTGCACAAACCTTATTTGCCAAACTGTTTTCCCGCCCGTTCATCTGATGCCGTAAACTGCGCAGCAGCAGCATCAAGCCGGTTGGCTGTTGCATTGGCAAGCTGACTCAGTGCCATTCCAATATCTTTTATTTCATTCGCCATATTTTTCATCTCATCAACAAATGCACCGGATCCTTCACTGAAATTAAGCGTATAATTATAACCGGCAAAATTATCCGCAATACCGCGCATCTGCGCCGCCTGACTTTTAATCTCGTCCACATTTACTGTGATTGTCTCGCCATTACCGCCCGAAGCCATCTTATATCTCTCCTTTTACTTATTACAGAAATGATGTTAAAACAGATACGACATCCGACAGTGATATATTCGGATATACGAACTTATCCACCTTTTCGATATTTTGAATTTCTTTCTTCACTGATTTGCCGATTTTACTCTGCATATATATTAACGCCAACTTCTGTACTTTCAGCTTTTCAGAAAGTATTGTAAGCTCAATGTCTATTTTATTATCTATAATCCCAGACGCACTGACCTGTTTTAAAACTTCAGCATATGCCGAAATATTCTCCTGAAGAAATTCAATACATCTGTTTGTTTTATTTAATGCAATTGCCAGATCTGCCTCTGAACACACCAGATTATCCGCCATAAACTCCCGCCTTTCTGCTTTCTATCTCAGCCGTTTTCTGCCTCTGCCTGCCTGATTGCTTCATCTACCGATCTCACAGCTGCCGTCAGCATATTGATCTCGACTTCGCATGCAGCAATCTTTGCCCTATATTCTGACAGCTTCAACTGAATTGAAAATCCCAGACCTCCAAAAGCAGCACCGACAATCTTTCCTCCGATGCCGTTTAAAGTCTTTTTTGAGCCGCTCAGATACAGCTCTGCGGATTTACAATTCTTTTTTACCGTATTAAGATCCTCTATCCTTCTTAACTTGCCGGAATTTGCAGCATCAAAATCACCGTGAGAATTTTCTACAACCCCTTTGAACCGTCTAAGAGATTCATATGCTTTTTCGTACCCTGCAATTCTTTGTGATACAGCATTTATACCGTTTTCAAATCCGGCCTTTTGATTTTGAAGCGCACCTATATCTGCCATTTTCTTTTCCTCCTCATTATCCGAATAAATTCAGATTTTTTCCAGCTCTATAGTCTCGTTCAATTTTTCTTTCATCGTATTGAGACTATTTTTAAGTTCTTCGATTTGACCACTGAGCCAATTAAACAATTTCTTTTACCCTCTTTGCAAAAAAAGGTGTTTTGAGTTTCACACATGTATTTTCTCTGATATAATATGCGTCACCTGTTTCAACAGGCTTTTTAAAATTACGTACCATTGAAAGAGGAACATCGTATATTTTCATATTGGCAATATCGTCAAAATACATCAAATGATGCTGATCTCTGATATTTTTTAATATTTCCGGTGCGCTGTACGGGATCATAACATTATCTACCAGTGCGATCATACATACCTTCATATGTTTGTAGCGTCCTGTAATATTTCTGTAGGCCGCAAGGGCAGCTGTATCATTGCAGATTGCATTCAGTCCGTCCGGATTATCAATGACAAGCATCAAAAGCTTCGCGTTATCGAGTATCTGCTCATCACCTGCCACCAGAGCATCATAGCGTTCTTTAAGCTGAGCCTCGATATCTTTAATATAGTTTGCGGCATCCTCCGCAACCATACTGTAGCTGCTGACATTGACTTCATTTTTCAGTGAAGCAAGATTTTTCCCGACACCATCAACGATATAAACCGAAGATTTTTCCGGATACATGGTTTCCATCATATCCACGGAATATTTTATCCAGTTGTGTCTGCCGGATTTTTCCCGACCGCAGACTGCCAAAAGCCCAAGGGAAGCAAAATCGAGACCAAACGGTGAAACTGTACCGTAGTCCAGACCGGCAACCAATGTAAACGGCGTCTGCATATCGTTTTCAAATTCTTTAAGCATATACTCTTTTGTCAGTGACGCAGGAATCAGCGGAATTCTTCTTGCCGCCATATGACGGTTCCTGCTGTTGATATCCTCGATAAATGCCCGGATAGCCAAAGACCGGTCAATTTCCTTTTCACCCTCAAAGGCAAGATAAGACTGGCATTCAAAGTGCCGTTTTTCCATCTCTACAATACATCTGCCCTGTATATTATCAATGCGTTCACTGCAATGGTCAAATAATGAACTATATTCATTGACATCATTGCAGAACATTGCAATACGCGCCGAAAAATTCGAGAGATATTTGTAGCCGATACCGGCTGTCTGTGAATTTGATATGACAATGCTTAAACCAACACTAAGGCCCTCACGGCAGAGATTCAGCAATTCGTCATCATCCTGGAAATACAGTTCCTTCAGCGCTGTCAGATTATCAATCATCAAAACAAGCAGCGGAAGATCCGTCTCTCCGGCTTCTTTATAGGCTGTAAATGAACTGACGCCGGCAGCGATCAGCTTTTCTTTTCTTGTCTCGATCTCTGTGTTCAATAACTTGAAAAGATTCTTAAGCTTTTCATCCTCAGACGGGCATACAACACCGCCCACATGGGCCAGCTTCTCATAATTTCTAAGTGCCATTGACGCAAAATCGATGATATAAACAGAAACTTCATCCGGTCTGTATTTAACAGCAAGGCTTCGGATAATATCCTGCAGTATATTGGTTTTGCCGCTCTGGGCCGAACCGATCATCATCAGGTTTTCACTGCTTAAATCAACAGAGAATACACCCTGATACTGATTTTCAGGATCGTCATAAATACCAATGTCCGCAATAATCTTCGTACTTCCCGCTTTAACGGCCTGCGCTGAAAATGCAATATGGTCACCCAATGCCGGCAGACAAATATCCGGCAGCTTATTCAAATGAATATTTTTGCAGTATTCGCTGACATAATTCACAATCGCATCCAGCTGCGTTATGCCGCCGCTGCCGGATTTCTTTTTCTGTACAAAAACCGGTATCCGTTTTCCGGAATCCGTCAATCTGTAAATCGCAAACTCTTTGACATTGCCGTCATCAACCTTTTCCGGCGCACCGCTGTAAGCCGACTGGAACAATTCAAAAATCTCATTATTGCCGACCTGAAGATATGCACGGCCCGGCTCTTTAATTTCCGCAGCCAGCGGCGATTTGATGACTTCGTTACTGTCTTCCTGGCTCTGCACCTTCAGACAGAGTTTAAATCTTGAGTTACTCCAGATCTGCTCATTGACCTGACCCGAAGGCTTCTGTGTCGCAAGGATCAGATGCACACCAAGACTTCGTCCGATACGGGCTGCAGAAATCAGTTCTTTCATGAACTCCGGCTGCTCTGCCTTTAATTCTGCAAACTCATCAACGATAATAATCAGATGCGGCAGCGGTACTGTCGCCTCGCCTGCTTTATATTTCTGAATATATTTGTCAATATGATTAACGTCCACTTCCGCAAACAGCCGCTGACGTTTCTGCAGCTCCGCTTTGATGGATTTTAATGAACGGTTAATGGCCTTGCCGTCGATATTCGTAATGGCCCCAAGCAAATGGGGCAGATTTCTGAACTGGTTCACCATACCGCCGCCCTTAAAGTCGATGATCACAAAACCGACTTCATATGGATGGAACAATGTGGCCATAGACAAAATGTATGTCTGCAGTATTTCGGATTTACCGGCACCTGTTGTTCCTGCCACAAGACCGTGGGGTCCGTGCGCCTTATCATGGAGATCCAGGCTGATAATTCCCATCTTTGTCACACCAATTGGCGCAGACATAGACTTAAACACCTGGGACTTTGCCCACCGCGCAGTCAGATCCAGATCATCTACCGCAAGAATACCAAGCATTTCGTACATGGAAATACTCTTTGTCAATGTACTCTCCAGTGAAATTTCTTCCGTATAAACCGGCGCAAGCATTTTAACAATTTCCTTAACCTGCCCGCCTGCAATATGCGGATATATGAATCCCTCAGTCTGCTGTCTGTCCTGCGTATTGATCAGATAACCATTGTCATCATCAGTTATCTCAATGACATAACCGCAGCCCATCGGGATATCCGCTCTTGTATCACCAAAGAATACAAAGGTAACACCGAGGTCCTTCGCCTTATCAATAAACTTTGAAACAGGATGACTTTTAAAGCCGTATTCATCATAGAAAAATACAACAAGATGACCGTCATAAGCTTTATTTTGTGCACGGGCTGTTAATTCTTTATAAAGATATTCAAAAATAACATTTTTACTTTCATCATCGCAGACAATCAGTCTCGTACCGATCTGCTCACAGTATGTATGGGGCAGCATGCGCAGCCAACGTACTTTATCCTTATGTGCTTCCCGGGCAATAAAGGCCAGTTTTACATCTGTAAAATAATGTCTCGCTGTAATATCAACAACGATATTTTTTAATATTTCAAATCGCCGGCTTTCATCACCGACAATACCGACCGCATTAACTGCTTTTAAATCACAGACAACCGGTGCATTTGGAATATATTTATAGTTTTCATATAACTGCTGAGGGATTTCCCACAGTTCATCATCAATTTCAATCCGCTCCTGCTTTTTATAGCTGATCTCCCGTTTGGCTTCCACATAGCCGCTGCCGAGACGGAGGCAGAGAAAATCCTCATCCTCTGACGAACGGTCAAATAAATCCGGTGAAAAAGTATTAAACCGCTGCTGTTCTGTATTCTGATCGATATAAATCTCCTCCAGTGTCTGCTGCTCCTCCATACGACACTGCTGGATTTCCTGATTCTTTTTATCGATATAGGCATTGTATTTCTCAATACGGTCTGCACAATCCTTTTTATAGTCCTTATTTGTTTCACGGATATTTAAAACTGTGGTAACAACCGCCATAGTTCCCGAAACAAGGGAAAAAACAATCATCACGCCGCCGAAAAATGCCATAATGCCGGCGGCAATAAACATACCCATAGACGGCAAAAGACGAAGCAAAAGATTGTTTTTCGGCTTCTGCGGCTTTGCAGGCGGATCAAGAACTTCAATCTTTTCATCATTAACAACAACTTTAACTCTTGTATTCCTGTTAAACTTCGGATACTGATTCTGCATCGGATAATCAGAATAGCTCAGATAATTAATCTGCATATCATTTCTGATTTCCGTCCAGAGTTTTCCGTTTTTATAGTAGAATGAATAATCATTGATTGAAAAAAAATCTCCGTTTTTGATCACTTCATAGTTTTCTGCTTTTTTACCATTATGATAGATCCCATATTGTGAGCGCAAAATTCTTAAAATAAGCGACTGATTCTGAAGGTTTAATTCAATGGCATCATTTTGTATAAAACGGCTTGTCAGTACAATATGCTGATTGGCGGCACCGCCGATCGTAATATTGCTGACACCGGATATATCAATAACTCTATGATAATCTTTTCTTCCGTGATCAAAATCAATGAGAAACTCCACATCAACGACATCATTGTCCGAATTCTGATATCTGACTTTTAAAGTATCCCCATGATACAGATCTTTTGTCAGCAGCTTGCGGCTGTCACCGACGGATAAATAAAGATTATCCGAACAAAGCAAAGACCAGCCCTGCGGATTTTTAACAAACAGAAGCTCCACCGGACCGAAAAACAATTCTTTACGCAGACGGACATCACATCCGATGTCTGTTCCGACTCTGACCTCTGTTGATTCTTCAGAAAGTTCAATTTCTTTATAAAGGTTTCTGTTTGAGACAACTATTTTATATCTGTAATCCATACGTTTTCTCCCTAAAAATAGATGATACTGCCGTTTCGTATGCCATATTCAGCCAGGGTTTTATTGCCCCGAAGCAGTGCGATCGGTCTTTCACTTTTTAAATAGCAGTTTTTGGCATCTGAAACATTAATTTTCAAATCGTATGCAGCATTCAATGCATATACAAGTTCCTTCGCTGTAATATACAGCGGAATTTCCAGATCAACTCTCTGTTTTCTTTTTGTCATCTCAAAAATAACGATTGCTTTATCTTTGTCCATACAAACCTCCCCCGTCAACCGATAAACAATACCTTTATTCAATTATAGGCAACTTCCAATACAACCTTTATACAATTAAAAATGTCATTTTCTGTATACCTTTTTCTTTAGCAAAATCTTCACAGTTCATCTGGTCATAATTTCTGAACCGCTCGATATAATCATTCACTGTAAATCGCTTTTGCACATTTGGCGCGATCAGTGCATTGTCATCATATTTGTCAAAGTTATTGCAAATAAAGATATACTTGTCCGAATTTGTCCCGTTAATATTGGACACAAGCATATTTGTGGCAAAAACCGATGCTTTTGTCTGCTCCGTCACGATGACAATGCGGTCTGCGATATTGAACAGACGTGTCTTTTCTTCATCAAAGGCTGTATCCGCGTCAATGACGATATAGTCATAGTCATTTGTCTTTTTTGCCGAAACCGCAATCTTTTCAAAAATGTCGTAGGACAGATTCAACGCCATCAATGATGCCTTAAACGGCGGCAAATAAGCAAAAATTTCTTTTCGAATGACATGTTTGATTTCCTGATAAATATTTTCCCTGCCTGCTGTCAGCTTTACATACACATCAGTTTCAGTAACAGCGCTCTGATTTTTAAGCCGCTGCTGAAATGTCTGAAGTCTGTCCGCATTGATATAGAGCACATTTTTATAATTTTGTGTCAGACTGGCACTGATTCCCATGGCCACTGTCGTTTTTCCGACACCGCCGCAGGCAGAATAAACAACAATAATCTGCGTATTCTTTTTGACATCACGGTCCAGCTGAAAAACACCTGCACTTTTACCGGTAATCTCATTGAAAATTTCTTTAATGCTTGTATATTTAAACAGGCGATTAATATTTAACGATGCAGTAACATTTTCCTCATACTGCTCCATCATCAGAAAGATATGATTGATATTATGTTTCTGAAGTGACGAATCATAAAGCTTTTCAGAAATGATCAATACGTCCGCCTGCTGCGGCGTGGAAAATAAACGCAGAAAATAGTTTCTGTCAGTAATTATCTCAAGGTCGATTTTATTAAAAAATTCCTCGGCAAATTTATGCTGCAGAGGGATAATATAATTAAAATCCTCATCTGCCATAATAATTCTTGGTCTGGTCATACTTTTAAGCCTCTCTATTTCACTGAAATTCTAAAATCGCTGTTCGCCAGACGAAGTGTATCTCCATCTTTCAGCGGGCAGGCCTGATTCGGAAAAATCCTTTTTCCGTTGATGAATGTACCATTGACACTGCCAAGATCTGTCACAAAATAGTGCTCACCATCTTTCGTGATTTTACAGTGCTTACGGCTTACAGCACTGTTATAGGATATAACCCCATCCACGATCGCAGCGTTCTTGCCGATTAAAAATGATTCTTTATTCACTGTGATTTCCAGCGGCGCAGGTGCATTCAATGCTCTGATTTTTATCTGTTTTTGCCGGTTATCCGATTGTGTCACAACCTTCGTACTTCCGGAAGGTGCTGTTCCTTTGATGCGCCTGTACAAATCTTCCAGCGTATAAGTGCCGTTGGATAACGCTGTCGCCAGCCGCATCGCCCGCTCATTGGCAAGGGCCGGCAGTGTATTGATCAGCCGTACAAGATTTGTTCTCAACGCATTTTCAAAAGTACCATAATCTTCAAACATTTTTTGCCGAACCGGAATATATACAAGGCTGACCTTTAATGTTTTCTCATCGACATATATTTTGTTGAAAGAAATGTCAATGTTTTGACAGGACAAAAATCCGTTGCTCTTCACTTCTATAATTGCAGCAAACAAATTGGTCACAATTGTCGTCAGCGTATCCGCATTCAACGCTGGAAACATAGACATCAGTGTCTTAACCTCACCGGTCATATAGTAAAAAGCCATCTTTCCGTTATATGTCATTTTCATGCATTTTACGAAATCACTGCTTTTCTGGCTCTGCAGCACTTTATAATCTGTGAGCAGAAACTGACTGCTGTCATTTAACACATACGCAAAATTTGTTCCGCATGATAATTCTTCAATTACACGATTATCTAACAATGCATTCATGATTTTTTCATCCTCGTTTTGTATTTTAGCCATTTTCCTGCCTGAATGGTTTTGGCGGTTCTGGCATATATTTATTACAAATAACAAATTGCTTTATTATTTCTAATAAATAGCCGGGAATGGGAATATCCCACTCCCGGCTTCCAAGTTTAAATATTATACTCTGGCTTTTTCATCATCTTTTCTGCGTTTTGCAATAAGGAAGATAATGATGCCTGCCACAACAACAATACCTGCAATTACACCGAAGAATAATGGTTTGTTCATATAGAACTGGATCCACCAGTTAGATGTAACGAGGACATCATATTCTACAGGATCTGTAGGATTGCCTGCAGCATCATAAGCGATCAGCTTAACATTCTGATAACCGTTCTTGCTGTCCACGTTAATCTTAATCACACCATCTTCAACAACAAGTTCGTCACCTTCGTATGTCTTCACAAGCTTGCCGTCCAGATAAAGTTCAACATAGGCAAGTGCTGTATTATCTTTGACAGTTAAAGTAAACTCATGAACATCTTCTTTGTAACGTCCCCTGTTATCAAGGTTTGATACAACCAATGTCGGTGCTGTCTTATCTACAACAAACTCAATGCCTTTTTTCTTAACAGCATTTGTTGTTGTATTCTGGGCACGGTCTTCTGAATAAATATTGATGGAATACTGGCCTTCTTCTTCAAAGCATGATGCCTTGATGGTGTATGTGTATTTCTTCCACTGGCCGTTTCCGCCTTCTTCTTTGATTGTATAGTCTGTGCCTTCTTTAAGTTTTACAACCTGTCCGTCTTTTGTATAAGACAGTTCAACAAATTCAAGTGTATCTACGTTGACCTCTGAAATCACAATATCCTGAGGTGTATTTGTAAAGCCTGTATCCATCAGTTTCTGTGTCGCATCACTGATGATATAAGTTGAACCGTTTCTGTTCACTGAGAAGGTAATGCTCTTTGATGTTTCATTGCCGGCCTTATCAATGATCTTTGCTGACAGTGTGTAAATATCATCCATATCCGTACTGAAGTTCTTGAATGAAATTGTCTGTCCGTTTGCACTGGATGTTCTTGAAATCATACTGTCAATGTTAATCTTGCCTTTGTTTGCACCTGTCAGTGTTACTGTCACACCCTGTGCTGTGTAGTTTGTATCCGACATTGTAATTGTCGGTGCTACTGTACCCTTATTGGCTGATTTGTTCTTAACGCCGCTGATTTCAAGCTCCGGATTTGTAAGGTCAACTGTAAACTTATCCATTGCATAATCTGCAGCTGCATTGCCTGCAAGGTCTGCATAATCAATATCGAATGTATAATCTGCATCAGAAGCAAAACGTACGGTTGCTGTATGTCTGTCACCGCTTGTGGACCATCCGCTCACTGTCGGTGCTGATGCACCATTATTTGCTGTCGTTGAAACCTTCACATCACTTGCATTGAAGTTATGCTCTGTGATCGTGATTGTCGCTGTACGTGCAGCCTTATAATAATTACCGTTCTGTGCACTGTTGTTGTCATAAGATACGGCAATCTTAGGCTGAGTTTTATCAATGGTGAACTCCTCTGCCTTATAAGGTGCTTCTGCCTTATTCAGTGCCAGGTCTGTACAGTCAACTGTAAAGTTGTAATCGCCGTCTGCAGAGAATACAATCTGTGCTGTATGTGTCGCACTGTCTGTACCTGCCGCACCGCCTGCACTCCAGCCTGAAATACTTGGCATTGTACCGTCTGTATTTGTGATATTGATCTGAACATTATTTGGATCAAAGTTACGCTCTGTAATAACAACTGTTGCTGTTCTTGTGCTCTTGTAATACCTGCCGTTTAACGGTGCGTTGTTATCAAATGTCACATTGATTGTCGGCTTTGTAATATCAATCTTCATATCCAGTGTCTGTTCGGATACATTTTCAGCATTGTCAACGGCTTTAACATAAACCTGTACGTTATTGCTGTTGTTCTTTTCTGCATTAACTGTAATGATATCTTCCACAGACTGCTGTCTTGCGGCACCGGCTGTTACACTGAGATAACCGGACTGTGTCACGCTGCCGTCTTTTCTTACTTCATAATATACAGATTTAAGACCTGCATAATCATGATTGCCTGTAGGATCCGGGTCAACGACCTTGATCTTTACGTTGACGTTGCTGTTGTAAATATGATTCAAAGGTTCCGGTGTAACAATATCAATCTGCGGTTTATCGATCTTGTCATCAAGAACAAAACCGTCTGTGCTGATATAGTAGTAATTGCCGGACTTATCTTCAATACGTCCGTAAACAATACACTGCTGGTTCGGTGAAATGGTCAGAGACTTGCCGTCTGTCCACTTACCTGCTGCATAAGCATTATCCAGTGAAGATACTGTCATCTGGTCATGGCTCTTAATATAAGAAACCTTCTGAACACCTGCTGTTTCATCGTATTCATCATACAATGTCACCGTTTCATTTTTATTTGAGAAGATACCGAATGTAATCACATTCACAATTGCCGACCAAGGGTTCGTGTAATTGCTGATCTTGATTTTTCCTGAAGGTACAACCGTATCTACAGTGAAATAATCCGGTTTATAATCTTCGTTTAATTCATTGCCTGCCTTATCTGTATAATTCAGGTCAAATGTGTAATTTGCATCGCCGTTGAAGTTAACTCGCAATACATGTGTATCTCCGACATTTGTTGTCCAGTTATTACTTGTATCTGCGGCAACCGCTTTGCCCTGGCTGTTTTCTGCCTTGATATCCAGTGCAAGACCGCCGACATAATCAGCTGAAACAGCTCTGTCCTCAAAGTTGTGCTCTTCTACAGTAAGTTCAGCATAAATCTTGTCATTGCCGTAGTATCTTTCTTTCTTTGCAACCTGTTCGGAAATTTCAGTCTTATTTTCACCGACATACATGTAATACTTCACAGAAGTAATAACAGGACTTGTCTGATCCACAGTGAATGCTCTGTAATTCTCAGGAACATCGTCTGCCATTTTTGAAGTATTGCCTGCACCGTCAGTAATTGAAACATCAAATGTATGGTCTGCATCAATACTGTAGCAGTACTTCATCTCATATGTATAATCCCCAAGATCCTTCCAGCCGCTTTCATAGCCCTCAGCTGGGCTTGCAAGATCTGTGCCTGTAAATAAGGCACTGCCATAGCTGCTGCGTTTAAAATATGCATCTGTCACAAGAACAGTTACAGTACGGTCAGCATTAAAGTAACTATCATTTTTTGGCTCGCCGTCAAATGAAACCGTAAGTACCGGTGCTGCCACATCGTAATCAAATTCAATGTCATTGGCTGTATATTCATTGCCTGCATAGTCAACCGCAGTAATCTTAACTGTTACATGGTTAATTGCATCTGCATCTGTTGATACAACACCTTCATATGGAATTGTAAAATCACCTGTGAACTTCACAGCATTTTCATTGGCTTTCAAACCTGCAGCTGTCTTTTCGCTTGTGACATAATCTCTTGAGAATGTATCTGACCAGCCGTCAGCAGTCTGTGCCTCACCATTTAAATATGCCTGGTATTTAATTTCTTTAACGCCTGAGAAGCTGTCAACGCCTTCAATAATATCTGTCGCTTCATAGGAAATTGTAACATTTTCGTTATAAACACCGTTTTCACGGTAATTTTTGATAACTGCACTTACAAAATCCGGTTTCTGGCTGTCGATGATAATACCGTTGGAACCTGCATACTGAACGTTGCCGACATTATCAATGACGCGAACAAATATAATCTGACGACCTTCTTCAAATGTAATATTTTTAGCATCTGCGTTATTGTCACCCTGCCAAGCTGTCTCTGCATCTAAAAGTGCTTTGATTTCTTCTTCAGTTTTTGGCTGAATTTCATCATATGACGTTTTAACATACTGTACAGATGCAATGCCGCTCTGATCATCACTGCCGGCTACAACAGCTTTTGCGTCATCTTTATTTCCAAAAATTCCCAGTGTCAGTGCACTGATAATTTTATCTGAAGTACTCTTTCCGTTGTTTGCTGTAACTTCAACAGATGCTGAAACTTTATCATCTGTTGTATAAGTGATCTCCATTGCCTTTGATAATGAACCATTTGCACTGTTTTTCAGTTTAAAATAGAAACTGCCTGAAGCAACCGTAAAATCAGGGTCTTCTGCATTACCCTTGGCATCACAATAAACAACTGCATCATAGCCTGAACCGTCATTTGGAATAATCGGCTCTTTGTTTGTCGTATTTTTCTTTACCCAGATATTTGTTTTTCTTCCGTCTACTGGGTAAATGCTGTTAGTTGATAAGCTGTAATCATCAAGAGAAACCGCACGCTCATTAATAACCAGCTGACCGACAACTGTACCTGACAGGTCAAACTGATAGTTATTTAATGCTTCCGGCTTTTCACCTGCAGGATTTGAGGCTTTGATATCATATGTATTAACACCGGATTCTTTGTTCGCCTCCGTTGTAAACTGCGGCATATAACTTTCAGTAATAGCTTTCAGTAAATTTTCTTTATTATCTGTCTTTATAAATCCGGAAAATACTTTAGCTGCATTTGCCTTAACAATGGCTTCAATATCAGGATTTTCAGTATAATAGTCCTTTTCAATTGTCAAACCGCTTAAATCTACATTGATGACTGCAGGAATGATATCACATTTAAAATCACCGATATTTGAAAGATCCAGCTCATAATTTCCGGCATTGGCACCTGTAAGTACCATCGCTGTACCGCCGTTTTTCGCATCAACATTTAACGAAACTCCGCCAACAGTCACATTACTGTCTGCCAGTGTATAAACCTTTGAACCTGTTTCAACATATACAGCATCACTATTAACAATGCCGCCCAAAGTCACACTGCCAAGTTTAATGTCTTTCGTACCGTCATAAATTCTGTTATCTGCAAAACCAATTGTATCAACTGTCAAAGTCTTCTTAGTCACTTCAACAGAAATCTTGTCTTCAGCAGGTACATATACCAATGCATTATAATCTGTTGAATCTTTATAACCTAATACTATATCAGTCTTGCCGGCTGCTTTTGTTCCAAATGTCACTGTACCTGTAACTTTATACATACCGTCTTCTGCTGTCACGGCACTGACTTCCACTGTTTCATTTGTCAAAATATCTGCTGAATCTGATACTGTCCAGTACTTTGCATCTTTAATGGCTTCTGCCTTATCAGTAACAAGATCACTGGCATCGGCAGCAACTACAGCTTCAAAATTCACTGTATTTTTCTTTGCGGCATCATCATAACCAAAGCTTTTGCTTTCCTGGCTGATTGTAATGCTTTGTCCTTCTAATCCTTCAACTGTGAATGCTTTTTCACCTTCGAAATTATCATATTTGCCGCTGGTTGTCGTATAACTGTATTTCACGCGGTAATTACCGGATACGGCAATTTTTCCAATATCCCATGTAAAATAGCCGTCGCTGCCAGCACTGACTGCTGATGAAGAAATAACATCTTCCCAGCTTTCTTTTGGCGAACCTGTGTCAGCATCAACTTCCTGTCTCTGTAATGTAAAGGTCATGCTTCCATCTGTGATCACAGTACCTTTTTTATTATTGGTGAGTTTAACTTTAACCGCAGCCTTTTCTCCGGCTTGGATTTTGTTATCCGCATCAATGGCAATACCGGACTGGTTAAATACCTTAACATCTTTTGAAATGCTATCAGCTGTTACCGCTGAAACAGTCACTTGAATTTCTTTTTGTTCATAAGCCTTAACAGTAATTTTTGCGGAACCCTTTTTCAGCGCCTCAACATTCACTGTTTTATCGGAATTCTTTGCCACTTTAATAATGCTGTCATCACTGGATGATACTGTACAATCGCTCCATGCGCCCCATGCGTCAGGATA
>JALEHN010000094.1 GCA_022770525.1 Clostridiales bacterium
GATAATGGTCTTGTTTCCATAACTTTTACTCTATCACCAATTTTACACTCATTGTTTTCATCATGAGCTTTTAATTTATAAGTTCTATCGACAATCTTTTTGTAGAGAGGATGCTTTACACGGTCCTGAATAGCAACAGTAATTGTTTTATCCATTTTATCGCTTACAACAACACCAACTCTTGTTTTTCTAAGATTTCTTTCTTCCACGATAATACTCCTTTCTGCCAGCTAGTCGGGCATTTTAATTACTCAGCAGCGTTTGCCTTCTTTTCAGTGATGACTGTCTGAATTCTGGCAATATTTCTACGAACGTCTTTGATTCTGCTTGTATTATCTAACTGATTAGTAGCATTCTGGAATCTTAAGTTGAAAAGTTCCTTTTTAGCACCTACTAATTCATCATTTAACTGTTCAACAGTTTTAGCTTTCAATTCATTAACATAATTCTTAGTTTTCACTGTTATCACCGCCTTCTAAATCTGCGCGAGAAACAACTTTACACTTGATTGGAAGCTTGTGTGTTGCCAGACGAAGCGCTTCTCTAGCGATTTCTTCTGATACACCGGCGATTTCGAACATTACGCGACCCGGTTTAACAACAGCTACCCAGTATTCAAGTGTTCCTTTACCGGAACCCATACGTGTTTCAGCTGGTTTTGTAGTTACTGGTTTGTCAGGGAAAATTTTAATCCAAACTTTACCACCACGTTTGATATAACGTGTCATTGCGATACGGGCTGCCTCAATCTGGTTTGATTTGATCCAGCCTGGCTCCATAGCCACGATACCGTATTCACCATAGTTGATTTTATTTCCACGCTGTGCAGTTCCTCTCATAGAGCCGCGGAACTGTTTACGACGTTTCACTCTTTTAGGCATTAACATTATTTATCGCTCCCTTCCTTATGACCTTTAGTTGGAAGTACTTCACCATGGTAAATCCATGTTTTAACACCGAGTTTACCATATGTTGTATCAGCTTCTGCAAATCCGTAGTCGATATCTGCTCTCAATGTCTGAAGTGGAATAGTACCTTCGCTGTAGAACTCTGTACGAGCCATATCTGCGCCGCCAAGACGACCTGAAACAGCTGTCTTGATACCTTTGCAGCCTGCACGCATTGTTCTCTGCATAGCAGATTTCATTGCACGTCTGAATGATACACGGTTTTCAAGCTGAGCAGCGATGTTTTCAGCAACAAGCTGTGCATCTCTGTCCGGTCTCTTTACTTCTTTGATATCGATTAAAAGCTTTTTGTTTGTCAGTTTAGCAACTTCAGCTTTAACTTTTTCGATTTCTGAACCGCCTTTACCGATAACAACGCCCGGTTTAGCTGTGTGAACAATCACTTTAAGTCTGTCAGATGCTCTTTCGATTTCAATTCTTGAAACACCTGAGTTATATAATCTCTTTTTAAGGTATGTTCTGATGTTGTAATCTTCAACAAGGTTATCTGCAAAATCAGCTTCAGCATACCATTTAGAGTCCCAATCCTTAATAATTCCGACTCTTAAGCCGTGAGGATTAACTTTCTGTCCCATGATTCTCCTCCTTATCTTTCATTGAGCACGATTGTGATATGGCTCATTCTCTTTTCGATTCTGTAAGCTCTTCCCTGTGCTCTTGGTTTAACTCTCTTCATGATAGGTCCGTTATTTGCAAAGCATTCCTCAACATAAAGGTTGTCTTTGTTCATACCGTTGTTGTTTTCTGCATTAGCGATTGCAGATTTTAATAATTTCTCTATAACGCCTGAAGCGTATCTTGGATTGTAAGCCAAAATAGCCAGTGCTGTATTTACATCCTTGCCTCTGATTGCATCAAGAACGAAGCATGCTTTCTGAACAGGAACTCTTGCGTAAGATAACTTTGCGCTTGGTCTTGTATCTTTATTCGCATTTCTCTCTCTCTTGATCTGACTTCTATGTCCTTTAGCCATGGATTAAACCTCCTTTCAAACTTTCCGAACTACCGTCTTGATTTCTTTTCGTCTTTACCGTGACCTCTGTAAGTTCTGGTAGCAACGAATTCACCTAATTTATGTCCAACCATATCTTCTGTAATATATACAGGAACATGTTTTCTACCATCATGTACTGCGATTGTATGTCCAACCATTTGTGGGAAGATTGTTGAACGACGTGACCAAGTTTTGATAACTGACTTGTCGTTTGCTGCGTTCATCGCATCTACTTTTTTAAGTAAATGAGCATCTGCAAATGGTCCTTTTTTAAGTGATCTGGCCATTATAGTAACCTCCTTAGATTCAATTATTTAATAATGCTTCCATCGCGTCTTCTTACGATCATCTTGTTAGACTTCTTATTTTTCTTACGAGTCTTAAGACCGAGTGCCGGTTTACCCCAAGGTGTCATAGGGCCTGATCTACCGATAGGTGCGCGACCTTCACCACCACCGTGTGGATGGTCATTAGGGTTCATAACAGAACCGCGAACTGTAGGTCTGATACCCATGTGACGTTTACGTCCTGCTTTACCGATGTTGATCAGTTCATGGTCACCGTTGCCAACTTCGCCGATTGTAGCTCTGCCGTTGATCGGAACCATTCTCATTTCGCCGGATGGTAATCTAAGTGTTGCATATTTGCCTTCTTTAGCCATTAACTGAGCTGCGTTGCCTGCTGAACGAACAAGCTGTCCGCCTTTGCCAGGGTGTAACTCAATATTGTGGATCATTGTACCAACAGGAATTTCAGAAAGTGGTAAGCAGTTACCAACTCTTACTTCGGCTTCAGGACCGTTCATGATCTTCTGGCCTACTTTTAATCCGTTAGGTGCAAGGATATATGTCTTTTCGCCGTCTGCATAGCAAACTAAAGCGATATTTGCTGTTCTGTTCGGATCGTATTCGATAGCCTTTACTGTAGCAGGAATACCATCTTTATTTCTCTTGAAGTCAATGATTCTATATTTTTTCTTAGCACCGCCGCCGTGGTGTCTAACTGTAATTTTTCCCTGTGCGTTACGACCTGCGTTTTTCTTTAATGAAACTACCAGTGATTTCTCCGGTGCAGATTTTGTAATCTCAGCAAAATCTGAGCTGGTCATATGTCTTCTGGAAGGTGTATATGGGTTAAATGTTTTGATACCCATTATAGTCACTCCTTTCAAATCTACGATTTATTGTCACGCTTACTCTGCGTATATGGTTAATTGGTTTTTAATTACAGACCCTGGAAAATTTCGATATCCTTGCTGTCTGCTGTCAGTTTAACGATAGCTTTCTTTCTCTTTGCTGTCTTGCCGTATGTCATACCGCGTCTTCTGTTCTTGCCGTCAAGGTTCATTGTGTTAACTTTTTCAACCTTTGCGCCTTCGAACATTTTTTCAACAGCTTCTTTGATCTGATTCTTTGTAGCTTCCGGGTGTACATAGAAAACAACTTTTTTCTCAGCCATGGCATTCATGCTCTTTTCTGTAACAACCGGTTTAAGAATAACGTCATAATATTTTAAATCAGCCATTATGCGTACACCTCCTGGATTGCATTCACAGCATCTTTTGTGACAACAACTGTGTCATATTTCAAGATGTCGTATACGTTGATTGTATTTGTCAAAGCTGTCTTCACTGACGGAATGTTGCGTGCTGATAAAATAACGTTTTCGTTCTTTTCAGCCATAACAACGAGAGCTTTTGAAACTTTAAGGTTATCCATAACAGCTTTGAATTTCTTTGTTTTAACTTCTTCCATGTTCAATGAATCAAGAACGATCAGTTTGTTTTCATTGACTCTTGATGTTAAAGCAGACTTAAGTGCAAGTCTTCTTTCTTTTTTGTTTAACTTAATTGTATATACTCTCGGCTTCGGAGCAAATACAACGCCGCCGCCTGTCCACTGTGGAGCTCTTGTTGAACCCTGTCTTGCGTGGCCTGTACCTTTCTGTCTCCAAGGTTTCTTTCCGCCGCCGGATACTTCTGAACGTGTCTTAGCACTCTGTGTGCCCTGACGTTTAGCAGCAAGCTGAGCTACAACAGCCATGTGTAAAAGATGTTCATTCACTTCAACACCAAATACGCTGTCATTTAATTCGATTTCGCCTACCTGGCTGCCTTCAATATTATAAACAGATACTTTTGCCATCTGTATGTCCTCCTTCCTTAAAGCAATCAAGCTTTAGTTGATTCCTTGATCATTACTAAAGATTTTTTAGGTCCCGGTACTGCACCTTTAACCAGAATAAGGTTTTTATCAGCGTCTACTCTGACAACTTCAAGGTTCTGAACTGTAACTCTTACTGCGCCCATATGTCCCGGCATGTGTTTGCCTTTGAATACGCGGCCCGGAGTTGTTGCTGATCCGTTAGAACCTGCATGTCTGTGATATTTGGAACCGTGAGCCATAGGTCCTCTGGACTGGCCATGTCTCTTAATTGCACCCTGGAATCCTTTACCTTTTGATTTTGCAGTTGCATCGATTTTGTCGCCTGCTACAAAAACATCAGCTTTGATTTCCTGACCTACTGTGTAGCTTTCTGCATCTTCTAATCTGAACTCTCTTACATATCTCTTAGGTTCAACGCCTGCTTTTGCGAAATGTCCTTTCTGTGGTTTGTTAAGGAGTTTTTCTCTGATCTCACCAAAACCAACCTGAACTGCGCTGTAACCATCGTTCTCAACTGTCTTAACCTGTGTAACTACACAAGGACCAGCCTGAAGAACTGTAACCGGAGTAAGAACTCCGTCTTCGTTGAAAATCTGGGTCATGCCGACCTTTGTTGTTAAAATCGCTTTCTTCATTCTAAGAATGCACCTCCTGTTTTAATCTACAGCGGAACGCTTCGCGTTCATCCTAGATGTATTGAGTGCTTTATATAAACCCAATAGCCTTAGGATATTTTCTTTTTAATTATTTCTGTTTCATCTTGATGTCGATGTACACACCTGCAGGCATTTCAAGTCTTGATAATGCTTCTACAGTTTTCTGTGTCGGTGTAATGATGTCGATCAGTCTCTTATGTGTTCTCTGTTCGAACTGTTCTCTGGAATCTTTGTCCTTGTGTACAGCTCTAAGAATTGTAACAACTTCTTTCTTTGTAGGAAGAGGAACTGGTCCACTTACCTTTGAGCCTGTTTTCTTTACAGTTTCGATGATCTTATTAGCACCCTGATCGATTAATTTGTGGTCATACGCTTTCAGCGTAATTCTCATTACTTGACTTGCCATAAAAAAAGCCGCCTCCTTTTCGCACTTTTGAATCAGTACGACAAGTGGTGACTGTACACTCTACCGTGTGTGTCCTAAACGTTCTCACACGCAATCTTGTTTTCCAACTACAGATTTCTACTTTGTACAGTGACTTGTCGCCAGTTTAATTAACTTGACATTCGCTCCACGGAACACCCGCAAAATCCTGCGGCAACCTCACGCTTCATTGCTATCAATGTCACAACCTTGCTTAGTATACACTATTTCTTTGCTTAATGCAAGTTTTTTCTTGATTTTTAAAAAAATAATTTCATACAAACTTTACGAAGTTTTTATCATTTCTTTGTAAGTTTTGTCCAAAGTCCCTTCATCTTCAAGTATAACCATGTTAAATACCAATTTGTTTCGGTTATTTAAATTGGATTGTACCGGGGTCGTTATCTTTTCAGATAATAATCAGAATATTTCTTATGTTTTTTCAAATCGTGTATACAATTATTTTTTTCCACAGTTACGATATACAGCATACCACATTTTTAAATATAAGTCTAGTACTTCTTTAATTTATTTGCTATAAATAGGATACATTGAAGTTCTTTTTCACAGACTTCGGTGTCTTATACCTGAAACTGGAGGGTGTCATTTGCCTGAGTATGATGCCTGCTTCAGATTTTTGGAAAATTTGAGAAAAGTGAGGGATACAATATGGCAAACAAACAAAATACTTCTTCTGATTTTATTATGGAAGAAAATCATCTGAAAGATACCATTTCAATTGTCAAAAACAATATTTCTTATTACGAAAAGAAGGAACAAGACTATCAGAGAGAAGTGACAAATCTTTTTCAAAGCGTGCGTAAAGGTGAAGGTGACGCCTACGGTCAGCTGCTGGCCGGCATGAGCATTCTTGAAAGCACAAAAAATGCTGTGAGAAAAAATAAAGCTGCGCTTCACAAGGCTTATTTCGGACGCATTGATTATGATGATGAAACTTATCATATGAAAGAATCCTGCTATATCGGTAAAAACGAAGTTGTCCGCAACATGACCGAGGTGATTATCGTTGACTGGCGTTCTCCGGTCACAAGCGTCTACTATGAAAACGAGCTTGGGAAAGGAAGCTACGATGTTCCCGGAAGTACACCCATTGATATCTGCCTGAACAAAAAGCGCACCTATGATATCGACGATGACCGGCTGCTTGGTTTTTATGATGATGACACCGCCGCCAGTGACGACCTGCTTGTCAAATATCTTTCCCAGCATAAAGAAGCTGTACTGGGGGAAATTATTGCTACAATACAAAAAGAGCAAAATGTGATTATCCGTGACATTCCGTTTAAAAATATCATTGTTCAGGGTGTCGCCGGCAGCGGAAAAACAACGGTGGCCCTTCACCGCATATCCTACATACTTTATAACTATGCCCATAAGTATAAGCCTTCGGAATTCTGTATCGTCGGAAGCAGCGACATGCTTCTTAACTATATCAGCAGCGGTCTTCCTGAACTGGATGTCCGGCATGTCCATCAGATGCGGATAGACAAATTCATCCCCTACCTCATGGGTAAAACATGGCTAAAAAAATATAAAATCGTATCCGAAAGATCGGGCGCAAGCGTTCGCAACAAACTGGACTTTGCAAAAGCGCTTGAAACTTTCCTGACGGAATGGATGAATCAAAATCTCATCCTTGATTCGGTGATTGATGATGAGATCGGCACTATTCTTACATCATCCAATATGGAAGAAACACGTATACTCAATCCACAGCTTTCCCTGTATCAGCTGGAAAAACTGCTGAATGAACGCATCGGACTGAAAATTAAATCGATGTGTTCTGAATGGGATCCCGAAAAAAGAAAAGATAAGCTTAAACAGTATAAAAAATATTTTCACTCGGAAAATAAAAAATGGACAGCTCTGCAGATTTATACAGAATTTCTGACAGGGCAAAATCTTGACTGCAGCGAAGTCAAAAAAGGTCATCTTGATATTTATGACACAGCCGCCATGGGACTTATCCACAACCGTATTCTCATGAAAAAACCCGATGCACAATTCAGCCAGATTATCATTGACGAAGCTCAGGATTTCGGCGAAATCATTTATTATACGTTAAAAAAAATGCTGCCGGACTGTTATTTTACAATTATGGGCGATGTATCCCAGAATATCCATTTTGAAACCGGCTTAAATGACTGGAACACTTTAAGAGAATCCATTTTTTGCAGCGACGGCGACAGTTTTTGCCTTCTTTCTAAAAGCTACCGAAATACCATTGAAATATCTGAGTGCGCCGGAAAAGTTCTTGAAAAAGCCTCCCAGGGAAGTTACAAAATCCAGCCGGTCATCCGTCATGGACGCCCTGTTCAAAAGATGATCACAGAAAGCCATCAGTTGTTACAGACTTTACAAAATATTATCGCTGATGTCAAAGCAAAGGCATTCGAAACTATTGCTGTTATCTGCCGTACTGAAAAAGAAGCAGCTGAAGTATCCTGTTTATTAAATATAGAAGGAACAGATACACAGCAGTTTAAAAACGGTGTGATGGTTCTGCCTGTATCAATGACCAAAGGTCTGGAATTTGATGCGGTCATTCTATGGAAACCCGATGACGAACACTACGGTATGAATCAAAAAGAAGCCAAACTTCTTTATGTCGCCATCACCCGTGCACTTCATGAATTGTATATGATCGGTGATCACGCCATGAGCCGCCTGTTCGATTAAGTTTCGGCTGATTTTCAGATTATTATTGCCAATTGTTATACAGCTGTGATATGATAAACGCTGACAAATAGAACGGCATGCACTATATTACAGAAATTTACGGTACAACCATATATTAATGACTGTACAACCATATATAAATGACTGTACAGCCATATATCAGTTCTGTACGGCCATATATTTTAAAGAATCGAGGAATTAAACATGTGGACAGCAAATCACTGGAAAGATTATGAAGTCATTGATACCTCCGCAGGTGAAAAGCTTGAGAGATGGGGTCAGTATATACTTGTGCGTCCTGACCCGCAGGTCATCTGGAACACACCAAAAAAAGATAACGGTTGGAAAAAAATGAACGGCCACTATCACCGCAGCAATAAAGGCGGCGGCCAGTGGGAATTTTTTGACCTGCCCGAGCAATGGACCATCAATTACGACCATCTTGGTCTCCGGTTTCATCTGAAACCATTTTCTTTTAAGCATACAGGATTGTTTCCCGAGCAGGCAGCCAACTGGGACTGGTTTTCAAACCTGATTAAAAATGAATTTTCAAAAAACAGCAGCAAACAGATCAAGGTACTGAATCTGTTCGCCTATACCGGCGGCGCCTCATGCGCT
The DNA here is from genome assembly GCA_022770525.1 of Clostridiales bacterium. Classification (GTDB taxonomy): domain Bacteria; phylum Bacillota; class Clostridia; order Lachnospirales; family Lachnospiraceae; genus CAKRHR01. Next base: position 8,526 of record JALEHN010000094.1, read on the forward strand.
GCAGCCAAAGCCGGCGCTTTTGTCACCCATGTGGACGCCTCCAAAGGTATGGTCACATGGGCCAAAGAAAATGCCAAAGCTTCAGGCGTACCGGACACTTCTATACGCTGGATCGTTGATGACTGTGTGAAGTTTGTAGAAAGAGAGATTCGCCGCGGCAATAAATACGATGCCGTGATCATGGACCCGCCTTCTTACGGCCGCGGACCAAAAGGGGAAATATGGAAGATTGAAGAATCCATTTATCCGTTCATTCAGCTTTGTACAAAAGTATTGTGCGGCAATCCGCTGTTTTTCCTGATCAATTCCTATACAACAGGGCTTCAGCCGGCTGTGCTGACCTATATGCTGTCCACAGAAGTGGCTTCCAAATTCGGCGGGCATGTAAACTCCGATGAAGTCGGTCTTCCGGTTTCCTCAAACGGCCTTGTACTGCCGTGCGGTGCCAGCGGACGATGGGAACGTTAAACGCAAAAGTATTTGACGTACGTCAAATACTTTTATCCATGGCTGATACGGATTATAAAAATTTCCACAAAAATCTCTGTCCCGGTTCAGACAATATTTTAGGCATCCGCATGCCAAAGCTGCGGGCTTTTGCAAAAGAGATTGCTTCCGGTGACTGGCAGAGTTTCTTTAACAATGCTCAGTTTGAATTCGCGGAGGAGACTATGCTTTACGGCTATGTTCTTTCTCTGATTAAGCTTCCTCTTAAAGAACGTCTGCCCTATATTCACACTTATGTAAAGCATATTGACAACTGGGCCGTCTGTGATTCACCGGTTTCATCAATGAAGTTTATACAAAAAGAAAGGGAAGCCTTTCTGCCCGTTGTCAGACAGTATCTGGCTTCCGATAGGGAATTTGAAATCCGTTTTGCTGTGATCGTCCTTCTGTCACATTATATGACCGATGATTACATTGATGAAATTCTTGGTATCATGGACAACATACATCACGAAGGCTACTATGTTAAAATGGCTGTGGCATGGACCATCTCTGTCTGCTACATCAAATATAAAGAAAAAACAGACGCATTTCTTCACAATAACCATCTTGATGATTTTACATACAATAAATCGCTTCAGAAAATATGTGAATCACTTAGAGTGTCCAAAGAAGAAAAAACCTATGTCCGTTCTTTAAAACGGGGCTGATTTTTGATACATCATTGCAAAAATCAGATTAACGGGTTAAAAATGCCTTTTATTCTTCATTCATCACATTGACCTGACACATTTTCATGGCTTCCAGTGCATTTTTATGGCTCTCTTTAGTCACGCCCGCACAGCAGGCCGCATCAACCGTGATTTTTACATCCGGCATTGTTGCTTTCAAAAGCAATGCATTAGAAATGACGCATATATCCGTACACAAGCCGACAAGCTCCAGTTCATCAATCTTTGCAACCTTATGAATACCATTTAGACAGCCGGCCAGCGCCAGTGAGCCAAAGGTCGGCTTGTCAAAAATCAGGCTGTTATTTGCTTTCGCCATGGCATCAATTTCAGGTACAAGCGACCAGCCATCAGTACCGTAAATACAGTGTGGCACCGGCAGATTTTGTCCTTCCTGAGTATCAAGATAATCATCTTCGTGGGTATCTCTTGTATAGAGTACCTGCCCCTTAAAATTCTTGATCTTATCAATCACCTTCGGCACAATCTGCTTTGCTTCCTCTGTGCCGAGGGCACCGCTTACAAAATCATTTTGCATATCTATAACAATCAGCATCTTGCTCATATGAACACCTCCACTAAATAAACAACAATAATTGCCGCTACCGCAACCTCCACAAGGCTCCGCTTAAAATAGCCAAGGACAATGGCAGCCGCTGCACCTGCCACGGCCGATATCGTATGACCCGTTGAGTAGAAAATATCCGGAAATGTCAGTGCCCCCAGGACTGCATACGGCGTGTAGTCAAGAAACGACCGGACAAATTTTGATTTAATTTTCTTTCTGAAAATCGTGATGGGCAGCACTCTCGGAATATAGGTCACAAGCGCCATCAAAAACACGCATATTACAACTCTAGTCATTTTCGCCATCTTCCTCCTCTTCTTTCGGATACAGCCACGCACCCAGTGCCGATGCTAAAACCGTTGCGATAATAATTCTGAATCCCGATGAAATACCCGAAAGAACAGGTACATATCGCATAATGCAGGTCAGCACCACGGATACAAGAATAATTACAAAAATCTTACGTGACCCTCTTGCTGCCGGTACAATCAGCGCAATAAACATCGCATAGATGGCAATGCCCATTGCTTTTTGCAAAGCCTCCGGCAAAAATCCGGAAATACATCCGCCCAACAATGTTCCAAGATCCCATCCGATAATCGGCAGAAGGATTAAGCCAAACATATATCCCGCTTTAACCGGCGGTTTCTCCATAGAGGCCACCACAAACGTCTCGTCCGTAATACCAAACGCCATGATCATACGCTTCCATACCGGTGTTTTCTGTTCAATTTTTTGTGAAAGGGACAATGACATCAGAAGATATCTGAGATTAATGACGAAAGTCGTCAATGCTACCTCCACATAGCCCGCACCTGCAAGAATCAGATTAAGTCCCGCAAACTGCCCCGCACTTGTCAGATTCGTTAAAGAAATTAAAACACCGACCCAGACCGGCAGTCCTCCTGCCACAGTCAGGAAGCCAAATGTAAACGATACCGGAAAATATCCGAGACCAATAGGTAATCCGGCCTTGATGCCCCGTATTACCGGACGCTTTGAATCTCTCACCGTCATTCCTCCTAATGTGTTTTACATAACGAATAGGCCAACAAACTGTCGGCCTATTGTCATTTTTTAATGTACGCCCTTGTACGTTTTCATTTTTTCCGGACAGGACAGTCCAAAATCACAGGCTGCTGCCGGTTCATTTCATTTAAAATTCAAAATCTTTAAATCGTACTTTCAGATATGATTTGATAGCTTCCATACAGCCCTCAAACCCAAGCTTGCTGCTGTCCAGACACAGGTCATAGTTCTTTGCGTCGTCCCACTCATGGCCTGTATAATATCTGTAATAGTCGCCCCTGTACTTATCAGTCTTTTCGATATAGCGCTGCATTTCCTTTTCCGTAAGACTGTTTCGTTCCATAGCCCTGGCAAGATTAAATTCAGCCGGTGCGTGAACAAAGACACTGGCGACATTATCATAATCCTTAAGAACGAAATCCGCACATCGGCCGATGATCACACAGTTTTTCGTTTCTGCCAGATTTTTTATAATTTTTGCCTGATAATTGAACAGGTTATCATCAGAAACAAAGTCATCACTGTCCGGTGAAATCAGTCCGCCGTCATAAACTTTTTTCGGCATTTTAAAGAAACGGTTCTTAAGCTTCTCATCAGCTTTCGCAAACAGCTGCTCATTAATACCGCTGTCATCGGAAGCCATCTTAAGAATCTCTCTGCTGTAGCACTCAAACCCCAGATCCTTTGCCAGCATCTCACCGATTGTTTTACCTCCGCTGCCATACTGCCTTGCAATCGTAATTACAATATTCTTCATTTAAGAAACCCCCTGTCCTTAGATATATTTGATCATCACATAAGCATCTTTAAACAAATATTTTTTAAAGTTGTATGATTTATTCACCAAGGTATGCTTTCTTTACAGAATCATCATTCATCAGTACATCCGCATCTCCGCTTAAAGAAATCTTTCCGGTTTCAAGAACATAAGCACGGTCCGCAATTGACAACGCTTTCTTTGCGTTCTGTTCAACAAGAAGCACTGTCGTGCCGCCGGCACTGACTTCTTTAATAATATCAAAGATCTCATTCACATAAATCGGTGACAGACCCATGGACGGCTCGTCCATCAGCATAATTCTCGGTTTGCTCATCAGTGCGCGCCCCATGGCAAGCATCTGCTGTTCACCGCCGGACAATGTTCCTGCCAGCTGGTTTTTACGTTCCTCAAGACGAGGGAAACGTTTGTAGATCATCTGAAGTGATTCCTCGATTTCATTTTTATCTGATCTTGTGTAGGCACCCATTTTCAGGTTCTGATACACGGAAAGCTGTGAAAACACACGTCTTCCTTCAGGCACATGGGCAATGCCCATGCCGACAAGCTTATAACCCGGAACCTTTGTGATATCTTTACCTTCAAATATAATCTGTCCGGCTTTTGACGGAATCAGCCCTGTCACTGTATGAAGAATCGTTGTTTTACCGGCACCGTTGGCACCGATCAGCGCAATAACCTCACCTTCATTGACCTCAAAGGAAATACCCTTAATGGCCTTAATGACGCCATAATTGACTTCAAGATTTTTTACTTCAAGCATTGCCATCAGTTTTTTCCTCCTATTCACCAAGATATGCAGTAATAACCTGCGGGTCATTTAAAACATCGCTTGTCTTGCCTTCAGCCAGTACCTGGCCGAAATTCAGCACTGTCAGACGCTCGCATATGCCGGACACAAGCTTCATATCATGTTCAATCAGCAATATCGTCATGTCAAAATGCTCACGGACAAACTGAATGGTATCCATCAGCTCTTTCGTCTCATTTGGATTCATACCCGCAGCGGGTTCATCCAAAAGCAGCAGCTTAGGATCTGTGGCAAGTGCTCTTGCGATCTCCAACTTACGCTGCTTGCCATAAGGCAGATTCGATGCAAGATAATCCGCTTCGCCCTCAAGATTAAATACCTTTAACAGCTCCATCGCCCGCTCATTCATCTCTTTCTCAATTTTAAAATACTTTGGCAGACGCAATATCCCGGTACCCGTTGAATATTTATAATGATTATGGAGACCCACTTTGACATTATCCAATACGGACATCGCCTTAAAAAGACGGATATTCTGGAAAGTACGGGCAACACCTTCTTTATTGATATCAATGGTTTTCTTTCCGGTAATATTTGTACCGTCAAGAGTAATCACACCATTGTCCGGTTTATAAACACCGGTCAGCATATTGAATACTGTCGTTTTTCCGGCACCGTTAGGTCCGATCAGTCCATAAAGTTCACCTTTCTCAATGGATACATGAAAACCATCAACCGCTTTCAGACCGCCGAAGGAAATACCAAGATTTTGTACATCAAGTAATGCCATGATTATTCAGCCTCCTTCGCACTTTTATTTTTAGCAAACAGATTTTTCAGTGAAAAACGGCTGCGGAGTTCCTTTGCTTTAGGACTCCAGTTAAACAGCATCATCAAAATCAGAACGATCGCATAGATCAACATACGATAATCATTGAGACCGCGCAAAAGCTCAGGCAGCAGTGTCAGAATCACCGCAGAGATCATGGAACCTCTGATGCTGCCGATACCGCCAAGAACAACAAACACAAGAATCATAATGGACATGTTGTAACCGAAGTTTTTCGGAAGTGCTGTCAGTGTTGACAGGTTATGCGCATAAAGAACACCGCCGATACCTGCAAGCGCCGCAGAGATAACAAATGCCATCATTTTATATTTTGTAATATTGATACCGACAGATTCCGCAGCAATACGGTTATCTCTGATCGCCATAACCGCGCGTCCTGTTCTGGAATTGACAAGGTTGATAACGATAATCAACGTGATAATAACAAGTATAAAACCGATAATAAATGTAGAATCATTAGGAATACCGTTGATACCCTGGGCGCCGTTAATAATAATATCGCCGTCAGGCTCCATATCCATCGATACCGCATCTTTCATCGAAAAATGAAAACCATTGCTGTCACGGCCCACATACATAACATTGACGATATTTTTAATGATCTCACCAAATGCCAGTGTAACGATGGCCAGGTAGTCACCGCGAAGTCTCAGTACAGGAATACCGATGATCACGCCAAAGATTGCGGCAGCCACCGCACCAATGAGCAGTGCAAGGATAAAACGGACAAGGCTGTTTGTCATCGTATCTTCAACACAGCGTGAAAAGAAGGCGCTGGCAAATGCACCGACACACATAAATCCCGCATGACCAAGGCTCAGCTCCCCAAGGATACCGACTGTCAGGTTCAAAGATACCGCCAAAATCACATATGTACATAACGGTACCATCAGCCCCTGCATCAGGCTTGACAGGCTGCCTGTCGCTATCAATATCTGAACAAAAATAAATGCCGCAGCCGCAATACCGAACGTGATGATATTGCTTTTTACATTTTTGCTTATTGTCTTTTTCATATTCTTCTTCATCATATTCACCTACACTTTCTCATTCATTTTCTTACCAAGAATACCTGTAGGTCTGACTAAAAGGACAACGATCAGCACTGCAAACACAATGGCATCGGCCATCTGCGATGATATATAAGCCTTTGCAAGGTTCTCAATGACACCCAGTAAGATGCCGCCGATGAAAGCGCCCGGGATTGAACCGATACCGCCGAAAACAGCTGCAACGAAAGCCTTGATGCCCGGCATGGCACCTGTATAAGGTGTCAGTGTCGGATATGCCGAACAAAGCAAAACACCCGCAATTGCCGCAAGACCTGAGCCGATGGCAAATGTCAGAGCGATTGTCCCGTTGACATTGACACCCATCAGTGTGGCCGCGCCGCGGTCCTCTGATACCGCAAGCATAGCCTGTCCGGCTTTTGTCTTACGAATAAACAGCATTAATGCGATCATAATAACAACACAGGAAATGATTGTGACAATTGTCTCTCCCGAAACAATAATCTGACCGCCTGCCAGTGAAAGCGCCGGAATTGTAACAATTGATGTAAAAGACTTCGGACTGGCTGAAAAAATAAGTAATGCAATATTCTGCAGAAGATAACTGACACCGATTGCCGTAATCAAAACTGCCAGGGGTGTTGCATTTCTAAGAGGCTTGTAAGCCACTCTTTCAATCACCATACCGAGAATCGTACAAACACATACGGAAATAATCAGCCCCGCAATCGGCGGCATTCCCCATGTACTGACTGTTGTAAATACAACATATCCGCCCACCATAATAACATCGCCGTGGGCAAAATTCAGCATCTTTGCAATACCGTATACCATTGTATATCCAAGTGCGATAATTGCATATACGCTGCCCAGGCTGACGCCGTTAATCAAATAGGATATGAAACTCATATAAACACCTCTTCGCCTCTTAATTTATCGTAAATAGTATATCATAAATCTTTCGTATATCAAACCAAAAATCTTAAGGAATACTGCCGGAAATTTGTATAACGTCAAAGGGCTGCCCATTAAGGCAGCCCCTGTTTGGGTCGTTTATTTATATCCGGATCCGCTTTTACAGATCCAGGTGTTTACGATTACTGAAGTTCATACGCACCATTGACGATTTTAACAACGATTGGTGCTTTTGAAGGTTCACCTTCAGCTGTCCAGCTGATATCCTGTCCTGTAAGACCTGTATAGGAAATCTCGCCCATCACCGGTTTTAATGCTTCACAAATATCTGAAACGCTCATATCCGGTGTAACGCCTGCTTTTTCAATGGCCATCTTCAGAACATATACACAATCGTAAGCGTCTGCAGCAAACTGGTTTGGTGTTTCGCCGCATTTTGCTTCATATGCTTTAACAAAATTCTGTGTCAGATCATCTTCTGCTGTTGCAGCAAACGGTGTAAGGAAGATCAGGCCTTCTGCCAGTGTTGTGTCGAAGTTTTCAACACTGAGGATACCATCCATACCGTCAACGCCGAAGAATACCGGATCATAGCCGATCTTGTCTGCCTGCTGAAGAATCAGCGCTGCCTGTGAATAATAGATAGGCAGGAATAAAAGATCTGCGCCTGCATCTTTTGCTTTCTGGATCTGTACAGAGAAGTCTGTGTTGCTGTCTGCTGTGAAAGCGTCAGCTGTAACGATCTCCAGGCCTCTTTCTTTTGCTGTTGCGGCAAACTGTGTGTAGATACCTGATGAATATGTATCTGAGCTGTCGTAGATTACAGAAATCTTTGTTGCAAGGCTGTTATCAGCAATGTAGTTTGCTGATTCAGTACCCTGGTTAGGGTCTGAGAAACACATACGGAATGCGTTTTCATGCTGGATTGAATTTACAGATGTTGCTGACGGTGTAATCTGGAACATATTGTCAGCGCTTGTTTTTTCAACAACAGCTTCACAAGGTTTACTTGTAACTGTACCTACAAGAATCTGCATACCCCAGTCTTTTAATGTGTTGTAAGCATTGACAGATTTTTCTGCGTCATGCTCATCATCCTGGAAGTTGCATTCAACCTGGTATCCGTTGATACCGCCTGCAGCATTCACTTCATCAACTGCAATTTCAATGGCAGATTTAACAGCGTTGCCGTAAATAGCCGCACCGCCTGTTGTCGGTCCGATACTGCCGATCTTAAATACCTGTGCATCTGAAGATGCCTGTGCACCATTATCTGCTGATGCATTATCACTGCTGCCGGAATCTTTTGAGCCGCATGCTGCCAATGAAAGAACCATAGCACCGGCAAGGCATAAGCTTAAGATTTTCTTCAATTTCATAATAAATTCCTCCTTGCGGCAAAATGAAAAAAGTAAATTTAAAAATTTCAAAAATAATTTTTTCACTTCACCTGTATTTCCATTAGAATAAGGTTATTCCTAATGATACCCCGATTCCTTTACTTTGTCAATAATTACTTTTATGAAACTATCACCTTTTTTGCCTTCATTTTAACAAATTTTTCACAATATTTGTAATAACACTTATGACTGCTTTAGTTCTCATCCATTGTCCCTGCATACATGTTCAAAGTCCGCACGGATGACTTCTGCCAGCTGTTTCGGAGAAATCCGCAGCGATGAACCGATCCGCCCGCCGCTGATTACTATTGTATCAAAATCGCCGGCGCTTGCATCAATGACTGTCTTAAACTGTTTCTTCATACCAAGGGGGCTGCAGCCTCCCCGAATATACCCTGTAATGCCAAGAATATCCTTCACGTGGATCATCTCCACAGCTTTTTCTCCGACAGCCCTGGCTGCTTTTTTTAAATCAAGTTCCTGTGCGATTGGAATAACAAACACAAAATAATTCTTACTTTTTCCCACAGTAACAAGTGTTTTATAGGACTGCTCATAAGGAATACCGCATTTATCGGCAACAGCTATACCATCTGTAAATTCGTCACATTCGTATTGAATCACTTCATACGGTATTTTCTTTTTATCCAGAAACCGCATGGCATTTGTTTTGACTTCTTTCATCATCTACGCTTCTTTCTTCTCTCTTTTTTGTTTTGCCTTTTCTTTCAGATCAGCTAAAGCATGACCAAACTTTTTGGATTTTGCGTTTGGATTGCCTCTTAACTGTGAACGCATAAGGAAATTTGTTTTTTCCATGTACGTTCTGCGTTCTTCCCACAGATTCTCGATTTCCTTTCGCATTCTCTCCGAAACACTGTCATAATCATCATTCCCTGTTTCACTCATATATGTCGGCAATTCTGCTATACGCTGACCAAGCTGCTCTTTTTTCCTTGCCAAACGTTCCTTTTGCACTGCAAGCTTTTCTTTCTGCTCCGCCACAGATTCTGCGATTCTCTCCTTCTGTTCTGCCACAGACTCCGTGATCCTCTCTTTCTGTTCTGCCACGGATTCTGCGATTCTCTCCTTCTGTTCTGCCACGGATTCTGCCAGTTTTTCTTTCTGTTCTGCCACGGATTCCGCAATCTTTTCTTTCTGCTGTTCCAGTTTTTGTTCCAGTTCCTCTGTCTTTTCCTTCAGTTTTTCCAGCTGCTCCAGAAGTTTTCTTAAATCCCATGCTGCCTTGACAGATCCGACAAGGTCACTGACAAACAATACAGTAATAACACCTAAGAGGCTCCACTTCAGGGCAACATTCACATTAAGTACAAACTGCTCAATCGGCTTATGAATAAACTCTGTCAGCAAAATGGCAAGAAAGCCCCATGCAATCGAAGACGACAGACAAATATAGCCTTTATAGTTAAACTTCTGGTCGGAGTAATCCCAGTAACGCATTTTAAAAATTGCTTCCATTGCCGCACCTGTCACAAGCTCCAGCAAAGTCGCCGACAATGTTCCAAGAACATAGACGAATACAAGGTTCGTCCGCACAGGGATTGTCACAACGAGTATTGCCAGCGCACCGGAACCGTATATCGGCAGCATCGGCAGTCTTAAGAAGCCTCTGTTGACAAAATGCCTCTCCTTAATTGATACATAAGCCGATTCAAAGCACCAGCCAAAAAAGCAATAGATATAAAAAAACAAAACCCATTGGCTTAAAGAATAACTATTCATTACACATCTGTCCTTTATAAAAATGACCCTGCACAGTCATATTGATTTTATAACACCTTCGTGGATAAAATGCATAACACTGACTGTGCAGGGTATAAGTTCTTAATTAATAAATACTGTTAGCAGGTACTGCTCACGCTTTGCCTACAGAACCGAAAAGCTCCATTTTTTCTTTAACTGTTGCTTTGATTGCTTCAGCGCCAGGTGCAAGAAGTTTACGAGGGTCAAAGCCTTTGCCCTGAAGATCTTTGCCTTCTTCGATATATTTACGTGTTGCTGCAGCAAATGAAAGCTGACATTCTGTATTCACATTGATTTTTGCAACGCCAAGACTGATTGCTTTTTTAATCATATCTTCCGGAATACCTGTACCGCCATGAAGTACAAGAGGCATATCACCTGTCAGTGCCTGTACAGCATCCAGTGTTTCAAAGCTGAGTCCCTGCCAGTTTTCAGGATATTTGCCGTGAATGTTGCCGATACCTGCTGCAAGCATTGTCACGCCAAGGTCAGCAATAGCTTTACATTCCTGAGGATCCGCACATTCACCCATACCAACAACGCCGTCTTCTTCGCCGCCGATAGAACCAACTTCAGCTTCAAGAGACATGCCTTTTTCTGCGCAGATTTTTACAAGTTCTTTTGTTTTTGCAACGTTTTCTTCGATCGGGTAATGTGAACCGTCAAACATGATTGAAGAAAATCCTGCTTCTACACACTTAAGACATCCGTCATAGCTGCCATGATCAAGATGGAGTGCTACAGGAACAGTGATGTTTAATTCTTCCAGCATACCATTAACCATGCCGACAACAGTCTTATATCCTGCCATGTACTTTCCTGCACCTTCAGACACACCTAAAATAACAGGGGAATTTAATTCCTGAGCTGTTAAAAGAATAGATTTTGTCCATTCAAGGTTATTAATATTGAACTGTCCTACTGCGTAATGACCTGCTTTTGCTTTCTGCAACATGTCTTTTGCTGATACTAACATTTTATTTCCTCCATTTTCCTTTGAAAAATTTTATAATATTTTGTAGCTGCGTTAAGCTTTCTGCTGAATCAATGCCTGCTTTTGGCAGCTGCATATTTTCATTTTTCTCAATTATAAACCATCTGTTTTAAAAATGGAATATCATCAAGTTAAAAAATTATCAATCTTTGTCATTTTCGGCTATTTTCCTAATTTTTACTGACAATTTCTCAATTCTATATAATTTTTGATTAACTGTGCCGCTTTATCGGTGCCAAGAACACTTGTATCTACAGATAATTCATAACTGCTGCAGGCACTCCAGTCTTTTCCCGCATAATATCCGTAATAGCTTTCCCTCTTTTTATCAGCAGAATTAATTTTCTTTAAAGCTTCTTTTTCAGAAATATTGTACAGTTTGCTGATTCTCTCCACACGTTTTTCAATCGGAGCACATATATAAATGCGGATACAGTTTGGTTCATCTCTGAGAATATACTCTCCGCACCGTCCGATCAGCACAAACGACTCTTTTGCTGCCAGCTCACGGATAACTTCTGCCTGTATATTAAACAGCCTGTCATTTGAAAGGGCATGATCCAATGGGTTCATCGTACTTGTCATCGAGAAAGTATTCATAGCCAACGCATATAAAAAGCTGTCCGTCGGTTTTTCATCGACCTTTTCGAAATAGTCTTTCCTGATACCGCTTTTCTTTGCTGCCAGTTCCGGAATTTCACTGTCATAAATCTTAATGCCCAATGACTTTGCCAGCTTAACCCCGACTTCTTTTCCTCCGCTGCCATACTGTCTGTTTAAGGCTATAATTAAATTCCCTTTCATATACCTACCTCCTGCTCTGCTCAAATAACACGACTTTTGTCTATGCCTGTGGACATTATATCATAGATTGACTGAAAATTTAAGCCATTTTTGATAATTTTGCATGACTATTCAGAGCCAGTCTCCAAAATGCTTCACATATCATCGGTGTGGCGTATCCTCTGAAAATTTTACTGACCTCACAAAATGGCTTTTCGTCCAGATAAAATGGGGTGTGGCGTATCCTCTGAAAATTTTACTGCAGATGAAAAGACTTATCTTCTTTAGATTTAATATTCAGTGAAATCCTGCAGTCAGATACATGTGCATCATTGATTTCCAGTGAATATCCGATCTGCGTGTTAATGTTTAACTCATCTTCACTGTGCTGCATCTGAAGCGTATGAATACCTATAAACAAACTGCCGAATGGCGTATTGTAGCAGGTCACATTTTTTTTATCCTTTTCAAAAACCATATGCACGCTCTGAGGACCGTGCTTAATTACATCGACCCTTTGATCATCGATTTTAATAAGATTTTTCACGGTTTCACCGGTTTCCGGCACAGTTTCCTCATATGTAACAAAATGTCTGCCATTTTTAAAATAATAATCCGCACCGGTGATGACTTCTGTCGGCTCATCATTAACTTCGAACTGAACACCGCTTATGGATAAAATCACGTCTTTTGTCATTTCCAAACACCCTCTCTCTATGATTTCCTGTTACCCGTTTTCCGGATATTGCGGAAACGTCATTAAATATGTTGTTTTATCTTCCTGTACAATGATTTTTATTTTCTTTCAAAAGCAAGACGGATCAGGCGATCCACAAGTTCTGTTTTCGATACGCCCTTATCTTCCCAGAGCATCGGATACATGCTGATCGGGGTAAAGCCCGGAAGCGTATTTATTTCATTAAATACAACCTCATTTGTACCGTTTTCAAGGAAAAAGTCTACTCTTGACAGTCCAAAGCCATCAACGGCTTTAAATATCTCAACGGCATCTTTTCGTACTTCCTCCATTTTACCTTCCGGAAATTCCGGCCGCAGCTCTGTTTTAGAATCCGGATTATTGTATTTTGCATCATATGAATAAAATGTTTCCGCAGCCAGTATTTCACCGACATTTGAAGCTTCAGGCACATCGCCGCCAAGTACCGCGCATTCAATTTCACGTCCCGTAATATTTTCTTCAACGAGAATCTTGCTGTCAAATAATATGGCTTCTTTTAATGCGCGAACCAGTTCTTCTCTGTCTGATGCTTTGCTGACACCGCATGAAGATCCCGCCTTTGACGGTTTAACAAACACAGGATATGCAAGCTTTGCCTCCACCTTATCGATGCAGTGCTGTTCACTGGCCATATCCAGATGTGTGATAACGACATACTGCGCCTGACGGATATTTAACCGGTCAACGATGATTTTTGTGTATACCTTATCCATAGAAACCGAAGAAGCCAGTACACCGCATCCGACATAAGGAATCTGTGCCAGCTCAAACAGTCCCTGAATGGTTCCGTCTTCGCCAAACTTTCCGTGAAGGGCAGGATAAGCCACATCGATATGAATTTTTCTTAACTGATCGCCTTCCATTAAAATCAGACACTTTTCTGTAGCATCCGGAGACAGCACAGCGGATACTTTACTTTCGCGCCATTTTCCGCTTGCAATATCCTCAATATTTTCCACATAGACCCAATGCCCTTCTTTTGTGATACCAATCATCACAGGCACATATTTTTCTTTATCCATAGCTCTGACAATCGTCTGTACGGAAACACATGAAACTTCATGTTCCGAAGACTGACCGCCGAAAATCACCGCAATATTCATTTTATTTTCCATCATCAATAACCTCCGTTTATACTTCGTCCCCCATTATATCAAATCACAAAGTAAAATACAGTACATTTTTTCAAAAAAAAGAGAGCCTATCTCCGTGAAAAGTCCCAACCGGCAGCTTCCCCGGGCACTTTTTTTGCCCAATCTGCCGTTTGTCCGTTCATTTTGATATGCCCTCTATTCCTTTTAGCTGCTCCATCTGACATAAACTTCGCTGTTGTCATAAACAGCTTCGGATTATCCTCTATTCGTCCTACTGCTCCATCTGGCGGCCGAGAAAGCTTGCCGCCGCACTGGCTAGCTTTTGTTCGACCTCACCCATTTTCACACCTTCATTGCGGCTTGTGATAATCACCGAACCGACAGCATCACCTTCCGCAATAATCGGATAAATGACCTGGGCTTTGAAATCCATATCTTCATCCTGTAAAAGCGGCACAAATGCCTTGTCCTTTGACTGGCAGCAAACAGCGCTGCGCTGCCCGATGGTCTTTTCCAGCGTCTCACTGACAGGCTTTCCAAGCAGTTCCTTTCTGCCATGGCCGGATACTGCAATATGCTGATCTCTGTCTGTGATACTGACAATATGACCGCTGGCCTGTGCCAGTGCTTCCGCATATTGTTTAGCAAAACCGCTCAATTCTCCGATGGGTGAGTATTTTCTTAAAACAATACCGCCCTCACGATCCGTGAAAATTTCCAGCGGGTCACCTTCTCTGATATGAAGCGTCCGCCTGATTTCTTTCGGTACAACAACCCTTCCAAGATCATCTATACGACGTACAATTCCTGTTGCTTTCATATAAAAATTCCTCCGTCTACTGTACTTTTCCTTTTCTGGAATTAGTATCTGTAAACGGAGGAATTTTATGCGCTTATCAAAACAAGAATACATTGGCTGACTATTTCCCGGCATTTTTTTGTGTCTTTTGATTATACTAATGTGTGTTCTTCTTACTCATTCATCATCCTTTCAATTTCCCCTTTTAAATAAATATTTTCTTTTGTCCCATAAATAATCGGCTTAATTTTCTCCTCCTTAACCAAATAGGCTAAATTCTGTCTCGAACACTGTAACATATCACAAGCTTTGGTTGTATCTACTACATTCTTGCATACAAAATCAGAAAAGTCATTTGCTGTCAAAGGCAATAACAGACCAATGCCTCTCAAATCAGAAGACTGGATCTCGATAGACTCATTAAAAATAACACTGTAACCACCAGCCCCCACTTTGACACTATCAAGTAATTCTCTATTCTTCAAGACATACGAAATATCTTTATATTTATCAACAAGCTTGGTAAGATTCACCTTTCTTACAGTATTATCTTTAAACATACATATGAGCTGCTTATCTCCTGTTGCAAAACATTCACATACATTCTTTCTCATTCTGGCCTTAATATTTTCCGGAATCTCCGTTTCTGATATCTCCTCAATATAGCAGCTATCCTGGGAACATTTTCCCTTAGATAAACTCAGCAGTGCCATCTCGCTATATTGTTTCATCTTATGGTTTTTAAGAATACTGCCAATATTTTGTCTCCCACTTGGAATCACCCTTTCCTTCACCCACATAAGACTAATCTCCTGTGAAACAGTATATATACCTTTTCTGACTAATCCCTGAAACAATAACGGCGCATCCCATTCATCTAAATCTTCACATAGTTCTATGATAAAGCTTTCTGCCTTTTCATAATAAACCAGATAACCAATAGCTGATACCCTATCCAGTTCTTCATCATAAATTGCATAACTTTTCATATTCACACCACCTTGCCCAAAGCATATCCCATATCTTACTCAAATGTGTTTCCGACAGTACATCAGACAAATCTTCAAATATTATTTCTTTATCTTGCAACTTTAATTCTGCTTTAAAAACAGCCTTTTTATTTTCAATAAGACTCAGATTTTCAAAAGTTGAACGGCTGCCAATAAAATTCTGACATGGCTTATCCTCCAATATATCAAACTTTTTTATTTGCTCCTCACTATAACAAGAACACAGGAAAGACAGACCATGATCAAATAACGGTGCAATCCTTATGGTATGTTTTCGTCCGTTTCGAAGCACCTCTATATTAGCACCGTGACGATCTCTATTTAATATCAAATAATCTACCGCCACCATAGTATCAATGTATTTTTGCCACCCGTGATTAACACAAAACTCATAATGGGATTCATTCGTTTTTTTATTAATTTGATAATAATTATCCAGTGCAGATTTTGTTTCTCCCCTCTGCTTAAAATCCTTTGATGCACACAACCATGTATCATAGACTTTTCCATCCATTTCTATATCTGCATGTATAAGCTGATATTCCAAATGTTCTACCCCCAAAATGGTAAGCAGCCGATCAACAATGATTTCATTCACACATTCATGACCAACAATTCCCTTTTCACTGTCAAAATTGGATAATTTATAATATATTTTTTCTCCGGATATCACCGACTGGGATTTTAAAAATGTTCCGGCTGTACCACTGGAATTTCTTGCATGGGACCATTTAAGATATTTAAGATCCTGCTTTTCTACAATTACTTTCTGCTGCATTCTTCTCACCTCCGGATTTAATGTTTTTAGCCTTATAATTATACATTTTTATTTGACGCGCGTCAAATAGATTTCATCATAATAATTTTAAAAAAATAGTACCCCGAAACGATCGCTCCGGGGTTATTTTTCTTCAAGCAAGGCAAGCCATCCTGCATTTTTTATGTCCTGGTACTCAGAAACATCTGAATCGCATCAAGAAATCTCTCTCCGTACTTTTCCAGTTTACTGGCACCGACACCGGACACTTTTAAAAGATCTTCCCTGTCTGCAGGCAGTTTCACACACATGTCTATCAATGTTTTATCATTAAAATACAGGCTCCGGCCATATGTTTTGATCGGAGCCTGTATTTTTAGTTTATTCAGTTCTAAGCGCAATAACAGGGTCTTTCTTTGCAGCTTTCTTTGCGGGGAGCATATCACACTATGATAGTCTGACAGGTTCCTTTTCTCTTTTTTTACATGCTTATATTACCACAAAATGGCCATTTTTTCAAGACTTGTCCTTTACCTTTTCAGGATGTATAATCTCTAAACTATATTAGAAAGAATAAGTCCCAACCGGTGATTGGGCGCTTAACCTTACATGTATATCAGGAGGAGGTATTATACATGGATGATTTTTTGATGACGCTCTTTTCGGAGCAAAAACAAATGGAAGCAATTAAAAAAACAAATGATTACACCTGCAGATTCGGATTAACTCTGACAGACGGTGATATTAAGGAACTGATTTTACGACGAAAAGAATGCCTGGCCGAGCAGCAAAGAGTCGAATTTGGCAGCGGCATTCTGGAAAAACTAATTTTTGCTTTTTGTGATTCAGATTTTATTGAACAGGAAAATTATGCTGAAACAATCACAGAACTTCAAAATATTTTCTATATGTACAAAAATGAGTCTATGGACGAATTAACAGATGATGAATTAATA
>JALEHN010000101.1 GCA_022770525.1 Clostridiales bacterium
CATTTACCGTTAATAAGAAAGCGGCAGCAGTAAATGCTCCGAAGACCGGAGATAACAGCCATATCGCATTGTGGATTGCGCTTCTTGTTGTCAGCGGCGGTCTGATGACTGTTTCAGGCGTTTATATCAAAAAGAAAAAACGTTCTGCAAGATAAAATATCACTGTTCAAATTCAGGCAAAAAGAAATAAAGTGAATGGTCACATTTGCATTTATCTCTCCTGTCAGGTACAATGTATCTGATGGGAGAGATTTTTTTCTTATACAGGAAAGGTGGAAGGCGTGATGTATCATTGTGCTATTTTATAGAGGGGGAGTATATGGACAATACAATTGCTTATTACAATCTTAACGCAGATAATTTCGTAGAGAATACACAGAACGCAGATATGCATCTGGCGCAGGAACGATTCCTGCAGCAGTTGAGTAAAAATGCTTCTATTCTGGATTTTGGATGTGGCTCCGGTCGTGATACCAGATTTTTTCTGGAGAAGGGATACCATGTAACGGCAACTGACGGATCAGCAGAAATTTGCCGTCTGGCAAGTGCATTTACGGGTATCGAAGTGAAACAAATGCTTTTTCAGGAACTTGACGAAACAAATATCTACGATGGCATATGGGCCTGTTCATCCATCCTGCATCTGCCAAAAAATGAATTATTATCGGTTATGCGAAAGATGTGTGCTGCATTAAAGGACGCCGGAATTATTTACACATCATTTAAGTATGGTGACTTTGAAGGAGAACGAAACGGTCGATATTTTGTCGATTTTACAGAAGACGCTTTTCGGGATTTTATAAAAGAAGTACCGGAAATAATAATAGTTGAAAGCTGGATTACCGGTGATGTCAGACCGGGAAGGGGTGAGGAAAAATGGCTCAATCTGATGCTGCAGAAAATCTGAGTCATATATCAGAGACGGAGATGATGATGCAAGAAGTCTGGTCCACGGATGTCATGACGGGTGGAAGCGATCGCACGAGGCAACTGTACTATCAGCTGATTCAAAGTTTAAAGAAGGCAGACAGTGTTGATATCATTGTATCTTTTTTGATGGAATCCGGTGTAAAAATGCTTCTGAAGGAGCTGAGTAATGCCTTAAAGAGAGGTGCCGGTATCAGAATCCTCACAGGTAATTATTTAGGCATTACACAGCCATCTGCCTTATATCTTCTCAAGAAAAAACTCGGATCCAGAGTCGATATGCGTTTTTATGATGAAAAGGAAAGATCTTTTCATCCTAAGGCATACATTTTTCATTATGCAGGACATAGTGAAATCTATATTGGCTCGTCAAATATTTCCAGAAGTGCATTGACATCCGGTATTGAGTGGAATTATCGTTTTAGCAGTAACTCTGATCCGAAAAATTATGAGAAGTTTTATAAGGTCTTTGAGGAGTTGTTTGAACATCATTCGATAATCATTGACGATGAAGAATTGAAAAGATACTCTAGGAACTGGCATCGCCCGGCGGTGGCAAAAGATTTGGAACGGTATGAGTCTTCATATCAGAATGAGGAGAATACGTCAGAAGATACAAAGGTTCGATTGATGTACGAGCCGAGAGGTGCACAGATTGAGGCTCTTTGTGCTCTGGAGGATACCAGAGCAGAGGGGGCAAAAAGGGCATTGGTGCAAGCTGCAACCGGTGTGGGCAAGACATATCTGGCAGCGTTTGATTCAAAAAGTTTTGAACGGGTTTTGTTTGTTGCCCATAGGGAAGAAATACTGAAGCAAGCTGCTGTTTCCTTTAAAAATGTCAGAAATTCAGAAGATTATGGATTTTTTACAGGGGAAGAAAAAAGTACAGACAAGTCCGTTGTTTTCGCCTCTGTAGCAACTTTAGGAAGAAGTGAGTATCTTTCAGAAGAGTATTTTGCTCCGGACTATTTTCAATATTTGGTGATTGATGAGTTTCACCACGCAGTCAATGAGCAGTATCAAAGAATTGTTGAGTATTTCAAGCCGCAGTTTTTACTTGGTCTGACTGCCACACCGGAACGTATGGATGGCAGAAATATCTATGAGATCTGTGATTATAATGTTCCTTATGAAATCTCATTGAAGGATGCCATCAATAAAGGAATGCTTGTGCCGTTTCATTATTACGGCATTTATGATGATACGGACTATTCCAGTCTGCATTTGGTCAGGGGCAGATATAATGAAAAGGAACTGAACGAAACATACATAGGAAATGTGCATCGTCATGATTTGATATACAAGTATTATTGCAAATACGGATCTAAAAGAGCCCTGGGATTTTGCTGTTCCAGAGCACATGCGGAGGAAATGGCAAAGGAGTTTTGTGAAAGAGGAATTCCTTCTGCAGCGGTTTATAGTAATGCAAATGGGGCATACTCAGAAGAACGGGGAAAAGCTATTGAAAAACTGAAAAACGGAGAAATCAGAGTGATTTTTTCTGTGGACATGTTTAACGAGGGCGTAGATATTACATCGGTAGACATGGTTATGTTTCTGAGACCGACGGAATCTCCTATTGTGTTTTTACAACAACTCGGGCGTGGCCTTCGACGCAGTAAAGGCAAGGAATACCTTAATGTGCTGGATTTTATCGGAAATTACGAAAAAGCCGGGCGTGTGAGATTCTTACTGACAGGTAGAACACCGGGAGAAAAGGAATATTATAATCCGGCGGATCGATCTGAGTTTCCGGATGATTGTTTAATCGATTTTGATATGAAGCTCATAGATCTCTTTTCTGAAATGGATAAAAAGCATCTGAAGGTAAGAGATCAGATTAGAAATGAGTATTATCGCGTGAAGGAACTTCTTGGGAGAATTCCATCCAGAATAGATTTATTTACATATATGGATGATGATATTTATCGTATTGCGATGACTCATTCGAAGGATAACCCTTTTAAGCGATATCTTGATTTTCGAAAGGAATTGGGAGAACTCACGGAGGCGGAGAACCTGCTTTTTAATGGAATAGGCAGAGAGTTTATCAGCCTGATTGAAAATACAAATATGTCAAAGGTTTATAAAATGCCTGTATTGATGGCATTTTATAATCATGGCAATGTTCGCTGCCAGGTTTCTGAGGAGGAATTGCTGGTCAGCTGGAAAGAATTCTTTTCGACGGGTACTAATTGGAAAGATCTGGACAAAGGAATTACATACGAAAAGTACTGTGGCATTTCAGATAAAGACCATATTAAAAAGATTCTTCAGATGCCGGTACATTTTTTGCAAGAGTCAGGAAAAGGGTTCTTTGTAAAGAAACAAGGATCGGCTTTGGCACTTAGGGATGATTTGACAGAAGTTATTCTTCAACCTGCTTTTGGGGAGCAGATGAAGGATGTTATAGAATATCGGGCAATGGATTATTATCGCAGGAGATACGAAGAAAAGAGGTGATTCGATGAATATATTAGATTTTGAAAAAGTTCTTCAAAAGGGAGAATCTTTGATTCAATTAGTTGGAGCAGGGCGTTCAAGCAGATATGTGAAATCGAGTGAAACTCGATAAAAACTCGATTTCCACTCGAAAATATTGAGGAAAGCCTGAAATAACAAGAAAAATAATAAAAAATATTTCGAGTTGCCATATGCCAATATTCTATTTATATGTCGATGGAAATCTATCATTTCTATAGAACTTTGTGGGGACCGGCAAAGGTGTGACAAAGGGGGCAAGAGCGGATAAATCGAATGAAGTGATACTTGAAAAACATGAAATGGCGATATATAATATAAATATAGCATATAAAACGCCAAAATAATGGGTTATAAATGCTTCTTGGCGATTTATGATAGAAAGATAGAAAGGTGCAATTATGAAAATTATTGGCAGAAAACGGGAAAAGGATAGCCTGATGCAGTGTCTGATGTCAAAGAGACCGGAATTTGTCGCTGTTTACGGAAGAAGAAGAGTGGGAAAGACGTATCTGATTCGAGAATATTTTAATAAACAGTTTTCTTTTTATACGACAGGCCTGTCGGATGAAAAGACAAAGGGACAGTTACGTGCTTTTCATGCCAGTTTGAATGCATATGGACATAAGGATAAAAGTATTCCCAGAGATTGGTTTGAAGCATTTGCACGTTTGAGGGAACTTCTTGAAAGTGACAAAGTATACCGCGAGCCTATTAATAATAAAAGGGTGATATTCCTTGATGAACTTCCATGGATGGACACTGCCAGATCTGATTTTAAAAGTGCGCTTGATTACTTTTGGAACAGCTGGGCATCAGCGCAGGAGGATCTGCTGCTGATTGCCTGCGGCTCTGCAACATCATGGATTATTACGAACCTTCTCACTGACAAAAAAGGATTTCATAACAGAATAACAAGACGCATTCACCTTGCACCATTCTCATTGGCAGAATGTGAAGCATTGTTTGCACTTAATGATATAGTCATGACAAGATGTCAGATGATTGAAAGCTATATGGTTTTCGGTGGCATACCACATTATCTGAATCTTTTAGATTCACGTCTTAGCCTTGCACAGAATATTAATGAACTGTGCTTTAAGGATTATGGTTACCTTCACGATGAGTATTACAATCTTTTTTACTCATTGTATGATAAGCCGGAAAAACATATGGCTATACTTGAAACGTTGGCAAGAAACAGAGACGGTCTGACAAGAGCCAAGCTTTCAAAAGAAAAAGAAATTGGAGGCGGATCTGTTCTGACAAAGGACCTGCGTGAATTGGAAGAGTGCGGTTTTATCCGTAAATTCAGCAATTTCACGAAAGGAGAGGGAGAGTCGTTTTACCAGCTGATTGATTCGTTTACACTTTTTAGTATCAGGTTCATAAAAAATAAAAAGTTTGATTCATGGAATGAGTATATTAACACGCCGGGTTATCATTCGTGGAGGGGAAATTCTTTTGAAATTGTATGCCTGAATCATATTAATCAGATTAAGGCAACACTCGGAATAAGCGGAATTGAAACAAATGAGTTTGTCTGGAGAAGTGGTGAGTCTGAAAAGGGAGCTCAAATCGACTTGGTTATCAAAAGAAAAGACGGTGTAATTAACCTCTGCGAAATGAAGTTTACAAACGAAGCGTATTCATTGGATGCTGATGAGTATGAAAAAATCCGGAATAGGATGGCACGGCTTCAGAAAGCAACGAATGCAAAAGAGGCTATTCACATAACATTAGTCTGTGGAAATGGATATAAGCAGAGTAAATATTCGGGAATCGTTCAAAATGTTATTTTGAGGGATGACTTGTTTGGGGGATGAACCTGAAAGAGGGTGTGATAACAAACAGGCACCCGGAAGCATTTATTGTTATTTGCACAAACCGTATAAGGGCAAGTAGGTTCAAATCCTTCCGGAGACGTTAAATCAAGCGGAAAATGGTCAGCAAAAACAGCAAAACCATCTTCCGCTTTTTTTATTGCATATGGCACAAACCAACGGCCGGGTTTGCGCCGCTCAACGGCCTCGGTGCGGCACAAAGTGCATTTATGAAGAAAGTTACGGTTCACAGAATAAATGAAGCAGATTACGAAGAATGGCCGGAAGATTAACAGGGGTACTGTTTCCCGGGATTGAAAAACAAACTGCGTGTGCTATACTTAACATAAAGAAACAAGATGGAATTTTGTCATCAGTAGTTTCTTTACTCTGTTATAACTATTTTTTTACAGAATCCTATCATACGCTTGCGGTAAATGATCGGGGATATCTATTTTTCTCACATTGTGATATCATCACAGAAAGAAAAGTTGAAATCCTGTATACTAAAATAACAAAGTCAAGGAGGGTCATCAATATGGGATTTTTCGATATGTTCAAACAAAAAGATATCAATGAGGGCATAAAAGAGTATCAATCTGTTTCAGGAGCTGTTTTGCTGGATGTGCGTACACCACAGGAATATAAAGAAGGACATGTTCCGAAAAGTAAAAATGTTCCACTGCAGACAATAGATAAGGTTACATCAGTGGTCAAAACAAAAGAGACACCTTTATTTGTCTATTGCTATTCCGGTTCCCGCAGCAGCCAGGCAGTCAATGCGCTGAAACGCATGGGTTATACAAATGTAATAAATATTGGAGGAATTTCTTCCTACACAGGAAAGGTGGAACGGTAATATGAAAGTATTGATTGTAGGCGGTGTGGCAGGCGGGGCAACTGCAGCTGCGCGCATTCGCAGATTAGATGAAAATGCAGAAATTACGGTATTTGAACGTTCGGGATATATATCCTACGC
>JALEHN010000106.1 GCA_022770525.1 Clostridiales bacterium
TTGATATTAAGGAAATCTTTATAAAATAAATAGTGTCAATCCGGAAAAATGTGTTATAATTCATAAGTAAAGCATCAGATTCAGGACAGAGAAAAGAGCAGTTCTGGATTAAACATGAACTGCTCCGAATGTGATGCTTCAGAATGATATCACATACAGGATGCGGTGTATTCAACAGAAAAAGAGAGAGATGTGCAGATGTTTGATCGAATAAAATTAAAAAGAGACAATTTTGTAGAGAATGTACAGGCCGGAGATAAAAAGGCGCGGAGATGGCTGATTATTTACTGCGGCATAGCATTGTTTATCGTTATCGGCGCCATAGGCCTGATAAAAATGAACTTTGGCTATAAGACCTTTGAAGTGACACAGGTCATTGACAAAAATGATGATGTTTCCGTAAACTATCAGGTTATCGGTGACGGCCTGATCCGATATAGTAAAGACGGCGCTTCTTATACAGATAAGAACGGCAAGCTGCTCTGGAATCAGACTTTTGAAATGTCAAATGCACAGGTTGCTGCATGCGGTGATTATATGGCTATCGGTGATGTCGGCTCCAATCAGATACGAATATTTAATCAGGCAGGACAGATTGCGGTTATTAATGCGCTGTACCCGATTACCGGTGTGGAAATTGCCACACAGGGTGTTGTGGCGGCTGTTTTATCCGATTCCAATGACAACTATATTAATTTATATGATGCTACCGGTGCGGACCTTGTAAAAATCAAGGCAACAATCAGTAAAACAGGCTATCCGGTGGATATCGCATTATCACAGGACGGAACAAAACTGGCTGTCAGTTATCTTGTGGTAAGCAACGGCGATGTGACGACACAGATTGTATTTTACAAGTTTGGCAAAACCGGACAGAATGGCGATAACGTTGTAGGTACATACAGTTATTCGGAAATTTTCCCTAAAATAGATTTCATTAATAACAATACCCTGGTTGCATTCGGGGAAAAAGGATTTGAGATTTATTCCATGAAGGAATCAGAACCGGAAGTCGTACTGGAGAAAGTGTTTGATAATGACATTAAAAGTATTTTCTTCAATGAGCAGTATATAGGCTTCGTATTCAAAAATGAAGGGGCGGATGCTTTGCAGGATGGCACCGGAACAGGTCAGAGCGAAAGCGCTGCAGAGAGTCGGAACGAAGACGATACACAATTGCAGAACGGAACCGGCGCAGCAATGCAGAGTGATGACAGCACAGCAATGCAGAGTGACGGCAGCGTAGCAATGCAGAGTGACGGCAGCGCAGCAATACAAAGTGACGGCAGTACAGAATCACAGACGGCAGTGCCTACGGTTTCCGGAAATGTCTTTACATTGCTGGGCGAATCTATTTCTGAAACAGTAGATTATTCAATACCGACAGGCAGCCCGGACGATACTGAGACGGAGATGGAGACAACAGACGGCGTGTACCCGTCATTGAACCAGACTTCCGCAGAAACAGCTGAAGGTTCGGGGCGCAGCGAAGATGCAAATTTCAGATATAAAATGTTGGTATATACAAATGCGGGAAAATTGTATCTGGATAAGGATTTCAATTTTGATTATCATTCTGTCGAATGTTCCAATGACGAGATTATTATGTATAACGAAAATGAATGTGTGATGTTCGAGTACAGCGGCAAGGAAAAATTCAGATATACTTTTGAGAGCCGCATCAACAGTCTCCTGCCGAAAAAAACGAAGAATGAATATATCGTCATTGATGACAATACAATCAAGGAGATTAAGCTGAAGTAACGGGATGATATGTAAGCAGTGCCGGCGGCATCAGATGTACAGCAGGATATTTGTCACTTATGATACTTACAGAAAGGACTTTTATGAACATTGTTTTAATCATAACTGCAGTGATTTTCCTTTTCGGAGCTTTAAACGGGCTCCGGAAAGGTCTGATCCGGACAGTGTTTTCAACTTTTGCATTAATTGCATCATTAGTGATTGCGGCGTATGGCGGTCCTTATGCTGCTAAATTTTTAAAAACAACACCATTTTATGAGCAGATGTGCGGCAAGGTACAAGGAGCAATCACTTTAGAAATCGAAGAGGAAACGACCGATCAGATTTCCGGACAGATTGATACGATTAATCAGCTGCCGTTCCCGGAAGAAATTAAAAAAGGACTGATTGAAAATAACAACAGCCATATTTATGAAGCGCTCGGCATCGACAAATTTACGCAGTATATGGCCAATTATATTTGTATGCTGATCATTAATGTCGTATCTTACATACTTGTATTTATTATCGGGTATATTGTTCTTAGGATTATCGGACTGCTTCTGGACGGAATAGCGGATCTGCCGGTCATTGGCGGGTTAAACAGACTTGGAGGCCTGATTTTGGGTATGATCAACGGTATTGCCGGCATATGGGTGCTTTTTATCATTATTACAATATTCTGTACGACAGAATGGGGGATAGAAGCATTCAGGCAGATCAATGAAAATCAGATTTTAACATTTATCTATAATCATAATTATTTACTTGGCATTATTAAAAATATCGGTGCCATGCTGTGACCCGGTATCTGCATGCTGTGATCCGGTATCTACCCATCCGTGACTTAAAGTTGTGAGATGGCTGTACCGGGGCTGATTGGATTTTAAAAGATTTAGATTTTTACATAAGGGAGGATTTTGTAAATGAAAATGCTGGATATTAAAAATACGGATTTAAAAGCATCAAACCTGGTGCTTGGCTGTATGCGTATTAAAGAACTGGAGCCAAAGGCGGTGGAGGACCTGGTGCGTACAGCCATGGAAGTGGGTATCAACTTTTTTGACCATGCGGATATTTACGGCGGCGGCGCATGCGAAAGCTATTTTTCGGAATGTATCGGGATGAACCCGGCTTTGCGGGAAAAAATGATTATTCAGAGTAAATGCGGTATCAGACAGGGATATTATGATTTTTCTAAAGAACATATTATTGCATCGGTTAATGAATCATTAAAAAGGTTAAAAACAGAATATCTGGATGTTTTATTGCTGCACCGTCCGGATACGCTGATGGAGCCGGAGGAGGTTGCCGAAGCTTTCGATGAACTGCACAGTTCGGGAAAAGTGCGCTATTTCGGTGTTTCAAATCATAATCCGATGCAGGTTGAACTGCTTCAGAAGTATATAAATCAGAAGCTTGTTTTTAATCAGCTTCAGTTCGGACCGGCACATACACCGATGGTTGACAGCGGTATGACTGTAAATATGAAAACAAAACAGAGTATTAACTTTGAAGGCAGTGTTCTTGAATACTGCCGTTTAAAGGATATGACGATTCAGACATGGTCTCCGTTCCAGAAGTCCAATAAAATGGTGCCGCCATATGAAGAGAAGTATCTTTTCCTCGGTACGTTTTTAGGAGATATGGAAAATTACGGGGAATTAAACCGGTACATTCATGGGCTGGCAAAAAAGTATGATGTCACAGATACTGCTATTGTTGCGGCGTGGATTTTACGCCATCCTGCCAATATGCAGGTGATTCTGGGCACAACAAATAAACAGAGAGTCATTGACGCGGCAGCAGGCTCTGAAATATCTCTCACAAGAGAAGAATGGTACGGTATGTATAAGGCGGCAGGCAACCTGATCCCGTAAAATAGCAGGAAACAGGAGCCGCTGTGCCGGCTACTTGTCATTGATAAGATGTCATTGATAAGACCTTCGGATATGGATATTTTCTGTATCGGAAGGTCTTTTATTATTGTATGGAAAATTACTTTACAAATTCATCTTATTTGTAAATGCAGTTTACAGTTTGAAACCGGTATGTAAAACCTGCTTACATCGGAAGATGTTGTGTACTTCTTAAATCGTAGAAAGTTGTTTAGAATGAAATCAAGGTAATCATTCAGAGCCGACCTCCCGATAAAATTTCAAAACAGTCTTAAAAACGACTTTAAAATGCAAGGGTTTTTGCACCTGTTTTATGAAATTTTACCTGGCTCTGAACAATTACAAATTAATAAAATGCGAAAAGGAGAAAGCAATTATGGAAAACAAATTTCAAACGTATGTAGCAACCGGGGGTCAGTCAAGCCGTCCTTTTGGACAGTTTAAAGTACCGTATCCAAAATGGGAAAGACTTGAAATGCCAAAAATTGATTGGCCGGATATTGGCATGAATCCGAAATATAAGGATTGGGTCATTTGTATTGAAGGCGAGCATTTCCTGCCGGGCGTGACTTCAGAAATGATTGACTGGTTCTGGTCAAATATGGAAAAGGGATATTATCTTTGGGCACCGGGGTCACATAAGAGATTCCAGTGGATCAGGGAGCCATGGGAATATGGATTTACAAATTCAAAACATACCAGTCTTGAAAATATGTCGGAAGATCAGATTCTTGATCTGCAGGTTGCAGCAGGTGATGGTTACGGAATGCTTTTATACAATCGATATGATATGGATATTTTCCCGTTTGATTTCTGTCTGAAACCATATATTATTGTTTTGATTGCGGTGTTTATATTAGTTGCGCTGACCAGCTCGCCGCCGGCCGGTTTGGGAATTATTATCCCGATTTTTATCACTGCTTTAATTCAGCAGACCGGTACCCTGGGTATTGCTGCAGAAGCAACAGCTGTGCATCGTATTTGTTCAATTGCATGTCTTACATTTGAAACACTGCCTTGGAACGGCATGATCGTAGTTGCTTTGGGAATGGCTAATATTAAGCATAAAGAGGGATATTTGCCGATGTTTCTTGCATCTGTATTTTTCCCGGTTATTGCAGCCATCGCAGCTGTGATTCTGTTTATTGCATTTCCGGGGTTGGCATAAAGGACTGCAAAGCAGCAAAAAAATAATAACAGGATAGCATGAATAATAAGTAAACAGCCGTCAGCTTTCGGGTTAAAACTGACGGCTGTTATTTTGCATTCGGGTATCAAAAAAATTTAAGATATACTTATTTATACAATGTGTATTGTGAAAACGGTCAATCCACAGTTTTTTTAAATTTGTAAATCGAGCTCCATAAAAGCTGACTGCCTATTTCAGCAATTTTATCAGAGGATAAATCCGGTTCATATTGCAGCCAGTATTCATAGAGACCAATTGTGGCAGAGGCCATAGCATAGGCAATAATATTTTGGCGGGCTGCGGGCAGTTTTTCAAATTGAAGACGTTTCAGCATATCAGTACGTATTAATTTATTCCATTTATGGACGAACAATGGGTCACCGGGTGTGCAGATGAGCGGTCGGATATAATTTCTGTGATCACTGATATAACGTGCGGTTTCGCGCCATTTCGGGATTGTTGTTTCATTGTTTGAAAAAGGGGTTTCCGGCATTTTAGCGTTTAATTGCTGAATGTTGTCAAGAAGCTCTGATTCAATATCTTCCAACAGATCATATTTGTCATTAAAGTAATTGTAGAAGACGGGGCGGGAAATGTTGCAGGATTTGCAGATTTCACTGACAGTGAGCTTTTCCAGACCGTTTTTTTCATAAAGGTTTATAAATGTATCTTTAATATGATTTTTGGTGTATTCTGTATGCTGCTTTAATAAATGACTGTTCATGGTAAGAAAACGTCCTCCTTTTAGAACCGGTGTGTTTGGGTGAAAATCACCGGAAATGCGCAGTGTGATATCTATATTAATCATATCTTATTTACATAATGATTGCAAGGAATGTTATGGTCTCAGAAGATGAAGTCATAGAAGGCGAAAAAAATGAAAAGAGGGCTTATAAGAAGGCGAAAAAAATGAAAAGAGGGCTTGACTTTCAAAATACAGTATGATATCCTATCAAAGCTGTCCAAGAGAGCAGAGCAACAACTTAAAAGATTTTGAAAAAATGAAAAAAGTTGTTGACGAATGGTAGAAGATGTGATATTCTATCTAAGCTGTTTTGAGAGAGCAGAACAACAACTTAAGAAGTTTGAAAAAAATGAAAAAAGTTGTTGACAAACGATGATAGATGTGATATTCTATCAAAGCTGTTTTGAAAGAGGCGGAACAACAACTTAAAAGATTTTGAAAAAAATGAAAAAAGATGTTGACAAACGATGGAAGATGTGATATTCTATCTAAGCTGCTTCGGTAAAAGAACAGCAAAACAAAAAAAGTTTGAAAAAACTTGAAAAAAGATGTTGACAAACAAAATAAAGTGTGATATGATATAAAAGTTGCACGACATAAAGTCGACAAAGAAAAAGATCATTGATAATTGAATAATAACACAATCCCGAAAATTCTAAAGAGAGAATTTTTAAGAACAAAAACCAAGTAAAAATAACGGGAATGAATAACAAATGCTAGTTAGTCGTTCTGGTTAGAATCAAAA
>JALEHN010000126.1 GCA_022770525.1 Clostridiales bacterium
TTTTGTAATATTTATGCATTGATATTATCCTTTTTTATCTGTTATACTAAAAAATACGCACTGTATGGCAGTATGTCGTTAATGCTTTAATCTACTGCTCTGCTAAAGCTATTCTATCTGAAAAAGGTGAAATGATAGATATCCCGGAATCAGATATAAAATTTGTACATATATGGAGGAAATTATGAAAAACATTGTCGAAATCCGCTGGCACGGCCGCGGCGGCCAGGGTGCAAAAACCGCTGCGCTGCTTCTGGCTGATGTTGCTTTCCAAACCGGAAAAAGCGTCCAGGGCTTTCCTGAATACGGTCCTGAACGTATGGGGGCGCCGATTACCGCTTATAACCGGATCAGTGACGCACCGATCCGTGTCCATTCCAATATTTATGAACCGGATTATGTTGTCGTTGTGGATGAAAGTCTGCTGGAAACTGTAGAAGTTACCAAAGGACTGAAAAAAGACGGCGCTATCATTGTAAATACCGGCAGATCCAAAGAAGAAATCCTGCCGCATCTTCACGGTTATGAAGGTCAATTATATACTGTTGATGCCCATAAGATTTCCATGGAAACACTGGGCAAATATTATCCGAATATGCCAATGCTCGCTTCTGTTGTCAAAGTCAGCCATGTTATGGATGAAGAAACGTTTCTTAATGAAATGAGGGGCTCATTTAAGCATAAATTTGCCAGAAAACCTGAAGTCATCGAAGGCAATATGCGTGCATTAAAAATGGCCATGGAGGTTATTGAATCATGAAAATCAATTTAGATCACTTAACAGAAAAATGCGCATGGACTGACCTCACAGAAGGTATGCAGATGTATGCCCCGGGTACAAGCGCGCATTTTAAAACAGGGGAATGGTCAACCATTAAACCTCATTATATTATTGATAAATGCAGACAATGCCTGCTTTGCGTACCTACATGCCCTGACAGCGCAATTCCTGTCAAGAACTATAAACGTCAGCCTTTTGATCTTGATCATTGTAAAGGCTGCGGCATCTGCGCCAAAGTTTGTCCTTTCGGTGCCATTGAAATGAAGGAGGGTGAATAATATGGCTAAAAGAGAACGTTTATCCGGTAACGAAGCCGTCGCTTACGGATTAAAACAGATCAATCCTGATGTATTTCCGGCATTTCCGATCACACCTTCCACAGAGATTCCGCAATACTATGCTGCATACATCGCCAACGGTGAAGTCGATACAGAATTTATTCCTGTGGAAAGTGAACACAGCTCAATGAGTGCCGCCATCGGTGCTGAGGCAGCCGGTGCCCGTTCACTGACCGCTACTTCTTCCTGCGGCCTTGCACTGATGTGGGAGGAACTTTATGTTGCCGCATCCAACCGTCTCCCTGTTTTACTGACACTTGTTAACCGCGCCCTCTCAGGTCCGATCAATATCAACGCAGACCATTCTGACAGTATGGGGGCCAGAGACAGCGGATGGCTTCAGATTTATGCGGAAAATAATCAGGAGGTCTATGATAACCTGATTCAGGCTTACAGAATTGCTGAACATGCCGACGTCCGTCTTCCGATCATGATTTGCCAGGACGGTTTTATCACAAGCCATGCTGTGGAAAATATTATGCTGCTTGATGATGCAGATGTTAAAAAATTCGTCGGAGAATATGAACCGGAACACTATCTTCTTAAAAAAGATGAGCCGATGGCAGTCGGTCCTTATTCCGTATCCAACTATTATATGGAAGCAAAACGCGCTCAGGCTCAGGCAATGTATAACGCCAAAAAAGTCATCATGGATGTGGCCGATGAATTTTATCAAATATCCGGACGCAGATACGGGTTCTTTGAATCCTACTGCCTTGATGATGCCGAAATAGCCATTGTGATTATCGGTTCCGCTGCAGGCACAGCCAAAGATGCTGTGGATATTTTAAGAAATGAAGGCATTAAAGCCGGCATTCTTAAAATCCGTGTATTTCGTCCTTTCCCGGGTGAAGAAATCGCTGCTGCCCTTAAAAATGTCAAAGCACTTGCAATCATGGACAGAGCGGACAGCTTCTCTAATCAGGGCGGCCCTCTGGCGGCTGAAGTCGGCGCTGCGCTTTTCAGAGCAAAATCCGATATTAAATCCGTCAGCTATGTTTACGGACTCGGCGGCCGTGATATCACTGTTGAAAACTTTATTGATTTATACAAAGATCTTGAAAATACTGATGCACATGGAAGCAGCGATGATTTGCCTTACCGCTACCTTGGTGTCAGATCATAGGAGGTTGTCCGTCTAATGAGTTACAATTTTAAAGAAACAATGAATAAACCGGAACGTCTGGCACCGGGACACCGTATGTGCGCAGGCTGCGGCGGTACAATTGCTGTAAGAAATGTTCTTCGTGGTCTTCACGAAGGCGACAAAGCTGTCATCGGCAACGCCACAGGGTGTCTTGAAGTATCTTCTTATATGTATCCTTATACATCATGGGAAGACAGCTATATCCACAATGCCTTTGAAAACGCAGGTGCAACCCTCTCCGGTGTTGAAACAGCTTATAAAGTCCTTAAGAAAAAAGGAAAAATTGACGATACTTACAAATTCATTACTTTCGGCGGTGACGGCGGTACATATGACATCGGTTTCCAGTCACTTTCAGGCGCCATGGAACGTAATCATGACATGGTTTATGTCTGCTATGATAACGGCGCTTATATGAATACCGGTATCCAGCGTTCTTCCGCGACACCGATGTACGCAGATACAACAACAACACCTGTCGGCTCCAATTCAAACGGTAAACCGCAGAACAGAAAGGATCTGGCTTCAATCATAGCCTCCCATGATGTACCATATGTTGCTCAGACAACTTTCTGGAAAAATTTTAAAGATCTGCACGTCAAAGCTGAAAAAGCCATCTATACACCGGGCGCCGCATTTTTAAATATCATGGCACCATGCCCGAGAGGATGGCAATACCCGGCTGATCAGATTATGGAAATCTGCCGTCTCGGTGTTGAAACATGCTACTGGCCGCTGTTTGAAGTTGTTGAAGGCCAGTGGATTCTCAACTATGAGCCAAAAAGCAAGCTTCCGATAGAGGATTTTCTCCGCACACAAGGCAGATTTAAACATTTATTCAAAAAAGGCAATGAATATCTGATTGAAGCTTTCCAGAATGAAGTAGACCGCAGATGGCAGAATCTTTTGAATCTTGTCAATATCGGATAATCATAAAGTTTTGTCAATGAAACTATCCATCAGACCGGCGTCTTTGAGCCGGTTCTGATTTCACTTAAAAGGGGGTTTTTTTATGAACACAAATCCTGCAGTTTATACGAATGAACAAATGCTTGGCTGGGTCAGCTATATGTCAACGAATGTATCATTCAACGTTGAAAAAGTAAAACTAATGAACATCTGCCAGCGCAAAAAAAATGTAATTCCTTCTGTGGAATCCAATAAGCGCGTGCTGATTTTTGCAGATGAAAGCCATACAAACCTTTGTTACGATATGTGGAAAGCAGGGCTTGGCGACTGTGAAGTATGGTACGAAACAGGACTTGAGCCTTCCGGAAACTTAAAAAACTGCAAAGTCAAAGATATGATCGGCAACGGCATCATGGAGCCTACAGTTCTTCTTGTTGTCAACGAAAATGCCAAGGAATCCTACCGTATCGGTATTAAAAACGAAAACTTTGCCCATGGACCGATCCGCTATGTGGGCAGTGAGATCCGGGCCGTTATTATGAGTATGCTCCATCTTGATTCACAGGACACTGTATGTATCGTCTCCGGTGAAAGTATTGCCATTGAAGCTGCCATTATCGCCAGTGAAGGTACAGTCATCGCTGTTGAGAATAATCCGGGTTCCATGGCTTCCATGGAAGAAAATGCGGATAAATTCGGCGTTCACAACATCGAGATTATCCCACGGCTTTCTGCAGGCACACTGACCAATCTTCCGGTACCGCGCATCGCTTTTATTGTTGCTTCGAAAACACTGGAATCTGATATTGAAGCGCTTCTTGCCATCAATCCGGAACTTCAGATTGTTATTTATACGCTGGAACTGAATATATTAGCCTCTATTAAAGATATCTTTGCCAAATATAATATTCAGAACATGGAAGTCATCCAGATCGCACTTTCAAAACTTAACAGTAAAAGTGAGTTCGTCACACAGCCTGTACCTTGGCTCATCAGCGGTAATGCTGTGAAACAGTCATAAACGGCGTCATCTGTGCAACTAACAGCAAAAAAATATCCGTCAAGGCATTTAAGTCCGACGGATATTTTTTTCGAAAAAATTCAATCAACATTTCTTGCATATGATTGTTTACATTCTTTTAATCACACCGCATGCAATCATAGCTCCTGAATTACCGGACGGCTGTGTTGTAAAATCATCAGGCATCTGATGCAAAATAATGGTTTTTCCGACAACATCACAGATTTTAAACCGGGATGTTATCATTGCACTAAACGCCATGCCGTCATTGGAAAATAACGGCGCCAGATCACCGGCATGATATGGATGCTCGCAGTGTTCGGGATTATAATGCCCTTTGGCATTTGCAAACGGTTCTTCACATGTACCGCTGCAGGCATCACCTTCATGAATATGAAAGCCATGAACGCTCCCCGGGCATGGCTGCATGCAGCCTGTATTTTTCATATTATACATATGATAGGGCACAGCGCTTACCGGATCAGGGATTCCCTCAATTGACGTTGCCACAAGGACTTCATTTCCGACACTGTAAAAATGAACATAGCCTTTAATTTCCGGGTATTTGGGGGCTCCTTTAATACATGCAAAAGCTGCCGGACGCTGACACTGCATCACCCGTCCGATATTTCTGATTGAATACATTGTCGTTTCCTCATCAAACACATTTATTTTAAAATATGCCGATATAAAAAATTTGATACATCCTGAAAATAACATACGATGAATCTTTTTAACAATATTATAACAGTACTTTCTTTACGTTTGAAAGACTTATTTTTATTCAATTACCGGGAAAAGTTCTTTCACCGTCGGATATATACGGGCAAATTTCCGGTATTGTTTTTCATATTTTTCAACAAGTTCCGGACAAGGCTCGACAGTATCAACGACTTTTACAAGCTTTTTAGCTGCTTCTTCCACACTTTCAAAAACACCGCAGCCAACAGCCGCCAGCATAGCTCCACCGTATCCCGGGCCTTCTTCGCTTTCAATGACATCAACCTTAAGATTCATCACATTGGCGATAATCTTTTTCCAGAGCGGACTTTTGGCGCCGCCGCCGCAGATTTTTGTCCGTTCGATTTTTATGCCAAGGCTTCTGGCAACTTCTAAAGAATCACGAAGGCCAAAGGCTACGCCTTCCAAAACAGCCTGTGTCATTTCCTCTCTTGTTGTATCCATCGTCATTCCGATAAATGTCGCTCTTGCTTTCGGATCATTGTGCGGTGAACGTTCGCCCATCAGATACGGAAGATAGAACACATGATTTTCACCAAGCTTTACAATTCCTTCCTGCTCTTTACCGTAATCCTTCGTCTGAAGAATTTCATCCATCCACCATTTATTACAGGACGCTGCACTGAGCATACATCCCATCAGGTGATAATAACCATCGGCATGATCAAATGAATGCAGTGCATTGTTTTCATCAACGCCGAAGGACTTACTTGATATAAAAATTGTCCCTGATGTACCGAGGGAAATATTGCACATACCTTCACCGACAGTGCCTGTACCAACGGCAGCCGCCGCATTGTCCCCGGCACCGGCAATAATCTTTACCTGCTCCGATAATCCCAGTTCTTTTGCCACGTCAGCTTTAAGTGTGCCAACAACTTCATAGCTCTCATAAAGCTTCGGCAGCTGGCATTCACTGACACCGCATATTTCCATCATTTCTTTGGACCAGCATTTATGTTTAACATCAAGAAGAAGCATACCTGAGGCATCAGAATAATCCGTACAGTGTACCCCGCTTAAACGATATGCAAGATAATCCTTCGGCAGCATGATTTTTGCAATTCTTTCATAATTTTCCGGTTCATTATTTTTCATCCAGAGGATCTTTGGCGCTGTAAATCCTGCAAAAGCAATGTTGGCCGTATACTGAGAAAGTTTATCCTTACCGATAACATCGTTCAGATAATTTGTTTCCTTTGTTGTACGTCCGTCATTCCAGAGAATTGCCGGCCGGATCACGCAGTCATTTTCATCAAGCACCACAAGACCATGCATCTGCCCTCCGAAACTGATACCTGCAACCTGTGACTTATCAAAGTCTTCCGTCAGTTTTTTAATCCCTTCGATTGTCTTTTCATACCAGTCTTTCGGATTTTGCTCGGACCAGCCGGTATGCGGAAAATACAGCGGGTATTCTAAAGATACGATATTATGTATTTTTCCCTTTTCATCCATCAGCAAAATCTTAACCGCTGATGTTCCAAGATCAATGCCTATAAATAACATACTGTCCTCCGCCATTTTAATTATTTCCATGGATTTTCTGTAGGATAACGCACACCTGCCGGCTGGTTATAGCCGATTTCATCAACAGGTACACCAATATACTTAAATACTTCAAACAGTGCTTTGCCATGTTTTCCGAATGCCACTGCGCCATGATGCGGGAAGTTTTTCTCAATCAATACATGACGGTAAAATCTGCCCATTTCAGGAATCGCAAAAATACCGATGGCACCAAATGAACGGGTTGCCACTGGAAGAACTTCGCCCTGTGCGATATAAGCTCTCAGCTTACAGTCAGCCGTGCTCTGCAGGCGGAAGAATGTGATGTCTCCGGGAACAATATCACCTTCCAGTGTACCCTGTGTCACTTCTTCAGGCAGAGACCGGGCCATAATCAGCTGATATTTCATTTCGCAGAAGGAAAGCTTGCCTGATGCTGTATTACCGCAGTGGAAGCCCATAAATGTATCCTTATGTGTATATGGGAATTTTCCTTCAATATCTTCTTTGTAAAGGTCTGCAGGCACATTGTTATTAATATCAAGAAGTGTTACTGTATCTTCACTGACAACTGTACCGATAAATTCACTTAAAGCGCCGTAAATATCAACTTCACATGATACCGGGATACCCTGGGCTGTCAGACGGCTGTTCACGTAGCAAGGCACAAAACCGAACTGTGTCTGGAATGCCGGCCAGCATTTTCCGGCAATGGCAACATATTTTCTGTAACCGCGATGCTCTTTAACCCAATCCTTTAATGTCAGTTCATACTGAGCAAGTTTACAAAGAATTTCCGGCTTTTTATTGCCTGCGCCAAGTTCTTCTTCCATTTCCTTAACAACTGCAGGGATTCTTTCGTCACCGTCATGTTTATGAAATGCTTCAAATAAGTCAAGTTCCGAATTTTCTTCAATCTCAACACCGAGATTGTAAAGCTGTTTGATCGGTGCGTTGCATGCAAGGAAATTTAGCGGACGAGGCCCGAAGCTGATAATCTTTAAGCTGTTTAAGCCGATAATCGCTTTGGCAATCGGCCTGAACTCATGAATCATATCGGCGCATTCTTCAGCTGTGCCTACAGGATACTCAGGAATATAGGCTTTAATGCCGCGCAGCTTTAAGTTATAGCTTGCATTAAGCATACCGCAGTAAGCATCGCCTCTGCCCTGGATCAGGTTCTCGCCTCTTTCTTCGGCTGCAGCTACAAACATTTTAGGTCCGTCAAAATGCTTTGCAAGCAGTGTTTCTGAAATTTCAGGACCAAAGTTGCCAAGATATACAACGAGGGCGTTGCAGCCGGCTTTCTTAATATCTTCCAGTGCCTGTACCATATGAATTTCACTTTCAACGATACAGATCGGGCATTCATAAATTTCATCAGCACCATATTTTTCTGTATAGGCTTTCATAAGTGCCTGTCTTCTTGAAACAGACAAACTTTCCGGGAAGCAGTCTCTGCTGACTGCAACAACACCGATTTTTAATTGCGGCATATTATTCATCATATTTACCATCCTTTCATTTTGTGTTATAAAAAGTCGTTCTCTTTTATCATGTTGCTTCTCTCTTTACACTTATCAGTATCATAGCATTTTTTCCGGAGATTATCGACCCAATACTTATCCATTCAATGGCACTTTTTTGACATTTTGTTAAAATATGATTGACAAAAACGCGGCACAAAAAAACGGAATGAATCAGAATTCTATGTCGTCTCCAAAAGTCAAACATGAATATCTGACAATTGAAGGTCTGTACATGAACATTGATTCATTCCGCATCTTTATGCTTTTTACGATATTCACTTGGAAGCAGGCCGTATTTTTTATAAAAAGCCTTTGACAGCGCTTTGCTGTTGGGAAACCCGTTATTAAGCGCAATCTCACTGATCGAATGATCTGTCTTCATCATCTCTGCATATGATTTTTCAACCCGTATATTTTGAAGATAAGATTTATAATTGATGCCAGCATACTTCTGAAACATACGCGATAAATACGCCGGTGCATATCCGAATATCTTTGCAAGATTCTCCAGTGTAAGATCCGGATTGCTGTAATTATCTTTAATATATCCGGTGATCACTGAAAGCCGGTTAAGTTTTTTATTTGTCTTGATCATATCCGGTGTCACAGAAAGCTCCCGATACCTTGTCACAAGAAGATATAAAAGGGAAAAATATAAACCTTTAACTTTCATATCATAACCGCATGATTTTGCCGTATAAGCTTCAAACATATCTTTAACCAGTGTCATAACCTGTATATCCTGCTTCATGGCATCATGGGTAAACCGTATAAACTGATCGGCCGTATAATAATTTTCAAAGGTTTTAAGCGGTATCTGAAGCACGATCGTACGGTTCTTGTCCGGTGATGCAATGGCATGTACTTCATTTGAATTTACCAGTATAAACTGACCGGCATCAAGCTTGCAGGCTTCATCATTGATAAAAAAAGTCAGTTTTCCCTCAAACACAGCAAATATCTCAATGGAGCGATGCCAGTGTTTATCTCTGTAATAATTGCCGTCTTTACCTTCAAATTGAAAAAGCTTAAACGGCAGATCTTCATTTGGTATAATAAGTTCATGATTAAATTCCATAACCTCGTATTCCGCCTGTAAAATTTATATTATTTTCCATGACCGCCTTTTAGTAAGGCGTACATTTTTATAAACCGAGCAACGACAGGTTCTTTAGTTATCATGCATTTTCTTCCATACAATG
This sequence comes from Clostridiales bacterium, assembly GCA_022770525.1. Classification (GTDB taxonomy): domain Bacteria; phylum Bacillota; class Clostridia; order Lachnospirales; family Lachnospiraceae; genus CAKRHR01. The sequence continues at coordinate 9,178 of JALEHN010000126.1, forward strand.
CCGGCTGCATCTTCCAGTTTTTTATGGCATGTATCAAAGAAATACTTATAACCAGGGCAAAAATAATTCCAGCATTTTTCATCGCCCTGTTCTGTAATACGGCTCCGGTAGCAGCCGCCTCTGCACAGTTTAAACCATCGGCACTTTTTGCATTCCTCCGGATGGTTCATCGACCGTTCAATAAACTTGATCTCATCTCTTTTTTTGTAAATCTCATTTAAACGGACTTCGTTTAAATTGCCCAGGCAAAAATCATCAAGAACATAAAAATCACACGGATAGACACTGCCATCAGCTTCAACGACATTTTGAATGCCGCATATACCGCGCTGTTCACAGGATTCCACGCCATAACCGAGCATAATCGCAATATAATTGTCAAACTGTCTTATAAAAGGCTGCTCTCCCTTTTTTAAATCTTCATACCACATGTCAAATAAATCCACAAGAAACTGTCCGTAAGTTTCAGGCAGCAGAGAATATGGCTGTTTTCCTCTTTCTTCACCCAACGGATCAAGACATGTGATAAACTGCATATAGTCCCATCCACTGGCTTTATAAGCCTTATAGATTTCCCTGATATGTTTTGCAGTATCTTTATGTACAACAGTTAATATATTATAGTCAACGTGATACTGATCAAACATTTGAATTGTTTCTGCTACTCTATCGTATGTAGGCCCGCCCGCTTTATTGTGCCGATATCTGTCGTGAATGGACTTTAAACCATCAACAGAAACTCCGATAAGGAAATGATGCTCCGAAAAAAAGCGGCACCATTCCTCTGTAATCCCATAACCATTCGTCTGCAATGCAAACTCAATATGAATATGATTTCTGTTATACTGATTGACATACTGAACCATTTTCTTAAAAAAATCAAGGCCGCACAGTGTTGGTTCGCCACCCTGAAAAGCGATGGTGCATGAACCTTCGGCTGCAAGAACCGTACGTCTTATAACATTTTTTAATGTTTTCTCACTCATAAGGCCATAAGAAGCCTGTGCCCGCTTTTGTGTCTCATCACAATAAAAACAATAATCACACTGCATATTACATAATCCTGATGCAGGTTTAATCAGCAAATTTACCGGCGGCATATACATTCTCTCCTTTTCTCCATCATTCCGGTTGATCTTCATGTATTAATCATTGAAATTTTTTAAAATAGTTCTAATTGCGATTCATGATTTTCTTCACACCATTGTTTATATTCATCTAATCTCTGAATATATCCGCTGAACTCAGGGACTGTAAAATCCAGTTCTTTATATCTGATTGGAAAAATAATTCCCTTACTTATTAATTGCGCTCTTGTTGTCGATATTTGATTCACGTTTTTATGAAGGTTTTTTGCTACGTTAGAAATCGTACACGGCAGCTCTCCACACCGTACCATCGCAAATATAAATTTTTTATCGCTGTCAGCGCATCTTTCATATCTGACTTTAAAAAATCCAACGTCCAGTGTTTCAAAAAATTCTTTTATATTTTCTTCAACCTGACCACTTTTAATTTCTTTTTCATTCGTATTTTTATATACGATCTGGCACATTTGCTGAATGAAAAACGGATACCCTTTTGTTAATGAAATAATCTTATTAACAGCACTTTTGGAATAAGTAACTCCGAATTTACGGACTGGTATTTCTATAGCATTTTTTGACTGTTCTTCGTTCAAAGAACCAATCTCTTTGTATAAAAATAATCTTTCAGAATAAGATTTTTCATCTGACAGCATCTTATAAATCTTAGGTAAGCCTGCCCCAATCACCATGACAGGATAACCTAACTGATTCGTACGATGTAAAGCAGCAATCAAAGACCCAAGTTCTTTTTGCTTCATGTATTGAATTTCATCAATAAAAAAGCATATAGGTGTTTCCGATTTATATGCGGTTTCCCCTATTGTTACAAATACTTCTGTTAAGCTCTGAGTTAAATTTGCAGATGTATATAATTCTTTGTCTTGCAAAGACAGAGAAAATGTATTGTCATTCGGATCAAAAGAAACAACAAGCGCTTTAATTGCATCCAGAGGTTTCTGTATTAAATTTTTAAACTTTTCTTTTGTACTCACTTTTCGTAAAAAAGCCTGTGAACAACTTGCAACCTGTGAAATAAAATCATTTCTCTCTTCCACTTCTATATGACTGCAGAAAATATCTTTATCTTCTGCAATTTTCTGAAGTTTATTTAAAAGTACTGTTTTACCTACACCTCTTAAACCACTGAAAATGATTGACTGCGTCGGAATGTTCATCGTAAGTGCGATAAACATCTGTTCCACATTCTGTATATCTTCATCTCTGCCGGCAAGAAATGTAGGCATCAATCCTGCTCCGGGTCTATATGGATTTGGTTTATATGAATTTAAATTTAACACAAAATACACCTCCACCCTCATTATTACACAGCATTGCGCATCAGTCAACTTATTAGCGTTTATTTACGTAAAAATTTCCCTATAAGCACCTATAAATTCTCCCTAAACTGTTATTACATGTCATTGCATTTTGACCACAATTATTTCGATTTGAGATAGTTTTAAACGGTTTAAAACGGTTATTTTTGCATTAAAAAAAGAAAAATGCTTAAAACACACTGATTTTAAGCACTTTTCTTATATGGACCTGAGGGGAATCGAACCCCTGTCCGAAGACCTATTCATCCAGGCATCTCCCATCACAGTCTCTGTACAGACATTCCCTCCGTCACACGCCCAGAGACAGGCTTATGACATCAGTAGCTTCATCAGTCTTCTGCGGTCTCAAAGCTTTGACCGCAGAGTTTCCTCACAAAGTTCGATGCCAGGTCTGCAGCTGTGAGCAACTGCAGGCTGACAAGCTGCGATTAGGCAGCTAAAGCGTAATTTTCGTCTGCTTTTATATTTAAGTTCCAGGTTGATACGCAGTCCCGGAGTCTGCGGATGGCTTCCCAAACTTCAAAACCCCCGTCGAAACCAGTACAAGCCCGAAATATCTTTAAGCTCAATGCAACTGACTCATATCAAAGTTTTATGCATACCGGTTTACAGACGTATCGCTTTGTTAGCACTATTATAAAACAATTAGAACACTGCGTCAAGCTATTAAATGATTTTTTTCATTTCCTTAATATAGATTTTTCACTTTAAAATCGCGTTCTGTCTCTCGGCGCTGATCTTTTTTGGCAATATCCTGCCGCTTATCATACAGTTTTTTACCTCTTCCAAGACCAATTTCTATTTTAACAAGACTGCCTTTAAAATATACTTTTAATGGCACAAGCGTATAGCCTTTGACAGCCACCTGACCCATGATTTTATTAATTTCATTGCGATGCAGCAGAAGCTTTCTCGGTCTTAACGGATCTTTATTAAAAATATTGCCTTTTTCATACGGGCTGATGTGCATCTGATAAACAAATATCTCACCATCATCAGGTCGTATAAAAGCTTCCTTAACACTGCAGTGCCCCATACGCAGGGATTTAACCTCCGTACCGTGAAGTACAATCCCTGCTTCGTAAGTATCTTCTATGAAATAATCATGATATGCTTTTTTATTATTTGCAATAAGCTTTGTACTTTCTTTTGCCATATCATTTGTCCCCCTTTAATGCTTTCGAATCATTTAAAGCGCCCATAAAATAAGGGTCGTCCAGGTCTTCCTGATCAATAAGCATAAAATCGATTGTTTTCATCAGTTTATCTGTATGTGTCACAAGCACTTGAACATGATCGCCAAGACTATACGTCTGACGGGTCATTTCTCCAATCATGGCCATCTGCTGTTCATCATAAAAATAATAATCATCTTCCATATCCACCACGCGTACCATGCCTTCACATGTATTTGGCAGTTCCACATACATCCCCCATGTTGTCAGCCCCGAAATAACGCCGTCAAAAATCTCGCCAATGTGTTTTGACATAAACTCAACCTTTTTAAGTTTAATCACTTCCCGCTCGGCATCATCAGCCCGCCGTTCATTGACGCTTGTTGATACAGCCACATCAGGCAGCAGTTTAAAATAATGATTCTGCCTTTTTTCATCGAGACGACCCGCTAAATTTTCTTTGATAATCCTGTGAATCTGAAGATCCGGATAACGCCTGATCGGTGATGTGAAATGACAATAATACTTCACTGCCAAACCAAAATGACCGATATTTTCCGTTGTATATTTAGCCTGTTTCATGGAACGCAGCGCCAGACGGCTGATCATCGCCTCCTCGGGCGTATCCTGAACTTTGCCAAGCAATTTCTGAAACTCTTTCGGATGGATTTCTTCTCTGCCAAGCTTCATATAATAGCCAAACTTTGAAATCATAGCCGCAAGCTTCTGGATTCGCTCCATATCCGGCGTTTCATGCGTCCTGTATAAAAACGGAAGCTCCTGCCAGTAAAAATCTTCGGCGATCGTTTCATTGGCCACGAGCATAAAATCTTCAATCAGCTTTGTCGCCGCATTGCGCTCATACGGATGAACATCTATCGGATAGCCTTTTTCATCGAGGATTATTTTGGATTCCGGAAAATCAAAATCTATACCGCCTCTTTGTTTACGCCTGCTGCGCAAAAGCTCTGACAATTCCTTCATCAGCTGAAACATCGGCACGAAATCCTCATAGACTTTCATCGTTTGCTCATCACGGTTCGTAATGATTTCATTAAC
>JALEHN010000003.1 GCA_022770525.1 Clostridiales bacterium
GTATGTATTGTAATATTCGATATCCAGATCCGCTTTTCCGTTGATACCGTTAATTTGACCGTTTGATGAACACTGCCAGATTTTATAATCACCTGAATAAGAAGTCTGTTTTCCTTCAAGTGACTCAAAAGAAGGATAGCCTTCGTAAACTGTCTTTTCAACTTCCTCGCCGTCTTCAATTTCAATCACTGTCACCGGACGCAAAAAGTACTGAGCCACCCAGACCGGATACTTCGGATCAATGCGGCTGATTTCCCACTGGCTGTCATTCTCCATATGAGATGAACTGCTGTACATCATCCCTGTATAACCCCTGCTCTGCACATAATCTAAAAATGCCAGCGCATTATTGGTTCTCTGTGTCTTGTCCAGTTTATAATCCCGGTATCCTTCCATGAAATAGCCTTCACTGTCATAAACAATCGGATATGTAATATTATACCCTTTAATGATGTCCAATGTATACTTTGCTTCTTCAACAGCTTCTTCCTCATTCAATGCGGTTGAAAAGAAATAAACACCAACCTCAATCCCTGCTGCCAAAGCACCCTTAATGTTGGCTATGGCATATGCGTCCGTAAATAATCCGCCTTCAGTGGCTCCTCTGTATCCGACACGTATAAAGGCAAATTCCACACCGTCAGCTTTGACTTTTTTCCAGTCAATCTCCTTCTGCCATGCCGAAACATCAACACCGTAGGCCTTAATCTTCGGTGTCTCCTGCAGCGCATACGGCGTGATCGGCGCTTCATTTTCGATATATGGTCCGTCTTCTGTCCCATTCGCCGCATTTTTCTGCTGGTTAATCAAATATTCCGGGTCATCATTGGCCTCCTCAGGGATAAAGTTTGCCGATGTTTCTTCAGGCGCATTCTCTATCGCTTCAGATTCTTCCGAATCGTCATTTTCTGTCTGAGCTTCGCTTTCCACAGCCTGGCCTTCCCCAGTCTCACCGGCGCTTTCCGGTACTTTGCTTTCGCCTTCCCCGGTCTCATTTCCCGGCACTTGGCTTTCGTTTTCCTCTGCCTGATTGTCCAGAGTTTTGCCTTCCACAGTTTCGCTGCCGCTTTCTGACGCATCTGTCTCTGTGGCATAAGCCGCCGCTGAAAATACTGTACTGCCCACCATTATGCCAATCATCAATGCTGCTAAAATACTTTTAAACTTCTTCATTTAATTCTGTCGCTCCTTCTAGTTCTTTTTTCACAAGTTCAAATGCTGACTCGATGACTTTATCCATGTCGTAATATTTATACTCTGCCAGTCTTCCGCCGAAGATTCTCTTTTTATCCTGATCAGCCAGTGCTTTATACTTCTCAAATAATGACTGATTTTTCTCATCATTCATCGGATAATAAGGCTCCATACCCGGTGCCCATGTCTGCGGATATTCTTTCGTGATGACTGTTTTTTCCTGCGTGCCGAACTCAAAATGTTTATGCTCGATAATTCTTGTGTACGGCGTTTCGCGGTCTGTAAAGTTCATCACAGCCACACCCTGATAATTTTCCTGATCAAGAACTTCCGTTTCAAACTTAAGGCTGCGGTACTCCAGCTTGCCATAACAGTAATCATAAAGGGAATCCAGCGTCCCTGTATACAGCACTTTCTCGCCAAGGGCATCGATTGTTTCACGCTGTTTATTGTAATCCACATTTGTCCGGATATCACATCCCTCAAACAGCTTATTGATCAGCACATTATAGCCGCCGATCGGAATGCCCTGATAAAGGTCATTAAAATAGTTATTATCATATGTATATCTGACCGGAAGGCGGCGGATAATAAATGCCGGCAAATCTTTGCAGTCGCGTCCCCACTGCTTTTCCGTATAACCCTTGACAAGCTTTTCGTAAATGTCTGTTCCCACAAGACTGATGGCCTGTTCTTCCAGATTCTTCGGTTCTTCGGTAATCTGCTTTTTCTGATCTTCAATGATTTTTTTAGCCTCATCCGGTGTGGCAATCCCCCACATCTTACTGAACGTATTCATATTAAACGGCATGTTATAGATTTCACCGTGATAATTTGCCACAGGTGAATTTGTATAACGGTTAAACTCCGCCAGACTGTTAACAAAATGCCATACTTTTTTATTGCTCGTATGAAAAATATGCGCGCCGTATTTATGTACATGAATATCTTCGATATCTTCGCAGTACAAATTGCCGCCAATCTGAGGCCGTTTTTCCACCACAAGGCATTTCTTTCCCTGTTTCACAGCAAAATGCGCAAAAACACCGCCGAACAATCCGGCGCCTATGATCACATAATCATACTTTTTATTACTCATACTTTCTTCCTCTTTTCTCTTGTAAGAGCCAAACACCGGCTGCTTTCATGGATTTTTCAGCACAGCTGCAGATGTTTATTTTCCCTTTTGTATAGCCATATTTATAGCCATATCTATAGCCATATTTCTTCTTTTAGATAGCCAAACATCAGCCTTCCTCCCGGAAAGCTGATGTTTTATATCACTGTTGAACATCGGTCTGCTGTCCTGACTGCGGTCCGAAACTAAAATAAACAATGCCATTTTCCAGGCTTGCTCCCCTTGCTTCAACCATCTCACTGACAGTCACAAGCTGGAAGCCTCTGTTTACAAGTTCAGGAATCACCTGCTCCACTGCTTTGGCCGTTGCATCATAAAGATCATGCATCAAAATAATATCGCCATCCTGAACATTATTTAATATTGTATCAACAGTACTTTGTGTATTTTGTGTTTTCCAGTCCTCTGTATCCAAAGACCAATAAATCATCGGCATGCCCACACTGCTCTGCACAGTATCTGTCACCCTTCCGCCGGTCGGGCGCATCAATGTCGGTCTGATTCCGGTCAGTGTTTCAACCGCATCATTTGTCCTTGTTAACTGATCCACGATGCCATCCGGACTTAAAGTGTCCAGATATTTATGCTGCCATGTATGGTTTGCAATCTCACACCCCATATTCACAGCCCGAAGCACTGTGCTCTCATAATACTGCACGCGCTCACCGACAACAAAAAATGTGCCTCTGCCGCCGACTTTTTCCAGTGCATCAAGAATCACGCCGGTATAATCGGCCGGTCCGTCATCCCATGTGAGACAAACCATCGGCTTATCAGGGTCTACGGACATATCCTTATACACGCCTGTATCACCGCTGAAATAGCACTTCTTTCCGTCAACCTCCTGCATACCAAAATACTGACGGCCATCCTCACCATAATAATACTTCTCACCGTCCGCTTCAAGCCATCCTGTATGCATATTGCCATCCTGATCAAAATAATAATGATCTTCGCCAACTGTAACGCTTCCTGTCACCATGGCGCCGTCGCTGCCATAGTAGCGCTGCGTACCGTCAACAGTAACAAGCCCTGTCTTCATATATCCCAGACGCTCGTCAAAATAATAAGACTTTCCATCAATTTCCGTACTGCCCTTCGCCTGTTTACCGTCCTTATCATAGTAAAACGAGCGTCCGTTACTCAAAATCCATCCTGTATTTTCCGCCTTCTGATCAAGCCTTATCGCTATAGATTCTGTCGATGCAGAAACATGCATTCTCGGATAAAAGAAAAATATATCCAAAACGGCCAGCACTGCGATCAAAATAGCCCATGCCTTATTGCGCATGATTTTCTTGTAAAATTTTTGTTTTTTTAATTTTCTTAAAGCTTCATCCACGGTACATCCATCCCATCCTCTTCATTTCCTCATCATTATAATTCAACTGCGCATTCTTCCCATGACTAAAATCACAAGTATCCTGCGTCAAATTATAAAACATCTGTGTGTTGCCCCAAAATATCCGACAGTTAATCTTACTGCCAGTATTGTGTATATAGTATAACATACTTTTTTTATAAAAAAACGAAAATTTTCTTAAAATTTTCTCAATACAACTCAGGCAGTGAACATAAACGGATATTCTTGTATTGGCAACCGGCGGCTGCAAAACTGACAACATACTTTATTCAACATAACTCAGATATCCTTGTATCCAGTGACGAATATCGCTTCTGCTCATTGACATTTTGAATCATCGTCTGAACCATACGGTCATCTCCCACAAGCACAACACATTTTTTTGCACGGGTCACCGCCGTATATAATATGTTTCTGTTAAACAGCATTTTCGGCCCGCCCAGTATCGGAAGTATCACTGCCGGATACTCGCTTCCCTGAGATTTATGTACAGTCATCGCATACGCCAGTTCCAGCTCATCAAGCTGGGAAAACGGAAATATCATCTGACGGTTTTCATCAAATACAACTGTCATCTGCTCGGCAAACAGATTGATCTCTTTAATAATCCCTGTGTCTCCGTTAAAAACACCGACGCCTTTATCTACAGGGATGCCATATTTGCTGACGATCTCCCATTCCATCTGATAATTATTTTTAATCTGCATGACCTTATCGCCCTCACGGAAAATACATCCATGGGCTTCTTTTTCTTTTTTGGCCTCATCGGGCGGATTCAGATACTGCTGCAATACAGTATTCAGCCGTTCAACGCCGAGCTCGCCTTTGCGCATCGGTGTCAGCACCTGTATATCAAACGGTGCAGCGTGAACATTCGGGGGCAGCTTGTCGCGAATCAGCGCCACAGTCACCCCCACAATCGATGACGCATCATATCTTTTAAGGCAAAAAAAGTCGGTCGTCTTATGTTCAAGATCAATCCTCTCACCATCGTTAATTTTATGGGCATTGGTAATAATAGCACTTTCCATCGCCTGTCTGAAAATTTTAGTTAACATAACAACATTAAAACAGTGAGACTGTATAATATCCTTAAGAACATTGCCCGGTCCAACGCTTGGCAGCTGATTCACATCACCGACCAGAATCAGCCGGGTACCCGGTACAATGGCTTTCAGCAGTGAATTCATCAAATTGATGTCAACCATAGACATTTCATCAATGATGATGACATCGGCTTCCAGCGGATGCTGTTCATTTCTCTCAAAACGCTCAATGACACTGTCATCAGGCACACCCGACAGCTCAAGCATCCGGTGAATGGTCTGCGCTTCACATCCGGTCGCTTCTGTCATTCGCTTTGCAGCTCTTCCCGTCGGCGCCGCCAGCCGTATCTCCAGATCCTCACTCTGAAAATAACGTATCATCGTATTGATCGTTGTCGTCTTACCTGTACCCGGACCGCCTGTAATGACAAGAACACCATTGCGTGATGCCTCCAGCACAGCCATCCGCTGCATATCGTCAAGCACAATGCCTTCGTCCTTCTCTATGCGCTCGATCATTTTACGAACATACGGCACATCGGCATCATATTTTTGATTGAGCTGTGCAAGCATTCTCGCCACACTAAGTTCCATATAGTAATAAGCAGAGCTGTACACAACCATCGTTCCATTCAGCTCTTTCTGGACAATTTTTTTATCAATGCTCAGATCCATCAGATGTTTTTCGATATAACTCTCATCAAGGGATAAAAGTCTGGCGGTCATCTGAATCACCATATCCTTCGGCAGATAGGTGTGCCCCGCTGCAGCACCCTGCTGAAGTGTATACACAATACCGCTGCGGATACGATAATCAGAATCTGTGCCTATACCTGCTTTTGCCGCAATTTCATCAGCCAGCTTAAAGCCGATGCCCGAAATATCATCAGCCAGCTGATAGGGATTTTCCTGGATGACCTCATAGAGTTTACTGCCGTACTCTTTAAATATTTTCACAGCATAGGTCGTGGAAATTCCGTATTTCTCAAGAAACATCATCGCCTGGCGCATGTCCTGTTTTTCATGAAACTGACTGTATATTTCCTGTGCCTTTTTCTCACTGATACCTTTAACCTCCGCAAGTCTTTCCGGTTCTTCCTCAATGATCCTGAAAGTCTCTTCTTTAAACTTTTTGACGATCCTTCCGGCCAGGGCCGGCCCGATTCCTTTAATTGCGCCTGAACCAAGATACCGCTCCATGGAATAAATATCCTCCGGCATTTCCACCACATAGCTTTCTGCCTTAAACTGTTTACCATAAACCGTATGCTCAACATATTCGCCTTCAGCCCGAATATATTCACCCTCTGTCACCGCAGGCAGGATACCGACACAGGCAACTTCTTCGCCCTGGCTCATCAAATTTAAAACTGTATATCCGTTACTTTCATTTCTATAAATAATATGCTCTACAAAACCGCAAAGCTGCTCCATGTCATCGCCCCTTCATGTAAATATCCATTGACCCGGATACCAAAATCTTTCTTTATTATAACGAATCCGCCACGAATTACAAGCACCCCCGATCATTAAAATACAATATCGATTTAATAAAAGACGCCCGCACCTGTCCTCATGCGAAACCCGGGTCTGCATTGCAGGGAATCATTGCCATATCAGCACAAACGACAGGGAATCATTGCCGCATAACCACAAACGGCAGTAATTCAATGCCGCATAATCACAAACGGCAGTAATTCAAATGCCATACAATTGAACCACTGCCATCTTCATCATACTATTTAACCACGATTTCTTCAACCAGTCTTACCGCATCTGCAATACAATCATCACATGAACGGAGCACCTTTCCTGTATCCACGCCTTTTAATTCTTTACAGATGACAGAACCGTTCTGATCACGGAATGCTTTTGTAATCTGTCTTGCCATTCCCGTCGTTGCAGCCTTTGAGTTTGGCTTTTCAAGATTGCCTGAACTGTTTTTAAGGCCGCACACCATCACTGCACCCGTCACCGCTCCGCACGTACACTGCATATCCCCCATGCCGAGACCATAACCTTCCGCAGCTCTGAAAATCATCTGCTCGTCGACACCGACAACATCTGAAAACGCACAGGCTACCGACTGTGCACAATTGTATCCTTTCTTATGTCCTTCCATTGCTTTTTGTACTCTGTCCATTGAATGATCCTTTCCGGGTATATTGAATGCCCTTTAATGCTCTGACGTATTTTTCTGCTGTTATTATACATGGTTTTTCACGGCTCTGCAAGCATGTCAGCATGATAAAGGACATGAAAATGGGGAGTATCAATATCTCTGATTAATACTCCCCACTTAAACTATTTCGTTCATTGGACTTTACCTCTTGTTTCTAATATTGTCTGGGTGTTAACTTACGTTCTTGGTGGTCCGTACCTCCTTTACTTAGATTGCCCGTCTTAACTTAACATTTGCTGTTTTGGTAATCTGTACCTCACTTTCTTAATGTTTTCTTTAAGATGGTTTTATTATAACGGATGTATGCATAATTGTCAATACTATTTTTGATTATTTTTATAATTTTCTATTTTAGATATTCTATTTTTCCCATTCACAAATTATATCAGTCTATATTTTCTGAATTCTGTATATTTTGCAAAATAAATCTACAATTCTGTCATCTTCTTGTCAACCCTTATTTTGTCCTCTCTATCATATGACGATCAATTAATATACAACGGGCTGCCGGTAAATGTCAATTAACCGACAGCCCATGCAGCCCTACCTTTCCCGCTCTGCGCATTGCCAGACAGCCATTTCCCTGACATCCAAAAACCGCCGCACTTTCGTGCGGCGGTCTCTGTTCCTTCAGATTTTATACTCCGAATTTGTTTTATTTCAGACCAAATGTGTAAAGCAGTCTCTGGAATTCATCACTGCCGTCGAAACCGCTTGTGACGTGTTCTCTGCTCTTACCACTTGCCATTACAGACATCCAGCCTTTATAACCTTCAGGATCCGGACTACGGTCAAAGTATGCTTTGTAAAGAACTTTAAGGAATTCTGAATCAGAAAGATTCTTATTCTGGAATTCCGGACTGTATAAGAATCCGTGAACAACATGACTTGGAGTCATCTGTCTTGAATTGATGCCGTCTACCCATGCAGCCAGACCTTCAGGATCCGGTGTACGTCCAAGGATGACTTCATAGCAGCGTGTTACAAAGTTTGTAACGTTGATATTTTCAACAATACCACTTGTAAACTTCAATTCTTCTGTTGTTGTTGTAAGATTCAGATACTGTGCTGAAACATAACCGTCACGACCATCGTCAAGGATTACACGGCACCAGCCGTTAGCGTTTTCAACTACGACTGCCTGCTGACCGTTCTTGATGACTGCAACGATGTCATAATTTGTTCCAGGTCCTTTACGAACATTCAATGCGCTTACATTGACTGTACCGATTGTCTTTGTTACAGATTCAAAGCCTGATGATGTGTTATCATTTGATGAATCTGCTCTCTTCTGAACTGTTCTGAAGTTGCCTAAAGCAGCTGCTTCTACCCATGCAATCTGTCCGTTTGTAAAGATTACCTGATAGTAGCCGTTAACTTCCTGGCTGTTGAGCATTACTTCTGTACCCTTTGTCAGCTGTGCAACTTCTGCAAAGTTCGTGCCTGCACCTTTACGTGCATCTGTTGTTCTGAGAATGTCTGCCTTAGTAACTGTTGTTACCTGAGGTGTTGTACTTTCGTAGCCGTTTGGATTAATCTGCATTACAGATGTCTTCTGAGTTGCTACACCGTACTTGAAGCCTGCATCAGGCTGTACATATTTCTCATGAACGTATCCTGTGCTCAGCATGTTTGTACCATAAGAAATCTTATAGTAGCTGCCGGACTTGCCAAGGATAAGTACTCTTGTACCAACAGGCGCTGTTGTTTCATAACCGCTGCCCGGATTTGTATAAACGGTTGTTGATGTGCAGTTTGCAATCTGACCGTTGGAAGCATTTTCGCCAACGATGGTATTACCGGTATTCTTGCCTGTAATCTGAACATAACCACTGTGAACATATGCTGTACGTCCGCTGTAGTTAATCTTGTACCATTCACCTTCAACACCGATGATTGTCATTGTGTCGCCCTTGTTAAACTGACCGAGCTGGAGACCTTCCAGTGTTGCTCTGTCACGGATAAACAGGTTATTCACAGTTGCCACACCTGTATATGTTACAGGAACAGGATTTACTGTGACATGAGCGATTGCGCTGACACCATTGTGTGCTGTTGCGAAGATATAGCTTTCACCAGGCTGGATACATGTTACAACACCGAATTCGTCAACAACGGCTACGTTCGGATTAGATACTGACCATACAATTGTAGGATCGTATACATTGTCAGGAACGGCTGTTGCTCTTGCTTTGAAGATTTCGCCTTCATATTTAACGTAATGTGTTGTATCTGTAAACTTAACGCCTGTTGCAGGCTGAATAACATTGACGTATACTGTGTCATTTGCGCCGCCGTCATTACATGTTACTGTAATGTGTGCCGAACCTGATCCAACAGCTACGATACGTCCATGATTTGCATCATAGTAAGCAACCTTTGGATTTGTTGATGTCCATGTTACTTCTCGTTCTGTTGTATCTTCAGGAATAAATTTGTAGCTGATTGGTGCTGATTCGCCAACCTTCAGTTCCATCTTTTCTTCGCTGAGTTCGATAGCGCTTGCTCTGCGGATAATCTTCACATGAAGTTCTGCACGCAGACCGTTATATGCCGTCGCATAAATAATTGTTGAACCTACTTTGTTTGCGAACATCTTGCCGTATTCATCTACCGATGCAATTGACGGGTCAAGAGATGTCCATGTGATACCCTGCTCAGCCGGCAGTGTATTTTCAGTTCCGTCGTTGAAGAAGAAGATATCTGAGAGATTTCTGTCTTCGCCAACATAGTTAATAATTGAATCAGGATTGAAGTAAACCGCTTCAACATCCTGTTTAACAGTAATCTGTACTGTCTTTGTTGTCAATACAGAACTGTCACCGTAAATCTGTACTGTAATGATTGCCTTGCCCGGTTTTACTGCTGTCACGAGTCCGTATGCATCAACAGATGCAATTGAAGAATCGGAGCTTACATAAGTTGCCGGTGGAAGGATTGCTGAAGCCGGTGTTACAGATGGTACGATCTGTACCTGTTCGCCAGGATACAGTTCGGATTTCTCAGGTGATACATGCAGTTCAACCATTGCACGACCGCCGATAATCTTAATTTCATCGTAAATTGCCGGGTTCTGAGCACTTGCTGCGCGAACTGTTGTTTCGCCCATGCCTGTGATCGTTACAATACCATTTGCATCAACTGTTGCTACACTGTTGTTTGCGCTGCTCCAGATGACGTTCTTATTTGCTGCATCAGAAGGACTTACAGTCGCTGTAAGCTGGATTGTTTCACCAGCATAGCGTCCTGTGATACCATCAGGATTTGCAGCTTTTTCGTTGATTACAACCTTGTCTACCTGACGGAGAACTGTCACAACTGTAGATACAGTGTAAGCCGTTCTGCCTTCACGCTGAAGTGTTGCTGTAATCTTTGTTCTGCCTGCTGATACTGCTGTTACACGGCCAAATTCATCAACAGTTGCCACTGATGTATTTGAAGATGTCCATGTCGTTGTATCTGCAACATATCCGCTGTCTGCAGGATCTACAGAAATCTGCATATCCGCAGTCTCACCAGGATACATATTCGGATTTGCCGGTGTCATTGTGAATGACAGGTATTCTCCAATAACTTCAACCGGGATTGATGTTTCAATACCGTTATGAGTTACTGCAAAAATTGTTGTTGTACCGCGGCCGACTGCTGTAACAAGACCATTAGCGTCAACTGTCGCGATTTCAGGGTTAAGACTTCTCCAGGTAACACTCTTATCATAAGTTGTTGACGGGCTTACAGTTGCTGTAAGCTGAGCCTTTTCACCGATATAGTCAAAGCTCAGTCCGCTCGGTGTGATCTGGATTGATTCTGCAGGCTGTTTAACAGTGATTTCCATCTGACCCGTTTTAACAACGCTGGAGTCATTCTTATCTGTTGCTGTTACTGTAAGGATCGCCTTGCCAGGTGCTACTGCTTCAACTTCGCCTGTAACGTTGTTGTATTTAGCAACACTTGTATTATCAATTGAGTAATCCAGTGTATATTCACTTGATTCAGGAAGTACAGTGACTGTTATCGGAAGTTTTTCGCCCGGCCACAATTCTGCCTGTACAGGGTTAATATTCACGCCGTCCACAAGTTCATATACGTGAATCTTCACAATACCTGCAACATTGCCATTTGATGTAAGCGCGATCATACGCACATCACCGGCTTTGTTTGCATGCCACTTGCCATACTCATCAACTGAAAGAATGCTTACATTTGTACTCTTCCATGTGATGCTCTTATCTGACGGTTGATAATCCGGATCTCCGCCGTTCCAGATAACATCTACGATGCTATCTTCCAGTGGATCAACAACATCACCGACTTCAAGGTCTTTAAGCTTCGTGATATCAATTGACAGTACCGGCGTTTTAACGGTAACTGTAATCTCTTCGTAAACTAATGGATTAATACCATCATCATAAGTTACGCCAATCAGTGCAATACCCGGATTAATACCGTATACAATCACGCCGTTATCACTGCTGTCTGAAGGTGTCTGCAGTAATACAACCGGAGTTGCAGAAGATGAAGGGTATGCATTGATAATTTCCCATTTCAGGTTTTCCTGCATGAAGATTGCATCTTCAGGTTCTACAGCCAAATCGATCTTTGTGCTTTCACCTGCAAGAATTTCTGAATTCTGAGGTTTTACAGTAAATGATGTAATTGCAGGGTAAACTGTCAGGCTTACCTGTGCGCTTGCTGACGGATTCTGGGTTGATGTTGCAATAAGCAATGTTGTACCTGCTGCTTTTGCTGTAACAACGCCATTTGCATCAACAGTTGCGATGCTTTCATCAACAACCTTCCATGTGAAAGATGTATCTGAAGCAGCTTCAGGTTTTACAGTTGCATGTGCCTGATAATTAAGACCTGCTGTCAGTTTATAACCGGATGCACTGCTGCCCACTGCCTGATCCAATGTAATCTCAGACATTGCATCTACAGGTGTGCCAACGGTTACATAGACAACTGCTGTATATGTTGTGTTGTCTTCTTCAAGTAATGTAAATGTAATCTGAGCTTCGCCAGGATTTACTGCAGTTACAATACCTGTTGCTTTATCATATGTGATATTTGTGTTAGATACAGATACTGTAACTTTCTTCATCAGTTCATCGTAATTGATATCATCATTAGCAAACTGAAGTGTTACATTACCTGTTTCTTTAGGATAGAGGAACATAGAATCTGTAGAAGGAATAATGCCTTCTGCTCTTTCTTTAACTTCCACATCCCAGTCTGCATACAAGCCATTGTATGCTGTTGCACGGATCTTTGTCTTGCCGGCTTTAACGCCTGTCAAGTATCCGCTTTCATTGACAGTAACAATACTATCATCAAAAGATGTATAAGTAATGCTCTGATCTGCTGCACCTAAAGGAAGTACATGTGCTGTAACCTTAACCTTTGTATCACCTACGAAAGTAAGATTTGCAGAACTTGCTTCAAATTCAACACCTGCAACAGGCTTCTTCACAGTTACCTGTACAGTTTCGGTAAGAACGCTTGAAGCGCCTGAGCGAACCTGAACTGTAATTGTTACCGGGTTATCTGAATCTGCCGGAACACCAAGTACAGTAATCTTGCCGTCTGCATCAACTGCAACATTACTATTTGAAGATATGAATGTTGGAACGAAATCACAATCATCAGGTGTTACTGTCGCATTAATCTTGGCTGTTTCGCCAGGATATAATTCAAATAATTTTTCGTCTACAACGAGTTTTGCTGCATAAACAGGCTCGTTTTCAACTTTGACTCTGAATTTCACATTGTAACCGTTATCTGTAACTGCGTATACATAAACTTCACCTTCTGCATTTGCAGTGATGATACCGTTGTCTGCATTGACAGATACGATTGAAGGATTTTCGCTTGTCCATGATACGATCTGGCGGGCTGCCACTGACTTGATCAGATTTGCAAGATCAGCATTGACCTGTGCCCATGTACCAAGGTCTGCTTCATCACCAACCTGAAGCACTTCATTATAATCATAAGCTGCAATTGTTCCTACAAAAGGAAGTACACGAATGACACATTCATCCTTATTGTCTCCGCAGATTGCTTTAACAATATATGTACCTTCTTTATCTGCAACAAACACGCCGTCTACAGGCATCACTTTTGCTGTAACGTCTGTGTTTGTTGAATCAACAACTTTCCATGTTACTTTGCCGCCGTCAGGTGTTGTTGAAGCAGCAAGGAGCACTTCATTTGTTACATAAGTTTCGATAAATTCTTCGCTTAATGTAACTTCATATGTTCTTTCTTTAACTGTTACTGTGACAACTTTTGTAAGATCTCCGGCTGTTACTTTAATCTTACCAGTACCTGCTTTCACTGCTGTGATCAGACCGTTAGCATCTACGGTAACCGCATCTGCCGGATTTGAACCTGCATCAACAGTGTATACAACTTCATCAGCATCGCTGGAAGCATTAATCTGCGCTGTCTCACCAACGTACAGACTGTAAGTTAATGGGTCAACTTTAAGTGTCGATGGTTTTACGACAAGTGTTACTGTATGTGTAACACCAGGGTTCTGTACAGAAGCAACCTTTAATGTTGTTGTTCCGACTTCTTTGGCTGTGATAATACCATTTGCATCAACTTCTGCAATAGAATCGTCCACAGTACTCCAGATAACATCCTGATCTGTAGCATCTGCCGGAGTAAATTCTACTTTAGCTTCATACTTCTGATCCGCGAGCAGTTCATATTTATCAGTAGATACCAGCGTTGCTCCCGAAATCTCTGTAATCTGAACACCGTCAACTGACGTACCGACTGCCACTTTGATTGTTTCAGTATAAGTTACACCATCTTCATCTTTAAGTGTCAATGTAATTACAGAGCTGCCTGATGCTTTAGCTTTTACAACGCCTGTTGCCTTGTCATAAGAAACAACTGCGCTTGTAAGTGATGCTGTTGTATTGTCGTTATCTTTATAGCTAACCTGAACTTTTGCAAGTAAAGCATCTCTGTTTAAAGATGTATTAGCAAACTGAATCACAGATTCTGCTGTTTCACCAGGATACAGGAAGATATCTGTATTTGATGCCATAAGGCCGTCTGCTCTTTCCTTAACTTCAACATCCCAATCCGCGTATACGCCATTGGAAGCTGTCGCACGGATTGTCACCTTACCGGCTTTGCGGCCTGTCAGGTAACCTGATTCTGCATTTACAAGTGCAATACTTTCATCAAGTGAGCTGTAAGTAATTGTCTGTTCTGCCGCATCTGCAGGAGCTACAACTGCTGCAACTTTCAGTGTCGTTTCACCGACATAAATCTTTGCTGCTGAAGCTGTCGGGTCAAATACAACACCTGTAACAGGTTTAAGAACTGTTACTGCAACAGTCTTTTTAATGACGTCAGAAGAACCTGTGCCGCTCTTAACTGTTACTGTGATCTCTGCTTTTTCACCGGCTGAAGCCTGAAGTGCTGTCACCTTGCCGTCTGCATCAACCACAACTTTAGCATTGTTTGATTCGAACTCAGCTGCAAAATCACAGTTGTATGGAGCAACAGCTGCTGTGATGTCTGCTGTTTCACCAGGATAAAGTTCGATTTCTTTAGGTGTTACTGTAAGATCCTGTGCATAAACAGGATTATTCTTAACTGTAACTGTAAGTTTCAGGCAATAGCCGTTTTCTGTATAACCGTAAATCACAGTTGTACCTTCGGCATTTGCTGTCACAATACCGTTATCAGCGTTAACAGAAGCGATACCTGCATTTTCGCTTGCCCACTTCAGTTCGCTGCGGCCTGTGATTTCAGAAATCTTGTCGTAATCACTGTATTTGCCGTCAAGAACTGTTTCAGCATTGATTGTGTCACCAACCTGCATTGGGTTCACTAAGCTGCCTTCATATAATGTATCAACAAACGGAAGTACATGAACAAGGCATTCTGCTGAATCATCAGGAGTCGCTGCAATAACGGTGTAATAACCTTCTTCATTTGAAAGGAATACGCCGTTTTTCCACATCATACCAGTAACATCTGCGCCGTTTTTCTTAACTGTCCATGTTACTGCAGAATCTGCAGGATCTGTTGTAACAACAAATTCTACCGGAATACCTGCATAGGTTTCAGCAAATTTCTTATCCAGAGTTACTTCTGCCTTTGGTTTAGCTGCATGAACAACAACAGGAATCAGCGCTGTGACATCCTGGCCGCCGATGTAAGCTTTAACAATGAAGTTTGTTGTACCTTCGGATAATAATGTATATTTGCCATTATTATTTATAGCTACAATTGTGGAATCTTCACTTTCGTAACCATAAACAGTGACAGGCGTAAGTGCCTGGTCAACAACAGCACCGTTTTTGTATACAGTCCAAGTTGCCGAAACTGTACCTGAGGCAGTAGTATCTCCAAGCGTACCTGTGATTGTATTACCCATGTACTGCAATACATAAGCACCGTCTTCAACAACTTCAACGTTGGCTGTCTTTGACATAAGTTCAGTACCGCCATTAACTACAGCGATCTTAACTTTTGCCTTACCTGCTTTGACTGCTGTCATTAAACCGTTTTCATCAACAGAAACGATTGTTGAATCACTTGTTGAGTATACGATTGTGCCTTTTGCTTCTGCCGGTTCTTTAGCTGCAACGATCTGCGCTGTCTGACCCGGTGTCAGCTTGTATGTCAGCATATTGACCTGAAGATCTGTCAGTGCGGGTGCAGATGAATCAACAACATTCACAAGCACTTTTGCTGTAATCTCTGTATTATCGTTAAGACGTGCTGTTGCGATCAAATATGTACTGCCGACAGAAATTGCCTGAATATTGCCATTGCTGTCAACCTTCGCAATACTTGTATCTTCGCTTTCATATCCAATCAATCTGTATGAATCCAAACTTGGTGAAGTGCCTTTGTACAGTCTGAACTTACTCCAATCAACTGCGTTTGATGTGTCGCCTTCATCTACCTCAATGATGCCGCCCTGATAAACAAGTGCGTATTCAGAATCATCAACAACCTTAACAGCAATTTTCTTTGTTACAGATGTGCCCTGAACAGACAGAGTGATGATTGCATCACCTTTGCCTACTGCAGTAATCTTACCGTTGCTTGTCACTGTTGCAACTTTGCTGTTGCTTGTTGCATAAACAATCGTACCTTCTGCTGCTGCAGGTACTTTTTCAGCTACGATCTGTGCTGTTTCACCCGGTTCTAATACATAAGAAGCGCTGTTTACAGAAATATCTGTAAGTGCCGGCTTTGGAGCCTCGCTGACATTAACAGTAATCTCTCTGTACACAACTAATGTAGAACCTTCATATACTGAAACCATAACTTTTGTGCTGCCAGCTGCCAATGCTTTCATATAACCTGTGCTGTCAACACTGACCTTTGATGAATCATAAGAGTCATATTTCAGTATGCCTTCTGCTTCTGCAGGTACTTTTTCAGCCGTGATCTGTGCTGTTTCACCTACGACTAAATCATAAGTAGCCTGCGTAACGCTGACATCTGTAGCTTTAACTTTAGCTGCCAAAACATTGACAAGAATTGTTGTTTGAACAGGTTCACCTTCATAAAGACCTGTCACTGTGACATGTGCAGTACCTTCCTTTTTCAGTGTGTACGCACCGTTTGCTGCGACAGAAACGGCATCTTCGTTATCTGAAGAATAGTCTAAAATTGACAGCTTCGATAATACCGTAGATGCTCCGTTTTTAGTTACTGTAAATTGACTCTTGGAAATCGTTCCTGTACCACCAGCAGTACCTGTAATCTGATTTTTGTTCGCATCATCTACATACTGCAGTACGTAAACGTCACTATCAGCCACAGGAATCACAACATGTTTTGTTGTTTCTATTTTCTTAGTGTTTCCTTCAGGATCTGTATAGCTGCGTACCGCTTTAACAACGATTGCAGATTCTGTGTAAACATCTGTACGGCTGAAAGTCAGAAGACCGTCATTGCCGATATTTGCATTACAGTTCGTTGAAGATACAATACTCCATTCTACATCGCTAACTGCCGGATCGACAGACAGCTTGATAGAACCGCTTGTTAATCCTTTTGCGTTATCCCATGAAAATGTTTCTCCGCTGCTGACAGGAATACTGATGACTTTTGGCAATACAGTAATTGTTATAATCTTTTTATTACCGGTAACCAAGTCTGTCACAGTAACTGTTTCCTGGCCTTCATTGGCCGCAGTTATCTTGCTTCCTGAAACGGTTACCGCATCATTGGCTGCATCATCTGCAATTGAAATATTTTCCTGATTAATCTGCAGTGTATCACCTTTTACAAGCGTTTCCTCATCCTGAAGAGCCGCATAGCTTTTTGTA
This sequence comes from Clostridiales bacterium, assembly GCA_022770525.1. Lineage (GTDB taxonomy): Bacteria > Bacillota > Clostridia > Lachnospirales > Lachnospiraceae > CAKRHR01. Next base: position 17,240 of record JALEHN010000003.1, read on the forward strand.
TAAGCTGTGCCTTCAGAACCTGCCGCAAACGATACTGAGCCGTTTCCAAGAACTGAAACAACCATCACTAAAGATAAGAACAGTGCCAGTAATCTTTTGTGAATGTACCATTTCTTACTTTGCATTTTTTTCCTCCTTCTTTTTAATTAGGCTAAATACTAGCTCATCTCAAAATAACTTTTAAGTCCAAGCCATGCTTCCGGTCCCGGCAGGAACAGCACAAAACCAAAATTGCCTCCCTTTTACCCTGGTTAAACAAGATACAAAGCAAAACAACATGATTATCAAACACCGGAACCATTGAATTTTAAATTCCAAACACCGTAAATTTTAAAAAATCATAAAGATTTCTTAAGAATTCAGGCGTTTTCTTGATATGAATTATAATTCAATATACAATAGAAACACACTTGTCCGAAAAAGCAAAGACTAAGCTATTTTTATATTACAATAAATATTTTAAAAAAACATGTATTTGTTGTGAAATGCATATTTTTTGTTGTGAAATGCATTAAACTCATTTATTTTTAGCTTGACACTCTTTCCTTGAGATTATCGACCGGCATTTTTATGACCCGGAAAATATGCATCGTCTGTACAGTATGAATCGCTTTCCGAAAAAAGTCGAACCGACCGGCACAAAAAGTATGCTTGAAAAGTATCTGATTTTACGTTATTATATTCACAGCCCGAATGCCTTACATATGATGAATGAGGATAACTCTGAGTTATTGATAACATAGACGGGCTATTCGGTCTGAATCCTTATATCCTTATTATTGAATGAACAAAGAACAGGAGGTATCTTTATGACAAAAGATCACACAAAGCTTCAATTTAAATTGAATAAAAAACTATGTATCATTGCAGGTGCGGCTGTCATTGCCGTCATTGCCGCTGTTGTCATCATATGTATGATTTTAGGTTCCAAAGACAGAACAAAAACACTGACAGCGTGGCCGGTCAAAGAATTTCCGCAGGTTCCCGTCTTTGAAACATCGGATTACGGCGGAACGCTGAAAAATAACCGTGCAGATATTCTTCTGCCAAACGCCGACAGCGCTGCCATGGATGCTTATGAAGATACGCTTATTGCCGCCGGTGCCGTGCGCATATCCAAAAATGACTATATGAGTACATTCATCTTTGAGGATATGGATATTCAGCTGATCCGCGGCGAAGCCGTACCGACACTGATTCTTCTTGATGAACCGACAATTGAACCTGACCTTGGCAAATGGAGTGATTTCCCGATGCTATCAAGCGGGCGGATTGTCGATGCCCAATCTGAAGCTCATACGATTGCTCTGTCTTACCGCGGTGTTTTACTGTCGGATATTGCGGATTTATGCGATTTACTGCTCAGAGAAGGCTGGATCACAAAATCCATCGACAATGCCATTGTGCCGGAAGGTGACGAAGGTATGTTTTATCAGACTTTCATCAAAGGAAGTAACAGCGTCACCGTCGACTATTACGGCAATGTTATGGAATGTCTGATTACAATGTCTGCCGACGGAGCTTCCGATAGCTCACCGGCAGATTCTGAAGCTTCTTTATCAGATTCCGAAGCCTCAGAATCAGATGCCGCAGCGCAGACAATTAAGGTTACAGAATAAACATAACTATTATATATTTAGAGAACTGACGAAAACATAATTACAGAGCTGCCACAAAACATAATTACAAAATTGCATTACTTTTTCTTTTACAGATTGCTGCTGCGCAAATGTGCGGCAGCAATTTCTTTGATTTCCTGCAGCATCAGCAGATCATTCGTCCTCACATGGAGCATTTCACTGTATGGATTCCTTTGATTCCCTGAATCATCAGCAGACTGGCCAGCGAAAGGCCATAAATCCACCCAATCTGTGCACCGTCCAGTGCCGAAACACAAAAGAGCGGGTGAACTGCCGGAATAAGCAGCACCGCATTTAACAGCAGCATACCAACGATCCATGCACCGATAACATAACGATTGTTCAAAAAACGCAGTTTCTTATACGGGAAAAATACAGGTGCCTCCTGTTTGCAGCTAAAGCCATGAAATAATCTCGACATACAAAGCACGGCAAATGCCATTGTGGCGCCGCAGGCTTCACTTGTCCGAAGCCCGATGAAATATCCCGTCATTGAAGCTGCCGCAATGACCATGCCTTCGACAATGATCTGCAAAAGCAGTTTCTTTGTTAAAATTCCCTGATTTTTTTGTCTCGGTTTTCTTTCCATGACAGAAGGATCATGCGGCTCCAGACCAAGTGCAATGGCCGGAAGGCTGTCTGTCAAAAGATTAATAAACAGAAGATGTACAGGTGCAAACGGCAGCCCAAGTCCCATAAGCGATGCCGCAAGTACTGCAATAATCCCGGCCGCATTTCCCGAAAGCAAAAACTTAATGGACTTTTGTATATTGTCATAGATATTTCGCCCATTCTCCACCGCTTTGACAATCGTTGCAAAGTTGTCATCTGCCAGCACAACAGCTGCCGCGTCTTTTGCCGCTTCACTGCCGGTAATACCCATGGCTACTCCGATATCTGCCTGCTTCAGCGCCGGTGCATCGTTAACACCGTCACCTGTCATAGCCACAATCTGCCCTTTTTTCTGCCATGCCTTTACAATACGTATTTTATGCTCCGGTGTAACTCTTGCATAAACAGATACTTTTTCCACAAGATCTTCCAGTTCTTCATCGGACATCTTTTCAATCTCACTGCCATCCACGGCGATGCCATCATCATCCAAAATACCGACTTTTTTTGCAATAGCTGAAGCTGTCACTTTGTGGTCACCGGTAATCATTACCGGACGGATACCTGCCAGCCTGCATTTTGCAACAGCCGCAGCCGATGCCTCTCTCGGCGGATCCATCATTGCGGCAAGACCGATAAATGTTAAATGATTTTCATCTTCCGGTGAAAGTTTTTTTGTTCTTACCTTTCCCATATTTTTAAAGGCAAATGCAAGCACTCTTAATCCCTGCGCAGAATACTGTTCATAAACATCACGGATTTCCTGTTTATTGCATCCGTCAACACGTTCTAGCAATACATCAGGAGCACCTTTCACAAACATATACAGTTGATGATCCATTTCATGCAAAGTTGACATAAGTTTTCTGTCAGAATCAAACGGAACTTCATCTTCCCGCGGATAATCTGACCGTATTTTCCCTGCGTCAATGCCACACTGCTGTCCCCATCTGACAATGGCCGCCTCCGTCGGGTCTCCGATCTCTTTATCTTCCGATACTGCGGCATCATTACACAAAAGTCCGGCCTTCATTAAAAGCTGCTGCGCCGTATCATTTGAATCCCAGTCTTTGGCATCAATATCTTTATGGTTCACATAACTTTTTACAATGGTCATTTTATTTTGTGTCAATGTTCCTGTTTTATCAGAACAGATGACCGAAACGCTTCCAAGCCCCTCCACCGCCTGCAGTTTTCGTACAATGGCATTCTCCTTTGCCAGTTTTTGCGTACCAAAAGCCAGAACAATGGTCACTATTGAACTTAATGCCTCCGGAATAGCAGCCACCGCCAGAGCCACAGCAAACATAAACGCATCAAAAACAGGCTCTTTGCGCAATACGGACATCACAAATACACAAGCACATACGACCAGAATGCCAACAGATAATTTTCTTCCGAAATTATCCATTGTTTCCTGCAGCGGTGTTCTTCTGTCCGACGTATTTTTTAACAATGATGCTATTTTGCCGATTTCTGTCTTCATTCCCGTTCCCGTAACTTCGACAACAGCCCTTCCGTATACTGAAAAACTGCCGGAATAAACATCATCTCCCGTACTTTTTTCCACCGCTTCACTCTCTCCGGTTAAAATACTTTCATTCGTCTTCAGGCTTGCACACTCGGAAATCCTGCCGTCCGCGCAGACATAATCACCTGCTTCCAGAAACATGACATCACCCACAACAACCTGGGCAGAAGGAATTTTTACTGTCATTCCGTCACGCAGAACCTTTGCCTCCGGTGCAGACAATGCTTTCAGACTTTCCAGCGAATGTTCTGCCTTGACATTCTGAACTGTTCCCAGAACCGCATTCATTAAGATAACGGCAAAAATAACAATCGCGCTTTCCAAATCTCCCAGTACGGCTGAAACCGCCGCTGCCGCAATCAGAATAATCACAAGCAGATCTTTGAACTGGCTTATAAATATAGAAAAAACACGTTTCTTTTTCCCGCTCTCCAGCACATTGAATCCATCCTTTTCAAGCCTTTTTTTGGCTTCCGCTGATGTTAATCCTTTGAACATCTTACATCCATCCTTTCTTTAATCATGCCTAAAGACTTCGCTAAAATGCTTTGTTCTGATTTCCGTGTGAATTTGACAATATCCTTTGAGGAACATTTTTGCCTTGTCGAAAATTCTTAAAGATCAAAGAGTCACTAAGTGACTCTTTGCGCGCCCGTGCGGGCACGCAAGTGCATCTTCGTCTCCGCACGGGTCGCATCCACGCGGAGCGTTTTTGTGATACAGGAAATCGAAATTTCCTGTATCACAAAAAAAAGAAGCGAAGCCTTTATTGCACCAAAATATGCAATAAAAGTCTCGCTTCTTAAAGTCCTGCCTTAAGATATGATCCGGATAATCCTTTTTAATCTGCATCTGCGCAGTAAAAAAGCATCATCGTACTGACGAACCATAAACCACCGGGGGTGTAAGCTACTCCCTTCTATATAGCAATAATATATCTTTTTCCTGATTTTTTGTCAAGCATCTGATTTTCTTTTTACGGCTTCATTCCTTAATTTTTTTACGGCTTCAGACATCCGCAGATGCCAAGTGCCGACACATAGACAATGCACAGACTGAAACAGCAGATGACTGCCACCATAAGCACCGGCAATATCATATAATGAATGATAAACTGATAAACCGCCAGTGAAGCCATTGCTGCCAGCACGGCAAAAATGCAGGGGATAATCACAGCCTTCCATAAGTTTACATAAAGCCCGGCCAGTTGAATCACTTTACGGCCGTTAAGGATGACAAGCAGCATATAGCCTGCAAGCATTCCCCATAAATATCCCGTCACACCAAGCTTCGGCACAGCTAAAAGAATAAAGCCTATACGCACACCGAGCGAGAGGACACTGTGAACCAGAGTCATGCGCACTTTCCCCAGTCCGTTTAATGTACTTGAAAGCGCAGACGAGCAATACATCAGCGGACACAGCAGCGCAAACATTTTCAGAAAATAACCGGCTGTCTGATTTTTAAAAATAACAATTCCCAGAACGTTTCCATATACATAAAAGACAGTCATGCTTAATATGCCAATCATCAGACAATATTGCACACTTTTTGAAACTGTCCGCCCTATAGCATCATAATCTTTTTCCTCGCTGGCTTTGGAAACAGCCGGCAAAAGCATTGTTGACAATGCATTGGTCAGGGTCATCGGAAACATGATAAACGGAAAAGCCATACCCATAGCGACACCATAGATTTCCAGCGCCGTTTCTGAAGTGCCGTAAAATATTTTAAGCATTGCCGGAATCAGCACCGCCTCAAGACTTTGAAGCAAAGTCAGCGCAAGACGGTTCACTGTCAGCGGATAGGCAAGCTGCCACAGCTGTCGAAGCAAAATGCCATATCCCTTTGCCGGTATACAAAAACTTTTTGCCCTGTATCTTTTTTCTGTGATATATGCCGTCATTTTATAAGAGATGACCGTAAAAATACAGGACACCACTTCTCCGGCAAGCAGTCCGGATACGGCCAATGACGCATCTGCTCTTCGTGAAGAATAAACTGTCACAGATAAAATATAAATCGTTCCGACACGGACAATCTGTTCAAGCAGCTGAGAAGCCGCCGGTACACCGGTCTTCTGACTGCCGAAAAAATATCCCAATATGCAGGAATGCATTGTCGAAAATGGTAAAACAAGAGCCATAATCCGCAAATATGGTTCACATTCGCTTTCCCTGAGTAAAGCTCCGGCAATCCACTGTGATCCCCCGCCGACAGCTATACACAATAATATAGAAAGCCCAAGAGAAAGAGAAACACCGATGCGCACGGTCCGCATCATATTTTCATGACAGCGGCCGGCTGACTGTGCCGCGATCATTTTAGACATGGCAGACTCAATCCCGTAACAGCAAACAGCCATACACACACTGAGCACCGGAAAGACCAGCTGATAAAGACCAATCTGCGCTGCGCTGATTAAATTTGCAAGGAAGACTCTGTTATAAAGTCCGAGAATTCGCGTAATAAATCCGGCCGCCGTCAAAATCAGCGTACCTTTTAAAATTTGCTTTTTAAGCGACATAACAGCTCCGGCCACTTCATTTTATCTTAATATATGAAGCCGGACAGTGTATTTATTCCGATATTTAAGTCATTTACAGTGTATTTATTGCGGTACTGAATTGATCAATGACTTGTGTAAATTTGATGGACATGTCTTATATCCCATAGCTGAAGCAAGGGATTTTACGACACATTGGATAATAACCAGCGTACTTGTTCTGTTTTTCAATTATACCTGCGTACTTGCTCTGTTTTTCAATTATTGACTTTCGTTTCAAATAGTGCTACTTTAAATAGGAAATCATACACGAAAGAATCAGAGGTTTACCATGAACAGTTTCGCTTTAATCAAAGAAAATCTTATATTCAGCCTGAATTCAACAGTACCAATCTTTCTTCTGATCATTCTGGGCTGGTTTTTAATGCAGATCAAACTATTTAACAAAGATTTTACGGCAGTCGCAGACAAGTATGTGTTTAAGGTCGCTCTGCCTGTCCTGTTGTTTAAAGATATTGCCACTGCCAATATTCATGAAAATTTCCAGCTTAAATTTGTGCTGTTCTGCATGATTGCTACCACCATCATGTTTTTAGGAACCTGGGCACTGGCCTCCGTTTTTATGAAAGATAAATCCATGGTGGGCGCCTTTGTGCAGGCTTCCGCCAGAGGCAGTGCTGCTATCCTCGGTATTGCTTTTGTCAATAACATCTATGGCAGCTCGGGGATGGCACCAATGATGATCGTGGCCGCAGTTCCTCTGTACAATATTTATTCCGTCATTATTTTGACATTTTGTTCAAATGACAGACAAAATTCCAAGGGCACCATTAAGAAAGCTCTGATCAACATTGTGAAAAATCCGATCATTATCGGAATTTTCCTCGGCCTGCCTTTTTCACTGCTGAATATCGAACTGCCGGTGATTTTGTCTAAAACAATAACAAACGTTGCCAACACAGCAACACCGATTGCTCTCCTTGTGGTTGGTGCCACCTTCGAAGGCCGAAAAGCTATAAAGAAAATTAAACCGACGATGATTGCAACATTCATCAAGCTGATTGGCATTCCGCTCGTATTCTTCCCTTTTGCGGTCTTACTTGGCTTCAGGGGCAGTGAACTTGTAGCTATTCTTGTCATGCTCGGCTCACCTACCACCGTCACCTGTTACATCATGGCCAAAAACATGGGCAACGATGAAGTGCTGTCATCAAGTATCGTCGTCATGGCAACGCTCCTGTCATCCATCACTTTGACACTTTGGGTGTTTGTGCTGAAATCACTGGCGCTGATTTAAATACAATCCAATGTACCAGCAGCGCCCCCGCCGCGATTGCTAAATAATAGCAGATGTTTCCTGCAGTAATTCCAAATTTTGCGGCAATATCCCTGAACACAATCTGCATCGATGGCTCAAACGGATTCAAATAGAACATATTGATATTTTTTTCATACGGATATATCAAAACATTTATGGCCACTGCAGACGCAGCGGCTATGGCATATACTGGCAGGGCGTATACAAAACCTTTCATATTTTTGTGTGCGCCCTGTTCTGTCAATCCTGCATAGATACCCACAGTCACAATCAACAGATGCCATAGTATCCCATGCAGCGTCAGTGTCCAATACCCATGAAAAAGTCCTGAAGGATCCACAAAAACCATCACCGCGCCCAACACATTAAAATCAACCAGAAATGTATTAAGGCACCTTTTAAACCGGTTTGACTTTACCCACGGAATCCACAAACACAGATACATCGGAAGACTGCACAGCTGAAACGGCAATAATTCCCACATATAATGCCGTTGATTTATAATCAGATAATTAAACAGCTGCTTATAAACTTCACTGACCAATAAAATATTTCCCGCAATCAGATAAACCGCCTTTGTATGATGCGGTATTTTTTTTGCCATTATCACAGCTGCGGCTATCGCCGCGGCAAGGCCGAATACCGCCACAAGGAAATGCTCTTTGCCGCCAACCTGCCACACATCCATTTTCCATGCTGTTTTACTCAAAAATACAATAAACCATTCCATATTCATTTATTATCAGGCTTCATCGCATGAATCACCATCAATACCTGATTTTCTTCAACCTCATACTTTGACGCGATCATCGACACCGGTGTTCCATGATTTACTTCTCCTATAATGTGGCATGCCTCTCTAAATCCGAGCTCTCTGCCCTTGCGTTCTCCGACTTCCCTGCCCATTCGTTCTCCGACTTCTCTGCCTTTGCGTTCTCCATCCTGAAATACTTCTTCAAGCCATTCTTTCATACCTGTACACATCGTATAATCAGCTCCTTTTCCCACATATTCTTTTTTCTTTTCTATTATCCAGTCTGCTTCCAGCAGTTCCGCAATCAGTTCAAACAACTCATCCGATGTCTTATCCTTTTTTCCCATAAACCCCGTCCTTTTCTTAATGATAAAATAACCTTTCAAAATAGGCAATACTTTAAATTTGTGAAGCACTGTGCTGCAATGTCCGTCCGGAAATATGGCGAAACCGCCCAAGAATCATAAGAAATGTAAGTTTTCCGAATATAGAGTAAAGTATATTTAATTTTTTTCAGCATTTCAAATGGAAAACTTTGATTAAATCATATCGCAAAATTTACTGATTTTCAATCATTATCGTACGACATATTTCGACATTATTATTAACTGTTCAATGCCAGGCAAAATTTTATAACACAGGCGTAATGTGCTTACATCTTATGTCTGTTTTTAAAATTTTACTTGGCGAATACGTCACACTGACGGAATGTGAAACATTTGGGAGACTGGTCCTAAATAGAGTTTACGGCAAAACCTGATGATAATAGAAAACCCCCGCAGAAACATCAGTCACTGCGGGGGTATATACGCACTATTCAGTTTATGGCAAATTGCGGTTTATTGCCGATGAGTCCCCTATTTCATTCAGGTATTTCAAGCAATAGACGCTGTTCTGCTTTATTATGCTCTTTTTGAAGGAGGTAAAATTTCCGGAATATTGAAAGATTTAATTCTTTCAGCACTTGCTTTATATTTCTCAGTTTTACGGTTTTCGATAGCCTTGCCTTCATTTTCTCTGATATCGTCTGCATGGATGAATTTTCCAGGAATTGTATCATGTGCATGCTGAAGCTGTTCTTCAGGGAATACGAACTGCATCTCGCCGTCAACAATTTCAAGCTTACCTTCAATACCGCACATCATACAAATTGCATCGTTTGTCTGACCCGGGAAGTAGAAGTTCTTGCCATGGCAGTGTGGACATACGCCCTTGTCACCTTTGTATGAAGCAGCTTCAATATCAGCAGCAGCTGCTGCAAGGTTACGGCCGATTTCACGAACTCTTTCAACTTTCTCATCTTCCATGATGATATTCTTTGACCATGCAAATTTCTCATTGTCAATAACTGTCCATGCAGGAGAGATGGATAACATTCTATGATCATATTCAATGGCTGTTGCCCAGTCAGAACCGCCGATGCCGATGAATGAAATAACTTTGTCTTTCAGAAGTCTAGGGTCAACCGGTTTTGCATTTGGATCATTTTCAGCAATCTTTGTTGCCACAAGGTTCATACCGCGATCCATTCTAGGTCCGAAACGGTCCATCAATGAATGGAATAAGGCACTTGCGCCTTTTTCAAAGATAGGGTCTACGATCAATACGCCGTCAGCATCTAAAAGAATGCTTCTGAAATCATCAAATTCGTCTTTTCTTGTACAAATATTGCCTTTGCCCATAACAAGGCCGCGTGAACATGCAACACAGCCTGTACAATACTGGATATCCCAGTCATGTAAATGGATAAAAGATACTTCTGCGCCTGCTTCCTGAGCTGCAATCAACGCTTCTTTACACATAGCGTCATTACTGCCGTTTCTTGTTCCTAATGAAACACCTACTATTTTCATTGTCTTCCTCCCGTTAAAAAAATATCCATAATTATCGTTGCAACTATTATGAATTTATTATAAATATCCAACGAAAAAAAGTCAAATAGCGTTTTTGCATTACAAATTGCACAAAAAAATGTTTTTCATTTTTATTTCCCGGGAAATTGTATATTATAGCCAAATAATTTTCTTAACTTTTGACCTGCTTTTGTGCTACTTTTTTGACGTTCAAATACATTAATGCAAAAAATGGATAAGTCCGTTACTGCGGCGTTTTTCCATGGCGCACCAGCCTGAAAAATATAATATAAGCATATCTGTCAATCCGTTATTGCTCTGTTTTCTCATAGTACGCCAGCATCAGATCAACCATACGGCTGTAACTTTGAACACCATCGCTCTGGTCGTTTGCTTTTAAATACGTATCATTCACCTTATCGGAAACTTCTGCTATTTTTCCCTCATACCTGTCCCAAAAGGCCGTGTTTGCCTTAAGATCTGCCCACACTTCATCGGACAATCCGGCGACAACAGCATTATACATATCAGGATTCACTTTACACAGAGCATTGGTCGCATAAATCCAGCCAAGCAGTGCACCACTGTATTTAAAGTCCGCATCATCAGAGGCCATGCAGGCGAGCCATGCAATAAAGTTTGCTTCATCTTCCCGCATAAAACCTTTCAGATGCGACAATTCATGGCATGCTGTAAATGGAATATTATAAGCTGTCATATGGCGATTGTAGTTAGCCTCCACTGTAAAAGGCGAATATATCCCCGACAGCTGCTGCACCGATAAAATCTGCGATACAATCAACGGCTTCGGATACGGATAATAACCGGAAAGAGACGGATATATCTGTCCGGCTGCCTGCATCGCCTCCACAGCTCTGCCGCCGACATTATGATCCAGGTAGCACAGTCCCTTTTTGTTTCTCAAAACCTGTGAAGAATATGTATTTACCTGCTCTGTAAGCTTCTCACACAGCGCCTTTAGTTCATCCACCGGCCTTTCTTTAATCTCGAAACCCTCGCATTTGGAAAATGGCTCATTATAATAATTAATACCGCAGTTTAATGTATAGATGACAAACAAAAACGATGCTGTCGCAAACAGGGACAAAATCCCGCTTCCGATACAGGCAGCCCGGTGCCCTTTCCTGAACCAAACGATTTTAACTATACCAAGCATAAGGACCACAATTCCTGCATACAATAATATCTCCGACACCGATACCGGAAATAAGGACATCAGTCGTCCCACTGTATTTACCCACAGCGGATACACGTACCCGGCGTAGAACACAGAAAAACCGGCGATTTTTCTGGCACACAGCTGAAGGATCACGGCAGCGGCCAGACAGACTGCCGTAAATACCAGCTTCCAGCGCCATCCGGTATTTACAATAATTTCACGTTTTTTCCTCAATTTACTATTTTTCATAAATCCTCCCTGTCCTGTCAAAAGTACTGCCTTTTGCCGGGTAATAAAGCTAATGGCTTCCTGCTTTCCCAACGGATCAGATTCCTGAAATTTATTTCAACAGCACTATGCATAGTTTAACATAAAAAAGTCAGGGACTAAAGCATCAACTTTCATAAATCTTTGAAATTTCAAAAATTACGTCTCCACAAATTGTCATTTCTATTATATTATGATGGTAGAATGTTTTACGTCAAATCATATTTACAGGTTTTGCAAGCCACAATTGTTTTACGTCAAACCATATACTTACAGGAGGTAAAAACATGTCAATAGAAGATTATGATAAAGCCCAGCGTCTTGGACAAAAAGAATACCGTTCCCAGGTATCCAGGGGCAACTATCCTTATCTGCCTGTTCTGGATGATATTTTATCCCATACAGAAATTGAGACCCGGGTCGATCTCGGCCTTATTGATATTCCTTTGGAGCTGATCGTCGGCACAAGTACCGAAGGTCGTACCACAGCTTTTGCCAGAAACTTCATGCCTCTGTTAAAGTCTGACACTGAATTTGCCACGAAGTGGACTGCCTTAAGCGACCATCTTCTTGAAGAAGGCCAGCGCGATCCGATCATCGCCTTTGAATTTATGAACAGATATTATGTCGTTGAAGGAAATAAACGTGTCAGTGTTTCCAAATATCTGAACAGTATCAGCCTGTATGGCAACGTTACACGGTATGTTCCTAAAAAGACCGATGACAAAGAAGTACTTATTTACTATGAATACATGGATTTTTACAACTACACGGAAATCAACTACATCTGGTTTTCAAAAGTCGGAAGCTTTCCGAAACTCCTTAAAGCGATCAGTAAAAATCCCGGTGAAGTATGGAGTCAGGATGAACGTACATTTTTCCGTTCCTGCTATCTGGCTTTTTCAAAAGAGTTTAATAAAGCCGGCGGCGACAAGTTAAAAATTACACCGGCCGATGCCATGCTCGCTTATATTACGATTTATGATTACGAAGCGCTCATTGATATACCTGCAGCGGATTTGAAGAAAAATATTACACAAATGTGGGATGAATTCCTGATGCTGTGCGAAGACGAATCCATTGCACTTGTCATGCAGCCGACGGAGGAACCGAAGAAAAACATTCTGACAAAGCTGATTTCTCCGGGGCCGGCTAAGCTGCGGGCTGCATTTATCTATGATAAACCTGCCAAAGAGTCTTCATGGGCTTACGGTCATGAACTTGGACGAATGCATGTGGCGCAGGTATTTAAAGACAACCTTGAAACATGCTGCATTGATAATGTCGACCCGTTTAATGAGGCTGAGACACTGGAAACACTGGAAAAAGTCATCGCTGACGGCTATAATGTCATTTTCACCACAACGCCGCAGCTGCGCAGTGCCAGCTTAAAAGCTGCCATTGCCCATCCGAACGTAAAAATACTTAACTGTTCGCTGAATGCTTCTCATCGCTACATCCGTACTTATTACGGGCGCATGTATGAAGCCAAATTTCTCACCGGTGCCATTGCCGGTGCCCTCAGTGAAAATAACCGCATCGGCTATATCGCCGACTATCCGATTTACGGTATGGCCGCCAATATTAATGCATTTGCACTTGGTGCAAAAATGGTCAACCCGAGAGTTAAAGTATATCTTGAGTGGTCCACGGTTAAAAACCGTAATATTCCTCAGTATTTTAAAGATCACGGTGTATCCTATATTTCAAATAAAGAAATGATTACGCCGCAGCACTTAAGCCGCCAGTTCGGCCTGTACTGCCTTGATTCAGATGACACGCCGATCAACCTTGCGATGCCTGTATGGCACTGGGGTGTTCTTTATGAAAAGCTGATCCGAAGTATCATGTCCGGTTCGTGGAAATCTGAAGACACCAATTCAAATCAGGCACTAAACTACTGGTGGGGAATGTCTGCAGGCGTTATTGATGTTATTTGCTCGCAGAAACTGCCTGTGGGCACAAAACGGCTTGTTGAGCTCCTGAAAAAATCCATCTGTTCCGGTGATTTCAACCCGTTTTCGGGTGTTCTGTATTCGCAGAACGGCGTCGTACAGCCAAGTGAACATGAAACACTGGAACCTGAAGATATTATGAAGATGGATTGGCTTGCTGAAAATATCATCGGTTCTATTCCTTCGCTTGATGAACTTAAAGAGGAGGCCAAACCGATTGTCCTTATACAGGGCGTTTCAGAAGAGGAAAAGGAATAAGGGATTGTGTAAAAACTATGAAAATAATGGTACTATCAGATACGGAATCCAAATCACTTTGGGATTATTTTGAAAAAAGCAAACTTGAAGGTATTGATCTAATATTGTCCTGCGGTGATTTGTCACCTCAATATCTGTCCTTTCTTGTGACATTCACAAAAGTGCCGGTGCTTTATGTCCACGGCAACCATGACGGCTGCTATGACAATACCCCGCCGGAAGGGTGCATAGATATTGAAGATCAGATATTTGTCTATCGGGGCGTCCGTATTCTCGGTCTGGGGGGCTCCATGCGGTATAACAGCGGATCATACCAGTACACCCAGTCAGAAATGAATAAACGTATCCGCAAACTGTGGTTTAAGTTAAAACGATATAAAGGGTTTGATATCCTTCTGGCGCATTCACCGGCATTTCGGGTCAACGACGGCGAAGACCTGCCTCATACAGGGTTTAAAGGTTTCCTGTCACTGATGGATAAATATACGCCGGCATATTTTGTCCACGGCCATGTGCATATGAGTTACGGCCGCCAGCATGTACGGGTATCCAACTATAAAGATACTAAAATCGTCAACGCTTACGAACAGTATATTATAGAAATTGAAGATAAAGAACCGTCCGCTGCCGGCGGACGGTTCAAAAGAGGAAGACTGTGACACCCTAATGTCACAGTCTTTTTTTTATGAATATTAATACCACAGACATTCTACTGTCTTTAATGGCACATACCCTTTAACATCATTGATGCACAGACGCTTTACTGTCTTTAATGTCTCTTCCCTTTTCTCAGATCAGAGCTTCATGATTTATTTCGCATCATCCTTAGCCACTTCAACAACAGATTTTGCCAGTCCGGCAATACCCTGAATATCCGACGGGATAATAATCTTTGTGGCGCGGCCGTCTGCCGCTTTTTCAAATGCTTCCAGGCTCTTTAACTGGAGGACTGCCGCATCTGCCCCCGCTTCTCTGATAAAACGGATACCATCTGCAGTTGCCTGCTGAATCTTAAGAATTGCCTGTGCCTCACCTTCAGCCTCACGGATCTTAGCTTCTCTGACAGCCTCCGCTTTAAGAATTGCAGACTGCTTCTCAGCCTCTGCTTCCAGAATCACGGATTCTTTATGCCCTTCGGCTTTAAGGATTGCGGAACGTTTTTCACCTTCAGCAATCAAAATGGACTCACGGCGTTCACGTTCAGCTTTCATCTGCTTCTCCATGGCATCCTGAATCGCTGCCGGAGGAATGATATTTTTAAGCTCCACACGGTTAACCTTAATACCCCACGGGTCTGTTGCCACATCCAGTGTCGAACGCATCTTTGCATTAATAATCTCTCTGGAAGTCAGAGATTCATCAAGTTCCAGTTCACCGATAATGTTTCTCAGCGTTGTGGCTGTCAGATTTTCAATGGCCATAATCGGATTCTGAACACCGTAGCAGTAAAGCTTCGGATCTGTGATCTGATAAAATACGACCGTATCGATCCGCATTGTAACATTATCCTTTGTGATTACCGGCTGCGGTGCAAAATCCACAACCTGTTCCTTCAGTATCACCTTTTTGGCAACCTTGTCGATAATCGGCACCTTCAGGTGAAATCCGACGGACCATGTGCTCTGGTAAGCACCGAGACGTTCAACGACATATGCGTGGGCCTGCGGTACGATTTTAACGCAGGATGCCAAAAGCAATAAAATCGCAACAATAATCACTGCCAAAATAATAATTTTCCACATAGCTATACCTCCTATTAGCTGTTATGTTGAATTACTGCGAAACACTGCTGCCCTGTAAGAATAAAGCTTATACAGCCGCTTTCCGCTTTAAAGTTATCAGCGGAGATTCCGCTTTACAATCAGCTTGGCGCCGCTGATTCTTACAATTTCAACAGTTTCTCCCTTAGGAAACTTCTGTGCGTCGCTGACGGAACGTGCAGTCCATATCATGCCATTCACGACAGCTTCACCTTCACCACGGATATTATCAATATCCTGCGTCACCACGGCAATCTTGCCCACCAGGCTTTCCACATTTGTCTTAACTCTTGTCCTGTTAAAATACTTCACCGCAATCGGCCGTGTAAGGAACAAAAGCACCCCGGAAACAACACAGAAAACGACAACCTGAACCATCGGTCCGAAACCAAGTACCGCTGCAACCAACGCCGCAAGTGAGCCGCCCGCAAACCATATGGTCGTCAGTCCCAGAGTCAGAATCTCGACAACGATTAATATGATCAGCAGTACAAGCCAGCATATCATGCAGTAAAATGACTCCTGAAATGTCATCTCCGGGCTTCCGGATTCCACGATTCTTACGAGAAGCATGTTCATCAAAAATCCCGCAATGAAAATAATACATGCCCCCACGAGAATCGATATGCCTTTGGAATAAGGCTTTCTATTGCCGGTCTCGCGGATCATATCCATAAAGTCCCGGGCGATTTCTTCCGGTGTTCCCATCCTGTCAATGATTTCCTCCATCGATTCGCCACTGTCAAGCGCCATATTAATATCATTTTCCAAATCTGACTGTATCCGCCTCTTTTCCTTTCTGCCGCAGTCCAATTCTTTAATAATATTCTTAATATACTCATCCCTCGTCATAGCTATTCCTCCAACATCCGTCCAACGACATCATCAAATTTTGACCATAATTCAATGAGTTCCTTTAATGTCTCTTTTCCAAGTGGTGTGATCACATAATACTTTTTAGAAATATCCTTATCTTTTGGTATACTCCACTCACTTTGTATCATGCCGTCATCCTCAAGCCGATACAAAATCGGATACAGTGTACCCTCCTTCATTTTAAAAAGGCCGCCGCTGAGTCTGTCCATATCACTGAGTAACTGATAGCCATAGGTAGGTTCTTTTGAAATCATCTTCAGGACAATGATTTCGGAAACGCCCCGTTTAAGCTGACGTTCATAACGAACATTCATGATTTCCACCTCCAACGCTTATCCGCCGCAATGTATTTAGTATTACTAAATACATTGTACCAGATAACATCTGGATTTGCAATACATTTTTTACTAAAAAATACTTTTCTGCTTTTTATTTAAAAATACTTTTCCGAATCTTTTTTCCGGTCGGTGTCGCGGCAATGCCGCCCAACGCCGTTTCTCTTAAAGAAACCGGCAGCGCTCTGCCGACTTTATACATCGCCTCAACAATTTCATCGGGAGGGACAACTGTGCCCATTCCGCTCAGTGCCATGTCGGCGCTGATCAGGGCATTGACCGCCTGAGACGCATTTCTTGCAGCACACGGCATCTGCACAAGTCCCGCCACCGGATCGCACACAAGTCCCATACAGTTCATCAAAGAAAATCCGCAGGCGTTGATCATCATTTCCGGGCTGCCGCCCTTTAAATACACAACAGCCGCCGCTGCCATCGCCGCCGCCACCCCGCACTCCGCCTGGCATCCGCCTTCGGAGCCGGACACCGTTGCATTTTCTGTGATGACCGCCCCTATTCCCGAAGCCACTAAAAGTGCTCTTAAAACTTCCTCCTGCGGTGCTTTAAGCTGCTCACTGACACTTATAAGAACCGCAGGCAAAATGCCGCAGGAGCCTGCTGTCGGTGCCGCACATATTTTACCCATTGAGCCGTTGACCTCACATGATGACAGCGCCATGGCCATCGTCCGGTTGATCATATCGCCGCATACTGTATTTTTTTCATCAGCATAATGATTCTGCGTCATGGCCATACCTGTAATCAGATTTCCCACCGTCGGATATGGTTTATTCAGCGCTTTTCTTGCCGCATTTTCCATAACCTGCATACGCCGTTTTAATTCCTCAAAAATCTCAGCTTCATTTCTGCCGAAATCTTTGACTTCCGCCTCTAATACAATCTGCCAGACCGGCTTGTTCTCTGACGCAGCCAGTTGACATAAATCTGATAGACTATGATACATAAAATCCTCCGTTCTCCCAAATTTAACTCAGACGCTCTCAAAATACGCCGCCGAATTTTAAATCGTCCGTAATTCGCCGTACATCTTCGCACCCGTGCGTACTTCCGTAAGCGCCGTCAGTCGATTTTATTCAGCGCCTGGACATGCTCCACTGCCGGCACAAGCTTTATTTTTTCAACAATATCACCGCCAAGAACATCATCCGTTTCAATAATACAAAAAGCATCATCGCCTCTGGACTTTCTTGACAGCTTCATCACCGCAATATTAATTCCCGCATCCGACAAAATTCCCGTAATCTTGCTGATCACGCCCTTTGTATCATGGTGGCTGATCATCAGCGTCGCGGCATTGGCTGTAAATTCCGTATCAAAGCCATTGATTTTTGTAATCATAATCTGTCCGCCGCCAATGGACGACCCTGTAATTTTTTGTACTGTGCCGTCATCACAGAAAAAGGTAAACTGCACCGTATTCTCATGGACGCCGTTTAATTCAACTTCCTCAAATGTATATGCCAGATTTCTCTGCTTTGCCAGCTCCACGGCATGAACCATCTGTTCATCATCTTCCCGTATTCCGAGTGCTCCGGCAAGCAGGGCAATATCCGTGCCATGCCCCTGATGCGTCTTTGCAAAAGAACCGTGCAGCCCGAATATGACACCGTGAAACGGTTTTCCGACAATCGCTGCCGCTGTTCTTGAAAGTCTGGCCGCACCGGCTGTATGAGAACTTGACGGACCGATCATCACAGGCCCGATGACATCAAAAATACTGATGCTCATAAACATCCCCTCCTTAAAAAAACCGCGTCTGTCTATGTGCAGTACCACACAAACAAACGCGGTTGTGTATAATTTATTTTATCATACTTCGTCCTCAGTGACTATGGAATCTTACAAAAATTCAATCAAAACATCTGCCATTGAATGACTTTTTTCTGTATCATGCCAACAATTTTGTTCAATATCGTTACAACAATACCGACAACGATAATTCCGGCAACAACATTTGTATAATTGGCATATGTATTGTAATTGACGATATAGTAGCCCATACCGCTCGTGGCGCCCATCATTTCCGCAAATGTCAGCATCATGACCGCCGTTGTCACTGTTACTTTCAGACTGTTTATAATTCCCGGAAATGCATAAGGCAAAAGTACCTGAAAAACCATCGCCATCTGGCTTAAGTTTAATACTCTGGCCGAATCAAGAATCTGCCTGTCAATACTGTCCACGCGGATCATCATGTTCAGAAATGTCGGCCAGAAAATACCAAGAATGATGACCACCGCCGATGCGGACCTGAAAGTCGGCATCAATGCCACGATATACGGCGCAAAAACAATGGAAGGAATCGGTGCCAGCACATTGGCCACCGGGTAAAAAAGGCTGCGGAGCCGTTTTACCCAGCCGCAGATAAGCCCCGTGACCACACCTGCCGCCAGACCCACGATCACGCCGACAAGCAGCAGCTTCATGGAGTCATAAACACCTTTAATCAGAATCAGGGGCTGCTCGTAAAATACATAAAAAACATTTTCCGGTGCGGGAACAAGCACAGG
Source organism: Clostridiales bacterium (assembly GCA_022770525.1). Lineage (GTDB taxonomy): Bacteria > Bacillota > Clostridia > Lachnospirales > Lachnospiraceae > CAKRHR01. The sequence goes on from JALEHN010000003.1 coordinate 36,616, forward strand.
ATGCATCAGATTCTTTTTCGTCACTGCTATTTCCCACGCAATAAGAAATATCCATATGATATTCATCAGATCCGAAGCAGCTGTCCGTTTCTCAGGCTTGCTTACACATTTTAAAATATATGCAGCTTCCATCAGTACCACTGCACAAAGCATCGGATACGGACTTTTAACCGGCTTTAACCCCGGAAGCAATATGAGTGCCACAAGAGAGACCCATAATATCTGAGCCGTAAACGCTGTCACCGGCATCTTTTTAAGTTTCTTTTTTTTCATTGAAACCACGCCTCCAGCGACTTTTTAAGCTTCTTCTTTTTCATTGAAACCACGCCTCCAGTGACTTTTTAAGTGTCTGACAATCTTCATACTTCAGTGCATGGGCACAGCAGTCATTAATCCGCTCCGTAATATCCAGATCTTTCGCGATCGTCCCGTCTTTTATAAAAAGAATACGCTGCCCCAGTGTCAGTGCCTCATCAAGATCATGGGTCACAAATACGACTGTTTTTGTCTGCTCCCTGCAAAGCTTTTGCAGGAGCTGCTGTAATTCCTTCCTGTTTTGCAGATCCAGAGCACCAAATGGTTCATCAAACAGAAATATTTCCGAATCCATGGCCAGTGCCTTGGCAATGGCTGCCCGCTGACGCATGCCGCCGGAAAGCTGAAACGGATATTTCTTCTCATGAGCTGACAGCCCTGTTTTGTGAAGAAACATGTCAGCCCGCCGTCCTGCCTCTTCTTTTGAAAAACGTCCTGTTTTCATTGCCGCAAATATAATATTTTTCCTGACAGTCATCCACGGGAAAAGAGTGTAATTCTGAAACACCACTGCCCTGTCTGTCCCCGGTCCTTCCATTCTTTGTCCGTCAATACGTATGCTTCCCCGCGTCGGTTTTTCAAGCCCCGCCAAAAGATGGATCAGCGTACTTTTCCCGCATCCTGAGTGACCGATAATACATACAAATTCGCCTTCGCTGATGGTCAGATTAAAGTCTTTCAGCACATTTTCCCCGCTGTTTTCATATGTAAATGATAAATCTCTGATCTCAATCATTTTCCTCAAACTCTTTTAAAAGCTGCTGATACATCGCCTCATTCGTGCCCCGCTCAAGCATGATATTTAACGCGCTTTCATAAACGGTTGTATCTATATAATCCGCCATATCATACGGTGTCGATGCGTCAATATCGCCATTGGCTTTCATAACCTCATAAAAATCAACGACTTTTTTCTTATTGGGATCCAGTGAAATAATCATGGCATTTTCATAATCGTCAGTGCCATACATAATCGCTTCCACATAAGCTGCATCCTGTCCGGAATATGCCGTCAGTTTCTCAATCACTGTATCATGGTCATTTAAGTACACATCATAGGCACGAAGAAGTGCTGTTTCAAATTTAATCAGCGCATCTTTCTTCTCATTCAGCGCCTGTCTTGACGTTGTCTGTCTGCAGCACGGGAAGTCTTCCACATAATCACCGACCGCAAACGCCACTTCTGCGCCCGACTGTTTGGCTATGTATCCGTACCCGCTGTTGACAAAACCGAGATCGACCTCACCTTTTAGAACAGCCTCCATAATCGATGCCTGGGAGTCAAGATAAATAAATTCCACATCGCTTGTAATATCAAGCCCTGCTTCTCTTAAATAGCCTTTCATCACCATATGGCCGGTTTCCATTCTGAAGCATCCGATTTTTTTCCCTTTAAAGTCTTCAGGATTTTTAAAACTGTCTTTATTTTCCGGAAGCGCGATGGCTTCGCTGCCCTCTGATATCGTACCGCCGAAAACAACGACGTCTGTTCCCTGGGACACAAAACTGCAGCTTGGTATGACCCCGTAAGGCAAAACATCAAGCTTACCTGTACTTACTGCCGTAAGGCCTTCCGGCAAAGAAGAAACCTGTTCAAAATTTACAGAAACCCCTTCTTCTTCAAAATAACCAAGTCCCTTTGCAAGAATCACACATGCTGTTTTTATATCCTTGCCAAGCATGGCAACATTCAGAGTCACTGCTTCGCCGGCTTCAGATTCATCATCTTTGTCCGCTGCCTCGCCATCCGCCGCTCCACTGTCATTTGGGGCTGTACTGCCGGCGCTTTCCTCATTCCCGATACCGGCGCTTTCTGCGCTGTCACTTCCGGCTGCCGCATTTTGCCCGGCATCACTGCTGCCGCATCCGGCAAGTACAAATGTGAGGCACACTGCTGCACTTAAAAGCATCAATAATCTCTTTTTCATTTTTCGTCCCCGCTTTCACTAAAATATCGCAACTTCCCGCAGTCCTCCGGATACAACATTTTGATGTGACCGATATGAGCGACTGGACACCTTGAGACGGCGTCAGGTCCTCCGGATGCAACGTTTTGATGTGACCCATCTGTGAAGACACAGGAAATGTGTATTTATCTAATACGAAATATATTAGATATTGTCCAATAGATATTAACCAATATAATACAAACATTTTTATATTGCAATACTTCCATGGAAATTCCCAAAAATATTACGAAAAATCTTTAACAAATACAGTAAAAGCCTGCTTATGAAAAGAGAGATATCACATTTTATACGTCCGATACTTTCATTATAAAATTTCAGTAACTGTTCAGCCGAATTTCAAAACGTTTTTTTATCCGTTTAACTCCGCAAAAAATGCTTCTGTTTTTCTGATCTCAACCATCAGTCTGTCAAATTCATCCATATATAATGACTGCGGTCCGTCGCACAATGCCTTTTCAGGATTATTATGAACTTCGATCATCAAGCCATCCGCACCTGCGGCAATGGCAGCCAATGCCAGCGGCCGAACCATAAAACGGATACCTGATGCATGGGACGGATCCACAACAACCGGCAAATGACTTTTCTTTTTAAGCATTGGTATTGCTGATAAATCCAGTGTATTTCTCATCGAAGGCTCAAAAGTGCGAATGCCCCGTTCACACAGAATGACATTCTCATTGCCCCCGGCCATGATATACTCTGCACTCATTAAAAGTTCATCAAGGGTATTTGCCATCCCCCGTTTCAAAAGCACAGGCGTTTTCAGCTTGCCAACTTCCTTAAGCAGTTCAAAATTCTGCATATTTCTCGTACCGATCTGAATCATATCCACATCTTCAAAAAGTTCAATATGGGCAGGACTCATCAGTTCTGTGACTACCGGAAGACCTGTTGCTTTTTTTGCCTCCAGAAGCATCTTCAGTCCTTCATCATGCAGCCCCTGAAACGCATAAGGGGATGTCCTCGGTTTAAAAGCGCCGCCCCGCAGCAGACCCGCACCGCTGTTTTTCACGCTCATCGCAACTTCCGTAATCTGCGCCTCTGTTTCTATGGAGCATGGTCCGGCAATGACCTGGAAATGTCCGCCGCCGATTTTCTTTCCGCCGATGTCAACGACAGAATCCTCCGGATGAAATTTTCTATTGGCCGCTTTATAAGGCTCCTGAATCCTTCTGACCGCCTCAACAGCTTTATTTGACATCAGCTGGTCTTCGTTGATCTGTGATGTATCGCCGACAAGGCCCCAGAGCGTTGTCTCCTGCCCCCGTGATTCATGAATAATCATCCCTCTGGCTTCCATATCCTGTCTCAGTTTTTCCACCTGTACTTTTTCTGCATTGTTTTTTAAAATAATAATCATCGTTCTTCCCTCCATAATTTCCTATATCAACAAAGAGTCACTAAGGAACAAAAAACAGCCGATGCCTCTCTTACAGAAACACCGACTGTTTTCCCATCATATTTAAGCTTCGGTTCGTTTACTGCACGACAAACAATCTGCACTTTTCAAAGCCCAGATAATAAAAGTAACCATATGAATCATTTATCCAATGATTTTGTACAGTACACATTCCAAAATACCTCAAATATCCATTTTATCATTTGCAGGCACGCCGTCTGCCATATTCTTTCAACACTTTGCATACGTTGTGCCAACAATCATATCTTACCAGCACCGCGCATATTTGTCAACACTTTAAACTGTAAAACTTTAACGCGTGAAGTTGAACGTTGCTAAAAACCGCCCCGACAGCATTTTTCTGATATTTTCTGACATCTGTCGGAGCGCATTTAAACATTCTACAGCATCCTATAGCGGCTCAAAATCGGCAGCACCGTGCTTGCAGAGCGGACATATGAAGTCCGGCGGAAGCTCCTCACCTTCATAAACATAGCCGCATATTTTGCAGACATAACCTTTTTTCTTTTCTTCCTTCGGCTGTGGCTTTGGTTTAATATTTGCAAAGTAATAAGTATAAGTCACTGACGGATCCTCAGAAAGCACCTTCGCTTCTGTCACATCAGCGACAAAAATCGTATGTGTGCCGCAGTCTGTTGTCGAGATTACCTTACCCGAAATCAGCGCATTACTGTATTCAGGAACATAGCAGATACCGTTCTCACTGCGAACACCTGCATTATCAGCAAATTTATCTGTATCTCTCCCGCTCTGGAATCCATAATGCTGAAATACAGAAAACGGTGTTTTTTCTGTCAGAACGGATACATTAAACATTCCTGTTCTGATAATCATATCATGCGTATAGTTTCCCTTGTTGACACAGATCAGTATACGCTGCGGGCTGCTTGTCACCTGCATCGCCGTATTAATAATACAGCCGTTATCCTTTGTCCCTTCTCTGGCTGTCAGCACAAACAGCCCGTAACTCAGCTTAAACATTGCATTTGTTTCAATAGCCATAATAAAAACCTCTCTTTCTGAATTTTTTTATGATTTAACTTCTTTTTTGAAGCCCTCACCTAAAATCTGTCCCACATCACTGACAATGATAAACGCATCTCTGTCTTCCTGATATATAATGGATTTAAGCCTTGTGAACTGTACCTGACGCACCGCACACAAAAGCACATCTTTCTCCTCATGGGAATAACCGCCCTCGCCCTTTAAAAACGTGGCACCCCTGTCCATCTCTGATATAATCCGTTCGGCGATCTGCCTGTTTTTTGGTGAGATCACAGTCACAAGACAGCCCTTATCCACACCGTAAATAATGCCGTCAAGCACCTGTGTCATTGTGAACAGTGAAATAATACCGAATAATCCGGATTCAATATCCCTGTAAACAAGCATTGACGCTGCAATGACCGATCCGTCAATAATCATCATCGCTCTGCCGATAGAAAACGACGGAACAAACTTCTGAAGAAGGAAAGAAACGATGTCTGTTCCGCCGGTTGTCGAACCCCGAAGAAAAATCAGAGCAAGTCCCGCACCGACAAGTACGCCGCCATAAAGCGAACCAAGCAGACGGTCGCCGGAATAAATCGGAATCAAAGGCGTCACTATAAGGTCAATGACGACCGTATTGATGGCCAGCGTCCGGATCGTTTTAAATGTAAACCGCTTTCCCAGATACAAAAACGAAAGAATTAAAAGCGGGACATTGATCAGAAAACTGGTCAGACCAATCGGCACCGGAATAAAATGATTGATCATCAAGGCAATTGATGATACGCCGCCCGGTGCAATATTTGCAGGACCGATAAAAGAAATAATCCCGATACCAAAAATAAACGAACCGATAATATCCCCGCAGACATCCAAAAATAAATCTTTTATCTTTTTTTGTTTAACACTTAAATTTCTCATACATAATCCCCATTACTTTTTATAATAATAGCCTAATCAAAAAAATTTGACCGCTTGATGCTTATACAATTCTGCCACATACTATATCAAAAGATCATGGTTTACAGACATGTAAAACATTTCCTTAATTCTTTCAAACTCCTGTGTCTGACCGAGAATCCACATCAACTTTGTGACCGTTGATTCCAGCGTCATGTCATAAGCCTCCAGAAGCTCATACTTTTCCTTGACCCTCATACCGACTTCATAAATCCCCATATCGCTGCCCTCATAAGGCACCTGTGTTGCCATCACAAGACATTTTCCCGCATCGATCCAGTGACGGATCTCACGGGTAAAACTGTCATGCGCATCGCATGGCACACCGCCCACACCAAAACTTTCAATAATCAAAGCGTCGTAATCTTTTTGAAGATACTTTAAAACTGTGGGCTTCATACCCGGAATTAATTTAAACACAAAGACCCGGTCACACAGCCGATGGTAAAATACCGGCTTTTGTCCCGGCACATAATCGCGGATATACCTGATAATTTTATTATTCCGGATTTGAGCGATATCCGGAAAATTAATACTTGAAAATGCATTGAAGCTTTTCGTCCGGCTTTTCCGTGACCTTGTCCCACAGATGACATGACCGTCAAACACAATGACAACACCACACGATTCTTCGTCACAGGCATACAAAAAGCTGTCATACAGATTCAGCTTCGCATCTGTAATTTCTTTATCGATCGGGCGCTGTGCTCCTGTGAGAACAATAGGTTTTGGTGAATTCTGAATCAGATAAGACAGCGCTGCCGCCGTATAGGACATCGTATCCGTTCCGTGAAGCACAACAAAACCGTCATACCGGTCATAATTTTTGCAGATAGCCTCTGCAATAGCCACCCAGTGCTTTGGCTCCATATTTGTGCTGTCAATATTCATCAGCTGAATCTGTTCAACCTCACATAAATCAAAAACAGACGGCACATGCTGCAGTATTTCCGCAGAAAACATCTTCGGCACCAGGCCCTCATCCGTACTTTTGGACGCAATCGTTCCGCCTGTTGCAATCAGCAATATTTTTTTCACAATTCAAATACCTCATTCTTATGATGTATTTTCACAATTTTTTTATTCTTCTCTGATGGATGTTCCTCAAGATATTTATCGATCCATTTGTAACCAATGCCAAAATGCATCGGAAAAACAACATCCGCATCAATATTTTTCAAAAATTCATCCATTCCGTACCAGTATGCCTCCTCAAGGCGATGGTCCAGCGGCGGTCCGAACACAAGATCATAATGATCTTTTTTCATCTGCTGTATAATCATCTTGTAATGCTTTTCCTGCCACTGATTCGAAATAGCCTCCCCGGTATTCCAATGCCACCAGTTCAGATCCCCAAAATGGCAGATACGTTTGCCGCATGTCTCCAATACAAAAGCCACTCCGACATCTGTTGAATAATAGGTTTTTATAAAAATGTCATCAACCTGGTACGTTCTGTTGCCATGTACCTTTGTAATCGCTTCATCATCCGGAAGCTCCTCAACATCGTCAGAAATGATATATTTGATATGCTCGTACCGGTCTTTTAATTTAAATATTTCCGGATTATAATGATCCATATGTCCGTGACTTACAAATACATAAACCGGTACTGTCTTTTCAAAAACCGGAAGCTCGCCCTTCCAGTAATCAAAAATCAGCACGCGATCCTCCATTTCAACACAAAATCCACTTAAATATAAATAAGTTACTTTCATATCTTCTGCCCCTTTCAAGTCGGATACTTTATGTCTGTTTTATGATTTTTTGTCAGGCTTTAACAGCTGCATATCATAAAACCTTATAAATTAACGGCTCTGTCACCGCGGCCTCATACCGTATATCATAAGCATTAAAAAATGCCTGACCCCACCGTTTGTCAAGTGGTTCATCATGATGGATCCATGCAAGAATATCACCCGCACAAACTTTATCGCCAACCTTTTTATTCAACACGATACCTGCTGCCGGATTGATTTTATCCTCTTTTGTCGCACGCCCGGCACCGACTTCCATAGCAAGACGCCCGATTTCCATGGCAGTCATATGGTGAATATACCCGTCTGTCGGACTGATCATCGGTGTGACAATCTTTGCCGCCGGCAATAAATCCGTATGATCGATCTGTGCCGTATTGCCTTTCTGAGCATGAACCATCGCTTTAAACTTCTCAAACGCCGCCCCGTTTGCAATCACTTCCTCAAGCATTTTTTCAGCTTCAGCTTCATTCTCTGCCTTTTTTGCCTGTACAAGCATGATTTTACCCGCAGTCATACAAAGCTCTGTGAAATCTTTCGGTCCCTGCCCCTTTAATGTGGCCACAGCCTCTTTAACCTCCAGCGCATTGCCGATGGCATTGCCAAGGGGCAGCTCCATATCCGTAATCATTGCCCGGACATTTCTTCCAAGAGACTTTCCGATATCAATCATCATATCCGCAAGCGCCACAGCATCCTCTTTCGTTTTCATAAACGCACCGCTGCCGTACTTCACATCAAGTAAAATCGCATCACTTCCGGCAGCAAGTTTTTTAGACATAATACTGGATGCGATCAAAGGCATCGACTCCACCGTACCTGTAACATCTCTCAGCGCATAGAGTTTCTTATCTGCCGGCACAAGACTTCCGGTCTGGCCGATGATGGCAATGCCCAGATCATTCACCTGCCTGATAAAGTCTTCTTTACTGAGATAACAGTCGAACCCTTCAATAGACTCCAGTTTATCAAGGGTTCCTCCGGTATGCCCGAGGCCTCTTCCCGACATCTTGGCAATCTTTACACCGCATGCCGCCGCCATCGGCCCGAGCGCCATCGATGTCTTATCACCGACACCGCCGGTGGAATGCTTATCTGCCTTGATTCCTTCAATACCGCTCAGATCAATGATGTCTCCGCTGTGCATCATTGCCAGCGTCAGATCACTTGTCTCTCTCTTATCCATACCTCTGAGTACAATCGCCATCAAAAGCGCGCTGACCTGATAATCCGGGATTTGGTTATCTGTATAAGCCCTGATCCAGTCATTAATTTCCTCTGTTGTCAGCGCCTTACCTTCTCTTTTTTTAATGATCAAATCAACAAACCGCACACCAATCCACCCTTTCTCCATACAATGACCAAGCAGATGCCTTTACAAAACGAATGACATCTGCTCTAATCAGTTAACATAACTTCTTTTTCTTAAATAAAACTAATAGATAACAACAGGCGTACCGATCTCAACATTCTGATACAGCACCTGCATCTTTGAATATGGCGTATTTACACAGCCATGGGAACCGTTGTAATAATAAATCGAGCCGCCGTAATTGCTTCTCCAGCTGGAATCATGAATACCGTAAGAACCACCGATAAACGGAAGCCAGTAGGAAACAAATGACTCATACGGATCTTCCGGATTCAGACTGACAAGTGTCAGATTGACCGCCTTATTATTAATCTTATATGTGCCGCGCGGTGTATTGTGGCCTTTATTGACACATCCGGTAACGACCGGTGTATCTACAATCAGGTTCCCGTCTTTATAAAACCACATATGCTGATTATCGATACTGATTTCAACATATGTATCTCCGACTTCATCTTCACCCCACTGTGCCGCAGTAGCATCATTATAGACTTCACGTTCTACACTTTCGCCTGCTTTCAGTTCTTCTATAATCGTCTCTGTTTCTTTTTCAGCGTCGATAGACCAGCCGTAATAACCGCCCTTGACTGTAACAACCGTACCGTAACTTGTTTCAAACTGACGGTCGTTGCCCCATGTCTGATATTCATCTTCCATAGCGTCCATATACGCTTTGACTTTTTCCTTATCAATATCTATTTCGCCGTCTTCAGTCTGATACAGCCACTTATATGTGATCGTACTGTCAATGGTCTCATAAATATCACCGCCAATATGAAGCTTAATGGTCGTCCCCGCAATTTTATCGATTTCTTTAGTTTCTTCTTTAAATTCTTCAGAATCAACCGTAATCTCAGGCTCTTTATAACAGCCTTCAGCATCAATATCAACCCGGTATCTGCTTTCCAGAACTGCTTTCGAAAGCGCCTCATACAGCTTTTCTTCATCAACACGGGTACCTTCTGTTTCCGGTATGACACGAATGCCGTCTGTATAATCAATATAAGCATTCTGAGGATCAGCAATATCACTGCCGGACACCGCGTCAAGGGTCGAAATGGCAGCCCGCAGTTTATCTTCCTCAAAGCCCGGTTTGCTGTCAACCGTATAGAAATTAATATCCGTCAGGGAAAACAGCCAGCGCCACATACCCTGCTCCTTTTTAACATCGCGGACGCCTTCATAGGTGGCCAGAAATCCTATATCCTCTCCTGAGAGTATTTCCGTCTTGCCGCCTCTTTCCATAATACGAAGCGTATAATTTGAGCGATGTTCTTCCAGTTTTTTCATCGCCTGACTTACCGATTCATTTGAACAATTCACACCATTAATCCATGTTCCCGGATAAAAATGACCGGAGTAATACACGGACACAAAAACATATAACGCCAGAAGAAGAAATACCGGAATACATACGCCGAGAATAATTCTTCTTACTTTTATACTTAACTTTATCATTCGCCGACCTGCCTTTATCATAATTACAATATAGTATATATAATTTTCAAATCGTATTTGTATGCATTTCCTAAATATTATATTACATTTTCTTTAAATAATCATCTAAAAAATACGTTTCCGAATAAATTTTTTTATTCAGCACAAACTAATCGAAGCAGTTAACACAGCTGCTAATAAAGTTAAGGAGTGTTTTGTTATGGATAAGAATGTTTGTATCGCCTGCTCAATCAAAAACTGCAGACATCATGATGATCACGAGGATTATTGTACACTCTCCCAGATTAAAGTAGGTACCCATGAGGCCAATCCTACAAAAATCGAATGTGTAGACTGTGAATCTTTTGTACTGAAATAAAAAAGATCCACCCGATACCCGTTCATAAAAAATTGTGGTGATCATTCAAAGCCCGGTACATCGGTCCCGAAGTTATTGAGCCCGTTATTGGCAAACCGATGTACCGGCTCTGAATCGTTACAAGTTATGAACAATTTCCACCATTTTGAAAATGGTTTATCCACATATAAATCCGCCATTTTTCGACATTTTGTGTATAGTTATTCACGTTTTGTGGATTTATTGTGGATAACTTTTCTGTTATCCACACGATTTTACACGCTATTTTACACGCGGTTTTACAGTGCCGTATAGCTGTATCCGCAGCCCAGTTCATCGAGTATTTTTTCCTCCCGGTGATGGCATGTAAACAAAATAATCTGTGCGCGGTTCTTTCCGGCAAGCCATTCCAATATCCGTTTCAGACGCATATCATCATAATAAGCAAAACAGTCATCCATGATCATCGGCATCTGTTCATCTTCAAAAATGAGACTTCCTGTACAAAAACGAAGTGCAAAGTAAATCTGATCGATCGAGGCCGCACTGAGCCTGTTTAAAGGAATCAGCTGCTTTGTCCCGTCAAGCCGCACATTCAGCTTTTCATCTATGATTACCGACCGGCTTTCCTGTCCGGCAATCTCGCTGAAAATATCCGCAACCTGCTCATTGAGCTGTTTGCCGAACTTCTGATGAATCTCTCCCGACAGATCTGAAATAACCATCTTTGCCAGGGCAACCGCTTCCAGTTCTTTCTTATACTTTCTGTTTTCCTCTGCGGCCTGCTCATAAGCAGCTCTCACATCATCGATCTTTACCCTTTTTTCCTCCAACTGTTCTTTTTCCCATGCCAGACGTTCCAGCTGACTGGTCACTGAAGCACTTTCCTCATTCAGCTGTTCAAGGTTTTTCTGAAGCCTTTCCGAATATCCCGGCCCATCCAGCTGCTGTCCGTATTTTTTAATATAAGGAGACAGATGCTTTTGAATACTTTGCAATTCATTTTCGTAGCTTTCCACATCTATGACATCTTCCGGTTTCTTAAAAGATGTCTTTGCCGCAGCAATAAAGGCACCTGCTAAAAGCACGCCTGCCAGTACTTTATATATCATCCGGTCAAGGCCCATGCCCCACTGGATCAGCATCCATGCCGCCGCCAGTACTGTCAGCAGAAGAAAGATTCTGAAGCTCCACTGACCAAACAGTCCCACATCTTTCCTTTTCTCAGCGTGATCCTCTTCTTTTTTCAAAGACAACAGAAGCGTCCTTCGCTGCTCCAGAAGCTTCAGCCCTTCCATGCGTTCCCGGCGCTCTCTCGCTCTGACCTCGGATATTTTTTCCCTGCACTCATTGATCTGCTTTGTGAGAACTTCTTTTTTCTTCCGAAGCTCCTCCTCAGTCTTTACAAGGCTTCGCTGTGTTTCCTCAACAGGCACCTCCGACATCATATCTCTTTTCAGCTTTTCCATCCGGTCTGCCGGCATATGTGCCTTGATCTTTTTCTCTTCTTCATTTAAAGAAGCCAGCGCCCTGCCGATATCCACCGTGCCGTCATGACTCATGGACATATTGACCATATAACTCTGAAGCGATGACGCAAACCGGTCATCAAGCCTGCTTTCCTGCTGAGCGATACTGATGGTATTTTTATAATTCGCCTCGGTAAGCCCGGGGATCAGTTCATCGATACGTCCTGTTTTTAAAACAATTTCGGCACCGGTAACATCGTCAAACACCGAAAACTGCTCATCTTCTTTATAGAAATTTCTATAGATCCTATACCTTTTACCGCCATGCTCGAAAATCATCAGCCCTTCGTATCCCCGCACATCGTCCCACGGCTGACAGCGGGAATAATCATCATTGGCCGCGCCTTTGCCCCGAAGCCGTGTCACCCCGAAAAGCATCGCCTTTATAAAACGGTGAATGGTTGATTTCCCCGCTTCATTGCCGCCATAGATAATATTGATTCCCGGCCTGAGTGACAAAGATTTCTGATGAAATTTTCCGAAATGATATAACTTTAGTTCTCTGATAACCAACTTTTCCACCTCACTGGAGCAATGCCTTCAATCCGTAATACAATGCTTTATTTTTTGATTCCTGCTCTGCAGGCAGCGCACGCACCTTCTGTATGTACATGCCGATGACATTATCCCTGTTTGCGGCATACAATGCGTCAAAATCATAATCCGGCTCGGTCCGGTCCTCAATCTCCGCCACATTGCCCAGCCGATACATCTGTTCCAAATCCATCTCCATGTCCGGGTCTCGAAAGCCTGACAGAATAATCTTATAAATATGCTGATTCCCGTACTTTGCAATCTCTTCGGCAGCAAAATCCACAGCCATACCCCACGGCATGCGGCCATCCATCACCACTGTAAAATGGATATACTGACGGCCCTGAACCGGTACGAATTGTGTCTGCACGGCTGTCCCGTCCCAGGTTCCCATGATATAGCCGTGTTCCCCGGTGTCATTTCTGTCAATCGGCACAAGTGCGCCTGAATACGCCATCTTACCGTCATACATGATGGCCGGCTTGTGGATATGCCCCATGGCAGCATAATCAAACCCTGATTCCGACAGCTTTTTCATGTTGATCGGTACATGGGTGCTGTCACCGCCATGGGCCAGCAATATATGACAGCCTTCTTCCTGAAACGGCCTGATATGATCATAAAGCGGCGTCTCAATCTCAAAGTTTTCATAGCTGAGACCGTAAACATAAGTCTTTTCCTGCGTAAAATGCAGGCACTCCATCTTTTGGGATTTGAAAAAACTGACATTCTCGCTCCACTCAAAAGAAAGATACCGTGAATCATGCCTGAGATAATCATGATTGCCCGCCATTATAACAATGCGCACCGGCTTTATCCCTGCAAACCGGTAATTCAATTCTTTCAGTTCACGCAGCAGCGGCGCCCGGTGAAACAAATCTCCCGCAATAAAAACAAAATCAACATTCTCAGCTTTTGCCGTATCAAGCACTTCATAAAATGCTTCCCATATCTCTTTAGACCGCTGCTCCGCCCACGGGCAGCCGGTATCCGGCACTGCCCCCAGGTGCACATCTGCAATATGCATAAACTTCATACAACCACTTCCTGTTTCCAACTTCATGTTACTTTGGTACTCCCTTTAAACGCAGTAAAGGATGCGATATACTATGAAAAGTATATCACATCCTTTAATTCATTGCAAACATTTGTTCTGTTTTTTGTTCCAATCAGTCTCCGGATTTTTATAACTCACAGTTATTGACTGTTCTAGGGAACGGAATAACGTCACGGATATTGGCCATACCTGTAAGATACATCACACATCTTTCAAAACCAAGGCCGAAGCCCGCATGTCTTGTAGAACCATAGCGTCTCAGATCCAGATAGAAGCCGTAATCCTCTTCTTTAAGTCCCAGTTCCTTCATGCGGCCAAGAAGCTTGTCATAGTCATCCTCTCTCTGGCTGCCGCCGATAATCTCTCCGATACCCGGTACAAGCAGATCCATTGCCGCAACTGTTTTATTGTCATCATTGAGTTTCATATAAAATGCCTTGATTTCCTTCGGATAATCCGTCACAAATACCGGCTTTTTAAATACCTTTTCTGTCAGGTATCTTTCATGCTCTGTCTGAAGGTCTGTGCCCCATTCTACCTTATAATCAAACTTGTCATTATTCTTCTTCAGAATCTCAACAGCTTCTGTATAAGTCACATGGGCAAAATCGGAATTTGCAACATGGGTCAGACGTTCGATCAGTCCCTTGTCCACAAACTGATTGAAGAACTTCATCTCTTCCGGCGCATTTTCCATCACATAATTAATGATATATTTCATCATGCTTTCGGCCAGATCCATATTGTCTGAAAGATCTGCAAACGCAATCTCCGGCTCAATCATCCAGAACTCTGCCGCATGGCGTGTCGTGTTTGAATTTTCCGCACGGAATGTCGGCCCGAATGTATAGATATTTCTGAAAGCCATCGCATAAGTCTCGCCATTAAGCTGTCCGCTGACGGTGAGGTTTGTCGGCTTTCCGAAGAAATCCTGCTTAAAATCCACAGTTCCGTCCTCATTTTTAGGAATATTGTTCAAATCCATGGTCGTTACCTGGAACATCTCACCGGCACCTTCACAGTCGCTTCCTGTAATCAGCGGTGTGTGCACATAAACAAAATCTCTCTCCTGGAAAAACTTATGAATGGCATAAGCAATCAGTGACCGCACACGGAACACTGCCTGGAAAGTATTTGTTCTCGGTCTTAAATGAGAAATTGTACGCAGATATTCAAATGTATGGCGTTTCGGCTGAAGCGGATAGTCCGGCGTGGAAGCACCTTCCACTGTCACCTCATCGGCCTGGATTTCAAACGGCTGCTTTGCGTTTGGTGTCGCAACAAGTGTACCGCGGACAATCACTGCCGCACCCACATTCAATGCTGAAATCTCGGCAAAATTTGCCATCGTATCGTGATAGACAACCTGCAGTGTCTGAAAATAAGTACCGTCATTGATCACAAGAAATCCAAACGACTTTGAATCTCTGATATTGCGGATCCAGCCGCCGATTGTTACCTCTTTATCGATAAAAGCCGCACTGTTCTTATATAATTCTTTTACGGTTGTAAGTTGCATAATCGCGCCTCCCAATAGATTTTATCTTAAATTCATAGCTGTTATCTATCATAACACATCTTTCCGATTTTATCCATATTTTATTGAAACTATTCGGAGCCGGATATTTTATTGAAACTATTCGGAGCCGGATTGGCATCGGATAAAGTCGAAACAATCCGTTTGGCATCTTTTGATCCCGACATCAAATGACAAAGGCAAAAATGATCACCGGATCAATTCTTTCGGAATCTGGTCACAATCGTACATAACCTCCGAGTGATTATCGCGGACAAGCTGCTTATCTGTCACCTTACCTGTCGCCCTGTCAATCACATTTCTGTAAATTTTGGATATTCTGAAATATTTTGCGCCTTCTTTGTGGAAATGATGATCTTCCTCTATGATTTCATAATACTGCGGAAATTCTCTTTCACTTCTCAGCTGTGCAAATAATTTTTTATCCTGACACCAGACAAGCAGCTGAACATCCTGATCCGTGGTATTTTTAAATCTATAGTCAATGTAATTGTAGCTGACAGACGTCCCCGAACTAAACGGCACTCTTTTGCCGTGATCCGGTGCAAGCGCATCTGAATGACTGTGGAACTCGACAACTTCCAACGGGCTGTGCAAAATCAGCAGATGAATCGTGTTTGCAAGATTACATAATCCGCCGCCAAGTCCCGGCACAAGCTTTCCGCCAATGATCACGCGTCCGTCACGATAGCCTTCTTTCTTTGAGCCCTTTCCGACGGTACGCCAGAAAGAAAACACCTCGCCCGGATGAATAATCAAACCGTTGATTTTTGATGACGCAAGTTTAATATTTCTGGCTTTATTGATCTGCAGTGTCGGATCAATGCCTTTTCCTTTTTTAATCAGCTCCGAACTGTAACTTGACACAACATTTGGAAGTTTTTTCTTTATTCTCGTTTTCGCGAACTTCTCTTTACTTAACAAATCCTTCAGATGTCTTTTTAACTTTTCCTTATATTTTGAAAGAGCAAATGTAACAGGACTGATCTCGCAGAATAGCTTCCTCTGTTTTGCGCCGCTGCCGTCTTCGGTCTTTTTAACATAAATATCCCCGAGTCTGTGATGATACTTTTTATTATGTTTCCAGAATCCCAGCACCAGATATTCAAGATATCTTCTTTTTCCTATCCATTTCTCGCTGTCAAGCTTTATAAACTTTACAAGAATGCTGGCCAGACCGCTTTGATTTGCACCCAGAATGTCGATAAACATCTGGTCTCCTATAACTAAAGCTTCTTTTTTCTTAATGCCAAGCATCTTAACCGCTTTTAAATAAGCCGCCGGGTCCGGTTTGCCGGCATCACATATGTATAATGTATCAATATTTTTCACAAACCGCTTTACCCTTGCCTCATCATTATTTGAAACCAGAATCGTCTGAAGCCCGGTTTGATGGATCTGCTCAAACAGCCTGTCTACCTCCGGCACAGAGTCATCGCCATGATGGACAAGTGTATTATCAATATCAAAAATCAGGCCTCTGAAACCTTTATTATAAAGCTTTTTATAGTCAATAGAAAAAACACTATCCGCGTATTCATAAGGATAAAAACGTTCTAACATTTTGTTTTCACTCATTTCTCTATGTATTCACAAACATTGTTGATCTGCCCGGTAAAATCCTCACCAAACTTATGATCAAAAAACGCGCTGCCGATTGTAAAAGCCCACGGCGCTGCCGATTTAACTTCATCAAGTCTTTGATAACTGTCAATACTTCCCGCAATACAGACCGGCGCATTGATTTCCGACACAAATTTTTTATTTAATAAAACCGGATCTCCCACATATCTGTACCCAAGCAGATCAAAACCGTAAACGCCTTTTTCAAGGTACGCCTTTGCGTCCCGAATCATCTCATCGACGGTCCCTTCCAAAACAGACGGCCGTCCGGTAATTTTTCCGACAAACGGCATATACTTCATCCCCACCTGCCTGCAGTAATCATTCACAGAATCGAAAAACAGTGTTCCCATAAGCAGATCACAGCCGCATTCCGCCGCAAGAAAAGCCCCTTTTAAACACTCCTCTTCTGTATAGGCAACAACTTCAAGTACTGTTTTTTTACCGCATTGCTTCATATAGGCATATAATTTTTTCATCTGTTCCGGCGGCAGCGGTTCCTCTTTAAATCCCCAATAAACTGCCTGTGAATCTTTACTTTTTTCAAAAACTTCAAAAGCATTGTCCACTGTCCGGTCATTATAGGTTAACATAACAATCAGGACAGGCCGCTCCTGCCAACCTGCCATATAGCCTATCGCATCACTTTGCATATTCTCCACCTTCTCATCAATCAAATTCCGTACCTTCTTCACCAGATGAGCCGCTCACCTTCGGATTTCGCTTTTTATACGGTCAAAATCCTGAACGCAAAAAAGTCTATTGGATATTTTATTATACAATAGACTTTTTTCAGACACAATACACATCTGTGTATTGACAGAATTATTTAAAAAGGCTTAAGTAAAAGTTTATATCACTGTTCATACAAAATCAAAACAATTGCCCGAAAGCACTTACTCCTCATGGTAAATACGTTCGATATGCATGGCAAGGTATCCGATTTCGCTGTCCGGCAGCTGCGCATTAAGACTTTTCGCCAGCTTTCTGCACACTGTCTCCGCAATCTCAAAAGATTTCGGAAAGCTGTAGGAAATATAACCGTTCATGTCAACTTTCAGCCGTTCTCCCGCAGCAAGCCTTGCTGCCATATATTTAATATGATTCATCAGCCTGTTATAACCGAAGGAACGGACATCCATTTTTACGCCCATCTCATTTTCAATGGCCGTCACACATTCCCTGACGGCCGCCGCCATCTGCATAGCCCCTGAGACCTTTTCCTCACTGATTGCCGAATGCACATGCAGCGAAACATATCCAATCTCATCATCACATATTTCGACACCGCACTTTTCCTTTAATATCTGCCGGATGCATTCCGCCACTTTAAACTCCTGATAAAATAAAATCTGTATATCCCCGGTCAAAGGATTGTGTATCTGTTCGCCGTCTCTGATCCGTCTGACCGCATAAGCAATATGGTCAGCCATCGGAAAGAGTATGTTCCGGTCTATTTTTCCAAAAGCATTTTCAGCCTCATCAAGCACGCGCCCTGCAATTTCAAGAAATACAGGATCCATTGAATTCACCATTTCCCTGGCGCTCTCATGCTTTCCTCTGACATTCAGTGAATAAATTCTTAAGTCGCCGTCTGCCTCAAACCGCTCACTGACCTTTTTGCCAAATCCAACACCCTTACCTAAAATTAAATATTCTCTGTGGTCATCACCGTCCACAGCCAAAAGTGCATTATGATTTAACGCCTTTGTAACCCGAAACATTTTTTCTCCCCCAATTCCGACACTAACCTATACGTTAAGCATAAACATCGATTGCAAATAAATCCTCACCTGCGGATACCGCACCTTCTTTGAGCAGCCGTACTTTCATATTGTCTTCCAGTTCCGTACACAGAACCGGCGTTACTACAGAAGGCGCATTTTCTTTAATGTACTTCAAATCGATATGCATCAGCACATCGCCTTTTTTAACTTTATCACCGTCACTTACCAAAACTTCAAAACCTTTGCCCTCAAGGTTGACCGTATCAATGCCGACATGAAGCAGCATGCTGATACCGTCCTCTGTCTGGAATCCGATCGCATGCTTTGTCGGGAATACGAAACAAACTTCACCGTCAGCCGGTGCGGTTACATCGCCGGTCACAGGTTCAACCGCCGCACCGTCACCCATCATTTTTCCGGCAAATGCTTCATCAGGAACTTTTTCCAGTGCCATCGCATTGCCTTTCATCGGACTTCCGATCACATAGGTTTTAACAACTTTTTTATCCTCATTTGCAGCTTCTGCCGCCTGAGTCTGAACTTCTTCTTTAGCATCATCTGAAGGAAGTACCGTATCGTCTGTTTCCGGTGCGTGCTCCAGATAATCCTCAAGATTTGACTTGATGACCGTTACTCTCGGTCCGTAAATAATCTGCACGCCAAGACCTTTGTGGACAACACCTGATGCGCCTGTGGATTTAAGCAGGCCGTCATCAACCAGCGCCGCGTCAAATACCGTACACCGAAGTCTTGTAGCACAGCAGTCCACATCTGAAATATTTTTCTTACCGCCAAGGCCTTTACAGATTGCTGCCGACAGTGCATCCTCTTCACCTGCATCCGCCCCGTCATCTGATTTTTTCGCACCTTTTTTCTTTGCTTCCACATCACTTCTGCGATACAGCTTCACTTCATCGCTGTCTTCACGGCCAGGTGTCTTAAGATTCAGCTTTTTAATCAAAAATGAAAACAGGAAATAGTATACAGCAAAATATGCCGCACCAACAACAATAATCCATACCCAGCTTGTCTTTGCATTGCCCGGAAGTATACCAAACAGGAACAGGTCAATGAGTCCGCCTGAAAATGTCATGCCGACACCGACATTAAGAATATGCATCAGCATATAGGCAAGACCCGCAAAAACACAATGGATACCATATAACAGCGGTGCCACAAATAAAAATGTAAATTCAATAGGTTCTGTAATACCTGTCAGCATTGATGTCAACGCTGCCGAGAACAAAAGACCTGAGACAATTTTCTTCTTTTCAGGCTTGGCTGTACGATACATAGCCAGTGCCGCACCCGGAAGACCGAAAATCATCAGAGGGAATTTACCGGACATAAATCTTGTGGCTGAAACCGCAAAATGTTCCACTGTCGGATCCGCAAGCTGCGCAAAGAAAATATTCTGCGCGCCTTCCACAACCTGTCCTGCCACTTCCATCGTACCGCCAAGGGCTGTCTGCCAGAACGGAAGATAAAATACATGATGAAGGCCAAACGGAATTAAAAGACGTTCCATAAGACCATAAACCCATGTTCCCGCATAGCCTGACTTAAGAACAAGGTCACCGACACTGTAAATACCTGCCTGAACGACAGGCCAGATAAAGAACATCAAAATACCGACAATCGTATACACAATGGCACTGATAATTGGTACAAATCTTGTGCCCCCGAAGAAAGAAAGGACCTGCGGAAGCTGAATTTTGTAAAAGCGGTTATGAAGCGCAGCAACGCCAAGACCGACAATAATACCGCCAAATACACCCATCTGTAAAGATGTAATACCGACAACTGATGTTGTTGCACCTTCAAGCATAGCTTCAACACCGCCGTTATTTGTAATCATGGCGCTGATGGATGCATGCATAACGAAAAATGCGATCGCCGCCGACAATGCGGCAACTTCTTTTTCTTTCTTTGCCATACCGATGGCAACACCCATGGCAAATATAATCGGCAGGTTTTCAAATACAATATTTCCCGCCTGCTTTAAGACCGTCAAAATCATATAAATGATTGTCCCCGGTCCCATAGCCCCCAGTAAACCATAGGTTTCCAGCATTGTTTCATTGGTAAACGAACTTCCTACGCCAAGCAGCAGACCTGCCACAGGAAGGATTGCAATTGGCAGCATAAAGGAACGACCCACACGCTGCAGTACGCCAAACACTTTGTCTTTCATACATATTCTCCTTTTTTAATATATTTTTCCGATATGTCATGATGTTTGTGTCCTTCTTATGGCAGAATAAATCACCATTTCCTTTATCACAAAAAAGGCATTAACATACATAAACATACCTTGTATTGTTATGTATAGTTAATGCCTGCCTTCCAGTAACATACTATATTTACATGTCTATAATAGCATTAAAATCTCTGCTTGTCAAAAGTTTTTATTTTAAATTTTCAGGATTGAGACACTCAAGCTCCGGTAATACGAAAATACCGTCTTTTCTCACAAGTACATCGTCAAAATACATTTCCCCGCCGCCGTATTCTTTGCGCTGAATGCAGACAAGATCCCAGTGAATTGCGGAAACATTGCCGTTTGGTGCCTCATCATAGCAGTTGCCCGGTGTAAAATGGAAAGATCCTGCAATTTTTTCATCAAATAATGTATCCTTCATCGGTTTTAAAACGTACGGATTGACACCGATGGCAAATTCGCCCACATAGCGTGCCCCCTCATCCGTATCAAATACATGATTAATGCGCTCTGTATCATTGGCCGTGGCATTGATGATTTTACCGTCTTTGAATTCAAGGCTGATGTTTTCGTAAGTATAACCCTGAAAAACAGCCGGTGTATTGTAAGTCAGTCTGCCGTTGACAGAATTTTTCACAGGCGCTGTATAAACTTCGCCGTCAGGAATGTTCATTTCTCCGGCACAGGCAATCGCCGGAATGTCTTTAATAGAGAATGTCAGATCGGTCCCCGGCCCTGTGATACGCACTTTTTCTGTCCTGTTCATCAGCGCAACAAGAGGCTTCATAGCCTCGCCCATCTTTGAATAATCCAGATTGCAGACATCAAAATAAAAGTCTTCAAAAGCTTCAAGGCTCTGATGATTAAGCTGCGCCATGGCATTATTCGGATATCTTAAAACACACCAGCGTGTCTTCGGTATGCGGATCTCATGATGAACCGGCGTCGCATAAAGACGGTCATACATTCTCAGCTTATCCGCAGGCACATCGGAAAGCTCGGAAACATTATCCGTACCGCGCACAGCAATATAGCAATCCATCTGTGCCATCAGCGCCGCGTCATTTTCAGCCATGATTTTCAGCTGATCATCACTGCATTCAAGAAGCAGCTCCCGCTCCATTCTCGGATCCGTATATTTGATAAAAGGAACCGCGCCCGCCTTATAAGCTTCTTTCACCAGAGCTCTCGCAAGATCTTCGGTTGACGGTCCGGTATGATGAATTAATATTTTATCCCCTTTCTTAGCCTTTACAGAATTATTGACAAGATTATGTGCCAGAATCTTAATTCGTTCGTCCATTTATATCAGCCTCTCTTTCCATGTATTTTTTTCTGATCCATTGTCATTAAAAGCCGTTCCAGCGTCGGCTTTGCCTGAATCAGATTTTTAAGCCGCATATACTTCTCATCAGGTTCACACCGATGAACACCATTTTTACATATACCCCGCAGCAAAATATTTTTCGGTGTATGCTCCATATCAATAAATTCAAGAATCTGCATCTTATAACCGACGCTTTCAAGAAGCATTGCCCGCATGCTGTCTGTTGCCAGTGCCGCAAACCGCTCTTTCATAAGCCCGTACTGAAACATACCTGAAAGAGCCTCTGAATCCATATGTCCGTTAAGCTCATGCTGACAGCACGGCACGGATAAAATGACTTTGGCTTTCCAGAGTACAGCCTTATAAAGGGCATAGTCTGTCGCCGTATCACAGGCCTGCAGTGTCACAACCATGTCTACCTGCCGCACGCCTTCAAAATCCGCGATATCACCGTGGAGAAATTCCAATTTCTCATAACCGTATTTATCTTTCAGCTGATTACAGTTACGGATCACATCTGCTTTCAAATCCAGTCCGATGATATGAATATCATAGCCTTTCAGTACTTTCATATAGTAGTACATGGCAAATGTCAGATAAGATTTTCCGCATCCGAAATCAATAATCGTAAGCTCTTTGTCTTTATCAAGCTGCGGAAGGATATCTTCGATAAATTCAAGAAATCTGTTGATCTGACGGAATTTATCATAACGCTTCTGTATCACACGGCCATCTTCGGTCATAACGCCAAGATCGATCAAAAACGGCACCGGCCGGCCTTCCTCAAGAATATAGGATTTTTTGCGGTTATGCGCAAGCTTCGGCATGTCTGTCTGCACTGCCGTCTGCTTTTTCTTAATTGTCACAAGCCCTTTTTTACTGATCATGACACTGATTGTCATGTTTTTTGTTCGGATCTGAACCTGCTTAAAGTGATTAAACACATCTTCGGCCAGCTGACCTGCAAGCACATCACCGCACTCATTGACATGAAACACCTGCGTCCCGATATGCCGTGTGACCTGAAACATCAGCCGATCCTTCACAAGCACCGGCCGCACCTTAATTTTCGCGGTGTCCCCGCCTTTTTGCCCGCTGATGACCATATCTATAAAATCAACATTCAGTATTTCCAAAAATAATGATTTTAGTCTCTCCAAACCTTTCTCTGCTGCCACTCAAAATGTGTTTAAACATACATAACACATCGAGAAATTGAAGTCCTCACGGATACTTCTTACTGTTTCGCAGTGTATGCTTTGACGGTTACAAGTAACACGCTACTCACAAGTTCATGTACACTCCACAGTCGTAAATTCCCGAAATAGCCTTCGGTACAATACTTACGTTTGCCTGATCATGCAACTTCGTAAGTCACAGCATCTCTTAAATTAAGACTTGCATTAAAATCCCTGTCTTCAACATAACCACACGCACATCTGTAGATTCTGTCAGAAATCTTTAAGTCTTTCCTGATCCGCCCGCAACAATGACATAATTTAGAAGATGGATAAAATCTGTCAGCAATTCTTAATTCAATGCCGTTATCATCGCATTTTGCTTTTAGTCTGATCCTGAACTCACCAAACTTCTGCGATGCAACAGCTTCTGAAAGATGCCTGTTCTTCATCATGCCTGATACATTCAAATCTTCAATAGTTATGTAAGATGGTTTGGTTTTCACTATCTCAGCTATGATCTTATTGATGTAGTCAGTGCGGATATTGTCTGTTTTATGATGCAATTTCTGTACTTTGAGTTTTTGTTTTTGTATATTTGCTCTTTGAGTGACTTCTCCTTTCTTCAGATTTTCATATTTACGAGACAGACACCTCTGTGCTCTGCGTAATTGTTTCTCCAGTTTCTTTATTCTCGCTGATTTATTGATGTTTTTATAGGTTTTACCGTTAGAAAGAATTGCCAGATCCTTAAGCCCTAAGTCTATGCCGATACCGTCATTACTATTATTATCAACAGCCTGAGTCTCAGGAACTTCTACCAGAACAGATACATAATATCTGCCCGCCTTAACAGAAACTGTACCGCTTTTGATTTTCCATCCGTCTTTAGTCGTAGGAATATAACCTTTTTCTTTCAGCCTTACCCATCCTAATGTCGGGATCTTAATCCTGTGTCTTTCGCAAGCACAATCCTTTGGATTATTCTTCACAAAATACATTTTTACATCTGATCTGCCTTTTTTCTTAAATTTTGGAAAAGCACTCTGATGTTTAAAAAACCTTGTGAATGCGGTACACCCATCCTCAATGGCCTTTTTTACTGCTTTTGAGTACACAGCCTTAATCCATGCTTTATCAGGATGATTTGGAATATACTTATTGTTAAGCCAGACACTGAAACTTTTACCTGTCATGAACTTTTTGCCGTTATCGTGCAGTTCTTTGTTGTAAGCAATGTAGAAATTGTAAACATATCTGCAAGTGCCGATTGTTCTGTTAATTGTGGACTTTTGTTCATGTGTCGGATTTATTTCTGTTTTGAAGCTCTTCAGCAATCTCCTTATCCTCCTTTATTTGTTTTTTATACTTGCGAAGCCCATACAACCTGCGCGAGAAAACATGAAGGATGGAAACCATATCCTGCACAAGTTCTTCCTGTGGTGATAGTTCTTCGTTGCTCACTACCACTATGGTTGTATTAAACTTCATACAGAATTTTTCAAACCAATCATAGCCAAATCTGATAAATCTGTCTTTGTGTGTGACTATGATCGTCTTGATTTTTTGTTCCATTACCTCATCTAACAGTTGATTCCACTTTTTACGGTTATAATTAAGACCACTTCCATAATCTTCGATACATTGGTCTGCAATAATACCTTTGGCATTACAAAACTGCCTTAAAAAAGATACTTGGTTTTGTAAATCGTCTTTTTGATTCCTTGTAGACACTCTGGCATAAATAACGATCTGACGATTATCATTTTCTGTATTTATACCTTTAAATTGAAGATATTGGTCGTAAGTGTAATAACGCCTGTCAGTTGGAGTGCGATTTGCTTTTAGAGTTCCTTCCCTATCCCAACGCTGTA
>JALEHN010000045.1 GCA_022770525.1 Clostridiales bacterium
ACTTAATTGTAAATATATTTAAGTTCGTTTACCATTTTGTTGAGATTAATTTAATCTTATGGTATACTTAAATCAACTTTTAAAAGCACAGGTGATTAATATGTATTATGAATATAATCCGGATAAACTTCCTCACATTTCCTATATGAATATGCATTCCTGTACAGAACCGACCCTTCAGCCTGAGCGCATTTCCGGGGAATTCGTTATGTTTATCATCAAATCCGGAACAATGTATATTACAGAAAATGATACCGCTTATTGCCTGAACGCCGGTGACATGTTGATTCTCGATCCGGACGCTGTTCACTTTGGTACAAAGGCTTCGATTTTTGAACAATACTATATTCACTTTGAACCGTCTGTATTCAGGCAAATCCAAATAAGTGATACACAGGCACTGAAGCTGCGCCTTGATAAAAACCGACAGACAGCCTACGCCACTTCGCCTTTCGGACAGGAAATGTATCAAAAATCATCACTGATACTGCCAAAAAATATGACCGTTAAAGATCCCTCGGTATTAAATAAAATAGACCTGTATATGCAGCAGGCGGTATTTGCCTCCGACCATCGCGAAGAACATTACAAACTGACCTGTTCCGTCTGCTTTCTTCAAATATTAATCACACTGTCAGAATATTTTTCAACATATATACTGTCAGACAGCAGTGATAAGCTCACGAAATCACAGCACATCCTTTTGTGCCGGCTTGTTGAATTTCTCCATCAAAACTATATGCATAAACTGACAAGTACGGATATTGAAGATTATTTTCAGATGAATTTCGACTACTTAAACCGTATTTTTAAGAAAAAGAATGGCACAACGATTTTTAACTATCTTAATATGATACGCATCAATAAAGCCATTGAATTGTTGATCAACCAAAATGTGAAGATTTATGAAATCGCCAAATCTGTCGGGTTTTGCGATGAATTCTATTTCAGTAAAGCTTTCAAAAAACAAATGGGGGTATCACCGGCAAATTACATTAAACTGCACAGTTGAATTCAAAAAATCCGGCTTTCAGACTTGAAAGACGGATTCTTTTCATCCTACAGCATATATTGGATATTGATGTATGCTTAGATTTTTACCGCATCGCCTCTTCCATGGCAATTTCAGCCCACCTTGTCAGACGTTTTGGCGAATGATTCACCGTAGAAATGTCTTTCTGGATCAATTCAACAGCCACACCGTATTTTTTAGCGATATCCATCGTTTCCCGCAGATCCCTGCGAATCATATCTTCATCGAAACCGGCGGCAAGAAAAGCAGGATTCGGTTTATTGGACATGATGATCTTTTTTCCCTGCAGCTGTTCTGCAAACGGTTCTTTTTTACTCCACGGGCTGCAGGAGATTTTTCTAACATTCGGAATCTTAAAGACCAGATCCATTCTGTCATCCAGTCTGTCGCAGCAGCCATAATAAATACTGTGGAAATATTTTGCCATTTCCTGAATATAAGGGATTTCAAATTCTTCCGTCACAGCAGGGGCAGTATAGGAAAAAAGCTGCGCAAGCCCAAAAGCCCAGCATTTGTCGGAGGTCGTTCCCCCTCCCTTTCCAAAATCCGGCAAAAGCTCATCCGTATAAATATAAGAGCAATGACAGGTATTTACAATATCATCATGGATTTTCAATTCATTTGCCTGTTTGATACCTGCGATGGTGGCATCTGTAATTCTTCGCATACAGGCATGAAGAAATTCCGGTCTGTCATACAGATCTAAGTAAATATTTTCAACGCCCATATACTCACTGAGCCGATCCCATACACCAAGATGAAATCCAATGCCATGACCTAAAACCACAGGAGCTATACCGTCCCAGATCATCAAAGCGGTTTTAAAACGATCCCGGGTTTCTTCCTCGTCTACGGTAATGACCATATCTTTGATTTTTTCCACATCTTCTTCACTTTTAAGGACATCAATAAAATGCTGTGAAAACGCTGTTGTGTCCTTTTCCCCTAAAACCTGTTTTTCGACGTTTAATCCATATCCGGAGTTATGAATCGCTTTCGGAATGGTAATCAACGGCTCAACTACCATATCCGCAGGCAAATGACGCCATTTGTAAAGGGTGGTTCTCAGATTCCACTCAATTTCACGAAAAAAAGGATGCTCCACCTTCAGCGTTAATTCACCTGTATCGTTTAGTTCATTCCACGGTAACTGATCAATGATAATCATTGGGCGCATGTTTGAACCACATGCGTTAAAATTTTTCCATAATGTCATTTTTTCTCTCTGAACCGGTAAAGAAGCGACCTCCATATACTCCTTACCCAGTTCCCGAAGAATTTGTATATCATTTTGACTGATTTCCATTTTAACTGCTCCTTTTCCATATAAAACTGCAAGCTGCGCATATTTATCAGCCGGCGGATATTCCGTACAGAACAATACATATGCTGCTGCAGCGTTCTCCTAAATTCTATACACAAAAAGGGCACTTACGAAGCACCCTCTTTGTATTTTAATTGTTTGATTTTAGTTACAGAAATGTCTGCATCATTTTTTAAACAGCAAGGTAAATCAACCTTTGACCGCTCCGACCATCATACCTTTGATCAGGTTTTTCTGGAATACCAGGTAGATGATGATTACCGGCAGAGCAATGATATTTGATGCTGAAGCAATGAGCGGAATATTCTGTGTATTTTTACCTCTGAAGTAATCAAGTCCCAAAGGCAGTGTACGCATTTCCTGGCTTCTGATCATGATATTCGGAAGCATAAAGTCATTCCATGTCCACATGAATATGAAAATCAGCAAAGAAATCAGCGCCGGCTTAATAATCGGCATAACGATTTTCCAAAGTGTCCGCCACTCACTGGCACCATCCATTCTGGCAGATTCCAAAAGTGACTTCGGAATATCTTTAATAAAGCCTGAAAGAAGGAATGTACCAAACGGAATATTCATGGCCACTGTCGGCAGAATCACTGCCCAGTGTGTATCCATCAGCCCCATGGACTGCATATCATAAAACAGCGGAATTACAATAATTTCACACGGGATTACAAGACCCATTACAATCAGTGTTTTATAAATGCCCTTGCCTTTGAAATTAAGCACTGCCATTGCGTATGCACCGATCAGTGAAAATAACAGCACACCCAGTACAGAGAAAAATGTAATAAAAATACTGTTTAAGAAATAGGTACTGAAATGGCCGACTTTCCACGCTTCAATGTAATTCTCCCAATGCAGCGTTGTGATATTTCCAAACAATCCGTCTCTGACAATTTCACCGGTTGTTCGAAGTGACGTGATGACGATCAGCACACAAGGTACAAGTGTACACAGACAGCAGAATACCAATGCCGCATAAACTGCAGGTTTAAGATTTTTCTTTTTTCTCATGCCTCATCACCGCCTTCTCTGACTCTTAAAAACAGTCTTGAAATAATCAGAATAAATATTGTTAAAATAACCGCTATCGTTGAGCCATAGCCGACTCTGCTCTTAATGAATGCCTCATTATACAGATGATATGACAATACATATGAACTGTATCCCGGACCGCCTTTTGTCATCTGATATACAATATCAAATACTCTGAATGAACCGATCAGTGAAAACATTAAAAGTGTTGTCGATGTTGTTCTGACACACGGTATTGTTATTGAGAAAAACTTTCTGAAAGGTCCGCAGCCGTCCATTGTTGCCGCTTCATATAAATCAGAATCAATTCCCTGTATTGCGGCGCTGTATACAACTGTATTAAAACCATAGCCGCACCATATGGACATGATCAATAATGCAATCATTACTGTATTTTCATTGCCAAGCCATGGCATGATCCACTTTTCCAGTCCCAATGCTTCCATTACGCTGCTTAACGGTCCAAGAATCGGATTGTATATCCATGACCAGATAACAGCGGCTACGACACTCGAAAATACCTGCGGCAGGAATAATATCAGTTGAAAAACTTTGCTGTGTCTAATGCCTGAATTAACAAGCAGTGATGCCTGAAAAAGTCCGATGATAATCGGTACTGTGCATGAAACGACCATCCACAGCACATTGTTTTTAAATGACTGCCATACCTGTGGATCTTTGAAAAACTCAAGATAATTGCCAAATCCGATAAACTCGATCGCACCAATACCACTCCAGTCACTGAAACTTAAATATACAGTCTGAATCAGCGGCCATATTACAAAAATGCCAAATAACACAATCGTAGGCAAAACAAAAACATATGCCACAGGGTTTGTTTTCTTTTTCTTACGGTTTATTTCTATTCCGTCCAACTGCGCTCACCTTTCCCCTCGATGATTTGTTATTATTATTTGTTATTCCATTCCGCTTCAAGACTGTCAACTAACTGTTCCGGTGTATATTTACCCTGGATCATAAGCTGTGTCTCTTTAATCAGATAATCAAGATAACCGCTCTTTACGTTATCAAGATAGAAGCCCATCTTTGTATCCTTTGTTGCTTCTGCGATATCTTTCTGTAACTGTGTTGTCTCTATACCTGATACATCTGTCAGAGTAGCCAGTGTGAATCCGTTTTCATACCATTTCTTTACATATTCGTCCTGATAGAAGATATCAATGAAGTCAAGGGCTGCTTCTTTTTCTGTCGGATTAAGATCAGCATTTAAAGCCCATGCACCGTCTGTCGCATTAACAATGTACGGATTTTCATTGGCATCAAAGCCAGGGAATACAAATGCGCCGACATTTAATCCGCTTGCGTTATAGTTACCAAGATCCCAGTCACCGCCAAGCGTCATTGCAGTTTTGCCCTGGCTGAACAATGTAGGGATATCATCGATCTTTGTACCTTCAAAGTTTTCT
This sequence comes from Clostridiales bacterium, assembly GCA_022770525.1. Lineage (GTDB taxonomy): Bacteria > Bacillota > Clostridia > Lachnospirales > Lachnospiraceae > CAKRHR01. Next base: position 4,826 of record JALEHN010000045.1, read on the forward strand.
CTGAAGTAGCCGTTTTCATACCATTTCTGAATATGCTCATATGCTGTAACAAATGCATTTTTTACATTTTCAGTACTTTCTTCACCATAGTACCATTTGTCAACTTCATCCTTTGGTGCGCCGTTTAATACCATACCTTCAACAGCCCACAGAATCTGATGATATGCATCACCGCCGCATTCTGTACCGATATAGCCGGCATCTGTCGCTTTCTGAAGAATTTCTTCAAATTCATCAATTGTTTTCGGAATCTCAACACCAAGTTCTGTAAAGATATCTTTGTTGTAGTATACAACGACAGGAGCCATCAAAAATGCTGCACTGTAAAGTTTGCCCGGTGTTCTTAAGTTGTTGAATTCAATTGTACCTTCGATTGTGTTATCAAGCCATCCGCGTGCCTTAATATCTTCTGTGATATCCATCAGATAATTGCCTTCCATCAGTGTCTGCTGGTTTAAGTCATCTACATATACGATTTCATAACCGTCGCCTGAGCTGAATGATAATTTGAATTTCTGCGAATAATCGCCGGTTGTCTCATTGACGATCTTTACATTCGGCCATTTTTCATTAAAGATTGCGATAGCATCATCAATCAGTCCGGAACGGACATCACCTGTCAGAGATGTCATTAATCTCAATTCAAAGCTTGCATTGTAATCAATTTCATCACTGCCTGTTGTTTCACCTGATGCTTGCGTATCCGCAGCCGGTGCCTGTGTGTCTTTACTGCTGCTGCCTGTTGAAAGACAGCCGGTCAGCATACTTGCAACTAACCCAACACTTAATAATACACTTGCTAATTTTTTCATTAGAACCTCTCCTTCACATTATAAAATTTTATAAATGCAGACGATGCTGCTTTTTAACTGGTTATCCTATCAAATGCAGTCCGATTATAAACTGCATTTGATATATTTTTCATTGATCGCCCAAAGCTCATCAAGAATGTTCTTTGCAGCTTCTGTACTGTTGATCACAGGATCTGCCAACAGTGCCTGATAAGCCATAGCCTTGTCTCCGTAAACAGCCGCATCTACAGCCATCTGCTGGGCACCGCACTGAAGTGACAATAATGATCTTACACTCTGAGGCACATCACCGATATGCACCTTTGAAATATGATCCTTTTCAACAATAATCGGAATTTCCACAGCCACATCATCAGGAAGATTTGTGATTGCGCCGCCGTTATAAACAACCGATGAAGGGATATATGTACGTTTTCCTGTATACAGTGCTGTAATGACTTCCACTGCTTTTTCGCCGGATTTCACAAGCCAGTCTCTGACATCTTTTTCACCGGAAACAACAGCTTTGATATCCTCTTTCATCTTGACACGGTCTTTTTCGTCCTGCTCAAAGTCATAGCCTTCCATACCTGCTTCATAACCGTATGGCAGATATTCACCGAGATGGTCATCAGAACATGTCGGCCAGAGACCAACGGCATTGAACATTTTTCTTGTAAACGGTCTGAATGAAGGATCATAAGCTGCTTCTTTTTTCTTCAAAAGCGGATACAGATCCTCGCCTGTTGCCTTATCTCTGATTGTCAGAAGCCACTGGAAATGATTCATGCCGGCTGCCGTAACTTCGATTTCATCGTACGGTCTTCCGAGAATAATGCTGACATCACTCTGTGCCATAAAAATACCGTGACACAGACCGATACATTTAACCTTTGTATATTTGTTAACTGCCAGAACAATACGGCTTTCCGGATTTGAAAAATTAAGGAACCATGCATTCGGGCAAAGTTCTTCGATATCTTTGCAAATATCAAAAATCAGAGGTATTGTACGCATACCGAAAAATAATGCGCCAGGTCCGCCGTTTTCACCAAGGCAATGTTTAATGCCGTATTTTAATGGCACATTGAAATCATGTTTCCATAAATCACAGCGCTCAATGGCAAGGCTGTTAACGATGAAATCCGCGCCCGGAAGTACTTCCCGTCTTTCCATTGTCTTCTCAATGTTCAGTTCCATGCCTGATGCTTCATTCATTTTCAGCGCCAGCCCATACATTCTTTCAAGATTTTCAGGATCAATATCTACCAGTGATAAAGTTGCGCCTTTAAGTTCAGGAGTGGTAAATATGTCCTTAAATGTAGGAATGCCAAAGGACATGCTTCCTGCGCCGATAAATACAATTTTTGCTGTCTTCATAATTGTTTTCCTCCTATTCAAATTAATTCATCTTTAATGCTGTCTGTATCATTGCATAATAATGATCTGCCGGAACATAAGCCGGAATACTGTTACCTGACCCCAGTGCATAACCTCCTTTATCCATTGTCATTGTCAGTAAATTCTTTGCTCTTTTCACAATTTCTTCAACAGGTGCTGTTGCAAGAAAATTCACATCTATTCCCCCAAGCACGGCAATCCTTGGACTTAGCTGCTCATAAGCCTTTTCCACCGGAACGATATTGTCCTCATAGGAATGACGCGCATCATAACCAATGTCTTCGATAATATCTTCAATGACTGAATCATATCTGCCGCATGAATGCAGGATTGCCTGCCGCCCGCTCTCATGGGCCAGCGCCACAATTTTTTTATGCCATGGAAATAAATATTTTCTGTAAACGTCTGCCGGAAGCAGTGTCTGCGTATTAAATCCCCAGTCATCACCGACCACCAGCCCGTCAACGGCTTTTCTTTCCAGTGCCTTTTTGTAATCTTCATAAGTTCTTTTTCCAACCTGCTCAAATATATCAGCGACCAGTTCTTCATCATCATAGAGCATGTAACATAAGTTTTCATACCCAACGAGACGAATCACACTTTCAAGCGGTCCGTCATTGGACCATACAAGAAGTCCCATACCTTCAGGCATTTCATTTTTTAATCGGTCAAGATGGCTATACTCAAAGTCTTTGGCATCAGGCCACGGATACTTGTCAAATGAAGCTCTGTCGGTGATTACTGCACCGTCATTTAATGAGAACGATGCTTTTGCTTCGATCTGTCCGGTTTTAAATTTCAGTCCGCTTGTGGCAACTAAAGAATAATCATAGCCAAGCCTGTCATAAGTCTCAACAACCGCACAGTTTCTTTCAAAATCAGATTTTCCTTTAAGCGTTTTCTCTGTTACCTGTTCAATGATTTCATCACATACAAATAGTTCAAATAACACCGGTCTGTCCGGCTTCTTTTTGTCAAGCACCTTCGCAAGCTGTCTAAAATCCGGTCTGCGCTTTTGGGGTCTTAATATCATATGACCGCCTTCCTTTCTTCTTTGCATTGATAAATATATTCGATAATCTCACTGATTTTCGGGCTTTTCCCGTGTGAAACATAGTAGCTGCTGACTGCATTGGCAAGATAAAGCGTCGCACATATATCCATACCGGACATCAGGCCGAAAACAAGTCCCGCATTAAAATTATCACCGCCGCCGGTGGAGATCACCGGATGTTCGACTTTATAATTCGGTATAAAAGAAGTTTCCTTTTCTGTAAATACGACAGCCCCTTCCATCTGATGAAGTACAAGATATTTTAATTCACTTTTCTGGCGGATAAACCGGCCTGCTGCTTCAATATCCTGTATCTCTTTATTTTCACTGACAGCTTCATAAACCCTGTCAAATTCATTTTGATTCAGACTAAGCGTCACTTCACAGTAATCTGAAAATTCACGGAGTATTGACATCATTTCTCTGATATCCTCAAGGCTTCTTCTGGAACAATCAGAGATATCCACAAATATCTTCTTTCTGCTGCTTTTTGGCAGTGCTTCAAAAACATGCTCCTGAAGTCCTTTCCATATATCGGTGCACTTTGGCATCTCACTCCAGTTCATTAATGCAATGATATCCGCTTCATCAATCATTCGGTAAAGATTATCATGTCCGATTCTCTCTTCAATGACACGATAGTCCATTGCATTGATGCCTTCATTTTCTGCCAGCATGATTTTTCCGTCATCAAATTCCAGCGCCGTACAGTAGCCAGGCTCTGAAACACTTCGGATATCCAGATGATCTCCAAAGTTTTTAAACAGCTCCTGTACCTTTGGGTATCCGAAAGCACCGACACAATTTGTTGAAATACCCATCGTAGAAATGGCATTTGCAAAAATTGCAGCATTGCCGCCGGCCTTACGGTCCATTTTATGAAGTTCAAGAGAACAGCTTCTATGCGCTTTGCTCTGCAGGTATTCACCAAATTCGCCGATTGTCTCAAAAAACGTCATCTGACCGTTTTTGGCTACTGTTTTCACCGGTTTCACCAGTGTATCCACATAACCGTCAAAACCTACAAATACCTGAAACGTACCTGTTTTATTTTTTACTTTGCCAAGCCTGTCCAGTACATGATTGACTATCCTTTCCATCCGCTTCCCTCTTCTCATTCAATTATATAACTAACTTAATTATTTAATTAAGCGTTTTTTTAGTTAACTGCCTGTGACTTTTGTCACAATACAATTAACTAAAAATATGTTTATTTAAAAAATATCTGTCTGTTGTTATTCTTCAGTCAGTATCTGGAATATTCTCTTCTCTGTAACAAGGGAAGCAATTCCTACAAGACCTATATCCTCTGACATTTCCATTTTTACTTTGACACCGCTGATACATAAATGCTCCAGATGTTTATTTACCCTTTCAATGACCGGCAGCCCGAACATCTCTATGACCTTTCCGCCAAGGACAACATTGGCACAATCCAGAAACATAATCACATTATTAATACATAAAGCCATTGTCGATGCCACATATTCAAGCAGCTGCTCTTTTTTATCTTCAGGCATAATCAGCTTCGTATCCGCAAGCTCTATACCATATTTCTCCTGAAGGTTTTTATAACCGATGCCTATTTCCAGATACCCGGGATTTTTTCTGTCAGAAACATAGCTTTCCATAAATGAAATGTATCCGATCTCGCCGCACATATTGTGGGCACCTCTTCTTAACTTTCCGCCAAGAATCACACCGGCACCCATGCCCGTACCAAGAGAAATAAGCACAAGATCATCCTTTGGCTGACAGCCTGACATTTCAAATTCGCCCAATGTCTGGGCATTAGCATCATTCTCAACACAGACGATGACGTCAAACTTCTTCTCAAGTGCCGCAATGGCATCACCGATATATTTTTCTTCACGGTCTTCCACAAGGGGCGCACCGGCAATTGTCTGCTTATTTTTATCATAAATGACCGGAAGTGCGATACCGATACCAAACAGCTGGGACATTTCCAGATGATTTTCAACAAGCAGCTGATATATAAATGTATCGGAAATCTGGTTGATAATAAAATCAAAATCCGGTTTCACTTTCATCTGTTTCCTGCTTAAAACATTGCCCACAATATCAACAATGCCCATACTTAAAAAATCGCCTTCAAGGAAAAACACTGCCGAGTATTTCCAATTACTGTTTAATGTCAGCATATGCGGCTTTCTTCCAATGGCAGTATCACCTTCACCGACTTCAACAACAAGCCCTTTTTCCTGCAGAAAATTAACAATCTTAATCACCGTAGGCGAACTGATACCTGTTATTTTGGAAATTTCCGCTTTGGAAGTTGTCTCTCTTTCTTTAATAAGCTTATAAACAACCTGTCGGTTCATGTCCTTCAGATGTGACTGCACATATTGTTTCATATCAACACTCCGTTTATTAACTAAGTTACTTAATTATAAATCCTGTGATTTCATTTGTCAATATTAAACATATATTTTTTTGATTAAATTATTTTATGTACATATTGACGAAAAAGTATTGACATTTTGAAAAAAAGAAATTATAATCCGTTTAAATAACTAACTTAGTTAATTATCGTGTGTTACCCAAAATTATATTCTACTATTTTCATTGGAGGCGTTTTATGAAACAAATTAATTCAAGCATTGAAGTTTTATCAGAAAAAGAAGTTCAGTTAATTCATGACTCATCGGTTAATATTCTTGAAACAATCGGTATTAATGTTCCTAATCAGGAAGTTTTAAAACGATGTGAAGCCTACGGTGCCGTGATCGACTACGATAAAGAAATTATGAAACTGCCCCGTAAGGCTCTTGAAGATGTTCTTGACACATTAAAAACAATGAATAAAGAAAACTTTGAAGCTGAAATGAAAAAACATGATATATCGGCACATATTTCCACCCAGGTTTTCTTTACAGATTATAAAACTAAAACCTGCCGTTACGGCCTGCGTGATGATAACTTAAAAGGTTTTGCACTCCTTGAAAAGCTGGATAATTTCCCATGTGCAGACCCGGTCGTTGTACCTTCTGACGTTCCTGATCAGATTTCCGATGTGATCGGTTTTCAGGATATTTATAAATATTCCACAAAACCGGGAGCAACCTATATCCTTACGCCGACTTCCGCCAAATATATTATCGAAATGAATAAATTAATGAATAAACCTTGCGGTTATCTCCTTGAGACAATCAGCCCGCTGTCATATAAAAAAGATACGCTGGAAATGGCTCTTTTATTTGCCGAAAACGGCGGCGGTCTCGGTGTCGGCCCTATGGCTATGAGCGGTGCTACCGCGCCTGTGACCGTTGCCGGTACGATAGCACTGGAAAACGCGGAAATTCTTGCAAGTATGTTTATCGTTTATGTGCTGACAGGCAAAATTTCAGGCTACAGTTCACCTGTTCATTCAATGGATATGAAAACAATGCTCTGTTCCTTCGGAAGCCCGAATCAGGCGCTGTTTGCTGTGGCTATGGCTCAGATGTCAAGATTTTACGGTATCAGCGCTATGACAAATGCCGGTCTTACCGATGCACTGATGCCGGATTTCCAGGCCGGTATCGAGAAAGGTATTACCGCATGCTTTAACTATCTTGCCGGCTGCCGTTCCATGGGCGCCATGGGTATTGTCGGCGCCGATCAGGGCATCAGCCTTGAACAGCTTGTCCTTGATAATGAATGGATTTCATATTACAACTATATTATTTCAGGCTTTGAAGTTTCACCGGATACGATCGGCCTTGACGCTATCCACGAGGTCGGTATCAAAGGCAACTTCCTTGACAATGATCACACACTGGATTACTGGCAGGAAAGCTATCTCCAGTCCAAAATCTTCCTTCGTGACAACTTTGCCAACTGGACTAAAGCTTCACAGCCTGAACTTCTTGACCGTGCCCATGCTTTTGTTGAAAGCGCAACTGCCGGCTACAAAGACCGTCAGCCTGTAATTTCACAGTCACTGTGCGATGAGCTGGACCGCATTGTTGATGACGCTGTTAAAGAAGTTATGGATAAATGATCCGCCGGTAAGATAGTTGGAAGTGACTTTGAATGAATCATGGCATTTTTCAGGTAAAAAATCATAATCATGGGAGGAAAACCATTAATGGATATTCAAATATTTGAAAGTTATGACCTGCTCAGTGAAGAAATTGCAAAAGAAATCACTGAAGATTTAAATAAAAATCCCAAGCAGCTGCTCTGTATTGCTGCAGGGCATACTTCTCTCGGTGTTTTTAAATACTTAATCGATGCGTATAAAGCCGGAAAAGCGGATTTTAGTAAAGCTTCTTTCGTCGCCATGGATGAATGGCTTCACATGTCCGCTGATACACCGGAAAGCTGCGGTAATTTTCTTGTGGAAAATTTTTTGAAATACGTCAACTACGCACCCGAAAATGTAAGATTATGGGATGGCACAGTTGCCGATACAGATGCTGAATGTCAGGATGTCCTTCAATTTATTGAAAATCATGGCGGACATATGGACTATCTCGTCCTTGGTATGGGCATGAACGGACACCTTGCCCTTAACGAGCCGGGTGTAGATTTTAATGTCTCAGCACATATCTGCTGCCTTGACCCTGTCACACAAAAAGTCGGTCAGAAATACTTTACAGAAGGCGCGTCACTGACCGGAGGTATTACACTTGGCATTTCAGATTTCAAAAAAGCAAAACGCACTGTACTGGCTGTCAACGGAGCAAAAAAAGCAGAATTGCTTAAAAAAGTTATCGATGCCAAAAAAGCAGTGAATCAGCTTCCCGCAACGGCGTTATATGACTTTGAAAACGCCTCTTTATATTGCGATTATGAAGCTGGTGCATTGATCTCCTGATATTCTTGTTCATTATCATTACGTAAAAATACGGCTGCAGTTTTCAAGAATTGCAGCCGTTTCTTTTATTCAGCTATATCGATCTGATTATCAATCGTATAATATTGACACGGACTCGCTGTAAAATTCATAACTTTATCCGCATAGACATAATAAATTGATTTATGAGCAAATACAACCCAATGGCAGTCATCAAGCATATGCTGCTGAATTTCAAAACAAAGTGCATCTCTTTGTTCCGTATCTGCAGTAGTATTCATTTTAGCAATGAGGCTGTCCACTTCAGTATTATTATAATGTCCTGTATTGGCGTTTGCCGACGATGCAACCATTGTATTCATCCAGTAATACGGATTACCGATCATCGCCATTCCGTATGTTATCATAATAATATCGAAATCATCAGTATCCTCATAGCTTCTCGTATCATAAGTTGCTTCTGTTGTCAATTCAATACCAATGTTTTTCAATGCAGAAGTCAGTAAATCTGCCACAGCAAGCAGAGATGCATCCTGATAGCAGACAACTTTAAACGAAAGCTTTACACCATCTTTATCAAGGATTCCGTCCCCGTCAGTATCTGCATAACCTGCGTCAGCAAGCAGTTTAGCCGCACCTTCCGGATTATAGCTGTCAACGGTAAGATCTAAACGATCCGTTCCGCCAAAAGAAAGGAAATCAGGGAATATGCCATAGCTTGCCACTGCCATTCCGCCATAAATGGTCTTGGCAATCGTTTCTCTGTCAAAGCACATGGCAATGGCCCGACGAACTGTCAGATCATTAACACCCTCATGACTTTCATTAAACCATATCTGTTCACCTCTCGGCACAAGAGCACTGGTTACATTAAAACCATCCATTGATTCAAAATAAGATAAATCTGAAATTGATACATTTTGTGCCAGATCAACATCTCCCACCTCCAAAGCTGCAGCCGGATTCTCTGTTACTTTATATACAATTTTGCTTATATTTGATGCACCGCCCCAGTAATCTTCAAACCTTACCAAAGTTTTACTGACATCCTGTTCCCGGGATTCAAGAACAAACGGTCCTGTATATGATGATTCAACTGCAAAATCGCAGCCATCTTCAAAATCATAAATCATAAACATTGTATCACTTAAAATACTCATTAATCCCGGTGTTACATCGTTTGTCACCAGTTTCAGCTCATATGCATCCGTGACTTCAATCGTATCCACAGACAATGATTCCGCTGCCAGATCAAAATCTTCCAGTGTTCTTTCTAAGCATCTTTTAACTGATTCTGCACCCATTTTATTTCCGTTATGATAATAAACATCATCCCTCAATGTTATCTTCCAAGTCACGCTGTCTTCCTGAACCGCTTCTTTTGCAAGCCACGGCTGCGGTGTCAGTGTATCATCCAGTCTAAACAGGCACTCACCGATGCCCATTGTACTGATATTAAAATAATTATATGTAGAATTATCACACACATCAAGCGATGCGTTGATATACATGGCATTTGAAGCCACATTCAGTACTTTTTCGCCGGATATATCATTTTGATCTGCCTCCGTATCCAATATTGTCTCCGTGTTATTTTCTGTTGAAATCTGGCCAGCTTCACTGTCACTGCCGCTTTTGCAGCCGCCCATCATAACCGACGTCATCACCGCCGCAGCCAGCAAAATAGCTGTTATCTTCCTTTTTTTCATAAAAATCTCTCCTTTTCCATTTTTGATTTTACTGTAATAGCTGAATTTCTATCACTTTTAATCATACTTTTTATCAAAATAATCTCTGAGAACATCACCAAGTAAATTAAAAACTAATACGACAATCACGATTGCCCCGCTGATAAATAATACAAGCCCCGGCGCTGTTCTGATCTTCGCCTGTGCTTCACTGACCATAATCCCCCACTCTGCAGTCGGGCGTTTTGCACCCAGTCCAAGAAATGAAAGTCCCGCCATTGACAGGATAATACTGCCAATCTGAGACGTAGAAGCAGCCAGAAGCTGTCCCAGCATATTTGGCAGCATGTGCTTCATAATAATTCTAAAATGTCCGCTGCCAAGTGCGTTAACAGCCTGAATGTATTCTTTGGATTTCATGGAAATAACAAATCCTCTTGAAAGTCTTGCCAGGGTCGTCCAGTAAACCGCTGTCAGTGCAATACACGCATTGATGATACCGCTGCCAAGAACACCTGCTACAACAATAGCCAGTAAAAATCCAGGAAATACTTGAAATGCCGTAATCAGCCACATCACTATTTTATCCGTGATACCCCCAAAGTATCCTGCAAGCGTTCCTGCGGATGTGCCTATGATAAAAGCTGACACTGCCACTGCTGTTGCCGAAAGCAGAGATATTTTCAGGCCTGCCAAAATTCTGGAAAATACATCTCTTCCGAGTTCATCAGTTCCGAGAATATGGCCGCTTCCAGGCTTTAAAAGTATCTGTGCCATATCAGCCTCATATGGATCCCACCTTGTCATGTAAGGTGCCATAAAAGCAGTCAGCCAAAGAAGCGCAACACAAAAAAGCACCAATATCAATTTTACCTTCGACCTTTTCATGACGTTAATCTCCCTTTTTAATTCTCGGATCAGCGATATAGTAGGAAAAATCCAGTATTAAATTAATTCCATAATAAATTAAACCAATCCACAGTACAAATCCCTGTATCAGCGGATAATCTCTGGCATTGATTGCAGTAAGTACTGATTTTCCAAGGCCGCTCCACGAAAAAATATTTTCCACAAGTGCTGTCCCTGCCATCATACTCCCGAAACATATACCCAGAGAAGTAAGAATCGGAATAAGGGCATCTTTTAATATATAACAGAAAAAAATTCTTAATTCGCTGATTCCCTTTGACCTTAAACCGTACACATAGCTTTCCCGCTTTTTTTCAGCAATAATTGTTCGAACCTGACGTATCATCCAGACTGACATGGACATTGTCATCACCATTACCGGCATCACAAGCCCATTCCTGCTGTTATTGGATATAGCCGGAAGCCACCGCAGTTTTACCGAAAATAAATAAAGAATACCAATACCAATGACAAAAACCGGTACAGCAGACAAAACATAAGTGACAAATCTAATAATTTTATCTGCCATCCTGTCCTGAAATACGGCACAGAGCAAGCCGACAGGTATTGATATCACAACCGTCAGAAGAAATGATCGCCAGGCAAGCTGAAATGTCCTTTTTATAGCCGGAATCAGGGATTCCAGTACAGGCCTGCCGGTACTGTAGGAAGTACCGAAATCACCATGCAGCACACCCCTAAGCCATACTAAATACTGGACATACAAAGGCTTATCCAATCCCATCTTTATTCTCGCAGCAGTGACAGCCTCTTCTGTCGGTATCCTGCCGCCTTGTCTTAACATGATTTCCGCCGCATCACCCGGCGCCAGATGAACAAGGCAAAACGAAATGACGGAAATGCCAAGCAATATAAAACATACTTCAAATATTTTTTTTAATACATATCTCATTTATTGCCTCTTTATCTGTTTCGCTGATTGTTTAATTCTGTATTCTCCTGATCAGAATCCATCGCGCACCGTGTTTTCATCTGTTTCATCGGAAGTGCATTCAGCAATGCCGCATCCTCCATCATCTTCTTTGTATAAGAATGCTTTGAGTTACAAAGTACCGTCTCTGTCCTGCCCGATTCCACAAGACGTCCCTGACTCATAACGCCTATTCTGTCTGTAATAGCCGATAACAGCTTTATATCATGGCTTACCACCAGGATACCGGTTTCAAAAGTATCCCTAAGTTTCATTAATTCATCGGCAACCTGTGCCGCAGCTGTCACATCAAGTGCTGACGTCGGTTCATCTGCCAGCAGAAAATCCGGCTTAAAAACCATCGCCATTGCAATACTGACTCTCTGGCACATCCCTCCTGAAAGTTCAAATGCATAACTGTTTAAAATTCTTTCACCATCTGACAGATTCAATCGTTTGAATATATTAAGAATCTGTTTTCTGACATCCGCTTTGTCACTCTTTCCGTGAGCTGCCGCCATATCATAAAGATGCCTTTTAATTTTTATTACAGGACAAAATGATGATATAGCATCCTGAAAAATCATGGAGATTTTCATGCCCCGAAGCTGTCTGTAATCGCTGTCAGTCATCGTATCCAATATCCGGTCACCGTACAGAACATGACCCGAAACAACATGCCCGGTATTTTCCAAAAGCCCGGTCACCGTACGGAGTAATGTACTTTTCCCACAACCGGATTCACCGGCGATACCGACGATTTCTCCCTTTCTGACCGTAAAATCAATATCTTTTAATATCTCTTTTTTACCATAATTCACATACAGGTGTTCGAATTTTAAAACATCTTTCATTTATTTATCCCTGACTGCATTGTAAAATTCAACTTCAAGACATCCATTTTCCCCGCTCTGTTCCGCAGGAACGAGCTGATACTTATCATAAAGATTCAAAAATAAATCCTTTACCCTCTTATAATAATCTAAATCCGGCGGTGTCGTTTTTCCAAGAACAGATAATCCCATAATCTGAAGAATTGACACTACAGGCGTAATTCCGTGTTCTGCCATATAAGTAGCACCTTCTTTTAGTGATTCAAAAGGCTCAATACCGACAACGAAATTTGAAAACGCTATATTTTTCCCATATTTATCAACAATATGATGAAGTATATCAAGATGTCTCTGCCTCGTTGTATATTTCATTTTGCCCGGTGTCACGACTTTAGCCATCGTCTCATCCCATACTTCAACACTGCACCCGATTTTATTCACACCATTTTCAATATAATAATCAACGATTGCCGTGTCTTTCGGTGGCGTGATGTAATAAACGATATCTCCCGGGATATTTTCTCTGCCGACATATTCATTGACAGCATCAATATAGCCAGTAAAATATTTTGCTTCCTTCTCTCCGGAAATTGTAGACCCGCCGGTAATCTGAATATTTTTAAGACCTGCTTTTTTTACACCGTAATTGATAATCTCGCCCATTTCTTTTCCGGTAAGCCTATCATCAAATGGTACTTTATTTTTTACTCTCGCCATCGTATCATGACCGCAATGGCAGTACTGACACGGAAAGCCCGCTGCAGCAAATTCGCATGGCCATAAATAACCGAAAGTCAACCAGTCCGTCCCCTGAAGTACTGACGAAGGATAAAATGGTTTTCCTGTCGATGTCACCTGATCATAAAACTGATTTTTCTTCGGAAAAGTAACAAAATCTATCAACGTTTCATGAAAAGTAAGTGCCGGCTTCCCATCGATTACCCGAATATGAAAGGGTGTCTCAAGCTGAGGATAATAATACTCTTTTTCCTCTTTGCTCCAAAAATAACGTCCGCCCATATGCTCAAGAAAAGGCTCCATATCAGACATTGTCATCACTGTGCCATCGGGCAGGATAATACAGCTTAATCGGTTCATATCCTGAGATATATTGTATATATCTGAAAACTGTTCATATACCTCCGGATGTACGCGGACACCCTTGCTGACGACCATACACTTAATATCAATGGAATCCAGTTCCATTTTCCCGACTATGTAATTTTTCATATAATCACCCCGCATAGAATAACTTTATTATTCGATATAGTCTAATAGATTATATCTATATCATACAGATTTACAGCAAAAAATCAAGAAAAAATTATGGAATAATCGTAATAATTTTGTATGATATGTCTGCTTTTACTTAAGCTTTAAAAAATAAAACCGTAATCCATTCATCATTCAGATTAAATGGATTACGGTTTTATTTGATTCATTCCTTAATTACTTTTAATAGGAACATTCACTTTATTCCACAAAAATCGGTGTTGAATAATATCTGTCGCCGTTATCAGGAAGCAGTGCAACGATTGTCTTACCTTCATTTTCCGGGCGTTTAGCTAGCTCTACAGCAGCATGGAGGGCTGCGCCGGAAGATATTCCGACTAAAACGCCTTCCTTCTTTGCCAGCAGTTTGGCAGCCGCAAATGCATCATCATTTTCAATTTTTATAATTTCATCATAGATTTTTGTATTTAATACATCAGGTACAAAGCCGGCGCCAATACCCTGAATCTTATGGGCACCGCTCTTTCCTTCTGAAAGAACAGGCGAACTTGCCGGTTCAACAGCTACGACTTTAACATCAGGGTTCTGTGATTTCAAATATTCACCGACACCTGTTAAAGTACCGCCTGTGCCGACACCTGCTACAAAAATATCAACCTTTCCGTCTGTATCTTCCCAGATTTCCGGACCTGTTGTCTTTCTGTGGATTTCCGGATTGGCCGGATTGACAAACTGTCCCGGAATAAAACTTCCCGGAATTTCAGCAGCCAGTTCTTCAGCCTTTGCAATGGCACCCTTCATACCTTTTGCACCTTCAGTCAGGACAAGCTCTGCGCCATAGGCTTTCAGAATATTTCTGCGCTCAACACTCATTGTCTCCGGCATTGTCAGAATAATACGATAACCTTTCGCTGCAGCAATGGATGCAAGACCTATGCCTGTATTGCCCGATGTCGGCTCAATAATGACAGAACCCTCTTTTAAAATACCATCGCTTTCAGCTTTTTCAATCATCGCTTTAGCAATTCTGTCTTTGACACTGCCTGCCGGATTAAAATATTCCAGCTTCACTAAAAGATTTGCTTTAAGTCCCAGTGCTTTTTCAATGTTGACTGCTTCTACCAGTGGTGTTTTTCCGATTAATCCTAATGTTCCCTTATAAATATTTGCCATTTTTACTTCCTCCTATAATACCTATTATTTTCGTATGTTTTATATGGATTATATGCCCATATTGCTCATTTGTCAACCCTAAATATTAAAAATTTGGCAATCAATATTAAAAAAAGGGCAATCGCCTCAAAGATTGAGGGTGATTGCCCTTTTTGCGCACCGATGTGCCGCTGCAGCAACAGCCTTTTACTGCACATCGCACTAAAACCTATTCTTTTTTCCCGACTGTCAGGTCTTTGATGACTTCACCTGCCATAATCAGTCCCACAACCGACGGCACAAAAGCTGTACTTCCCGGTATCTGCCGCCGCTGTGTACATTTTCTTTCAGCCCCCGGCGGACAGATGCAGTTTGTCCTGCAGCTGACTGCCATATCATCAACCGGTGTCAATGGTTCCTCCTTTGAATAAACAACCTTCAGTTTTTTAATGCCCCGCTTTTTTAATTCCCTGCGCATCACTTTCGCCAGCGGGCACACAGACGTTTTATATATATCCGAAACTTCAAAAGCTGTCGGATCCAGCTTATTGCCTGCACCCATAGAGCTGATGACCGGCACACCTAAAGCTTCAGCCTGACAAACAAGCTGTATTTTGCCGGTGACCGTATCGATTGCATCAACAACATAATCATAGTTTGAAAAATCAAACTGATCTGCCGTATCCGGCATGTAAAAGGTTTTATAAGTATGAACAACCGCATCCGGATTGATATCAAGGATGCGCTCTTTGGCCACATCGACTTTATATTTGCCGACGGTCTTTGTTGTGGCGATAATCTGGCGATTGATATTTGTAAGGCACACTTTATCATCATCAATCAGATCCAGCGTACCGACACCGCTTCGCGCAAGGGCTTCCACTGTATATCCGCCGACACCGCCAATACCAAATACTGCCACTCTGGCATTTTTTAAACGTTCCAT
>JALEHN010000080.1 GCA_022770525.1 Clostridiales bacterium
GCTCTTCAATATACTGCAATACAGAAATCATTAACTGCTGCTGCCTGCTCTGGGCATCTGTTTCAACTTTGTCCATGTGATTCATCAGCTGCAGAAATAAAAGTCCCATCGTTGCCTGATTGATGCTTCGCTTATTGGGCAGACGGTTTTTTATGGTCCATATCAGATTTTCAATCAGGTTCTGAATCGGCAAAACATCAGAAACCTTAAAATACAAATATCCTGATGTCCCGGTGCTTCCCCTCAGGCAATCAATAATAAACTCCCGAAGTGTATTTGGTTCCTGCTCCATCATTTTAATGCCATAATCAAAAAACTCCGGCAGGATAATAAAATTGACGGCAATATCATCTTCTCCGGCGGGGTAAATCTCCTGCGTCACTTTCTGGTTTAAAATCAGCAGCTCCCCCTGCTTTAAAATGACGTCACAGTCATTGATTTTGTGGTGGGTCGAACCGGAATACATATAAATCATTTCAACATAATCGTGGGTATGCTTCGGAAAATGAATAAACCGTGTATGCTTTCTCACCTGAATCAGTTTTCCTGCCTCCAAAAGCTTATCCGCCTCAATCACTGCCATCTTAGAATTCTTGTCGCCGGACATATAAAGACTCTTTTCAATTGTTGTACTGCCCTGAAGAATCCGTGTTTCCTCAGGCGTAATCTTACGAAGTTCGTCATATAAAGTTTTATCCATACTGCCTCACTCAATATCATTTTCCTCTATCTCACTGACCATCTGCACCTGCTTTTTATGAAAAGCTATTCCAATTTTTAGAAACTTCCTGATTCCTTCCTGCTTCATATCAGTAATATATTGTTTTCTGTCAATTTGATTCCGTGCATCTTTGGCAGATGTTTTCAATTCCGTTTCGATCATTTCTTCCGACACATCTTTGTTCATCACTTTTAATTCAATAATGATACCGGGAAGATTTTTGTTGAGCGGTGTTAACTGTATATCATATCTGCCGTACCCGGACTCTTTATTTGAATCAACACGATACAGGTTATTCATAATAGCACATATACCAAGCATCAGTCCGTGATAAAAGTTCTCGTGTGCATAATCAAAACAGCTGATTGTATTGATAAGAAATTTTTGTATCGTTTCCTGAAGCTTCGAAATATCCTGCTTTAAGATTGCCTGCTGTATTGCAATGGCTGACGCCTGAGGAATAATATTGGAAAGTGCAGAAAGGATTTCCTTTTCATATACATAAAAAATTTCTTTATTCGGTATTGCAATATCGCAAATGGAATTTCCATCATACAGCTCGTCTTTTCTAATGACTTTCAGGTAACCTGCTGCAATCAAAAAGCTGTAGATGGTCGTCGGATTGCTTTTAATTTCAGGATAAATAACAGATGTATCCACATAAGAACACACAGTCTGTCCCTGCATCAGTTTTCGCAAATGATCTGCCGTTTCCTCATCTGCTTCCGAAACAATCTGGCGGATAATGCTATTATCTCCGGTGGACTGCCAATAAGCTTTTGGAAAGCAATCATTACAAAAATAATTAATGACAGACCACGGATTGAATATATCTTCATTCCCAAAATTGTACCCGTCATACCATTCACATATTTCTTCATACTTATCGGATGCATTATAATATTCTGCCATTTCAATCACTTCTTCAGCTGTAAATCCAAAGAACCCACTATATTTTTCGTCCATAACCGATTGAATAACAAGATTATTCAGTCCGCTGAAAATGCTCTCTTTGGCCACCCGTAAAATTCCTGTCATAAAACCAAACGCAAGATCTGAATTATCTTTAAATGCACCTGAAAGAAGATTGCGCATGAAATTTATAATCTGATCATAATAATCCTTTGTATATCCCTGCTGAATCGGTGTATCATATTCATCAATAATGATTATGGCCGATTTATTATAGTGAATATGAAGCATATAAGAAAGATTGCGAAAAGCACCTGTCAATCCTACTTCGCTGACCGTACCATCTAGTACACTTCGGAAATAGTTTTTATCATATTCGGTACATTGATTGCTGTCCAAAAGATAAATATGTCTTCTGTACTCTCTGGCAATGACATCTCTCAACGCCTCATAGGTTTGCTCCCAGGAAGCAAATTTGATGTCCTTAAACGTAACAGAAATCACCGGATATTGTCCCTGCTCTAAGCGATATTTTTCACCGCAGAACCATATCTTTTTATCACTGAAGTATTTTTTATTATCCTCATCAGAAATTTCAAAAAAAGTTTTCAGCATATCCATGGCCAGCGTTTTTCCAAAGCGCCGCGGACGGGTAAATAATGACACTTTTGGGCGCATATCCAGAAATTCTTTTATCATAAGTGTTTTATCCACATAATAGTATCCGGAAACCAATTCTTTGTAATCCGAAACACCAATCGGCAATGGAAGATTGGCCGTCTTTTCCACCGTACGAATGCGTTTCGTTCTCCGTCTATCCATCGGTCTGGCTGTATTTTCCGGAATCATCCACAAACCATTTTCTTTTCTGGCTCCTGCAATACGTCCTTCCCGACAAAGCATTGTGATTCGTCTTTCCGTAAGTTCCCATTGGCTTGCCGCTGTTCTTACATCCATATATTTCACAGAAAACGCCTCCATCCTTAAAACTTCCTCCCAGGGTTGTCTTTATATTTATAGTATGCCAAGTATCCAAATTCATGTCAAGATAAAAAGAAATACATGCAGACACTTGTCTTAAAAAAAGATCCGGCGGAGAACCATGATTTTATCACATGTTCCTCTGCCAGATCTTCTTTTCGGTATGTCATTAATCAGATGACAAACTGTTCCATATATTTTTTACTGAGTTTTAAGCTGTCCAGAACTTTTTCTTTTGAGCCTTCGAATGCCTTGTCTTCAACCTCGATACATGTATATCCGTCATAACCGATATCTGTTAATGCTGAAACATATTTGCCCCAGTCCACGTCACCCAGACCCGGAAGTTTCGGTGACATGAAGTCCAGCGGATATGCCATAATACCGCACTGATTCAGTCTGTCTTCATAGACCTTGATATCTTTGTAATGTACGTGGAAGATCTTATCTTTAAATTCGTAAATCGGTTTGATGTAGTCGATCATCTGCCATACGAAATGCGAAGGATCGTAGTTGATACCGAAATTATCATATGGAAGAATCTCAAATACTTTTTTCCAGATTGCCGGTGTTGTCATCAGATTCTGTCCGCCCGGCCACTGGTCAGGTCCAAAAAGCATCGGACAGTTTTCAATGGCAACCTTTACACCGTATTCTTTTGCTGTATCCAGAATCGGAGGCCAGATTTCCTTAACAAGTTCAAGATTTTCTTCAACATTTTTTGTCTGATCTCTTCCGATAAATGTTGTTACCATGTTGACACCAAGCTTTGCACTGGCTTTAATTAAATTTTTAAGATGTTCCACAGCCGCTGCTCTCTTTTCAAGATCACCATCCATCGTATTCGGATAATAAGCCAGGGAAGAAATCTCAACACTTTTACATTTGCTGTATTCCTGAATATGTGCCGCATATTCGTCATCGGCAAGTACGCGCTCCGCATCAATATGGCTGACACCCGCATAACGTCTTTCAGCCTTTCCCTGCGGCCAGCAGGCTACTTCAACGCACTGAAACCCAAGTTCGGAAGCAATATCCATCATTTCCTCAAAATTACTCTGATCTAAAATCGCACTGACAAATCCTAATTTCATTTTTTATCAATCCCTTCTCTGTGTTTTAATTTTATACACTATTATATCAAAAAGACAGCCCCGGAACAATCCGATTTTTTATTTTATTCTTCCGTTTTTTATCCTGATACAACTCCATTTCTCATCGCCGGCAAAAATATCCGCATCGAATTTTAGCTGTCTTTTTTAAAAGAACTATAATCCTAATAAACGTCTGCCCATTTCGAGATGACGTTTTGTAAACTCAGTACCGCCGCAGTATAATTCATCTTCATACTCGGAGATAATATAACCGTCAAAATCAGAATCCTTTAAGAACGCGAAGATTTCATCGTAAGGGATGCTTGATTCATGGCAGTTTTCGTCGAGATAATGGAATTTTCCGTGCATCTCAAATGAATACGGAAGGATTTCTTTCAGTTCTTCAAACAGTTTCGGAAGCTCTGATTCAGGTCTGAACTGTACAAAACCGTACATACCTGCCAGGGCCGGCATAATGGCAGGATTTGCGCCTGCGGCCATCACCTTCTGGACAGCTTCTTCCTGAGGCACACCATTTCTTCTCATGCCGGCAACCATTTCAAGATGTTCTTCTTTAACGCCTGCTGCCAGGGCCTTATCCCAGTGCGGTTTATTCGGTCTTACGGCAAAGCAGCCAAAGTCCGGAACAAATCCAAGGTATTTCGAACCGGTTCTTTTGATGACTTCAAGATATTTCTGCATTGATGGAGAACATGGTGTTTCCGGGTTGTGAATTTCAATACCGACTTTCACATCATAGAGCTCGGCATATGGCGCCAGTCTTTCAAATGCTTCAGGTGAAAGCATATACTGGGAACGCATCACTTTACAGCCCAGTTTATTTGCTGCTTTTAAATCAATAATTGTATCTGCCAGCATTTCATCATCTGTCAGATCTCGGTCCGGACGCATACCTCTGTCGTTGTTCGCGCCGTAACCTACAGGACCGATACCGTATTTTTCCTTAAGGCTCTGAACAAGCCCGAGAAACTCATCGCTGACATTCGGATAAGAAGGAAGCATCTGTGTTCCGACAATTTCATAACCTGTGGCACCGGCAAGGGCCGCCTGTTTTACACATTCTTCAAAATCATACTGAAATCTTGCATATTCTGTTCCGTAGCAAAATAATGTTGCACCTAATTTAATATTACTCATGACACTTACCCTCCTTATTCAGCCAGTGATACTGTTACTTTTTCTCCGCCATCAAGCGGCATATATGTATGATTTGGTCCGATACACATATATGGCACTCTAAGCATCAGTTTCAGTTCCAGCTCATGAGCGCCGGCGTCAAGCCCGCCTTTTTTAATCACACGGATTTTTGCAGGTTCGACCTGGCTCCAGAACTCAGTCACTGCCCATGACAGTTTATAAACAGGCATTTCTTTGCCGTTAATTTCAAAAGTCACTGCTTCCTGAGGCATCTTTTCTCCGTCGATATAAACCTCAAGCAGATCAATATCTGACAAATAATGTCCGCGGTAATAAGCAAGCTGTACATCAAATTCAAAGCCGTTTTTCTTACCGTTAATGTACATGCTCCTGAAAGAATCCTTTTTGATGACTTCACTGTTTAATTGCATACGCATTGCAAATCCCATAAAAAAACCTCCTGATCAATATTTTCTCAACGCATCATTGAGATTCATGGATAGGAATTTTTTCCCGTTCCAAGATGTGATTGACTATCTCTGACACTGTCTATATTATAGTTAAAAATCTTTAAATCTGCTGTCCCGTTTTTATTGTATTTTTTGTTATTTTTTGTATCTAAGCCACATATAAATATCGGTTTTTGCAAAAATTGACATGTATTTTTTGCAGAACTTTTGACACCTGCATTCTCATAAAAACAAAGGAGCTCCTTTGCCGGAACTCCCTGTTTTTTCTGTTTTTTATCCTGCTATTATGCTGTTTTTTATCCTGTTTTTTATGCTGTTTTTTATGCTGTTTTTCAAATCTTAATCTTCTTTCAGTCTTGCTGCTTTCTGATAGTTATCATAAGCGATCGCAGCTACAAGAAGGATACCTTTGACAATGTACTGTACATAAATGGAACCGCCCATCATCTGAATACCGTTTGAGAGCACACCGATAATCAGTACACTGAAAATAACGCTTAAAACGTTTCCGCCGCCGCCGCTGAATGAGATACCGCCGAGGATACATGCTGTGAAGCAGCTGAACATGGCGTCTGCCGCAATACCTGCGCTGGCGCTGCCGGTACGTGCTGTAAGAACGATTGCAGCTACGCCGACAAACAGACCTGCAACAAGGAAAATGAGCAGTTTCACTTTCTTTGTATTAACACCGGCAAGTCGTGTTGCTTCTTCGTTGCCGCCGATGGAATAAATATATCTTCCGAAATAAGTTTTGTTCATCATAAACCATCCGATGATGACAGCAACAATCATTAAAATAACACAGATTGGAATCGGTCCGATCATACCCTGGCCGATTTTCTTAAAGGATTCAGGGAAGTCAAAATATGTTTCGGAATTTGAAAATACATATGCAATACCCTGATAAATGGTCATCGTAGCCATCGTCGCTACCATCGGGTGTACCTTCAGTTTGATGGCACAGAAACCGTTGACAGAACCGAGGAACGCACCAAGAACAAGGGCAATCAGAAGTGCCACAACAACAGGCACATTCATTTTCGTCATCAACTTACCAAGCACAACGCTGATGATACCGATCTGATAAGATACGGAAAGGTCGGCGCCGCTGCTGATCATAATCATTGCAA
Source organism: Clostridiales bacterium (assembly GCA_022770525.1). GTDB lineage: Bacteria > Bacillota > Clostridia > Lachnospirales > Lachnospiraceae > CAKRHR01. The sequence continues at coordinate 6,467 of JALEHN010000080.1, forward strand.
TACCGATGGTCGCAATAATCAGGTATGAGTTCTGAACTAAAATATTTGTCAGGTTCAGTACTGTTAAAAATCTCGGTGCAGCCACTGCAAAGAATGCAATGATCACCACTAACAATAATAAAATATAGAATTTTTCAACAAATTTTCTAACGTTTTTCATGGTATCCTCCTCATTTAATCCACTGACATCAGTGAAAGAATTGCTTCCTGGGTAAATTCTTCTTTTTTCAGTTCACCGGTAACCCTGCCCTCAGCCAGCGCATATATTCTGTCGGACATACCGATCAGTTCTTCCATATCCGAACTAATCATCAGGATACCCTTGCCCTGTTTTGCCAGATCATCAAGCAGCGCATAAATCTCGGCTCTGGCACCGACGTCAATACCTCTTGTCGGCTCATCGAAAATAATAAGCTTCGAATCATTGACAAGCGTTCTTGCCAGTACGACCTTCTGCTGATTACCGCCGCTTAAGTTGCGTACAAGCTGATTTTTAAAAGGTGTTTTTATTTTCAGCTTTTCAATAAATTCGTCAGCCTGATCGGCTACTTTTTTATCATCGACCACAAGTCCTTTGGAAATATCCGGCAAATGTGTCAGTGCGATATTCCAGTCAATACCAAATTCAAGCAGCGCACCTTGTCTCTTTCGGTCTTCGGGGATCAGTCCGATGCCAAGCTTGATGGCTTCACCCGGCGAAGTCACCTTAACCTCCTGTCCGTCAAGCTTTATTGTACCGGATTTCATTTTATCCGCGCCAAAAATCATTCGTGCAAGTTCTGTACGCCCCGCACCCACAAGACCCGCAAGACCTACGATTTCACCTTTATTTACATGAATATTAATATCTGTGTCTCCGTTGCCGCATACATTCACCAGTTCAAGCATTGGCTCCGATTTGACTTCTTCACGCTTCGGATAAATATCTTTTAATTCACGGCCGACCATATATTTAATCAGTTCATCACGATTTGTATCTGCTGTATTCAATGTTTTGACATACTGACCGTCACGCATAATGGTCACACGGTCTGTAATCTGGAAAATCTCATCCATTCGGTGGGATATGTAAACGATCGATACACCTTTTTTCTTCAGCATGCGGATAATATCAAACAAAATATCCACGTCTTCTGCTGTCAGAGGTGCTGTCGGTTCATCGAGAATCAGTATTTTTACATCTTTGGATACCGATTTTGCTATTTCAACAAGCTGCTGCTGTGCCGTTGAGAGGGCAAGCACAAGCTTCTTCGGATCTATATGAACATTCAGTGACTTAAACACTTCTTCTGTTTTTTTCGTTATTAATTTAAAATTAACAAGTTTTCCGTATTTTGCGCCGAAGCAAACATTCTCGGCCACTGTTAAACCATCAATCAGGTTCAGCTCCTGATACACAACCTCCACGCCGTGCTCCCTTGACAGCTTCGGTGTCATACTGTTGTATGTCTGACCATCAATCTCAATGGTCCCTTCCTCCGGCGTAATCGCACCGCACAGACATTTAATCAGCGTGGATTTCCCGGCCCCGTTTTCACCGACGATGGCATGTACCTCGCCTTCCCGCAAATCAAAGGATACTTTATCAAGTGCCACAACCCCAGGATATCTTTTTGTAATATTATTCAGTTTCAGAACTGCTTTTTCACTCATCTTGGGTTCTCCTTTTTCTATCTCACTAAAACAAAAAAACGCTTTCCGTTTCAATTTTCTGAACACATATTTAAGGGGGATTTCTGCCGGACAGCCATGCCATCCGGCAGAGTATTTATTTTATACATTCAGGTATCAAAGTTGTTCTGCGGATGATCCGCAATCAATATCTGCGCTGTACTTCATACATCGCAATCAATATCCGTACTGTGTCTCAGATATTCGCTGTCTGTGCGGATCAATATCCGTACTGTGCCACGTTATCAAGTGTAACTTTACCCATATCAACCGGTGAGAAATGATCTACAGTTTCACCTTTTAACAGTTTATCGATCTGTTCAGCCTGTGCTTTGACGTTTTCAGCCGGAACACCGCCGTTCATGATTGTACCGATTAAAGAACCGTCTTTAATATAGCTTGCAATTTCTTCATTTAACTCTGTGCCAAATACTGCAACGTCTGTTGCTGCCACAGGGCTGCTTTCTGAATGTGTATAGGCAAGAACACCGAGAGCCATTTCACCTGACGGTGTGATGATGCAGTTGATTTCGCCGTATTTGCTGAACATGTTTTCTGTTGTTGTCTGTGCTGAAACTGTGCTTGCCTGAAGTGATACAGTTTCAAGAACTTCAAATCTAGGGTCTTCGGCAATTTTAGCTTTAACAGCTTCATAACGTTCTTTCTGCTGTGTGCTGTCTTCGTTGCCGTAAATAACTGTTTTAATGGCACCGTCTTCAGCACCTGCATAGTTTTTGTCTGCCCATTCCATAGCCATTTCTGCAATTGCATTACCGCAATCTGTTTCATCTGTACCGCGGAATACATCACATGCTTCTTCGCCCGGATCCTGAACGAAGCTGTAAACGATAACGCCTTTGCTGCGGGCATTTTTACATGCATCTGCGATTGCTTCACCACTCACTGACCATGTCCAGATAGCATCTGTACCGCCTGCAACAGCATTTTCAATCTGCTCGATCATTGTGACAGGGTCAGCGTTACTTGACTGGCTTTCATATGTATAGCCTTTAGATTCAAGCTGTTCTTTTAACATACCGTCAAACATCTGGAAAAATTCACCCTCAAGACTGAAGAATAAAGCTGTGATTTTCTTTCCGCCTTCACCTGCGTCCGCAACACTGTCTGCTGCTGCATCCGCTGCTGCCTTTGCCGTATCTGCTGTTGTATCAGCGCTTCCGTTTCCTGCTGCATTGTTTGAACCGCATCCCATAACAAGAGCTGCTGTCATTGCTACTGCTGCCACAAGACTTAATAATCTTTTTTTCATGATTTTTCTCCCTTCTCTTCCGGACGTTTCTTTGCCGCCGGAACTTTAATTAATTAAGTGTCTTTATTATAATCAAAAACCCCCTGCTTTGTAACGACGCAATCTTACAAAAAGGGGGTTAATCTTACGATAAATAATTCCATATGTCAAGATTTTCAAATTCCACAGCAGTCACCTTCCGCACAAGACGCCGGTCCTGAATCAGATAAATTTCATCACAGACCGTTGTCAATTCTCTTGCATCCGAAGAAAGCATCACCAGTGTCTTTCCTTTATCAAGGAGTTCCTGAAAAATGCCGGCCGCAGCTTCCGTCATTTTATAGTTAAATGCGGACAGCGGGTCTCTTACAAAGTATACTTTACCGGGCTGATGCAGGCATCGCTCAAACAGAAGGAGCTTTTGCATATCCGGCGGAAGTTCATACCATTTGCCTTCCATATATTCCGGATGTCTTAAACGGTAACCGGTCTCAATGTATTTCTGCCAGTTTTTGCTGATTGGCGCAAATACGGGTTTTTGCATCCAGTAATTTTGAAGCATCAGGTTATCCGGAATATTCATATTCCAAATGCCGTACTTGTCATATCCCGCAATATCAATGTACTGCACGCCTCTTTTCACCGCCGCGCCGTAACTCTCCGGCACATAAACCATGTCCCGAAGGTACATTTTCCCGGCATAGGTCTGCTTTTCACCGCAGGCAATCAGACGCAGTTCCCCAAGGCTCATCGGCTCATTGGCCCAGACACCCGTAATTTTATTGTGCCTGATTTCCATGGAAATATGATTCAGATACTTGCTTGTGACCCCCTCAAAGGTCATTGCCGTCCCTGTTTCTTTACCCACAGGCCGTGTAATTTTTCCCCGGTAATCATTATCCTCCGCCAGACGCAAAATCTGAGCCATTGTATAGTCTTCATGATAAAAGCTGCGCACATGCCACCCGTCACAAAGCACTGAAATACCGTCAATTAAGTGCTTCACACTGTCAATCCTGTGATTGATCCATAATACCGCAATGCCGTCATCTTTTAAAAATTTAAGAATCTCAAGGATTTTTGCACCGCCGTGAATATAGGCAAGCTCCGCAAATTCATTGAGAACAACGACCTTTGCGCCTTTTGTGTAGGCTTTCACAAGCCGCAGGATAATCTGTTCATCATACGACAGTTCCCGTGCTTTCTTCGTCACATCAATATCCACATGAAACTTGTCCAAAATCCGCCTTGCCAGTATATTTTGCTTTTTTACGGGAACCACAAGGGAAAACGGTCTGTTGCTGCCGCCGAAGAAAAGATTTTCTGCAGCAGTCAGGTCGGGCATCAGATTTTTTTCATCATAAACGCTGAAAACTCCCTCTTTTTCCCAGAAAATCTCTTTTTTTACATTCAGCTCTTTTTCAGACAGAAAAATTCTTCCTTTTTCTATGGACTGACGCCCTGAAAGTACATCTCCGGCTTCATAAATACCGCTGGCGGAAAACCCGAAAAGCGCTGTAAATTCGCCTTCATAAAGATTCAGTTTAAAATCAGACAAAACATAACGGCCATGCTTTTTTACATAAACATGCTCCATACGCAGTACTTCTTTTTTCATACAACACCCCGTCTGTATTATTCCGTGCAGCACTTAAATATTGCCGCTTTCTTAAACTCCCGGGTCAGACTGTATTCCGCCTCTGCCCCGGCATTTACTCTGTATAATAAGGCAGTGTGACTTCCGCTTCGGTCCCAAGGCCTTTGGTTGAAGCAAATGTAATGCCGTAATAAGCACCGTACAGCATCTGAATACGCTGATTGACATTGGCAAGAGCAATACCGCCATGCTTCTCACCCGCAGCTTTACTGCTGGGCAGTTCATTTTCCACACCCCTAAGCTTTGCCCGGACCGCTTCAAGTGTCTCGTGATCCATGCCCGGACCGTCATCAACAACGCGTATAATCAGCCGCCTTTCCGTAGCCGCAGCATGAACCGTCACCGTTCCGCCTTTCGCCTTTTTTTCAATACCGTGATAAATGGCATTTTCCACAAGGGGCTGAAGGGTCAGCTTCGGCATCAGCGCACTGCGGATCTGGGCTTCATCGGAATCATATCTGATCTCATAATCAATTTTATCACCGAACCGGCGTTTTTGAATACTGATATAATTATCGATATTATCCAGTTCCTCGCCCACTGTCACAATATCTTTCTTTTTACTGATATTGTACCGGAAATAATTGGCCAGCGCCTCTGCCATCTCAGCCGCTTCAAAATCCCGGTTGATAATGGCCTCACTGCGGATCACTTCCAGTGTATTATATAGAAAATGAGGGTTGATCTGGCTTTGCAGGCTTACAATCTCCGCCTTCTTTTTATCATACTCGATCTGATATTCCCGCTCTTCCCTCTCTTTTTTAAGCTTTTCAAGCTTAAGCTTCATGCGCCGGTTATTCCAGACTGCCGCGGACACTGCAATGATATTTAAAAACAGCAAAATACCGCAGACGATATACCCCATATGCTGCCACATACACATCACTCTCCCGACTATGAATACAACTTCCGGTACTCCGAAGGCTTCATTCCCAGTGTTTTTTTGCAGAGTTTACTAAAATGCTTCACATCCGTATAACCGACCCGCTCTGCAATTTCACCGATACTTAAATCTGTTTTCCGCAGCAGCTCCGTGGCGGCATCCATACGCCGTGCCGTAATATAATCCGAAAAGTTGACACCGGTCTCCTTTCTGAAAATGGCACTGACATAATTTGCCGACAGCCCTGCTTTCTCAGCCGCCATTTCAAGGGTAATCGCCTCATTATAATGGCTGTCTATGTATTCTTTGACCATGCGGATCGGTTTTGTCTGCTGCCGCTGCATTTCACTGGCAATGGTTTCGATGCATTTGTCAAACAGTGTTTCCAGCGCCGCCCACAGCACATCTTCGGACATCGCAAGATCCATGGCTTCATCAAACTGTCCGAACATCGTATGCTTTCCTCCGGTTTCTTCCAAAGTTTCTTCAAAAATGTGCATCGTTGTGATGCTCATTTCCTGAATCACTGCATAAATCATCACCGGACTGATATTCTTTTTCTGATGCAGTTCGAATCTACATTCAAATATAAGCTTTTTTAAGCCTTCTCTGTTGCCGATGTGTATAAAGCTTTCAAGCATTTTTTTCCGCTCTGCTGTCCAGATATTTTCCGTCGGCATAACCTCGTATTTATACTTTTCATAAAAAATAATATTTTTATTCTGCAAATGAATTCTGTACTTAATGGCTTCCCCGGCGGTGACAATACATCGGTTAATATTGCGTATGCTGTCTTCCCGGCAGCTGATCCCGATGGTCACCTGCAACTTTTCAAAAATATCCAGTAGTTTTTCAATCTCTTCATACAAAACTTCCACCTGCCGGTGAAATAACGACTCTTTTTCCACAGGATAATTCATCAGAAATATGACGCCCGAATGCAGCATCGTCCCGACATTTTCATTGCCGAAATCCTTCAGCTGCGCCTCTGCCAGCGTCTTTATTTTGACAAGCAGTTTTTCGATATTGACACCCATATTCCGGGCATTGTCAAGCTTAATAAAAACTGCCTGATAAATCCCATCCGCAAAGTGCATCTGATATTCTTCATTAATTTCTTCCACCGACTGAATTTCCCTCTGGCAAAACTGACGACCGTCAAAAATATAGCTTCCGATAAAGTGTCTTCTCAGCTTATCCCGGTCCCGAAGCATCTGATTCTGCATCTCAATATTTGTTTTCTTCTCTGTAAGCTCCTGTTCAAGCTGACCCACAATTTCCCTTAAGCTCTGTATCAGCTCTTTCTGATTGATCGGCTTCAGCAAATAATAATCCACACCGTACTGCAGCGCCCCGTGAGCATATTCGAAATGCCTGTAGCCGCTGATGACCATATATTTTAATTGCATTTTCCTCTGGTGACACCATTTGATCAGTTCAATCCCGTCACATTCCGGCATACGGGCATCTGTGATCACAATATCCACCGGCTTTTCTTTCAAAACGTCCATGGCTTCAAGTCCATTGGACACAACTGCCGCCAGCTCAAGCCCCAGCTCTTCCCATGGTATCAGATACTGAATCAGCGCACATACTTTAGGCTCATCATCAGCAATCAAAACCCTCCAACGTTTATCCTCCATAACTGCTCCTTTATATACCTTTTTCTCTCTGTCACTGTAAATATCATATGATGCGGGGTCAAAGGCTTTTGCCCCTATTTATAAATATGAATATACCGTATATCATGGGCCTTCAGTGTTTCGGAAAAAACAAGGTAACCCTTGCCGACATTCTGCTGACGTATCTTCACATGAGGAATACATATCCGCTTCAAATAGGCTATATCCGACATATCAAGCTCAAGATTTTCTCCCAGAAGGCGCCACTCATTTAAAACGCTGCTTGTATCAATACCCACGTTATAGGTCTTTATAAAATATTCTCCCGATGCCACATTGTTTAACTCAATGACCATTTCCAAAGGATCTTCATCTGTAAAAATGTTCGGAAGTTCATCCACCGTCACCCGGTCTTCATTTTTTGTATAATAATTATAGCTGAAATTTTTATAATTATACAAAAGAACATCATAACTGCCTTTACCGTCGGTTGTCAGAATATATCCGTCACCGGTGCCGATCACATCATTGCCAAGCCTCTTCATGAAATATAAAGCATAATAGGCAGGTTTTGGAAGGCCGTCCTTACTGACAAGCCCCGCGCCGCCAAAAAACAGCCTGGTCGTATCAAAGTACCGGACATTTAAATCACTTCCGTAAAAATATGCGCCCATGGCCACATCTTCCAGAAGCTCCGACATATTCATCAGAAGCTGTGCCGCTTTTCCGCAGCTGTCATTATAATAATTCCGGTCGGACATACTTAAATTCCATTCGGTCAACATCACCGGAATATCACCAAAACCACAGGCTTTCATACTCTGCTTTAACTTATGTGTCTCATTGCGCAGAAAATGTAAATCCGTAGACCGGACAGCGCCGTTTTCCTTCACATCGAACCCCGGGAGCACACGCTTATACGGAAATGCACAGACAGAAATAAACGACGGCCTGTGCTTTCTGCCGCTCCACTGCTTAAATATTTCCAAATGGTCCGTTCCAAGTTCAAGACCGCAGCCGCCTATTTTTGCCTGAGGCACCCGGGCTTTAATGGTCTCCCAGACCATATCAAAGACATCAAAATAGTTATAATCTTCTTTTCGCCGGTCGTCTCTGTCATCATCCCAGTTATCAAATATCCACTGCTCCACCTCTTCAACACCGTAGCGCAGCACGCAATGCTCCACAAACTTTTCAATCAGCCACCGGCTCTCCTCAAGGCTCTGAAAAACAGGCGCCTCATCATCCATATAAATCACCGTTGTAAGATTTTCAAGGACTCTCTTTGGTTTATCCCCGAACTCGATCATCGGATGCATTTTGTTTGTAACAATAAAATCAAGGACATTATCAATATATTCAAAATTCAGCCTTCTTGATGTTCTGTCTTTCCGAAGCCGCATATCCCACGAAAAAATATTGACCATCCGCACATAACTAAATCCCAGTTCATCCCGCAGCAAAAGCACCTGCTGCTGCATTTTTGCCGCCAAAAGCTCACTGGCACTGCCGATATTCACGGCCTTATTCCACACCTTTTCATAAGGTCTGAAATTCCGGGCATCAGCAACGATCCTGCGGCTGAACACTTCTTGACTGCCATACGCCTTTTGCGTTTCCACAAATTTTTTCAGGTCTTCCTTACAGGCAGAAACTTCTTCCTCCCGCCGGACTTCCGTTTCCGGCTTCTCTTTTTTCAGCTTTTTATATTCGGAAGGCGACATATCGTAAGCCGCTTTAAATGTCTTACTGAACATCGAAGGATTTGTAAAACCGTGATCAAGGGCAATTCTTGTCAGCGGTTTTTCCGAATATAAAAGATCCTCCATCGCTTTCTGAAGGCGCAGATTATTCAGATATTCCAGAAAATTAATGCCCGCATTTTTTTTAAAGTATCTGGAAAAGGTGGAATTGGTCATAAAAACCTGAGCCGCCGCTTCACTGAGGCTTAACTGACGCCAGTAATTATCCCTGATATACTTTAAAACGCTGCCAAACATTTCATCATCCGACAAAACATCGCTTTTCGTCTTACTTTCAATGAGGTATTTATTCAAAAGCACATCAAACAGCTGATAAAACAATGCTTTTTTCCGAAAGGTCATCCCTTCCATATCAATGGCATATTCTGCCATCATTTTCCCTATAATTTCACGGATATCTTTATAATCCGTATCTCTGTCCGCCACAGAGTTGCACCAGAAGGTCAGATAATCTCTGCCGGTCTCTCTGGCCAGCATCTCGGCATTGATTCTGATGACACAGATGAATGCTTCCCCTTTTGTCTGCCACCAGTGCGTATAGTCAGAATTAATCACAATCACATCATCTTTTTTCAAATGATACATGTCGTCATTGACGCCGATGCCGATATTTCCTTCCAGTACATAAGCCAGTTCTATATCCTGATGGCTGTGCCTGTCAATCCTCTGGGAATGATAAAACTTAAGCACTGCACCAAAATCATTCTGATGCGGCATACCTGTCACCTCCTCATCAAGTGCTGTTCACGAAAGCGCCTTCACCCGCCACCAATGCCACGTTTTGTAGTTTCTCCTCATCAAGTGCTGTTCACGAAAGCGGTCTTGTCCTCTTTATGCTTCTCAACTTTCCGGATTTTTAGCCCCTGATTCATTTTCTCTGTTCCCATTATAGCAAAAAGTTATCTTTACAACAATAGAATGAAAAGGGAAATCCACCGCAACAAAGGATGCCGCTTAAAATAAGCAGCATCCTTCTTTGTAAATAAGTAAGCACTGTTGTCGTTACTGACATTAGTCGTCAAAGCGGATTTCTTTTTTCTGATCGGCAGCTTTGTAAATTGCATCAAGAATTTTTGTTACTGTCAGCGCTTCTTCCGGTTTTACAAGCGGTTCTGTATCATTGATGATCGCTTCAAGCCACTGTCTGTTATCAACAGTGCCTTCTTCTCCGCCGCCGCCGCCAAAGTAAGCAACACCGCCTACAGGAGATAATTTTTCTTCCATCAGCTGACCGTTTCTGCCTCTGTTATAAATCAGTTCATTATTTGTATAGCTCATACCTGAATGAATTTCAGCACCTGCCAGTGTACCGCAAAGTGTTGTAGATGCTTCTCTTGATTCGAGCATGTTCAAAGCCCAGCTTGCTTCAAGGGCGATTGTTGCGCCGTTTTTCATCTTGATGAAGCCTACTGCTGAATCTTCAACTTCAAATGTTTCAGGATCCCAAGGTCCGAAAAGGTTGCCCTCTGTTGCCTGCTGTAATCCGCCAAGTTTGTAGAATACAGAACCTGAAACGCTTTCCACATCATAGTTATTCATACACCACAGTGTAATATCCAGCGCATGTGTACCGATATCGATCAGAGGACCGCCGCCCTGCTGTGATTTGTCAGGGAATACGCCCCATGTCGGCACACCGCGGCGGCGTACAGCATGTGCTTTACCGTAATAGATGTCGCCAAGTTCGCCTTTTTCACATGATGCGTGAAGGTTCTGAACTTCCGCTCTGAAACGGTTCTGGTAACCTACAGTGAATTTCTTGCCTGACTTTTTCCATGCGGCAACCATTTTTTCTGCTTCTTCTGTGCTGTGGGACATCGGCTTTTCACAGTAAACATGCTTGCCTGCTTCAAATGCATCAACTGTAATATAGCTGTGTGAAACGTTTGGTGTACATACATGTACAACTTCAACCTCTTCATCTTTTAACAGTTCTTTGTAATCTGTATAAACTCTTGCACCCGGAACACCGAATTCTTCTGCTGCTTTTTTAGCCCGTTCTTCAACAACATCGCAGAATGCAACGATTTCATTTAAATCTGCATTTGCTTTTAATGCAGGTAAATGCTTCTGATTTGCAATACCACCGCAGCCGACAATACCAATTTTTAACTTACCCATGATTTCATTCCTCCATTTTTTAAATTAGCAAACCGCTTTTTGCGGATTTTTTTATTTATTGATATACTCATCGAAATTTTTGTATTTCTTCATACCCTCATCGATCATTTCTTTATTTGCCATGATCTTTGGCGCGCAGATAGCGCCGAAGCCCTGAATTTCCACTGTATGCTCGCGAAGTCCTGCAAATGTACCTCTTGCTCTTTGCTGCTGTTCTTTTGAAAATTCAACTTTGACTTTATCGCCTTCAACGCTTAAGTGTCCTTCAATACCGCAGACCGGGCATTCAACCGTTGTTGTTCCGTTTAATGTAATCAGTTTCTGATGGCAGACCGGACATACGCCTTCTTCGCCGTACCATGGAATCTCATCAAGAGGCTTTCCGTAAGCATTGCCCACAGCAACGCCAAGTCCGTGCACTCTTTCCATCAGTTCACTGTCCAGCAGAGGATGGCCTGTTGTACCCATTTTATGTACATTTAAGCTGCCCACAACCTTCATCATATTCGGGAAACCGAACAGATGCAGTGTTGATGTTCCCATAGATACCCAGTTCTCTGTTGTGGCACCGCCAACAGAAATATATCCGATATAACGCTGTTTAAATCTGCGTGGATCCGGCATTTCAGGATCTCCCGGAAGTTCGCCTTTCTTTCTCTTTTCATAAACCCAGCTGACAGCTGATGTATCATGGCGGCAAGAAAATCTGTCAACGAGATTTTTAAACTGTCCTACCGGCTGAAGCACATAAACCGGGCTTCCGAGAATAATACAGTCCGCATCACGGATTTTTTCTTCCAGCGGCTGCAGATCATCCTTGATGATGCAGTCATTATCACCGCCTTTTTCAAGTGAGCGGGAACATGCCCCACATCCGATGCAGCGGTCAATTTTTAAACGTACTGTATTCACAAATTCGATTTCCGCATCCGGATTTGCTTCTTTAATTCCAAACAATGCTTCTTTAACTAAAATATCAGTGTTGGCATTGACTTTACCGAATGATATACCTAATGCTTTCATTTTCTTAATCCTTTCTCACTCAAACAATACTGCTTTTCCTGTATTTGAAGATTCCCATGCAGCTTCCATCACAGAAAGTACACGACGCACTTCAGAAATCTTAATTTTTGACGTTTCTCTTCCATTAAGAACGCCGTCAACATTTTTATAAAAATCAACCCAGTCCGTTTCAACTTCCGGTAATGGTTCAGTGACAATACCTCCCGGAGGTACCGGTGCGAACTGTCTTGTCGGTCCTGCGACCGTCTCTGTAATCTGAGGCGGGAGTTTTTCAAGCAGCTGACCTGTACGATAAATATTACCATCACAGCCAAAACTCTTTACAATCATCGTCCCCTTGTCTCCGGCAGCCAGCCATCTCGGCTGATATTCCAAAATATATGTTGATAATTCAATATGTACGGTAATATCATTATCCATTTTGAGTATAATCTTGAAATAATCATCAACTTCGTCATGGAGTACATTTTTAATGTCTGCATATATCGATTTTATTTTTGCATCAGGCATCATAAACAAAATCTGATCGATGAGATGTACACCCCAGTCGTAAATCATGCCGCCGCCATATTTTTTATACAAATGCCATTCATGCATATATCCATTGCCCGAATGCAGTTTTGATTCAATTGTAAAAATCTTACCGAGCATCCCCTCATCATAGGCTTTTTTCACAATGAGCATATCCCGATCCCATCTTCTGTTCTGATGCGAAGTAAAAAATACGCCGGCTTCCTTACACGCCGCTTCCATTTCATCCAGTTCAGCCACGTTCATTGCCGCAGGTTTCTCAGTAATCACATGCTTACCCGCCTTTGCTGCCTTAATGCACATTTCCTTATGAAGATGATTTGGAACTGTTAAAACAACTGTATTCACATCCGGATCCTTCAGCAGATCCTCTGCATTTGTATATGTCTTAAAGCCGTCAGCGATTCCCTGATCAATCTTTTCTTTTTCAATGTCACATACCGCAGCAATTTCCACACCGGCTCTTGGCGCATTAGCCGCATGCCATTTACCCATACCGCCGTATCCGATGATACCAAGTTTAATCTTCATAACCGTACCTCTTTCTTTATTAATGATAGGTTGATTATATAAAAAAACAGATGATAAAGCCTTTCACCTTTTATTAAAATACTTGTTATTTTTTGTCGGCTTTTCGCCCGTTTTATTCATATTTTGAAATAATTGACAAACTCTGTTTCCATTTTATACATTTTCTTAAAATAGTGCTGTATCATACGATTATTATGAAACCGTTTTCATATTTTTCACAAAAAAAGTTTAAAATTTTCTTATTTTTTGTGAACACTTTTTCCGAAGCCTATGCTATTATAATAACCGTAAACCCCCCCCAATACATTATATAGTTTTTTGTTACACCCCATAAGAAACAAAAAATACCTTCTCCGAGAAAAGACCAGTCGAACGTTGACTGGTCTTTTCGTTTCTCTTAATATTCTCTGAATATTCCGATTTTCCCGCAATTACCAGTCTGTAACCAGTTACCACAAAGAAATCGGTTTCACACATTTACACAAAAAATTTCCAAAAATTTCCTGATTTTTGTGAACACTTTTTATGAGGCCTATGCTATTATAATAACCGTAAACCCCCCCAATACATTATATAGTTTTTTGTTACACCCCATAAGAAACAAAAAAATACCTTCTCCGGAAAAAGCCAGTCGAACGTTGACTGGCTTTTTCATTTATCTGTATCAAATTTTTTATTGCCGCTTTGCGGTTTCTCTTTTAATCATTCCGCAATCCGCTTTTCCGGCTCCTGTTATTCCGGCGTCTGTTTTTTCAGCACCTTTTTTTCCGGCGTCTGCTTTTTCTAGCGCCTGTTTTCCAGAACATATTTTGTAAACACTTCGCCCCGTTCCTCAAAGTTCTTAAATATACCGTAGCTTGCCGCCGCCGGTGACATGACACAGCATTTTCCCGGCTTCGTCAGTTCTTTCGCTTTTTCCACCGCAGCCCAGAGCGTATCCACAAGCACAAGCCGCTCCGGTCGGCTAAAGTCAGGGAAATCACGTCCGATTTCCTCATAAATACGCTTTCCTGTATCTGCCATCAGAATAATATAGCTGACATCGGACCGGTCAAGATATTTTTCAAGATCATGATAATCGATACCTCTGTCCATACCGCCGATCAGTACGGAACCGACATTTTTAAGGCCTTCCAGTGCCTGAATCGTCGTCTCACAAATGGTTGAAATAGAGTCATCATAATAGCGCACATCATTGACCGTACCGATATACTGCAGTCTGTGCGGCAGCGGTTCATAGCTGCAAAGCCCCTCTTTAAACACCTCATCAGACATGCCAAGTTCCCGGCATATGCCATAAACAATGGCAATATCAAAGTAATTATGATGACCAAACAGTTTCATCTCATGCTCCGGTATATGAAATGTATGCCCTTTAAATCTGATATCGCTGTCGCCCACAGCAATGTCAGCTTTGGTCGGCTCTGTACCGATTGATACGACCGAAGCTCTGCATGCGCCTTCCTCCGGAAGATGATGTTCATTGCAAAAAAGAATATCCCCGTCGACCTGATTTCTGTAAATATTTTCTTTAGCTGCAACGTACTTTTCCATCGTGCCGTAATGGTCCAGATGCTCCTCATAAATATTCATAAGTACACCAATCTTTGGTGAAACAGTCATGTACTCCAGCTGATGACAGGACAGCTCCACAACAATTTTTGTATCGTCGTCGATACTTTCCGCAATATCAAATACCGGAATACCGATATTTCCTGCCAGCGCAGTCTTAAAACCGCCGGACTTTAATATATGATATAAAAGTGTTGTTGTCGTGCTTTTCCCTTTTGTCCCTGTAATGCCGATAATCTGATTTTTGAAGCGTCTGAAAAACACCTCTGTCTGAGATACAATCGCACATTGATAATCAGATACAGGATGCGGCAGGACAATTCCCGGGCTTTTAAATACAACATCATAATCATCAAGCACGTCAAGATAATGCTTTCCGCTGATCACCTTTACACCGCCGGCCTCCACCGGATTTTTATCAGAAACAGCCGCCGCCAAAAAGCCGCCGGCCTTCTCAATCATTTGAAGCGTGGACTTTCCTTCCCGACCAAATCCCAGAACAAGTACTTTTTTTCCTTTAATCAGTTTTCTTAAAGTTTCTAACACAATTTCCTCCAAATCTAATGCCGTCTTCCAAAGTCATGGACACCAAAGCATTTTTCACGCGATATTTAAGCTTTTCAACAACTTACAAGTGTTTGTCGATACCTGTGAATAGTATAGTGTAAAAATCATTATCTGACAAGACGTTTTGGCATAGGGTACATATTTTATGATTTGAATCACACACTTCGTGATTTCCATCCCGCTTTTTGTCCTAAAGACGTGAGCTTTTCGCACATTCTTCGTAAATTTCTTTTTCCTTACTCAGGTCGAATCCGTCTATACTGCAGTTTTGTTCACCAATAACACCATCCACACAGCCGATATCCACAATCCGTTTCAGAAATTCTTCAACCGGTACCCATAACGGCATTTTTTTCTGCAGCACTTTTGCAATTTCTGCGGCCAGCCCATAAGCACCCCAGTTGGATACAGTGGCAATAATCAGCACATCTGTACATACATCACATGGTACCAGTGGCAGCTTCTTAGATATCTGCTTTTTCAAATTCCCCATGCCGATCTCATTGCCGCCGTCACCGATACCAACAGTGAAAATTCCTCTGTTTTTTGCAAGCACGAATAACTTATCCACAGGCGCCGTATTTTTTCGGATACTTATCCCCCGCATATTGGTATAATCCCCATGTATATTTTCACCGCACCGCTCCACAGAAATCAGACATACGGGATTAATCTTATCAATAATTTCAACGACTTGTTCCGTGGAATCTGTATACATATCCGCAGTCCCGGTCTCCATGTATATGACTTGCCATCCTTCGGATTCAAAAAAATCCCTGCAATACCGGTCGGTCACGATCACGGGCTCAAAGCCCACACCCTCCAGTACTTTAGCAAGAACATACACACCCAAAGGTCCGTCAGTTTCCGCGAAACCTCTGACATAAAAGCCTGTGGCAAGAATTATCCTTTCTCTCCTGTCCGGATTTTTCAAATTCACAATCTTTAATGCTGCCCGGCTGCAAAAGTCCTCCGGCAAATACGGACGCAGCAAATCCATACCTCTGCAAGAATATTTTAAAATGATATCTTCGATACTCATAAAATCTCCTTTTCCCGGCTATAGCAATGATATTAACATTTAATTTATTAAGCCGGAAAATTTACTTCACAAAAAGAATGTTTTCCTAAATGAAATCATCATCGAAAAACAATTGAATAACATATTTAAATATGATATATTAATAAAAAAGAACAGCCGTCCACAAAGTGGTTGGCCTTTATATGGGGAACAAAATCCACCACAAACTCGGGCAAAGTATTAGGGTGGATTTTGTTTTTTATGCATTACTTCAAATTCGAAAAGATGAATGTCAATAATGCCAATATGAACATTCCAAAGGCCATCAGGTCCTGGAAATCAAAATCTTTTTGATTTTTTATATTCATACGCATCACCTCCATTCTATGTAATCAATCATAGAATAAAGGCCAGCCACCCTGTAACACGGCTGCTCCGTATCCAAAGTATAGCATGGCCTTTTCTAAAGGACAATCATTAAAAATTGTGAAGTATTTTTATGAATGGAGGCGTTGATTTTGCTTCTGAAAGAAATTCTTGACTTATTGGGCAATTGCCCGATCGGTTTTATTCGAAAAGACAGTTTTAAAACCGACTTTACAGGTATCAAAATGCTGACAAAAGACCAGAGTGTATTTTTACCGAATGTTCTTTATTTCGGCCATGTACGGATGCTGCCACGAAATCTCAACGTTAATTACTGCACCAACTTTCTGATATACGGCCCCGAAAATGACTGCCTGCGCGCCTATCCCGGCAACACCCCGATGAACCTGCTCTATCTTGACCAGTCCGTTGATGCTTTTGCTGTCTACAACCGCATTCAGGAAATATTTCTGGAAAGCCAGCAGGTCGTCACAGGCATGCGGCTTTTCCTTGACGCACTTTTCAACGATGAGGGACTTCAGGGCATCTGCGATGTGGCCTACAGTTTCTTAGGCAATCCGATTTTTGTCATTGATACTTCCTTTAAGCATCTGGCCGTTTCCACCGGCACTATTGCCGACAACACATTGATGGAAAAGGAAACATCCCAGGGGCAAATTGAAGAAGAAGGTATTAATTTCATAAGAAAAAGCAAACTGGACGACCAGGTACGCAAAAGCAGCCGGCCGTTTTACATTCATAACCCGGTGCATGATCGGGGTATGCTCATCGGTTCAGTGAAAATTCACGGCATTGAGGTCGCTCATGTCATGATGTATGAACAGAACCGGGCTGTCACAGAAAATGATTACGAACTGATTCATCGTCTGTGCCGTGTCATTTCCATCGAACTTCAGAAAAAAGATTTTTATAAAAAAAACAAAGGGACAATGTACGCTTATTTTATCGGCGATCTTTTGGACAACAACGCCGGAAATATCGAACAGAGTAAGGAACGTCTTGCTACCCTCGGCTATGTTTTAAAGGACGATTTGTTTATCCTGTCCATCAGCGACAAGTATAACGTTACCTCCGAAGCCCGCCAGGAAATGATTGTATCTGATATTCAGTCAATGATTCCGGGATGTCTTTATGTCATCTACCAGAATACAATCATCTTCCTCATTAACGGATGCGGTGGACACGATAATCATCGTTTCACCAATAAACAGGTGGAAGAATATCTTGTGGCCAACGATCTCATTGCCGGTTTAAGCAACTGCTTTAAAAATATTCAGGAAATCCGCAAATATTACGAACAGTCGCTAAAGTCCGCACAGCTGGGTCGGAAAATGAAAAATGCACCCGGCCTTTACCGCTATGAAATGATGTCCATTTTCCACATTCTCGAAATATGCGAGCGAAATGACTACAGTCTGCTGGATTTCTGCCATCCGGCACTGCTTGTGCTGAAAGCCTATGATGAAGAAAAAAATACGGACTTTTTCAATACTCTTTACCAGTATCTGAATTTTTCCCAAAACACACAGCAGACCGCCAATTACCTGCATATTCATAAAAACACGCTGCTGTACCGTATTGAAAAAATCAAAAAAATCACCGGTAATCCTTTAAATCACGGTGATGAGCTGATCAAACTTCATTTTTCTTTTAAAATTCTGGAATATTTGAACGAAGAACCGAACCAGAAAAGCTAGTGCAAACCACATGAAACACTTCAGCGAAACATACAGTGCTTTGGTGCGGTTTATACCAGTGTACCAAACCCGCCATCATCAATTTAAACTCAACGGAAAGGCATACTTATGTGTACGATTTATATTTCTCACTTTGAACAGACCGACAAGCACAAATACGATACTGAACATACCGCCGGCTTAAAGCTTTTATGTACAGCACTTTCGGACCGTTTTAAGCTGAACCTGACACCTGAAGAACTCAAGGCACAGCTTAAAACCAACGCATACGGAAAACCATATTTAATATCTCATGAGGATATTCACTTTAATATCAGCCATTGTGAAGATATGGCCGCCTGTGCCCTCAGCACTTCGCCGGTCGGTGTCGATATCGAAAAAATACAGTCTTTCAGCGAACTGATTATTAAAAAAGTGCTGACGCCCGAAGAACAGGCTTTTTTAAAACAAATGCATACAGATGAAAAAACTTATCAGGAATGGTTTTTCCGCTTCTGGACTTTAAAAGAAAGCCGCATTAAGCAGGCCGGCATGGGCTTTTCCATGCCTCTTTTGGACTTTTCCTTTAGCTTTGGCACAGATACAGCACCTTATAAAATCACCTGCACAGATCCCGGGCTTTACTTCACTCAGCAGATCATTGAAAACCAATATATCATTGCACTGTGCAGCACTGAGTCGAAACCGCCGGTGATGAATTGCCTTTTGACAATTTAGTCCATTATGATTTAGTAAAACACAATTTAGTAAATCATGATTTAGTATATCACAATTTAGTATATTATGATTCACTTCTTATGGTTACCTGTTGAAAAAAGAAGCTTCCACCTTAATCGATGAAAGCTTCTTTTTTAGTTTATGTAAGATTATTTCTCAAAATCAAATCCTGTCCAGACAGGAACACCTGTATAAGTCTTAGCTTCTTCTTCACCTGAAAGCACACGGATTGCGCCGGAAGCCATGGCTTCCATTTCGAATTCACCCGGATATGTATAGACCGGAGCGATCCATTCGCAGCCTTCCTTAATCTGTGCGCAAAGATCCTGATTGTAAACCATGCCGCCGCCAAGGAGAATGCCGTCAACTTTACCGTGAAGTGCTGTCGCCATAGCACCGATGCATTTAACGATCTGGTAGATCATTGTATCCCAGACCATTTTTGCATATGGTTCGCCTGCAGCTGCTCTATTGCTTACTTCCAGAGCATCTGATGTGCCAAGGTGACTTACAAGACCGCCTGATCTTGTGCAGACACTCTTCACTTCTTTTAAGTCTTTGCCCTGTGCGTATCTGAGAAGGTCAGCAACAGCAACTGAACCGCTTCTTGTCGGAGCCATAGGTCCTTCACCGCCGACAATATCAAAACCGTCGATCATTCTGCCGTTTCTGTGTGCTGAAACAGAAATACCGCCGCCGATATGGCATACAACATAATTCTGTTCTTCATATTTCTTTCCCTGAGACTGAGCATGACGGATGGCTGTTTCCTTAAGGTTCAGCGCATGAAGATGAATCACACGGTTAACACCTTTGATACCTGTCAGACGGGCCAGATCCTGAAGTTCATCAACATCCGGAGGATTAACAACAAATGACGGACAGTGATATTCCTGCGCAAATTCATTGGCCAGCTGAGGTCCCAACTGTGCAGGATGCTGAACGCCGTTGGCGCCCCGTGTTGCATGGTCAAGCATTGTTTCGTTAATCGTATATGTACCGCCTTCCATTGCAAGAAGACCGCCGCCTCTGCCGACACATGCATCGATACCTTCAAGAGAAATGTTGTTTTCTTCAAGAAGTTTTAAAATCGTTTCTTTTCTGTATGGCATCTGAGCTGAAATACCATCGAATTCAGCCAGTTTATTTGCATCATGAGATACATTCTTTGAAAAAAGGACTGTGTCGTTTTCAATTAAAGCAATTTTTGTGGATGTAGAACCCGGGTTAATTGCAAAAATTTTATAATTTTTCATTATCCTATATTTCCTCCCAAAAATTACAGTTTCTTGCTTCCTGCGGCACGTACTGCAGAAATAACAACATTACCTTTGATTTCTGAAACAGGAGCCCCTCTTGAGCAGTCACAAACGACTTTGTTGAAGCCCTGAAGCATCGGTCCGTAAGCATCAGCCTTACCAAACTGCTGAATCAATTTAACGCTGACATTACCAACGTTAAGATCCGGCCAGATTACAACGTTTGCTTTACCTGCAACTTTGCTTTCGCGTTTCACTTTCTTTGCTGCTACAGCAGGAACAATTGCTGCATCAAGCTGGAATTCACCATCGATTGCAAGGTCAGGACGGCGTTCATTGGCAATCTTTAATGCTTCTGTCACTTTATCGATCAGTTCACCCTGGCCGCTGCCAAGTGTTGAATAGCATACCATCGCACATCTTGGTTCCCAGTCAAGCAGTGAAGCAACTGTGTCACATGCTGAAATAGCGATGCTTGCCAGCTGTTCCGGATTAGGATTTGTGCAGACAGCACTGTCGCCGATAGCAAGAAGAGAACCTTCGCTGCCTTCATAGCCCGGGATATCGCAAAGACCGATACTTGAAATTGTGCTGATGCCTTCTTTGAGACCGATAATCATCTGTCCTGCCAAAAGTACATCACCGGTTGTATTGTCAATACCTGCAAATGTTACATCTGCCTCATCAACTTTCTGCATAACCATTGCATAGTAAAGCGGATCTGCCATACGACGGTTTAATGCTTTTTCTTTCAGACGTGTGTCCGGCAGAGCAACATATTTTGCGATCAGTTCATTTTTGTATGTTTCCTCATTAATATCTACAATCGTAAATACGCTCTCGTCATATCCTCTTTCAGCAATCAGCTTTTTGATTTCTGCAGCATCGCCTACGAGCACAGGAATAATATAACCGTCTCTTCCTGTCTCAAAAGCTGCCTGCATCATCTTTTCGTTTGTTGCTTCCGGGAATGCGACTTTCTGAGGATTCTGTTTCGCTTTTTCATAAAGCTTGTCTAAAATGCTCATTTTCTTCCCTCCAAAATATAGAATTACAATAACCATTCAGAGCCGGCCTCCAAAATGCTTCGCATTTCGTCGGTGCGGCGTATCCGCCAAATAAAATTTCAAAAACAGTTTTAAAAATGCAAGTATTTTACGCCTGTTTTATGAAATTTTGCCCGGCTCCAAACAGTTGCAAATTACAGTTCTTCTTCTACAAGGTCAACAAGATCGCCTACTGTTGTACATCCGCTGGCATCTGCTAACATAACTGTTGCATCCAGTTCGTTTTCGATTTCAGATACTAAAGCTACCATCTGTACAGATGCGCCTGCAAGGTCTTCTTTAAATGTTGTATCTACTGAAAGTGTAGCCACGTCTTTTTTGTAGCATGCTGCTACCAGTTCAAGTACTTTTGCTTCTAATTCTTTTCTATCCATTGTTTTCGTCTCCTTTTAATTTGTATGATGTATTAATTATCTGTTCTGAACCAGAACATAAATAGCGTATTATTCTTCATCTAATTCGAATACAACTGTTTTATATCCGCCAACTCTCTGGAAAATTTTTGCATGGCAGCTTACAGGAAGTTTGCCTTCCAGTTCTTTTCTTTTCTTTTTATTAATTCCAAGAACTACGCCATTGAATCTTGAACCTTCTTCAAGTTCGATTTCACCATAAGCATATTTGCCAAGTGCTTTGTATTCCGGTTTGGAAGAAAGTGCTGCCGGAAGAACAATTGAATGTAATTTTGCTTTTCCGCTGATTTCATACCACTCTGTCTCAAGGCTTCCGCATGCATTACATGCATATACCGGCGGGAATTCCACATTACCGCATTTCGGGCATTTACGTCCAAGAATCTTGCCTTCTTCAAGAGCTTCATAATAGGTCTGTACTACTTTCTCTAATTTGATAGCCATAATAATTTATTACTCCTTCCTGTTAGTCGTCAATTCTCTTAATAATAATTGCCGCAACGTTCTGTGCACCGCCGTATCCGCGAAGCATTGCTGTCTGAGGAACTTTGTGATCCTTCAGGTTTGGAACCTGATGATCGCCTGCTTCATTCCAGATCTGCTTACATGCTTCATACATATCTGCCATACCTGATGCTGCATGAGCATGACCAAATGCAGTTCTTCCGCCGTTTGAGTTAATAGGCTTGTCGCCATTCCATGCTGTACGTCCGTCACAGATGTATTTCCAGCCTTCACCTTCCGGTAAGTAACCTGCGATTTCTGCAGATACAAGATGAGAAGTAACAATAAAGTCATTTGCATAGAACAGGTCAAGGTCATCACCTGACATGCCTGTCAGTTCATATACCTGACGAACAGCTTCCTGTGTCGCAGCTACTTCAAAGTGAGGTGTGCTTGCTTCACATGCCGCACTGCCGATACCAACAACTTCGATCGGTTTATGTTTCAGATTTTTAGCAATCTGAGGAATCATTTCTGTAGCGCAAACGATACAAGCTGCCGCGCCGTCACATTTCAGTTCAATGCCGCCTGCACGAAGGAAATCACCCATTCTCGGATTGTATGCGGAGTTCATGTACTCATCAAGAGTCATGCCTGCTGCTTTTGCACGTTCATCATATGTAAACTGATTTGGATCCTTTGTACCTTTCAGGAAATTGATAAGGGATAACGGATTGACTTCCGCATTGCGCATATTGTTGATGCACATCCAGTTCAATGTATCGTTCATCTGTTCCGGAGTAATGCCGCGTGTGCGTACATACCATTCTGCCGCATCATCATAAATTAATTCCTGACCTGCCATTAATGCACGCGTATAAGTACGGTCATATAACCATGATGTTGTTTTTAAGAACTGTTCCATAGGAATCTTGTTACGTTTGTATGGATGCTTTGGTACATCTACGCCGTCATCTTCCGGTGCAATGCCGTCGTATGGTGCCGGTGAGCTGTCACCGAATTCCACACAGCCTGTCAGTACGCAGTTATATTTTCCCGATGCAACAGCATTGACAGCCTGTTCGATTGCAAGATAACCTGTACAGCATGCTTCAGAATGATGGATAGAGCCTTTGCCTTTCATACCGAACCAGTTTCCGATCTGAATGTTTGGTGTCAGGAAGTTGGAACCTGCCAGCGGATTGGCCTGTCCATGGAAATAATAATCAACGTCCTGCGGGTTTACGCCTGCATCCTCCATCGCTTTTAATGCGGCATAGCCGTACATTTCTCCTTCTGTCAGACCATTCGTCTCATCTTTATCAACAGTGTACATAAATGGTGTACATCCTACGCCAATAATTGAGACACTTCTGCTGTACTTGTGTAACTTTGTCTGATTCATTAAAAAATCCTCCTTTTCATATATAATGTTTGGATCGTTCTGTCAAAAAAACGAATCTTCGTCCTGTTTTCACAGGCACAAATCAACTTCTTCCGATGGTTTTATTATAGTATAATACGGCTCTAAAAGCATCGTGCAAACGCACAAATATCATTGTTATTTATTCTACAATAATTGTATGAATAAGATAATACAATCAAATTTTGCTTAAAAAAACATATTTTTTAACAATAATATTTATAAACCGGCGGCTTTTCCGGTGAAATCAAGCCCAACCCTTTATTGGGTGATTGCCCGATAATTTTATGTGCAATCAACTATATCCCAATTTTCTCTATCACAACAAAGAGTCACTAAGCGGCTCTTTGCGCGCCCGTACAGCAGGCTTCTATATCAAAAAAATCTCTGACAGTCAGTCTGCACTTATCACGACTGACAATCAGAGATTTTTTAACTTGATATAAACACGGAATGTGTTTTAAACGCTTTATAAATTTAAACCCGGCAGCGGTATATCTTCACCCTCAGCCGCCTCACCTGTCGGGATATCTTTAACACCATTGATAATCAGACGCGGACGATACGGGAATGATTTCACAGTTTCCCTTGTGGACACGCCGCTCAGAACAAGTGCCGTATCAAGGCCTGTTTCAATACCCGCAATGATGTCTGTATCCATACGGTCACCGATAATGGCAGCTTCTGCTGAATGAACGCCAAGCAAACGAAGGCCCGTACGCATCATCAGCGGATTAGGCTTCCCGACATAGTAGGCTTTTTTCCCTGTCACCAGCTCAACAGGCGCTACCAGCGCCCGGCATGCCGGAACAAATCCATCTTCTGACGGATCCACAAGGTCAAAATTTGTACCGATCAGTTTCGCTCCCTGATTCACAAACTTCGTTGCCTTAATGATATTATCATAATTATAAGACGTTGATTCCCCGATAATGACATAATCCGGATTCACTTCATTGACTGTTATACCTGCATCATACAGCGCATTTAAAAGTCCGTGCTCACCGACCACGTAGGCACTGGCTTCCGGTGTCTGTCCTGCAATAAAAGCAGCGGTTGCCTGCGCGCTTGTATAAAAATGCTCCATACTTACATCAAGTCCGAGACGTTCCAGCTTTTTCTGCAATTCCTTCGGAGTAGAACCGCTGGAATTTGTCAAAAATAAAAACTTTTTATTTTCCCGGTAAAGCCAGTCCACAAATTCCTTAACACCCGGAAGCAGACGATTGCCGTGATAAATCACACCGTCCATATCTATAATAAATCCTTTTTTATTCCTTAATTTTTCCATAAAATCCATCCCTTTCGCTATAAAAACCGCCTGTCGGCGCTGCTGACAAACCATTTGCCGCAGTTGCATTATAGCCGTCCCACCAAAGAATGTCAACCCCGCTGCCCATATCCTTTAATCAGTAACACCGGCAGATTTTGTTTTTTCCTCAGCACCCCACACTTGACATTTTCAGAAACACCATTCACAATTAAAGAAATCGCCGCTGATTTATAAATAGAAAGGCCGAAAAATGATTCCTGTCAAAAAATCGGAATGTTGATAAAAATATTCTATAATGTTTAAAAGTTAAAAGAAAGGATGATACCTATGTTTCATATTCTTGTTGTTGATGATGATATGAATACAGTGACATGCTCCCACCACTTAACTTTGTTTGAAGTGGGGGCTTCTTACTCAATGCCCCTAATGGGGCAAGTATCAATAAGCTATCCCCGCCTGCCCGGCGGTTCGATTTTTAGCCCGGAAACGGGCATAACAATTATATTTTGTCCAGATATGGACAGGAATTCAGTCTGGAAACAGACATATTTTATGCTGAGAGCAGGCGTAATGCTTCTTCCCTGATATTGATCGCCGCATTCACGTCCCTGTCGTTCGTGTAACCACACTCACACCGATATACCCTCTCTGACAATGGCAGTACCTTTTTGACTTTTCCACACTTACTGCACCTTTTGCTGGACGGAAAGAACCTGTCTACCTTCACAAGCTTTCCTCCGCAGTCCTCCAACTTATAACTGAGCATGTTCAGCAACATTCCATAGCCGTTATCCGCAACACTCTTCCCGAAATTCAGACACCTGCTCATTGCCTTCATGTTCAGATCCTCGACGGCGACCACATCATACTTATCCGCCAGTTTTCGGCTCAACTTATGATGAAAGTCTCTCCTCTGGTTTTTGACCTTCTCATGGCAGAGTGCCACCTTTTTCTTCTGTTTCTGATAATTCGAACTTCCACGCTTACAGCGTGACAGCTTTCGCTGCTCTCTGTTCAGCCGTTTTTCAGACCTTCGGTAATAATCCGGATATTCGCATTTATTTCCATCGGAAAATACTGCCAGCCCATGCATCGCATAATCAATACCGATAACCTTCAGTTCTCTTTCTTCTCTGTCCCGGACTTGGTTTTCATCCGCACAGTACTCAAAAAGTATACTGACGCAGTACTTCCCTGAAGGTTGCCTTATGACTGTCACAGCCTTCAGCCGGAACCCCTCCTGGATCTGTCTGTGGATCTTCGCCTTTACGACACCGGCCTTCGGAAGTTTGATCCCGTTCTCAAAAAGTCGGATATTCCCATTCACCAGATTCGTCGTATATGCATTCCGGCTGTGATGCTTTGACTTGAATTTCGGAAAGCCGATCTTAGGACGTTCAAAGAAATTCCTGTATGCACATTCCAGATGGAGTTGCACATTCGCAAGGGCAAGAGCATCTACTTCCTTAAGCCACGGAAATTCTTTTTTATATGCTGCCGGTGTAGTCTTGAGCATCTTCCCTGTCTTCTTATACGCTTCAATCTTATCCGAAAGCATCTGGTTATAGATGAACCTGCAGCACCCAAATGTCTTCGCGAACAATACTTTCTGTTCTGCAGTTGGATAAATCCGGAATTGGAAAGCTTTATAACTCTTTCTCATGTTTCTCACCTTGCGTTTCAATGTATTTCCTGATCACTTCGATCGGTGCTCCACCGGCTGTTATCAAACAGAAACTCTGACTCCAGAAAGTCTCTTCCCACAACTTTTTCCGGATCGCAGGGAATTCTTTCTTCAGCAGTCTGCTGCTGGCACTCTTGTAAGCATTGATAAACTTGCTGAGTTCACTTTTTGGCTGAGCCCGGAACATCACATGGATATGATCACCGTCATGATTCCACTCATCCACCTCAATGCCATACCCGGGTGCGATATAAGAAAAGATTTCCTTAGCACGATCAGAAACAGTATCATCAAAGACCTTCCGTCGGTATTTTACGACCAAAATAAGGTGATAATACAATAAAAAAACCGAATGAGCATTATGGTCTAACTCTCGCATAATATACACTTTCCTTTCTTATCGACTGAGTATATTGTACCACAACGTTCATCACATTTCAAGAACGTACGTTCTTTATTTGCAATTCATCCCAACCACCTAAGAGGAGAGGGAATTCTTGCTAATTATTGTTAAAGCTGATGCGCGCAGTTCTTGAAGAAGAAAATTACAGTGTATCAACTGCCGCGAACGGCGAAGAAGCGCTTGAAGTCATGGACAGCGAACATATTGATCTTGTCATACTTGATATTATGATGCCAAAGATGGATGGCTATGAATTCACTAAAACACTGCGCAGCGTCCACAACGAGCTGCCGATTCTCATGGTCTCAGCCAAACAGCTGCCGGTCTTTATAAAAAAGACCGGCACACTGATTTAATCAAGCATTATTTTAACAATTTCCTTATCTGTCTGCCGCATGCCGTCTCTTCCGAGCCGTCCGACATTCTGAATTGTCGCCTCTACACCATTGTCTACAATGCCTTCGCCGTTTTTAAATTCCTGATGATTCATATACATATGGTATCCCAGAATGCCGGCTTCAACACTGGAAGCAATCTTAGCGGCACAGGACGGTTTTGCGCCGTCACAGATAATACCTGAAACGATTGCAAGGGAATTGACCAGCGTATGTGCGATTTCATCATAACCGCCGCCCTGCAGATAAGCAATGCCGCAGCCTGCGGCACATCCGGCACTGACTGCACCGCAATAAGCCGACAGTCTTCCTATGCCATTTTTTTCATGGACAGCAATCAGATTGGAAATGACCAGCGCCCGATAAAGCTTTTCTTTTGAAACTGACAGTTCTTTTGCATACTCAATCACAGGGACAGAAACTGTGATTCCCTGATTTCCGCTTCCCGAATTGATGACGACCGGCATTTCACAGCCGCTCATCCGTGCATCGGAGCCTGCCGCCGCCTTTGCAATGGCACGGTTGCGCACACCGCATCCGTAATATTTCAGATATGTGGAACCTATATTGGCGCCGTAATCACCGAGCAGACCTTCTTCCGCAATCTGTGAATTGTATTGAATCTGCCTGTCCAGTATCGATTTTACATCTTCAATATCGCATGTATCCGCAAAACCAATAATATCCTTAATGTTTAGCAGCGTTTTATCCGCAATCCCGTTCTCTTTCCCGGCTTTATTCTGATCCTGTATTTTTGCATCAAATAAAACTTCTCCGTTTTTTTCCATATAAACGATATTGGTATGGTACTGGCAGATACGCACTTTTGCCGACTGTTCTTTGCAATAGAGCTTCACAATAATATCAAAAATCATGTCATGATCAACTGCAGACACATCAATCGGCACTTTTTTCAGAAATTGTTTCATTTCCTCTTTTTGTTCCGCAGTCATCCGGGAAATCACTTCAAGCATCTGATCTGCCTGGCCGCCTGTAATTCCGGCAGCCGCGGCGGCCTCGATGCCTTTCATGCCGTCTGTATTTGGCACAACGACGCTTTTCACATTTTTAATAATATTGTCACTGACACCGATTTCTACCCGGTCCGGCATTTCTCCAAGAATCGCTTTTGCTTTTGCGGCTGCATAGGCAATTGCGATCGGTTCTGTACAGCCCATGGCAGGAACAAGTTCATCTTTTAAAATTTGAAGATATGTGATATATCTTTGATCCGTTTTATCCACTTTTTTCACCCTGCTTTTCGTTTGTTTTCACAGTCCATAGATTAATTCTGACATCTGCCGGACTTCGATGTTTTCTCTTCCAGTATCTGCACAATGGTCTTTTCTGTGCCAACCATTCCCGGTGAAGCAATCATTCCCATATTTCGCATCGTCTCTTCAGGTGTATTGCCATTAATGCCGTGTACATTATAAATATAAACACCCTTCATTGCCATATCAACAGCCTTGTAGGCAGCATCTACCGCAACGACGCCTTTCATGGTACAGCCCTGATTTCCGCCGTCACAGATCATTCCCGTGATACTGCTGGCCATGTTATTGATAGTTTTTGCCATAACTTTAGCATCTGCGCCGCGCAGGCTGACAAGCCCGCATGCCATGCCGGTCCCGGCGGCAATGGCGCATCCGCAGAAAGCGGACAGTTTTCCCGAATATTCTTTGATATACATACAAATCAGATAACTCAGTGCCGTGGCCCGAAGCAGTGCTTCCTCCGTGTATCCGTTCACTTTATATGACGCATACAGCGGCATCGTTGCAATAATACCATGAGCTCCGGAACCGGTAATACTCATTGCCGGCCGCGAAAGCCCGATGACCCTTGCCTCAATGGCGGCATTGCAAAACAGTGATGCGGTTTTTTGTTCATCTTCCGACACAAGCTTTCCGCCATTTGCCGCCAAAAGATAAGGCGCATAAGTTGTTTTCGGGCTGCTGATGCCTTCCATAAGAAGCGCTTCATTCATTTCAAAAGCTTTTTTAATAAATGAAATTTCTTCAATCGGGACTGTTTGCGCATATTCGTAAATTTGCTGCAGCATATACTGATGAATCAATGGCGGCTCAGATACCTGCACTTTTTCGCCGCACTGCTTCTCAAATACGATTTTGCCGTTTTCGGTAATTTTGACAATATTTGTGTGGGCATCACAGATCGTCACTACTGCCTCTTTAGCATCACCTGTCACTTTTGCTTCAATAAATATGCGGCTTGTAATTTCACTCATACTGACCAAAATCTGCCCCTTTGCCACCATATCCCGTGCTTTTTGTTTATCATCTTCCGAAATACCGTCAAGACACTCCAGTCCCTTCCCGGGATCTGCCGCAACCGCTCCAAGCGCAGCGGCATAATCATTGCCTACTTCACTGATTCCCGGAATTCCGCAGGTAAATGCATTTTTAAACATGCCGCTGTTAAGCCTTAAGCAAACCCGCCTGACCTCCCCTTCGATGTGCGTTCTGGCTGTTGAAACCGCAAACGCAATTGCTCCGGGCTCTGTTACGCCAAGGGCAGGCTTCATATCCTCTTTAATCAACCTTGTAAGTTCATTCATCACACTTTCTCCTCCTGACAGCTCAAATGGCATTGACTTTGGCATCTGCCTGCAGCACAGCAGGCATCTATTTCAGTACTTCATGAATATCCAGCGTTACCGTACCATCTTCACATATAAAGCATGGTACGCCCAGCCGTTCTTTTCCTCTGATTTCAGCATAAACATCGCTTGTTTCTCTAAGCTTCAGATAGGCCAGCAGATCTGCATGACAGGATAAAATATCCTTAAAGCTGCTTTCAACGCCTGCTTCTGACAATTTATTCAGTGCATATAATGTATCCGGGCAAAGATGACTTCCAATAACAGTAACTTTCATAATCATATTCCTTCCTTTCAAAATGATGGCGGGCTCAAAAGCTTTTGCCCCCGCAGTAGCGGCGAATTTCTTTATATCACGCCAGTTTATCGACAGCTTCTTTTAACTGTTTCAGTGCTTTTTTAAGAACCGCCCGCGGACAAGCTGCATTGAGCCGCATAAAACCGCTCAGGCTCCGACCAAAAGTATAACCTTCATTGAGGCCGATTTTAGCATCTTCAATCATAAAGCGCCGCAGTTCTTCATTATCCATGCCAAGTTCACGGCAGTCCAGCCACACAAGATAGGTTGCGTCCGGAACATTCGGCTTGATTTTCGGGATATTTTCATCACAATACTTTTTAATAAAATCAAAGTTTCCGGAAATATATTCCAACAGCTGTTCCAGCCATTCCTCACCCTCACGGTACGCCGCTTCCATGGCCACCGAGCTGAAGGCATTATTTCTGTGTACGTCCATACTTCCCCAGAATTGATCAAAAGCATTTTTCATTTCCACATTCGGAAAAATGGAGGTCGATGCCTGAAGACCGGCCAGGTTAAATGTTTTTGTCACAGAGACACACGTAATGATTTTCGATGCAATTTCCTTTGAAATAGATCCCGTCGGTGTATGTTTTTTACCGTGGAAAATCAAATCTGAATGGATCTCATCTGAAATCAGCAGCACATCATTTTCAATACAGATTTTTGCCATTTTTTCCAATTCTTCCGGCTTCCAGACAATACCGAGCGGATTATGCGGATTACACAAAAGAAATATTTTACATTCTTTCACCTTTTTTTCAAAATCATCGAAATCAATGACCCATTGTCCGTCCTTTTCCACCAGTTGGTTTTCAACAACTATACGGTCACATCCTTCCGCAATATCATAAAATTCAGAATAGACCGGTGTCTGAATCAACACTTGATCTCCAGGCTCACTGAAGATTCGAATCATTGCAGCCATGGCAGGCACGACACCGAGACTCCAGCTCATCAACGCTGTATCGACATCCCAGTGTTTTCTTCGTTTCTCCCAGTCCCTTACCGCTTCAAAGTAGCTGTCCGGTCTGGAGGTATAGCCCCAGATGCCTTCTTCAGCTTTTTTTCTGCACGCTTCAATAATCGGTTCTGCCGTGCGGAAATCCATATCCGCTACCCACAGAGGAATAACGTCATTTGTACCAAACTTTTTCACACGCTCATCATACTTTGACGAACGGTTATTGCTCCGGTCAATCACTTCATCGAAATTGTACTTCATAAATCATCGTCCTTTCGTATGTTTTA
>JALEHN010000082.1 GCA_022770525.1 Clostridiales bacterium
CCCTGAAGAATCTGCGACACATAGACGAGACTTTCAAAATCCTTTGGATACTGATAATTCTCCGATAAATAATAAAGTATTTTTCCATTGGCTGAACCATTTTTCTGATGACTTTCCATCACCTGTGAAAAAATATTTTCTTCCTCAGGTTTTGCAAATGTCCTAATTGTCTTTATGGACGGAAATGACTGAAAGCCAAACTCGGAACAGAACCTGAAAAAATGATTTCTATAATCTTTAAACGGTTTTTGCCCGTGCCATACATCCCAGTAATGACAATCACCGTTGCTTTCATCATCAGGGTGATCAAAGCTTCCTCCCGAAGACGGTGAAGACGGCCAGTAAAAGATCCCCGGTGCATTTTTCTTAATAATCTTTGGAATGATATATTCAAATATTTTAATATAATCTGCCTTAAACTTCACCGGATTTCTGATAACCTCCGGCCAGTAATACCAGCCTGATTCCATCTCGTTATTGCCGCAGAAAAGTCCAAGACTTGCATGGTGTTTCAGTCTTACAACATTTTCCCCGATTTCTTCTATGATATTTTTCTCAAAATCTTCCGATAAATCATAAATATTGCAGGCAAACATCATATCCTGCCATACAATAATGCCATTTTCATCACACAAATCATAAAACTCATCGGACGGATAATAGCCGCCGCCCCAAATACGCAGACAGTTAAAATGGGATTTGACCGCTGCTTTAATAAGGTCTGCCTGCCGTTTTTTTGTAATCCTTGAATAAATCGCATCCTCCGGTATATAATTGGCGCCTTTAGTAAAAATTTTTACACCATTGACTTCCAGTGCAAAGTTTTTGCCCCATTGGTCCTCATCACGACATACCGTCAGCGTCCGAAGACCGATACGGTATGTTTTCGTCTCTGCCACACGTCCCGAACCTTCCGCCAATTCAATACAGACGGTATAAAGCAGATGCGCTCCCATATCGTTTGGCCACCAGAGCTTTGGGTTATGAATGGTCATCTTTACTGTATCACTGTCTTTGCCGGGCTTCTGACTTTCTATGACCTGACCGTCGGGGCTTTTCAGTGTTACAGTGATTTGTGCCTGATCTGCATCTTCAGTCAGAACTTTTGTTTTTAAAGTAACAACGCCGTCTGTATGTATCTGTTCAAATTCCGCCGTTAAAAGCCTTGCTTCATAGGCTTCAACATAAAAATCACGCCATATCCCCATGTCCGGCAGCTGAATACCCCAGTCCCATCCAAACATGGAATGTGCTTTTCTTATATACTGATTGTTGTCCATCGCCCCGCATGCTGTATAATCAATCGGAATCTCGGCATTCTTAGCACACCGGTTGATATACTGAATCGGAGAATGAAAAACAATCTTTACAACATTCTCACTTGCCACAATTTTTTTGATATCATACCGCCATGTCCGGTGCATATTATAAGCATTTCCCACCAACCGGCCGTTGATATAAATGTCAGCAATCGTATCCAGCCCGGCGCATACAAGGACAAGTTTCGGTTTTTGAAGCATTTCATCCGTCAATGAAAATGAACGCTCAAATATGTAATCTTTTTCCATCAGATCTCTTACCGCGTATTCATTTAATCCGTCGTAAGGATCCGGTATCTGACCCGCTTTAAGAAGCGTTGAAACAACAGAACCCGGTATGTTGGCAGGCAGCCATTTTCCTTCCCCGGCTTCACACATCTGCCACTGTCCGTTTAAACTTTTTTGTATCATAAGCCCTCCTGTATATCAATATGTTTCATTTTGAATCTGCAAATATTCAGAGCCGGGCAAAATCCGACTCCAAACAGATCATTGTTTTGATCAACTCAACTATACACTGAATACTTTTTTATTTCAATGGCGGATATCGTTATTACTTGTCATTTAGCTACTTAATTGTAAATATATTTAAGTTCGTTTACCATTTTGTTGAGATTAATTTAATCTTATGGTATACTTAAATCAACTTTTAAAAGCACAGGTGATTAATATGTATTATGAATATAATCCGGATAAACTTCCTCACATTTC
>JALEHN010000035.1 GCA_022770525.1 Clostridiales bacterium
GTCAACAAAACAGATTATGTGGAAATCGGTAAGCTGATGGTTGGTATGACAAGCGAAGATTCCGCAAAAGAGGCATAGGAGGTAAGAATAATGAAATTTGGTTTTGAAAAACGAGACCGGATGCCGGGATATATGCGGATTCTTAATCCTGTAATCTTTGTCATACTGGCACTGGCTTTTTGTGGTATTTTGATTTTGACACTGGGATTTAATCCTTTGTCTGTTTATACAAAGATGCTTAAATCAGCATTTGGTACAGGGCGCGGACTTTCACAGAGTATTTTATACAGTATTCCGTTAATGCTGTGCGGTCTTGCGGTATCTGTTGCTTTTAAAATGAATCTGAACAATATCGGCGCTGAAGGACAGTATGCGATCGGTGCTTTTGCGGCAACTGCCATCGTTCAGTTCCTGCCGCCGATGCCGGTTTGTATTCAGCTTCCGGTGATGTTTCTTGTGGCAATTATCGCAGGCGCGATCTGGGGCGGTATCGCTGTATTGCCGAAAGCGTTCTGGGATGTCAATGAAACAATTGTTACACTGATGCTTAACTACGTTGCACTTCTTGTGCTTGATTATGTATGTTACGGTCCGTGGAGAAATACAACACTGACAGTACCTTATACAGATACATTCCCTGAAAGTGCATGGCTTCCGAACATTCCGGGGACAAATATCGGCATCGGATTTCTGATTGCTATTGTTGTCGCTATTGTTATCTATCTGTTTTTCAGATTTACAACAAGCGGTTATCAGATCAGCGTTATCAGAAACAGTATATCCGCTGCAAAATATGCAGGTATTAACATTAAGAAAAATATTATTATCGTTATGCTGATCAGTGGTGCCCTTGCAGGTATGGCCGGTTTTGTTCAGGTCTGCGGACTGACACATAAGCTTCAGCCGAACCTTCCGAATAATGCAGGTTTTACTGCAATCGTTATTGCTTACTTAAGTAAATTCAATCCGCTTGTTGTTATTCTTGTATCTATATTCTTCGGCGGACTGACAACAGGCAGTTATGCTGTACAGATTTCAGGTGTGCCGTCTCAGGTTGCGACACTGATTCAGGGTGCCATTTTGCTGTTTGTACTGGCCGGCGAAATCTTTACAAGATATAAATTTTCATTTTCTCATAAAGAGAAAATGGTTTCTGCAAATAAAGGAGGTGAGGCATAATGTCGCTGCTTACATCTATTTTAGCTTCAACAATTTCTGTTGCTGTCATTATGCTTTACGCAACAATCGGTGAAATTATCAGCCAAAGAGCAGGTATTATGAACCTCGGTCTCGAAGGCATCATGCTTATGGGTGCGGTTTCCGCATATTTTACAGTTGTACATACGCATTCACTGGCGTTGGCAATTCTTACTGTCATTGTTGTAGGTGCACTTTTAGGCTTAATATATGCTTTTATCACAGTAACACTTCAGGCAAACCAGGTTGTTGCAGGTCTTGCCATGATGACATTTGGTTCAGGTTTAAGCGGTTTTATCGGAAATTCAATTACAGGTGTTGCTGCAAACTTAAAGTTTGAAAGTCTTCCGATTCCGCTGCTTTCAAAAATTCCTGTGATCGGAAAGATATTTTTCAGCCAGAATCTTCTTGTGTACATTCTTTATGTGATTGTAGCCATTGTTATTGTATATATTTATAAGACAAGACCGGGTATGACACTGCGTGCCCTTGGTGAAAATCCGGGTGCCCTTGATGCGGTCGGTATCAATGTATTTGCCTTGAGATATGCTTACTGTATTGTAGGTACGATTCTTGTTGCCATGGGCGGTGCATATATGTCCATTGCTTATTCAAATTCATGGCAGGAGGGTATGACAGGCGGTTATGGCTGGATTGCCGCAGCACTGGTTGTATTCTCGGCATGGAATCCGGCGATGGCCGTTGTAGGTTCTGTACTGTTTGGTTTTATTAGCATTATCGGTAACTATATGCAGGCATATTTCCCGTTTATACCTGTAAAATTTGTGGCAATGCTTCCTTATATATTTACAATTATTGTACTTATTCTTACAACAGGTAATTTCAGAAAGAAGCATACAGAAGCTCCTGCAGCTCTTTGTGTTCCTTATGACAGAGAGAGCAGATAGTGATTATGATTGTTTTGCTATATGCATTTCAATAAATTATTTTTTATAGGAGGTCATCTATATGAAAATGAGAAAAATACTTTGCCTTATTCTGGCACTGGTGATGGTTGCATCAATGGCTGCCTGCGGCAGCGACAGCAAACAGCCGGCAGATTCAGAGGCGGCATCAGGAGAAAGCGCAGCACCATCAGGTGACGAAGGTTCAGCATCAGCTGATCTGTCATCAATTAAGGTTGGTGCGATCGTTAACGTTGTTAAAGGCGACGGCGGCTGGTGTCAGGCACAGTATGAAGGTCTTACAACAGCAATGAAAAACCTGGGCATGGATGTTGACAGTCAGCTTATTTTCCTTGAAAATATTGCTGAAGAGCAGAGTAGTGTACAGGCCGCTGTAGATCAGCTTGTCAATGAAGGCTGTAACATTATCTTTGGCGCATCAACAGGTTATGCACCTATTCTGTCTGAACTTGCACCAAGCTATCCGGATGTAAAGTTTGCACAGGCCGGTGACAAAGTTGACAACATCGTTGGCTATCAGATTCGTGACTACGAAGCTATGTTCCTTTGCGGCTACACAATGGGATTACTTTCTGACAGTGATCAGATGGGATATTCAGCCGGTATGTCTGAAGCTTCTGTAAGACGTGGTATTAATGCATTTGCATTAGGCGCAAAAGCTGCAAGAGAAAATGCAACAGTTCAGGTTATGTGGGCAAACAGCTGGTATGATATCGCTGCTGAAACAGAGTGTGCAAATACTTTGATCAACATGGGTATCAAGTACATCGGTATCAATGCATCTTCACCGGCCATCCCTGAAGCATGTCAGGCTGCAGGTGTTTACTGTACAGGATACCATATGGATATTAAGGAAAGAGCACCTAAGAGTGTTGTGACATCCTTTATCTGGAACTGGGCACCGATTATGGAAGATATCATCACAAAATGTGCAGAAGGTACATTAAGCACAGATGATTACTATTTCTGGGGCAGTGACAAAGACTGTGCTAAGATTGCACCAATCAATACAGATATCGTTAGCGATCAGACAGTTATTGACAAAGTTGCTGAAATGCAGGATAAGATCACAAAGGGTGAATATCAGGTATTTGCAGGTGAACTTAAAGATAACAAGGGTAATGTTCTTGTAAACGAAGGTGAAGTAATGTCAGATCAGGACATTCTTTCACAGATGTTCCTTGTTGAAAACGTTATTGGCGAATGGTAATTCGTTTACAGTAGTGTTTTTATGAACTAAATGACATGTCGGGAAGATATGCGTGTTTGCGAAATCTTCCCGGCATGTTTTTTCTTTGAGCTTTGGAATATATTTTTATATTTACAGTAGAAAATATTTCTGTTCAGTGATAAAATGAATGAAGAAGTTAATGATCACTGCTTTTTTGCAGATTAATTACTAATGAAATAGTTTATAAGGAGGGCAAGATGAGGACGTTTGATGTAGTAGGAAAACCCGTGAATCGTATAGATGCATATGAAAAAGTCACAGGCAAGGCGAAATATGTCGGTGATATGAAAGTGCCGGGTATGCTTTACGGAAAAATATTTAGAAGTACAAAAGCCCATGCCATTGTAAAAAGTCTTAACATTGAGAAGGCAAAAGCTTTAGACGGTGTTGTCGCTGTCTTGACATATGATGATTGTCCCGATATTCCGTTTACAGTCTGCGGGCATCCGTTCCCGTTTGATACACCGTTAGACAGCAGGATATTGAATAAACATGTAAGATATGTAGGTGATCCTATTGCAGCTGTAGCAGCAGAAAGTCAGGATATTGCCGACCGTGCTGTGGATCTTATTGAGGCGGAATATGAGGAACTTCCTGCATATTTTACACCGGAGGACGCATTGGCAGACGGCGCGTATGAAATTCATGAAGGGCTGAAAAATATTGCAGGTCAGAATGAATATGAGATCGGTGATGTAGATAAGGCTTTTTCAGAAGCCGCATATGTCTTTGAAGATGAATTGAAAATGCCTATTGTGACACATTCGCCGATTGAGACACATATATCCATGGTTGAAATCGATCATAACGGACGGCTGACGCTGCACTTAAGCGGTCAGGTTCCGTTTATCATGCGCGAACGTCTTGCTTATGCACTTGGCATTAAAGAAAGAGACATTCGCGTGATCAAGGGCTATGTGGGCGGCGGTTTCGGAGGCAAACAGGAGCCTGTTTATGAACAGGTTAACTGCCTTCTTGCGATGAAAACAAAAAGACCTGTACGTCTTGAACTTACAAGAGAAGAGTGTCTGGCAACGACAAGAACAAGGCATTCGGCAAAAATAAAAATACGTTCGGCTTTGGATAAAAATTATCGCTTTATAGCAAGGGATATTCATCTAATTCATAACACCGGTGCGTATTCTTCTCATGGGCACAATGTGGCTTTAAATATTGCAACACAGTGTCAGGTGCTTTATCCGGTAAACAATATCCGTTTTGAAGCAAAATCTGTTTATACGAATATCCTGATTGCGGCAGCTATGCGCGGTTATGGCATTGTACAGTGGACATTTGCAATGGAATCCCATGTCAATAATATTGCAAACAGACTTCATATGGATCCGCTTGAGTTTAGAAATCTGAACCGGTTCAGCAAAGAAAATCCATTTAATGTCCAGCATTTAAGCTTATATACATGCGGACTTGATGAAGCCATTGAAAAAGGCAAAGCAATGATTGGCTGGGATGAGTTTAAAAAGGATAACCGGGAGGACAGTAAAATAAAAAAAGGTATCGGTGTGGCACTTTGTTCATATGGACAGTCATGCTATCCGCACAGTGTTGAACTGTCATCAGCCAGAGTTTCTATGAATGAAGATGGTTCTGCGACATTATTTATCGGATGTGCGGAAATCGGTCAGGGCACAGATACGATTATGTCGCAGATTGCTGCTGAAGCCTTAGGTGTACCGTTTGAGTGGATTCATGTTTATGCAGGTGATACGGATCTTTGCCCGTTTGATCCCGGCGCATATGCCTCAAGACAGACTTATGTTTCGGGTATGGCAGTGAAGAAAGCAGCCCTTGCGTGCAAGGAGGACATTCTTAAACATGCACAGAAGCATCTTGGAATTGAAGCAGATCAGATGGATATTAAAAAGGCACAGATTATAAGTGTAGAGGACGGCAGGGTGCTTTGCTCTCTTGAGGAAATGATGCATAAGATTATATACAGTTTTCCTCATGCAGATTATATCAGTCACACCGCTTATCATACACCGGTAGATAATATGGATACTTTTGGAGTAACTTTTGCAAAAGTATCTGTGGATACAGGTACAGGTCAGGTGAATGTCGATAAACTTGTGACCCTCCTTGACTGCGGAACGGTCATTAATCCGCAGACGGCTTACGGACAGCTGTATGGAGGTGCTGTGATGAGTTATGGCTACGGTCTTACCGAACAGATTTTAATTGATCAAAAGACCGGTCGTGTTTATAATGACAACCTTCTGGATTATAAAGTTCCGACAAGCGCCGATGTGCCGGACATATCAGCACTGTTTGTAGAAACAGATGAACCGACCAGTGCTTATGGCAATAAATCTCTTGGAGAGCCGCCAAACCTTGCACCTGCGGCTGCAATCAGAAATGCGGTCTGCGATGCGCTTGACGGCAAAGTATTCTTTGATGAACTGCCTTTGACGCCTGAACGCGTATTAATGACAATCAAACATCATGGGAATACTTGAATTAAGTAAGATGTGAATGATTCAAAGAGCCCGGGAGCGTTGAATGCTTTCGGGCTTTAACTTTTATTATAAAGGAAACTACATGATATAGCGGCGAAGGTGCCAAGATACACTAAATAGTGTGTTTTGTATATATAATTTAAAAAATACAAAAAATTTAATAATATCTATTGACATTTGCATGATTCGATGATATTATAAATAAGCTGTCAGCGAGATACAAAGTATGACAGTGTAACAGCTTTAAAATTTGAAAAAAACAAAAAAGTTGTTGACAGATGATGGAAGATGTGATATTCTATCTAAGCTGCTTTGAAAGAGCAGAGCAACAACTTAAAAGATTTTGAAAAAATGAAAAAAGTTGTTGACAAACGATAGAAGATGTGGTATTCTATCATAGCTGCTTCGGTAAACGAACGGCAAAACAAAAAAGTTTGAAAAAACTTGAAAAAAAGATGTTGACAAACAAAACAAAGTGTGATATGATATAAAAGTTACACGACATAAAGTCAACAAAGAAAAAAGATCATTGATAATTGAATAATAACACAATCCCGAAAATTCTAAAGAGAGAATTTTTAAGAACAAAAACCAAGTAAAAATAACGGGAATGAATAACAAATGCTAGTTAGTCGTTCTGGTTAGGAAAGACAAGCGAAACATCTTTTTGACTAAGCTCGCTGGTGACAGCTCGCTAAGGAAAAAGATGTTGGTTTCGACTAAACTCGAAACTGCCTCGCTAAGTCGAAAACTCAAACATGAGAGTTTGATCCTGGCTCAGGATGAACGCTGGCGGCGTGCTTAACACATGCAAGTCGAACGAAGCACCTTGACTGAGACCTTCGGGTGGATTTTAAGGTGACTGAGTGGCGGACGGGTGAGTAACGCGTGGGTAA
>JALEHN010000036.1 GCA_022770525.1 Clostridiales bacterium
TGATCCACAAAGGACAGAAAAAGGATGTCAGCGGCGCAAGATATCTTGCTGTCTGCGGTATTATGTCAGCGCTTGCGGCAGTGCTGATGCTGTTTGAAATTCCGCTGTTTTTTGCACCGACATTTTATAAGCTGGATTTCAGTGAAATTCCGGTCATGATCGGGACATTTACTCTGGGGCCTACAGCGGGCGTTATTATTGAACTTGTCAAAGTGTTATTAAAACTTGTTTTTAAAGGCACGACAACAGCTTTTGTCGGTGATCTGGCAAACTTTATTATCGGCTGCAGTATGGTCGTTCCGGCTTCTGTAATTTATTATGTAAAGAAGACAAAGAAAACGGCGCTTGTCGGTATGATT
This sequence comes from Clostridiales bacterium, assembly GCA_022770525.1. Classification (GTDB taxonomy): domain Bacteria; phylum Bacillota; class Clostridia; order Lachnospirales; family Lachnospiraceae; genus CAKRHR01. The sequence continues at coordinate 360 of JALEHN010000036.1, forward strand.
ACAGGTACGGCTGTGATGACTGTGTTTGGCTCAATGTTTAATGCGGTTTATCTGCTTCCAAAGTTTTCACAGTTATACGGACTGCCGCTGGAACAGATTGTGGCCATGGGAACAGCCATTAACAGCAAAATCACAAGTGTAACGACAATGGCACTTTTTGCGGTTGCTCCGTTTAATATCGTCAAAGGCGTTCTTGTGACCGTCATTACGATGCTTCTGTATAAACATATCAGTCCGATGCTTAAAAACTTCGGTCAGAAATAGTGTTATAAAAACTCCGACCGGAAATAGTGTTATAAAAAATTTCGGTCAGAAATGACGCTGTAAATAACTTTATTGTCATTAATAAATCAGTGTGTTATAATCCAATATAGCACACTGATTTTTTATGATACAAAAAATTGCAATTTTCTGTATCATAAAAACGCTCCGCGAGAATGCGATCCGTGCGGAGACGAAGATGCACTTGCGTGCCCGCAGGGGCCGCAAAGAGTCACTCAGTGACTCATTATTCAATCAAAATCATGGATACAGGTAAGGAGTGTTGAAGAAAAAGATGGATGAGATAAATGAAACGATTGAAACAAATGAAACGGACCGGATGCCGGAAAAGAAAGACTATGACGGTCTGAAGTTTTCTGTACAGGTTGAGGGCAGTGATATGGTCAATTTTATCATGTATCATAATTATTCAGGCATTCAGGGATGGTTTGGCGTGGTGATCAGTCTGGCCGCTTTAGTTTATCTGATTGTGGATTTTGCCAATATGGACTGGACGGTAAGGATTGTGACGCTTGTGATCGGTCTTTTATTTACGGTTGTCAATCCACTGATGCTGTATATGAAGGCAAAAAAGCAGGCAGCGACCAATGAATCTTTAAAGCTGCCGATTCAATATACATTGTCAGAGAATGAACTTGTGATTGAACAGGGAGAGGAACAGCTGATTGTGCCGTGGGATCAGCTTCGGATCATTAAAGACAGCGGCCGTTCATTAATTGTTTATGTGACGCGGATGCGCGCGTTCATCTGGCCAAAGGAAAAGCTTGCGAGTCAGTATAACGAGGTAACGAAGCTTCTGATGAAGAAAATGGGCAGCGCCCGTGTACGCATTAAAAAGTGAGGGATAGTTCATGGTTATAGAAACAAATAGTGCTGATGAGACTTTTGAGACAGGACGGCTTCTTGGTCAAAAGGCAGAGGCAGGACAGGTTTACTGTCTTGACGGCGATCTCGGTGTCGGCAAAACTGTCTTTACAAAAGGTTTTGCCTGCGGTCTTGGAATCGATGAGCCGGTTTCAAGCCCGACATTTACCATTCTTCAGGAATACGAAAGCGGACGTCTGCCGTTTTATCATTTTGATGTATACCGGATTGCTGACGTGGAGGAGATGGATGAAATCGGATTTGATGATTATATCGAAGGTGATGGTGTCTGCCTGATTGAGTGGGCAAATCTGATCAAAGAAATTTTGCCGAAAGATCCGATATTTATATCTATAGAAAAAGAGCTTGAAAAAGGATTTGATTACAGAAAGATTACAATCAGCGAAGGGAGTGCGGGCAAATGAAGATTTTAGCTTTGGAAAGTTCAGGGCTTGTGGCATCCGTTGCGGTGATGGAAGATCAGAAAATGATCGGTGAGTTTACGACAAACTTTAAAAAGACTCATTCGCAGACGCTGCTTCCGATGCTGGACGAACTGATCAAAACACTGGATATGGAACTGAGTGATATTGATGCCATTGCAGTCAGCAAAGGACCGGGGTCTTTTACGGGACTGCGTATCGGCAGCGCTACAGCTAAAGGTCTGGGACTGGCGCTTAACAAACCTTTGATCCCGGTGCCGACAGTGGATGCGCTGGCATACAATTTATGCGGCACTGCGCATTTGATCTGTCCGATGATGGATGCCAGAAGACAGCAGGTTTATACAGGATTGTATGCATTTGAAAACGGTCATTTTAAAGTGATACTGCCGCAGCGTGCGGTGCCTGTGGAAGAAATCATTGATGAAATCAATCAAAGAGGACGTTCGGTCATATTTCTCGGTGACGGCGTCCCTGTTTATAAAACATTGATAGAATCATCAGTTCAGACAGAATATCAGTTTGCGCCCGCGCATCTGGCATATCAGAGAGCCGGGGCATTGGGGGCGCTTGCTCAGATTTATTACAGTGAAGGCAAAATAGAAACCGCGTCAGCCCATCGTCCGGATTACCTGCGCGTATCACAGGCAGAACGGGAGCTGATGGAAAAAGATCACAGCTATAAACCGCAGGCATAAGAAAGTGTCAAAGAAAGCGTCAAAGAAAGTTTCAGGTGATGGGTGTGGAAGTGTTTTTCAGAAATATGAAAATGTCGGATCTGGACCAGGTGTGCGCCATTGAACAGGCGGTTTTCTCCGATCCGTGGTCAAGAGAAGGATTTAAAGAAAGTCTCGGCAACGGACAGGCTATTTTATTGACGGCAGTATCCGAAGCACAGAAAGTCGCCGGTTATTGCTGTCTTTATTGCGTTTTAGATGAGGGAGAAATTGTTAATGTTGCTGTCAGCGAGTCATTCAGAAAGCAGGGTATCGGTGAGCGTTTGGTGCGGCATTTAATGCAGGCCGGAGCCCAAAGAGGTGCAAAAAACTTCTATCTGGAAGTCAGGGCGGGCAATGAGCCTGCGCAGCGTCTCTATGAAAAACTGGGATTTAAAACAGTGGGCATACGCAAAAATTTTTACGAAAAGCCGGTGGAAAATGCGCTGGTGATGATGTGTGCACTGCCAGACATTACCGGTTGAAAGAAACGAAGCATCGTGTATAATTATCGACAGCGGAGGAAGACTTCGGATAACCATACGACGTACATCGGTTTTGAAAGAACAATACCGGATAACCTGTTTACGAACCGATGTACTAAGGGAGCGATGATTGATGAGAGTATATGACGAAAAACGAAAGCTGAAAAAAATAATCTGCAATGGCTGTGGATGTGAAGCGGAAGCTTCCAATGAGATTGTTAAAAAAGATTTTCTCAGTGTGCGTAAAGACTGGGGATATTTTTCGGAGCGTGACGGTGAGACAGACTGTTGGGATTTGTGCGAGACATGCTATCAAAGGGTCGTTTCGGCATTTAAAATTAAGGTTCAGGTCAGCGATACGACAGAACTGATGAATGTATAGCGGGGATATGATAAGGACAGATACAGAACATTTTATGTTTCAGATAGATACAGAGTGCCTGTCAGATAGATACAGAGTGTCTGTCAGAAAGGTAAGATGCGGATTTTGAATATATGTTTGAGAAATGAGGATTTTTCATGTTGGATGTTTGTTTGCTGGGGACGGGCGGCATGATGCCGCTGCCATATCGTTGGCTGACGTCTCTGATGCTTAGATATAATGGAAGCAGTTTATTGATCGACTGCGGCGAAGGAACTCAGATTGCCATCAGGGAAAAGGGCTGGAGTTTTAAGCCCATTGATATTATTTGTATTACCCATTTTCACGGTGATCACATCAGCGGGCTTCCGGGGATTTTACTGGCCATGGGCAATTCGGACAGAACAGATCCGTTATATATGATCGGGCCAAAGGGGCTTGAAAAAGTCGTCAATGCTTTGAGGATCATTGCGCCGGAGCTTCCTTTTGAAATCCGGTTTATAGAAATTGCGCAGCCATATGAGGAAATACGGATGAATGGCTATGTCATCCGCGCTTTTAAGGTCAACCATAAAATTACGTGTTACGGTTATACTGTGGAAATTGAGCGTGCGGGTATGTTTGATGTAGCAAAGGCGGAAAGCGCAGGGATACCTAAAATGTTCTGGAGCAAACTTCAAAAAGGCGAGACGATTCAGTATGAAGACAGAACGCTGACACCGGACATGGTTCTTGGTGAGCCGAGAAAAGGTATAAAATTGACGTATACGACAGATACAAGACCGACAGAATCGATTATCACTAATGCCCAAAATGCGGATCTTCTGATTTGTGAAGGCATGTACGGTGAGAAAGGCGATGTCAATAATGCCGTAAAATATAAACATATGACCTTTGAAGAGGCAGCAAAGCTGGCAAAGGCTGCCCGGGTTAAAACATTATGGCTGACACATTACAGTCCGGCACTGGGAAAACCGGACATTTTTATGGATGATGTGCGGAAAATTTTTCCAAATGCCTATCCCGGCAAGGATAAAATGTCAGTGGAACTGAGTTTTGAAGATTAATGTTATCTCTCGTTATTGTGATTTAGAAAAAGGTGATTGAAATGGAAAATGCACAGGGTAAGGATGTTTTAATTCTTGCAATTGAATCTTCGTGTGATGAAACAGCAGCCGCTGTTGTGAAAAATGGCCGTGAAGTGCTGTCAAATGTGATTTCTTCACAGATTGAACTGCATAAACTGTTTGGCGGTGTTGTTCCTGAAATCGCATCAAGAAAGCATATAGAAAAGATTAATGAGGTGATTGAAGAGGCACTTTGTGATGCCGGAGTGACACTTGACGATCTTGATGCGGTCGGTGTGACTTACGGACCGGGACTTGTGGGCGCGCTGCTTGTGGGTGTTGCCGAAGCCAAGGCCATCAGTTATGCAAAAAAACTGCCGCTTGTCGGTGTACATCACATTGAAGGCCATATTTCGGCCAATTATATAGAAAATAAAAATCTGGAACCTCCATTTTTATGTATGGTCGTTTCGGGCGGACACACGCATCTTGTGCTTGTTAAAGATTACGGCGTGTATGAAATTATAGGACGTACAAGAGATGACGCGGCGGGGGAAGCTTTTGATAAGGTGGCCAGAGCCATAGGACTTGGTTATCCGGGCGGGCCAAAGATTGACAAACTGGCAAAGGAAGGCAACCCGAAGGCTATAGTATTTCCAAAGGCACATATTGACGGCGCACCCCTTGATTTCAGCTTCAGCGGTATCAAGTCAGCAGTATTAAACTATATTAACGGATGTAAAATGAAAGGCGAGGCAATCAACGAGGCGGATATCGCAGCATCTTTTCAGAATGCCGTTGTGGAAGTTATTGTGGAAAAGACAATGGCGGCTGCAAAAGAACTTGGTATGAAGCAGGTATGTCTTGCCGGCGGTGTCGCTTCGAATTCAGCACTGCGCGAGGCGATGAAAAATGCCTGTGAAGCTGCAAAACTGGATTTTTATTACCCGTCACCGGTTTTATGTACAGACAACGCGGCTATGATCGGCGCTGCGGCGTACTATGAATATCTTGCGGGAACAAGACACGGACTTGATTTAAATGCTGTGCCGAATCTGAAAATAGGACAGCGGTAGCGATGGATTGTCTTAAGAAGGATAGCGGCAATGGCGGATTGTCTAAAGAAGGATAGTGGCAATGGCGGATTGTCTAAAAAAGGACAGCGGTAATGGCGGATTGTCTAAAGAAGGATAGCAGTAATGGCGGATTGTCTAAAGAAGGATAGCGGTAATGGAGGATCGTCTAAGAAAGGTCAGTGGCAATGGAGGATTGTCTGAGGAAGGCGGCTGTCATTAAGGCTTTGAAATAGAGCGGCGGCAGTTTCAACGACTTTGACACTGCCGCAGGGAGGATGAAGGAAAATGAATAAAAAAATCTGGGCTATTGTTCTGGCGGGCGGTCAGGGAAAACGCATGAACAGTTCGGTACACAAACAGTATTTGCTGATTCATGACAGACCGGTGTTGTATTATACACTTCATGCGTTCGAAAACAGCCGGGCAGACGGTATTGTTCTTGTGTGCGGCAGCGGGGAAATTGATTATTGCAGGGAAAAAATTGTCGACCGATATGGTTTTAAAAAGGTTCTTAAAATTGTCGAGGGCGGTGCGGAGCGTTATCATTCTGTATACAATGGCCTTAAGGCAATCGAAGAAGCATCCTGTGTTTTGATCCATGACGGCGCGAGACCTTTTGTGACGGAAGATATCATAGACAGAAATATTGAATGTGTTAAAGAATACGGGGCATGCGTTACGGCGATGCCTTCAAAAGATACAATTAAAATTGCTGATGAATGCGGATTTGTGGCGGACACACCGGACAGAAGCAGAACATGGATCGTACAGACGCCGCAGACGTTTGAATTTGCGCTGATTAAAAAAGCTTATGAAAAACTATTGTCAGAAAATATGACGGGAATAACGGATGATGCTATGGTTGTGGAGCAGGCATTGGGATATCCGATAAAATTTGTCGAAGGAAGTTATACCAATATTAAAATAACCACGCCGGAAGACCTGAAAATAGCACAAATTCTAGTGTAATTGTTTGAATTGACCACAATATATAGAAAAGAATAAAAAATTCAAAAAAAATAAAAAATATTGTTGACATTTGGCGCTTTCAATGGTAATATATCTATTGTCGCGTGAGTGACACGGCTGATTCGAAAGAAAAGCTGAAAAATAAAAAATAAAAAAGTGCTTGACAAGGCAACATGAACATGATATACTGTTGAAGTCGCACTGATGGAGAGATATCGAAGTGGTCATAACGAGGCGGTCTTGAAAACCGTTTGTCCGCAAGGGCGCGTGGGTTCGAATCCCACTCTCTCCGCTCGCAGAACTTCTGCGATACAACTTAAAAAAGTTAGAAAATTCAGCTTAGATTACTTGGAGAAGTACCCAAGAGGCTGAAGGGGCTCCCCTGGAAAGGTAGTAGGACGTTAATAGCGGCGCGAGGGTTCAAATCCCTCCTTCTCCGTTGGATACTTAGAAATAAGTAATTCTAACCAAGATCATTGATAATTGAATAATAACACAATCCCGAAAATTCTAAAGAGAGAATTTTTAAGAACAAAAACCAAGTAAAAATAACGGGAATGAATAACAAATGCTAGTTAGCCGTTCTGGTTAGGAAAGACAAGCGAAACATCTTTTTGACTAAGCTCGCTGGTGACAGCTCGCTAAGGAAAAAGATGTTGGTTTCGACTAAGCTCGGAACTGCCTCGCTAAGTCGAAGACTCAAACATGAGAGTTTGATCCTGGCTCAGGATGAACGCTGGCGGCGTGCTTAACACATGCAAGTCGAACGAAGCACCTTGACTGAGACCTTCGGGTGGATTTTGAGGTGACTGAGTGGCGGACGGGTGAGTAACGCGTGGGTAACCTGCCTTACAGAGGGGGATAACAGTTGGAAACGGCTGCTAATACCGCATAAGCGCACAGGGTCGCATGACCTGGTGTGAAAAACTCCGGTGGTATGAGATGGACCCGCGTTGGATTAGCTGGTTGGTGAGGTAACGGCCCACCAAGGCGACGATCCATAGCCGACCTGAGAGGGTGACCGGCCACATTGGGACTGAGACACGGCCCAAACTCCTACGGGAGGCAGCAGTGGGGAATATTGCACAATGGGCGAAAGCCTGATGCAGCGACGCCGCGTGAGCGAAGAAGTATTTCGGTAT
>JALEHN010000010.1 GCA_022770525.1 Clostridiales bacterium
TAATTAATTTGCGATAACCCTCTTTAAAGAACGCTCTCCACGTATCCGGCGGCATGAGAAGATTGTCTTTTGAACCCCAGTCATCATGCATTAAAATACCGTCCGGATGCCAGCTTGTGGCCAGTCTTTCGATACATGCCATTTTATAATCAAAAATAGCGTCAATCAGTTCATGGGCAGATTCCGGTTCAAGCAAAAGGCTTACTAAAGCCTCCTCAAACCCAAGAATATTGTGAAATAATTCAAATGTACCTACAGGCATAAATCCCAGCGCCAGTTTATCCTGTGCAGCCGCACCTGCTTTCTGTCCAAACGCTGAACCCCAATCAAGCGCCATACCACGCACATCCGGCGGTGTCAGATACTTTTTCCATTCTGTCACATCAGGACATGCCAAAAGGGCCGGATCTTCTGACGGCATACAGCCCGGCTGTCCCTCTTTCCATACCATTGTGACGCCCCATGCATCAACGACTGTTGTATTCGGCATTGCCGGTGATGTATGCATTAATAAATCATCAAATACGAGCTGAAAAGGCTCCCATCCGTTAACGATGATATCCGCCTTTTCGCCCCGCATCATTGCAAGCACTGCTTCTTTCTGTGTCATAATATACCCTCCTCATAATGACCATAGTTACAAATGGTCGTCCACTAACTTTTAAATGATTATACACACAAAAACATACCGCCGTAAATCCGTATTCCATTGACAAATCAACGTAATCATACTACACTTTGTAGTATGATTGTTATGATCAGATCCGAGGAGGTAAATTTATGCTAAATATTGATGTTATATGCTATTTTCTAAAAAAATATCGGTATACTTTTTCAGTAGACCATTATGATCCGCTGATTGCTGTAGATAAAATACGACACTTTGATGACACAGAATCATTAACCCGTGCTCTGATGATATATGAATGCGGTCTGCCATCAGACATTGCCGCACACAGGCAGAAACTGCCTGAAATATCAGAGGCAAATATTGTATTGATTACAGTTCCTGCCGCGCATGAAAAGGTGTTATCCCGGCAGAACTTCCTGCCTCATAACACCATATTCTCTCCTAATGTTAGTAATACTGAAAGCTTTTCCGACAATGAAAGATTTTCATGTCCTGTCATCACTGTTGCTTCAGATGAACCTGCAAAACTTTGCAATAAGCTTCACGAAATCTTCGAGCGTTTGGGCCGATGGGAACAGCAGATGGAAATCTTTAATCTTGCCGGGAAAAATTATCAGGAGCTTCTTGACTTGTGCGACTCGATCCTCGATGAGCCGGTCTCATTTGCGGATAAAAATTTTACATATATCGCTTATTCCAGAGAAATGTCAGAAAAACGGGGCTATATCCATAAATATGTGAATCATGGGCGGCTTTCTATAGAAATTGCAGCCCAGCTGATGAGCACGCCTGGATTTGAATTGCTGGAAAAAGAAACCGAAGTTTTTGAATTTGAGGACGATTATCATTTTATCGCCAAAAATATACACCACGAGGGCCGTTTCGAAGCGAGGCTTCTGATGATTTTCGCCGATGAACCGCTGACCGATGCCTATCATAAATACATTCTCAAACGTCTCGGCGACTGTATTACCGAAAAATATGAACGTGAAGGTACTTTTTATTTGGAAGAAGAAGCCACGCACCGCATCCATCTGCTCATGCAGACAAGCCTTGACGGACAGCCTGTCAGCGACACCCTGTGGTCACAGGCCCTTAAAGAAAAATCATGGCTGATCCAGGATAGCTACACTCTGATGATTTTCAAACCGACCTACCGGCTTGAGAAAAATCTTCACTCAGGCTACCTCTGTCCCCAAATCGAAAATATGTGGCCTTATACTGCCGCCGCGCCATGGCATGAAAAAACCATTGTCCTTATAAATCAAAAACATATTGATAAGAATTTTGAGCAGTCTCTTACTTATTTTGTCCGGGACAACCTTCTGACTGCAGGAATCAGCCGGTGTTTTTATGATTTCTCAAAAATCAGATATGCCTACATTCAGGCTGAAGCTGCTGCTGCCATCGGTACCGAAAAGGAACCCCATTTATGGCACTATTTTTTCGATGATTATGCCGTCACCTATCTTAAACAGCAATGTATGCAGCAAATGCCCGCAGAATGTATCTGCCATCCGGCACTGATACAGCTGCAGGCATATGATAAAAAAAATCAGACTTGCTATTACGAATCTTTAAAGCTGTTTATAGAAACACAGTATAACATGTCCGCTGCCGCCGATCTGGCTTACGTTCACCGGACCACTTTTATTAAACGTATGGAAAAAATCGAAAAAATGACCGGCATTGACTTAAAAGACTGGAACACACGCATGTACCTGATGCTGTCCTATTCACTGATCAATGAGACTTAAAATTATTTCAGTTCCATCACTGCCGGATTCTCCTTAGTACACGGATCACACGAAGCAAGTCCGTCACCGTTTGGATCCCCGGTTTTCAGAAAGTTTGTTCAGTAATCCAGCATCCGGCTGCTCAGTTCATAGTCATGTTTGTCATCGGACGCTAGCAACACCTCAGCGACCCTGTACCTCAAGCTTTTGACTGAATTCGATGCAGCCGTTATAAAGTGAACAATATTCCTTTTTTGCTGTCATCTCCGGCGTCACAAGACTCATTACTGTTTCGACACTCTTCGTATATTGCTGCAATTTTATCAAAATCCAAAATCCGAGGTAAAGTATATATGTCGAAAACTGACGAACGATTCAGGCTATCCAAATCCAGTCATCTATGGTATGCTTTCACCATAAGTAACAAATATGATTCATCTGATGCGCCTTCAGCAAAATCTCCCGTTTCCCAGAATAAACAAAAACACAAAGCAAACGACACACGAATATTTCCTTCGTGTGCCGCCTGCCCTATTCACGCTTTACTTATCATTATCTATAAATATTTCAGCGTACTTATGAACTTATGAGTTAATTATCAAAAAACCTTCTTTAATAAATTTCTTATTGAAGTAAAGATTTTATTAATTTTACCTGACGGTTTTGAAGGTGTACCCGGCTTTGTAGGTTTTTCAACCACAGCCTTTGAAGCCTTAAAGCTTACACTGCCCTCTGAACCATAAATAACCGTCACATCTTTGAAACTTTCTGCATTCAGTATATATCCTTTCGGAAGTGTCAGTCCTTTAACTGCGCTCTGAACTTCAGCCGCTGTAAATGTATGTTCTTCGCCTTCGACACCATTTGCTGTAAGTACAGTTGAAGCAAGCTGTTTGCCTTTTGCA
>JALEHN010000028.1 GCA_022770525.1 Clostridiales bacterium
GGACTGAATACTGGTTGGAATGATAAGTAACCATGCTTGATGAGTTTACTTTGGATGTAGTGGTAACAAGCTGGTAGGGCTTTCTTATTGATTTCTGTGGTAGGGGCAATAAGTGAGCCCTTTCCTTTTGTAAATACATGATCGGAATTCGACCTGTACCCGGATGCACCTGATGATTGATCCTCTCATTCAGGCGCCTGATCAGTTCATTTAATTCCTGGTAATCAAGCAAACCGTTATAGGCATAGATCTCATCCAGAAGCTTCATGGGAGCTTCCACTTTGGCTTTTGTCTGTGGACGACCGGCAATACACGGTTTTACTACGAATCCATAGTCAGATGCGAACTGTTGAAAACGAGCATTGACTTTACCTTTGGAATACTCCGTTCTGGGTTCATCCATAACGGTTTTCATGTTATCTGTAAGCACTTCTTTGGGCACCCCGCCGAAAGTTTCAAATGCATCATCCATAAACGAAAAGAGCACATCCTGAGATTTCGTTAGTGACAGCCGATAGGAACGAAATCGGGAAGCTGCAAGTATCAGAACAAATACATTGATGTCAATTGCTTCACCAGATTTCAATGTGAAATCGATGGATTCTTTCCAATCCAGTTGCGCCTGTTGGCCAAGTGCTGTTTCAAAGCGCATATGTGAATTCTTGTGACTGTGGTTTTTCCGTTTGCGATCAAAATACGATTGAAATTCCGGGTGGTGACTAATATAGCGCCGAAAGCTCGATTGTGCGCAGTTAAGCTGATGATTGTCTTTTAAAAACTGCCATAAGACTCGTTTGTAATAAAAAATCTGTTGGTTCTCATCGGATAGAAGTTCCTTGATGATGTCATAGTAAGCATCAATGGGAGAACCTTTATGGCGAGTAGTTGGTTTCTCATAACCATTTAAATATTTATCAACTGTACGTCGGTCTTTCCCTAACTCACGGGCGATTTGGCTTATGTTTACTTTCAATGTACCATCCTCCAGAAAAGGTTTTAGTTTTGGTAGATCCTCGAGGGATTTTACCTGAAAATCAATGTTTATCTTTTGTGTATATATCATAATGTGATTCCTCCAATGGAATCCATTATAACTGAAAGTTGTACATTCTTATACGATCATTTTTGTGCATTTATATCTTAGCATTTATATGAAGCCACTGTCCCTTCAAAATGATGGTTGGTGTTGCTTTATAATTACGGCCACTCTGGGAATGTACCTTCATGCTTCTGTTTTTCTGAATCTTCATGTGATTGTCTCCTTTTCGATATTTGAATTTTTACATAGTCTTATGTACCAATCTGTGCTATAATGGCTACAGGCTTTTATGCCAATACACAATCGGAGAACTGCTATGAGTGAAGAAAAAGCCGGTGACGTATGGATACATTTCCACACTTCACCGGATGATTTTTATCCTCATGAATCTACTCATGAACAATCTCCAATGTGTATAATTTTTACATAATTTTCATTGCATACAAGGCTCCCATTTGCTTAGTTTTTGTCATATTTTTTACTCATTTCAAATGGTCTAAATGTGGTCTAAATCCAACCACTGCTCTCTCTCGAACCCTCGAAAAACCCAGGAAAATCAAGCACTTCATCGGCTTTGCCAAGGCGGTGTTAGTATATTGCCGTGGCAAACGAAAAGTATCTTAATCATACGAATTTTCCTTCCTGCAATGCCCTAAAGTGCCGTATTTTGCGCTATTTTGCGTCTTGTACCATGAATTATGTGATGTACAGAATTCTGTCCAAATCTAGTTTGGAGGGCAAAATGAGGCAAATCAGTGCAAGCAAACGTAGTCAAAACGTAGTCAAAATCGAGAAAACTGACTACTGCAGTTTTGGGCAGCTGTTTCTTATCATTCTACCATATCCGTCAATATCATGCTACAGAAAAAACCTGCTGGCCATCACGATCATGTCTTTTGACTCCCTGCAGATTAACAGTAAATGCTAATTTTCATGAGAAGGGGCGGCAGCACATTGGCTGTCGCCCCACAAAAAATTATTTGTACAGTTTGTGTTTGTGCCAAAATGCTTTGTCCTTTGTCATAACCAAAACATCAATTGGCCCTTCACAAGTTTTAATGCAGTCAGAAAAACGCTGATACTTTATAGTTACATCAACCATGAATTCTGCAAGGTCAATGCCATCTTTTAATGGCATCAATAATTCATTGGTATTCATTACGGGAGATGAATTCACAAGCTTGTTTAAAGCTTCTTTTTCACCGACCCACGAAAAGCTATATTTTACGTTTCCGTCTTTATCTACATTAGAGCGTGCTTTCCCAGAAGATGCAACTGCATACACATATGGAACATCTTGATGGTATCCACATACATAAAAAATTGTTCCCGAAAATTCCGAACCGTGTTGTAATAGTTTCTCTGCAACAATTTCTGGAGTATCATTTTCTGCAACATCATTCATCTCAAACAATCTTATGCAGTCTGCAATGGTTTTGCCATCAATCAAAGCCGTGCCACAAGAAGCTATACCTACCTGGCATTTGTTCAACAACACTACTTTTTGAGCATTATCCGACAAGGGAAATCTCTCAATTATGTTGTTCCCATCTTTGTCCTTATACTCTTTCTTCCCGGTAAGACGACTATCGGCTGCAATTACTATACCTTCAGGCAGGTAAACGATGCTAATTATTGACATATTTTCTCTCCTTCCTTCGCTGAATTAAAGTATAAAAAGACAATTACTGTGGTTTTTGGCAGCTATTTCTTTTCATTCTATCACATCCGTCAACATCTCGCTACAGAAAAAAACTGCTGGCCATCACGATCAAATGTATGGGCAACCGCCATTCAAAATTACAAGCAAAGAACTTTATTTTCGCCAGGCACGCAACCGTAATATTCCGTTATTGTAAATAATATTATTCCGATAACGTTGCTATTGTTCCACAAAGGTGGTATACTACCATCAGAAGGAAGTGATAACCATGTTTATGACCGTAAAACAAGCTGCCGAAAAGTGGGGATTGTCCGATCGCCGAGTCCGCATTCTCTGTGCAGATGGGAAAATCCCCGGTGCATTCCAGGAAGGCCGGGGCTGGAAGATCCCAGTAGATGCTGCGAAGCCCGCTGATGGTCGGTTTAAATCCACAGAGAGTCTGTTGGACATGATTGCCCGAAAGAAAGCAGAACTGGATACCCGCCGTCCGCTGACCGAAGGCGAAGTTGCCCGGCTGACAGAAGAGTTCGTTGTAGAATACACCTACAATTCTAATGCCATTGAAGGCAACACATTGACACTTCGGGAAACCGACATGGTACTGCGAGGTCTTACCATCGACCAGAAACCGCTGAAGGATCACATGGAAGCCGTTGGTCATAAAGATGCCTTTTATTACGTCAAAGAACTAGTTCAGAACCAGGAGCCCATGTCTGAATGGGTTATCAAGCAGATCCATTATCTAGTACTGGCAGATAAGAAGGATGACCGCGGCGTATATCGCCGGGTTCCTGTCCGCATCATGGGTGCACAACATGAGCCGGTACAACCCTATCTGATTCAACCTAAGATGGAGCAGCTCATGGCCTCCTTCGCAGAAAGCACAGAGCATATCGTCACCAAGCTTGCCCGGTTCCATATCGAGTTTGAAGGAATCCATCCTTTCATTGACGGCAATGGTCGCACCGGCCGTCTGCTGGTGAATCTGGAACTGATGAAGGCTGGCTATCCGCCCATCGATATCAAGTTCACAGACCGTCTTGCCTACTACAACGCTTTCGATGAATACCATGTAAAGCATAACCTTTCCGCCATGGAGAAGCTCTTCGCCGGATATATCAACGAGCGGCTGGATATGTACCTGGCTATGCTCCAGGATCAATAACTGACAAACAAAAAGCAGTCCCAAGTTCGGCACAGTACGTGCCTCCTTGGGGCTACTTTGTTGTTAAGGTATCATATCGGAACTCAAAAAAGTAGAAAAACGGTAGTGATTGCTGTTTGGACCGTGATTTATCGTGGTTTCCCAAGGCAAATCAGTGCAAACAAACGTAGTCAAAATCGAAGCCCTGCCCCCGCATCCGGAGTACGGTACAGACCGGCTCTACCAGCGCAAATGCCGCATTGGAGTCATACCACATTCCCGCATGGGCGATGTGCTGCCCCGGCTTGACCATGTGCTTCTTGGCATAGTCCACCATGGGTGGGTACAGAAAATCAAAACCCGGCAGGGTCAGAGGCACCGACACATCCATGGTATGGTCAAACAGTACCGCCGCTACAAGCTTCCCCTTTTCCTCCCACAGCCCAATGCGTTTCACATACTGCCCTTCCAGATAGTCCCGGTTGGTCATCATCCAGTCAAACCGGGCATAGGTAAACTCCCGGTTCCCGGTCTGCACCAGGAAATCATGGAGCTTGCGATAATCCGCCGTCACCCCAAGGCTGTCATAGTAAGTCCGAAATTCCATGTCCCTCTCTCCTTTCCAGCTGAAAGTATAGCACAACAGGAGAACGTTATCTATAGAATTCTCACATTTTCCCCATCTGTAGAATGTTCTTTTATCCCACCGCTATTTGGTGCCGCATGGGGTGTTTGACCTGATTATGATTGTGACCCGGATACATCTTATGCTGGATGGTGCCGACCATTCCAATCAGGTACCCCAGCACTTTATGATTTTCCACAAAATCACTGTTGTCCGGAACATTTCATCTCTGCCCTAAAAATGCATCATCAAAATTCCATTCAATTTCGATTTCCTCCTGGCTATGCACCCGGATAACCGTAAACGCAAAATAGCGAGTACCTTGACATTTTTAGGCAGCTGCTTTTGCAGCCACCACAGTTTATGATTTACGGATTTCTGCCGGCAGATTTTCTGACCATGGCAGAAGATCTTTTAAGAAAGAATAATCTGTATCATCCATGTGCTTCGGAATCTCTTCCAAAAGATACTGAACATAATTAAAAGGCTTCAGATTGTTGGCTTTTGCAGTTTCTACAATACTGTAGATGATTGCAGATGTTTTAGCACCATTGATAGTGTCGATCATCTGCCAGTTCTTCTTACCAACACAGAATCCTCGGATCGCTCTTTCAGATGCATTGTTATCTATTGGGACATCGCCATCTGTGAGGAATACTCTTAGATAACGTTCCTGATTCAGTGCGTAACCAACAGCATCACCAAACGTATCTTTTGAGGATACTTTCAATCTTTTAATGTACGCAAAAAATGCATCCACAAGAGGTTTTACAACCACTTGCCGCTGCTTTAGTCGTTCATCGGAAGGTAACTCTTTCAGCTTGTTTTCTTCACGATAAATTGCCTGTATCTGTTTCATGATCAGGAATGATTCGGAGTTTTTCCTGAATGGCTCTTTGATCGTATTTAATGCGTCGCTAAATCTGCGTCTGCAGTGAACCCAGCAACCTGCAATAGTCAGTTCTTCAAGCTCTTTTTCAAGCGTATGATATACCTGATAGCCATCAGTGACGCAGATACCATTATAACCTTTCAGGAACGTTCTTGGATGAGATGCATTCCTTGTCATCTGATATTCATATAGGACAATCTGCTTATCCTTATACAGATGACCTGAACGATAGACCCACATATAGCTCTGAGCACCGGCTTTGCGTCCATCCCGATTTACGAGCACCGGGGTTTCATCAGCCTGGATCACATGATAAGCGTATAATTCTTTATGCAGGTGATCATATAGGACCGATAAATACTCTTCGCCAAGGCGGATACACCAATTCGCCATGTTCTGCCTCGTGATGTTGAGACCATAACGCTGGAATTCCTGTTCCAACCGATACAAAGGTACTGCATTCACATATTTTCCATTGATGATTGCAGCTGCTAATGAAGGAGATACCAGGCTTCCGTGTAATAATCCTTTTGGATGCGCTGCTTTGACCATGCGGCCATCTGCTTTGCTAGAATATACACCAATATGATGTTCTTCAACTTCAACTTTTGCAGGTACAAAGTTGTATTTCCTGGAGACAGCATCAGGAAGCTGCTTCCAGCCATTAACACCAAATTCAGCTTCCAGTTCATCATTTGACATATAGTGTTCAACACGCCTGACTGGAATACCGGACAGATCTGCATCTTTTTTACCTTTGCGTTTTGGTTGTTTTAAAACTGGAGCTTCTAAATCTTCTGGTTCAGCAACAGCAAGATCACATGCAGCTTCTGCTTCATTAAAGAAAACAATGTTGCCATCTTCCTCACGGAAACAGATCTGGCTGGCATCTGCCATCTTTTCAGAGGATCTGCCAAAGCGTTCGTGTTTTGCAAGAATGATCTGTTCCATCATCTGCTGCATTTTTTCATTCGTCGCATGAAGTTCTTTCGTTAAAGCTTCAAGCTGTTCCTGTTGCTGCAGGAGAAGATGGATAAGGAACGTCTTATCAACTGTATTTAGTTGTTCTTCCGTATACTTGATCGCCATAACAAAACCTCACTTTCTGAGGACTATTATAGCAGAAATGGCAGATATATGCCATTTGCGTATGCTGTTACCTTCGTCATTTTGACGGTGGATAACAATGATAAATGTCTGATAAAAAACTTAAAATTTCAGATATTTATCATTGTTATCCACAAACAAAAAAGTCTGTCCGTTATTACGAACAATGAAAACCTGAACAGACTTTTTATATGTGGATAATGAAAAAAATTTATAATGCACAGGAGCAAACGAGCGAATATAATAAAATTTATTTTCTACGTTTTGCACAAATCACATGGCAAATGCCGGATCGGTGACTTCTTTTATAGGATGCTTTGCAATAATTTCTAATCCCTGCATCAGCATTCTATATTGTTCAGGGTTGATCAAAAGTGCTTCATCTGCTGTACGCGGCCACTTAAAGCTGCCATTTTCAATCCGTTTGTACAATAGAAGAAAACCATCGCCTTCCCAGATCAGGCCTTTTATGCGATCTGTCCGCCTGCCGCAAAATAGAAACAGTGTATTTTTGTCATATGGATCCAGATTAAACTGAAAACGAATGATTCTGGCAAGACTATCCATACCACTTCTTAAATCGGTGAATCCTGTGGCCAGGTATACTTTCTTAAATCCTGTCCCGTCATTAAGCATTGAACATGGCTCCTATCAACGAATTTAAGAACGTGGCTGATGCCTGATCAGAGATTTCCAAAGTCATCTGATTCTTACCTTTGAGTACTGCAACGATCTTAGGCTCAGATGTGTCCGCGCTTTCTGTCTGTACAGGCACTGGCAGTTGAACAAAAACCGGAGAAGCATCGGCCGTTTTCAGGTAGGCTTCTCGAACTTTTCGAAGTCTCCAGTAATAATTCGCTTTTGTTATGCCATGCTGTTTACACCATTCCTCGATTTTCATGCCTTGTGGACGGTTTTTGCATTCTCTGACTTGTTCAGCCCATTCGCTTAAACGGGTCTGCTGTGCTACTAAACTTGTTTTGGATATCATGACTTACCTCCTGGATTCAGGTCAAAAAAGTTGAGTACTGAACTTTTTTGACTTTATAGTGATAAGTCTATTATCCCAGATATTATTATTTTGAAAAGGTACTCACTATTTGGCGTTTACGGATAACCTTGATGATCTCCCGTAACTTCTCTGTATCGAATTTCTCCATGTTCAGAAATTCTTCCAATTTCATTTTCTTCGCAGTATTGTCCTTCCCAAGCATCTTTGCATACTTAACAAAAAAGGCAAGTCAATTAACCAAATCAACTTGTCTTCTATATTACATCCTGACTATAAGCGGTACCCTGATTCCGATGGGGGAAAATCCCCCATTGAAAAGCACCTCGCTCTCCCCTTATTTATTAAACTGATTAAGATGAAGAGTCAGGGAGTTGCTATTTTTTCGATATAGGCTGCCTCATAGCACCCTCTTGTCTTGACTTTGTTTTCCTATCGCATATTTCAAATTCTTCGTTATACCAACGCACATCTACCATATCACAATATTCCTCAACATTTTGCCCTTGATAAAAACAGGTTCCATTTAATATTACGCCATGGTGCATTCCATTAAACTTTTCCCCTCTATATAAAGAAACCACCTGTGGTGCCCCGCCAGTGTGTTTATCCTGCATGTCTTTCATAATATCGCAAAAACAGTGAAAATAATTTCTGCTGGTTCCCTCATTATTTCCATTTTTAAAACATTGAAATCTTTGATTATATTCTTTTCCTCCACTACCATCTACAAAGAGCAATTCAGATTTTTGGTAATTCGTTTCTACAGTTTCCTTTATCCATTCTCGTCCATTCCAGGTGTATTTATTAGCATCAAATAAATACTGTTTATTTCTCCCAATGTGATAAACCCGGATAAACGAATTATTTAACTTGTAATTTGTATAACATTTCTTAAGTTCATTAAATATCAATTCACTTCTCTCGTTATAGTCCATATCTGCAGATAGAAGTTTGTTTTCATCTAAAATACTTGTCATAGTGGATAAAAACTGACTTGAAAACATAGTCTCACCACAATATCCTAATATATCTGGGGTATTCCTTAAAGCAAACATTTTTTTACTGTTATCAAAATGATTTATTCCATCAGAAATTCTACTGTCACTTGCAATATATGCTGAACATGGTCCTGTTCAATCCAGATTACTGTTGTACAAGGTCTCGATTTGAAGACGACATTGCAGAAATGCTCTACACAGAGACGGATCAAAGTGGCTGCCGGAGGACGCCTCAATAATACTGAAAGCCTTATCGTAGCTGAACTGCTCCTTGTATACCCGCTTGCTCACCAATGCGTCAAACACATCCGCCAGCGCCATGATCCGGGCTTCCAAAGGAATCTCCTCCTGGGCAAGTCCGCAGGGATAACCCGTACCGTCCCACTTTTCGTGATGATAGTGAACCACATTCACAGCAATGTTCTTAAATTGAAGATCGTCGGAATTCCGTAGAATCCGAGCCACGATTCCCGCACCCTTCTGGGCGTGGAGTTTCATTATCTCATACTCCTCCGAAACGAATTTATCCGGTTTATTGAGAATGCTGTCGGGAATGGCAATCTTTCCGAAGTCATGCAGAGGCGCGGCTTTGATAATCTGATCAGCAGTTTCCCGGGTCAACGCCGGGGAATAGTCAGTGGCCAGCAGATGTTCTACGAACACCCGAACAACGTCGCTGGTGCGACGGATGTGCCCGCCGGTGTTGTTATCCCGGTTTTCAACGATGCTTGCCATACTGACAATGATATCGTTCTGTACCTCCACCAGCCGTGCAGTTTTCTCCTTCACCTGCGCGCCCAGTTCTTCATTATATCGCTCCACCAATTTGAGGTACTGCTGCTGCGGGGTGTCATCCCGAATACGGATACAATGCAGTGTCCTCCGGTTCATCTCGGGGACGGAGTGACAAACCTCCAGAATTCTACCCTCACGCTGAAAGTAGACAACATCCTGCGAATCCCCTGTCAGAACCCATTTTCTTAGCTGAAGCAGGAAATCCGTAGAAAAATCCTGAACTCGGTAATCAATCTTCAGTTTGTTCAGCTCAGGAAACCAGTGCTTGGCCTGTTCATCTGCACCGGATAAACGGAATTTGCCATCACAGATCACGAAGCCATACTCCCGGCTCTCCGCGATGGCTTCTCTGGAAATACCCTTTACATCATAAGTGGCCACCCGGTTCAGCATCAAAAGAATTCCACCGGCGCAAACGGTATAGGCGATTGGCAGCAGTTCTACTTTCAGACCCACCATTCGCTCTCCCACAAAGGTGGCACTGCACAGAATCAGCAGAAACAAAGATCCCACGCTGACAAAATAGGACACATGTTTCTTCTTGCGCAGCGCATTGACAACAATAATCAGTCCGCACCCCAGCGTTATCACGATGTATATCGGGCTCAGTAAATGAAGCGGGCCGTATTCTCTTTCCAGAAAGGTGTAGCCGTCACGAATCACCAGCTCCACACTGCGGTAGTACCAACCCACGCGTCCAACGGAGGAAGCGCCCAGGAATATGATAAGGCTAATACAAATGCACAGCCCCCTCACAGTTGCCGGGATGCGCGTCTTGCACAAATCTGCAATGGCCTGGATTGTGAACAGCAGCAAAAAAGGATATGCCAGGCAGTACACCTGATTTCCAAGAAGAACCGCCTCCTCCGTCTTTGCTCCGGCTATTTGCAGATAACCCAGATTTACGATAACGACCGCAACCGTCATAAGCGTATAATACACCGAAATATGCTTTTGAAATTTATTTAGCAGAAAAAATACATAGCCCATAGAAATCATTAACATTACGAAATATGTTGCCTGCATCACGTTCTCCTACCTTTCTCATTCAATCTCATCATCCGGATTTAGTCCCATTTCTTCCCACGTTAAACCATAAGGTGCTCCTCCAGATGTATAACCTGCAATAAAGAAAAATGTATCGTCCTGATCCATATCTGTATTTTGAAGCATTTGCTCCTGTTTACGCTTTTCCCTGCGCTTTCTTCTCAAATCACGTTTCTTTTTCTGAAGCGCAGTCTTTTCTTCCGGTGTTCTCTTACGTTTCTTATCATTCAAAGATTCCAAAGTGATACCTTTATTCTGATCCGTATGTATCCTCGCTTCATATCCCAGAGCACGTTTCTGACAAAGCTTTTCAAAATCATCAAATGCAGCTTGTGGTGCAAGTGACAATACTAACTGAAACAGTTTCTTATGTATGTTATCAGATTCCATTTCATCCGGCATCCGCTCATGTTCCAAATAGAATCGCAGATATGCAAAATAAGTCTTTTCTGCTATCCTTATTTTCTGCTTCGCATTAAGGTCTTTGTATTTTCGATCCTTCCGCTGCACTTTTGATGCCATAACCATTCTCACACCTTTCCTATAATTTATTTTTCATACCATGTAAAACGGAGTCCTCTATGCTTTACTTAAACTCTTCCAGCAAATGAAAGCCAAGTACAGTCTATAGCAATCTTGTTACTACCTGTCTCTTGTACTCTGGTACATACAGACACACATCTGCAAAATATCCTTTTTCGGCGTCCCATTCTTTCAAACCACGATCATAGAACAACTACAAATTATTACTATTAGTAATTTCTTCGTATGCGCCCTCTTTCTAATAATTTTCTAAAACGTATTTAAGCATTTTATAAGCAGCTTGTTTCTTCGCTTCTTTCTTAGAAGAAGACTTCGCTTTATATACCTTGCTTTCGCCTTCTATCATGCATTTACTCTGCCAGACTGGATTTCCATTATAATCATATTCTTCCGAAAAATCATATGTTGGCACCGGGAAGTATCCTCGTCTTGCCAATATTTCCAGCTGATTGATTGCCTGATCTTTACTGGGTTCATCAATTTCATCTTCAATTGTAAAAAGGTAATCATTCTTTTTAAGATATTCATATGCAAGCTTACAGACATTTTTTCTTGCCTGATTTTTACTTCTACCAAATCCTCTGAATTTAGGAAGATTATCGCGAATCTTTAATAAACAGCAATGTGTCGATTGCATCAATTCTCTTTCTTCCGGACTTCCTAACACATTAAATGACTGTGAAACTCCATCAAAAGGGAAATACCACGTTGATGAATTGACTTTTTCAAAATGATACAAAGGAATCGAACCGCTATCTCTAAGCATCCACTCCTGAACCATCTCAACATAGTTTTCTTCACCCTCAAAATTCTCATCAGGATTCAGCATTATTTCCACTGCTTCCTGTAATGTCTGCATATCCCAATTAGAATCAATAGCAATTGCCCCCAAGATAGCTTCGAATAGATCCTCCTGAACAGAATCCTCGTTCTGCACATTCTGGTTATAATCACTTTGACCCATAATAAGAAACTGTTCTAAACCAAGCATTCGTATTCTGTAAGCAAGATTCGATTTCTGAACAAGACTTTTCTTAATTACAGTTAGCTTTCCTTCCGAATGCTGACACTCATACTCGTTCCATTCCGCATCGGAAGTCATACTTCCAAACCTCGTGCAAAGGAGCTTAACAACAACAAAATCGAGAACCTTGTCACCTATAAATTCCAGTACTTCATTGTTCTGGCCGCCGTTTTCATTTGAATATGATCTTCTTACAAATGCCTGCTGTAACAAATCCGTATTTGAAAACTCGTAACCAATTTGATTCTGAATAAATCTAATATCCTTAGCTTCCATAAACAAAAAACCTCCCAGTAATTAATTTACTAAAAGGCATAACAGTGTCCCAACAAAGCCTTCCAAAAGGAAGGCAAATGTTGGACATTTTAAATTACAGTCAATTCTTTGTTCTCATTTATTTACCAGAATTCACTTGCATAAATCAAGGTAAACACCAATGAACAATGTCTTGTCAGTAATAAATCATGCCCTTAATTTAAGAAAATTATAGCACTCTCCTATGCATTTTGCAAATTGTTATTTACATGTTGCGACTTTTGCATAGTCAATAAAAAGTATCTTAGTCAATATAACTGCAATCGCTGCCTGTACCTGACTCATGGAACTTCCAAATAAAGCCGGTTGTAAAAAAAGGAAACTCTGCGTATTGCGTTCCAAGTAGCTAATGGAAAATGGCACACAATTACATTGTGGTTCCTATCCTTTACATGCTGCAATCTCTCAACGCTTTCAAAATACTTTAATGCAGATGCACTCTTAACCGTTGCCTTATCGTGATTGCCAATAATCAAATGCTTTCTGCCCTTCAATTGTTTCAAATAAAATGACGGATCCTTATCTGAACGATAACAAAAATCTCCGAGAAGCCAAACATCATCTTCATCTGTTACTTTTGCATTCCAGTTTGCAATAAGGGTTTTGTTCATTTCTTCCACACTCTCAAAAGGTCTGGAATCAAATTTCAAAACATTTTTATGTCCCAAATGCATATCTGCAATGTAATAATTCATCAAACCACCTTCTTTATATTCTCTAAGTTATAACTCCAGTTTTTTAGTTCATTAATATATGCTTTTCTATTGTCTTCTAATTTCTCCTGATCCAAAGTCGCGCTATCCATTTTCTCATAGAAACATAACGAAAGCCGCAGCTTACACTACGGCTTTCGTTTATGATAATGCCTACATTACAGCCATGAGGCTCATTCCCGGTCAATTAGTTTAACACCTTAACCTGTTCCATGGATTTCAGCACATTTCTATGCCTATAGGAAAGTTTTCCATTGACTCAAAACAGTTTAAGAACAAAATTGTTGACTATTTACGTTTAACAGTTCAAACAAAACCCAAAACAATTAACAACCGGAGATGTTCTTTTACACCATCATAAACCCAATTTTTTGAAGGCAGGATTTGAACCTGCGACAACATGGGATTGAGCCATGTGCGCTGCCAACTGCGCCACTTCTATATTGAGCTACCCAATTTAATCAGAATTGGTATGTTCTTCTTGTAACATGACCCCGTTACAGGGAAACTAAGTTCGGATTTTTCGTAATGCAGGCAATTCTTTTATGCGATTTCAACAAAGGTAGTTGCATTAGATACCTTAATCTGCGTATCCAATTCTGTAAGCAGAACGTTACGCTTTTCTTCAAGAAGCTCTAACTTCTTCTTTACATCCAATGGATCCACAAGTTCAGTCGTGTTTTCTTTCACATATGCGTCAACAACACCTAATGGCTTATCATCTTTTACCTTGGTATCACGTCCCAAGATACTTAATCTCATGCTTTCTGCTGTATTCTGAAGCTGGCTGTTCTTAATATCACAGAAACGTACACGTTCATTGTATTCATTATTTAACTTTTCCTGAAGCTTTCCTTCGAAATCAGCGTCACCCTCATAAGAATCCATACCACGCAATCTGCTTCTAAGTGAAATAGCTCCTGCTACAGTAAATGTTCCATAAGAGGTCTTTACCTCTGTCTTCGCATTGGAATCAACAATCGCAGCATCAATTTTCTGGAAGCGTTCGATCAAATCGTTAATCTGCTGATATGCAGATTCCGCTTCTTTCGCATATTCTGCCTTATCAATTCTCTTAGCATATACTTTGTCCTCATTTGGCTTAATCGTATCTACAAAGCTTGCTTTTGAAATTTTATCAGTTATCTTCTTTACCAACAGGTCTCTTTCGTCCAAAGCCTGTGTCACCAACATCTTTTCGCTCATAAAAAAGTCCTCCCTCAAATCATTTTTAAATACTTTCTGAAAATAATTATACGGGAGGATTCCTCATTTGTCATTGAACTTGTAGTATAAATATTTGGGCAATCAGATTACCTAATAATCGCCATCATTTCTGTCGGTGTTACAATAAAATCTCGTATCGATTAGTTCTTCTGATTCCCAGTTACCAGATATGCATCATCGTCTCATTTTTCCATAGCAACTTTATAAAAAATCAGATCATCCATATCAACCAGAATTTCGCCTGTTGGCTGCGGAAATACATCTACACCATACGCACTTACCTTTTTCTTTCTGCTCTGGCAGCTGATATTTCAGCATTGATTTCGTCGAGAGACATTTCTGGTAAATCAGCTGCCTGTTCTCTTAATTCCAAAAATGCATTCTTCGCCTCTGTGCTTGTAATCATTTGTTCAGGCAATGTCGCTTCAAATGGAAGTCCTTTTACCATCTTACTTCTAGTCATAAACATTCGAAAGGCTGTTGGTAAGTCCATGCTCATAGCCTCATAAATTTCAGAAAAAGCCGCTGCTTTCGCCTCAGCTTCTACCTATAAATTTATGCTGCTTTGTGTTTATTAATCCTTTCGTAATATGCACGTAACCGTTCGAATTGAGAATTTGGTCTGCTTGTCGGCGTATATCGTCTACTTCCGCACAGCATATCATCTACCGGAAGCTGAAACAACTCGCTCAGAGCGTACAGATTATCAATGGTCGGCATACTTAACCCATTCAACCAATGATAAATACTCTGTATGCTGCCAAGTCCAAGATACTGCTGAACATCTTTTACTGACAGTCCTCGTTCATCCATAATTCTTCTCAAATGAATTCCGGTTCTTTTTTTATCAATTATTGGAAACATTTCACTCCCCCCTTTGTGCCAACAAATACAATCCCTCAAATCCAACGCTTTAAAGGCTGGCGTCTTGACTATTTAAAGTAAGGCGCCTTATTGCAGACACGAAATGCGTCTGCAGTCTTTATGCACCCAACTTGATCTGCAAGTCGGTGTTTATTACAAGAATATCATCCACATGCACCCGGAATAACGCTGCCAACACAACCAAGTTATCAATTGTAGGCATTGCAGTTCCATGCTGCCACTTATATATCGCCTGCGGCGTTGCAAATCCAAACACATCCTGGAGATCCTTCACTGAAAATCCATTATGAATTCTCAACCGTATGATATTCTGTCCAGTCTTGACCATATCAATGGTCGGATAATTAAACATCTCATCCTCCTGTTCCGGTTCCCTGATCCGAAACAGAAAGACTTTGATTGTTTTCCATTCAGATCAGCTCGCCTTAAAGTTATAAATTGGTTTCATTATTTCAATCACATCGACGGATTCCTCAATCACGCCGATAATATCTTCTAAAGATTTATAGGCCATTGGAGCTTCATCAATCGTATCTTCATTGATTGATGTTGTATAAATACCAGCAATTTCTTTTCTGCGGTCCTGTTTTTTATAGGTACGGATAATCTCATCTCTCTGCTGAAAATAGGTTTCCTGTCTTCCTTCCCAGATATTCATTCCGGATGGTACAAAATGAGCTGCCTCATCCAATTCGGCAAAATTGATATCCCCTTTTCCAAGACAAACGGTATACATACCGCAGCCGATATCTACACCAACAATATTGGGAACTACTTTATCCGTTACTGTCATCGTAGTGCCAATTGTACAGCCTTTTCCTGCGTGAACATCTGGCATGATACGGATTTTACTGTTCTGTGTAAAATCATAATCACACATTCTGCGGATCTGCTCAATTGCTTCATCCTCTGCAGTCTTCGCATAACAGACAGCAGTATTTACTTTTCCTTTAATCTCAAACATCATTTCTCCTTCCTGACAACATGTCCTTTGGAAATGCTCCGCCTGCTAGTATAACCCACGCTAAATACCGTACAGTTTTGGTAAGAATGCTTTTTCGAGAGTGCAGGCGTAAAAACGCAGACGTAGCGGGCTGCGTTGAGGCTTTTACGCCTGTGCTATCGGAAAAGCAGGCCGGCGAAACATGCGGTTATTTAAAGTGGACTATACCTGGCTAACAAATCATAAAAAAAGAACCGCCTACCCTGCACACACAAGATAAGCGGTTATCCTCCATCTATATAATGACTATATAATGTCTATACAATAGATTGACACAACTTTCTTCATATTCCGGTTTTTCCCCGGAACATATGATTTCGCTCTCTTAAAAATATATACTCAGAAGCAAAGCCCTGTTTCGTATCCAGTGCGTTTTCGTAACGTTCATGTTTAAGATTGTTAAAAATCATCGTTGTGTTCATCTGCGTTTCTTCCTTTCCTTGGACCAATAGATCCGCTTTTTCTTTCTTGCTTAACTATAACAGAATATTGAGCATTTGTCATTATACTTGCGGTATAAAATTTTTAATCATATATCAATTTGTTACAGTACGCACAGGGTGTGTACTGTAACTGATTTTGGACATGCTTCACATTTCGTCGGTGTGGCGTATCCCTATTTTAACTTTTTGGCCTCTCCTATGGAAGACGACTTAAATATAATCCACCGTTTTCCTTAAGCCACTTCCTGCATTTGCGGTATTCCGGCAATACGCGCTCTACTTCCGCGTAAAATTCAGCAGAATGATTCATGTGTATTCTGTGACATAGTTCATGAACAACTACATAGTCAATCACGTCATCCGGAAACAACATCAGAAGACAGTTGAAATTCAGATTTCCTTTACCGGAACAGCTGCCCCATCGAGAACGCTGATTACGGATTGTAATTCTTCCGTAATGAACACCGACAATCGGTGCGTACTTCTTAACTTTCTCCGGAATGACAGCCAATGCCTTTTGAATCAGGGAATTGATTTCATCTACCGTGAATGGTTGAAGTTGTTCCAAAGCTTCTTTTCGTGCTTGTATTTTCTCCAAATGTTTTTCAATCCATCCCCGCTTTTCGTCCAAAAATGCATTAATTGCACGGCGGCTCATTCCTTCCGGCGCCCGTACAATGATGCCATCCATTTTTAATTCCATAGCAATGGTCTTGCGTTTGCTGTAGATAATATTCACTTGTAAGTCAGCCATATTATTCACCTATCGTTGCATTATCATATAAATGTACCGAATATCCTTGTAAACGATCTATATGTTAGAATAAAATTAAACATAAAATTAATATCAGCCGCAAAATCTATAAATCTTCAACAGGGAAAAATATAAAATTCTTTCCTGTTGAAGGTTCTGTATAATCACATGCTGCACCGCTTAATTTCATGTTTCTTGATGGAATCTGGTTTTTAAGTACTTCCATAAATGTTTCCATATAATGTTCAAACACTACTTCCGCTACTAAATATTTTCTTGCCGGCATGATCCATTTTTTCCAGCCTTCCGGTGGTTCTGTATCTTTATAGACCTCAATCCCCGCCAAATAATATCCGCGTGTGAAGTTGTTCGTCCATGGTCCAAAAGACATTGTTTCATCACTCATTGCACCCCAGAATCCAACGAATGCTCCATTCTTTTCTTTCATTCCCAGTTCTGATACTTCATCAAAATTTTCATTTGCTTGCTTCCATAAATTCTGTACAATATTAGCATCTTCTGTACAAAATCCTTCTTTACCAATAATGGCAATTTCCGGTAAATCTACAATTTTAATCTCCATTAATTTTCCTCCGTAATAAGATCTTCAACGTCAATCACCTTGATTCCCTGCTCCGTCAACATTTTCGCAAATATTCCCTGCCCTTTGATTTTCTTTCCGGAAAATGAACCATCATAAATCTCGTTCATCCCACAGCTTGGACTTCTTGACTGCAGAAGGGCAAGTTCGACTTTCTGTTTTATCACTTCCGCTGTAACCTTCTTCGCACCGGCCCTAAACGCCTCATCCACTGATCGTCCCGATTCTGTTTTTACAATACCATCTACTATTTCAGCAGAATCTCTCGGCACTGGAAGGCCTCCCGCAACTTCCGGACACAATGCCACAACCTCATGCCCTTTGATAAAGTTTGCTGCTTTTTCACTATAATTATTTCCACCATTGTATTTACAGTTTTCACCCAAAAGACATGCACTTACAAATATTTTCATATTCATCACCCCCAAATCTATCTAATCAAAACAATAAAGTATATATCGTAACTATACCAGGATATCTTCGCAGTATTGAAAGATACCCGGCTTGTAACAATAATATATTTATGATAATATGTAACTGTTCAGAGCCAGGCAAAATTTCATAAAACAGACGTAAAATGCCTGCATTTTTACATCAAACACTAAGATAAAGTATAAACAGAATATCAAGTGGTCAGTACACTAACAATATACTGTAAATATTTTTTAGAAAGGATGTGTTCCTATGCCATTACCAAAAGAAAACACGCACACAATAGATGATATTTATAATCTGCCGGAAAATGAACGTGCTGAACTCATTAATGGCAAAATTTACATGATGGCTCCTCCAAGCAGAATACATCAAAAATTAATAAGTGAACTCCATTATAAAATTTTAAATCATATAAAATCAAACAACGGTTCCTGTGAAGTCTATCCCGCCCCATTTGCTGTTCATTTAAATGCTGATGATAAAACTTACGTTGAACCAGATATAAGTGTCATATGTGACAAAAACAAGCTTACAGACAATGGCTGCAAAGGTGCACCGGACTTTATTATTGAAATCGTATCACCTACCAGCCGCAAAATGGATTATAATATTAAAAACGGTCGTTACGCTGAAGCAGGTGTTCGTGAATACTGGATCGTAGACCCGGAAAAAGAACGCACAACAATCTATCATTACGAAGTAGATGCCGCGCCAATGATCGTACCGTTTGACCAGACAATTCAAGTTGGTATATATAATAACCTGCAAATCAACATTAAAGAATTACTTAAATAATCGTAAATGTTAAGAGCTAACCTCAAAATGCTTCGCATTTCGTCGGTGCGGCGTAACCGCCTGTTAAAACGTCCTGCCATGTATACGCAGGACGTTTTGTGCTGCCTGTGAATTAATTATTTTCACATCAGTATCTCCGTTCATCACCCGCTCATTTTCATATCATTCGCAGAAACAATTGATTTAAATCATTCCACACCACCTTGTTCTCCTCTAAACTATTTGCAATTTCTTTAATTTCCGGCAATGTCTTTTCGATATAATCATTGATTGACTGTATTTTCGGGGCCTCTCCTATTTCCGGCATTCTCCTTTTTATTTCTAAAAGCCTCTCCACATCCGGTTTCAGCTCATCTTCCAGCTCTGTATCAATCAATTCCTGAAACAACATTGGCGGAGCACTTTTTCTGTCAATGATCCATTTCGCAGCCAATAATGGACGTAAAACGTACAAATATTTCTTTATCCGAACCGTTTCACCCTTTAAATACATTCGATAATTCGTTTCTGCCATATGCCAATAGTGATAAAGACTTTTTTTCGCTGAAAAATATTTTGGAAGCATATCTTTTAACCATTGAAATTCTTCCCGCTGAAAATACACGATTGGTGATGCACACCATTCAAAAACTGTTGGATTTGATTTATACAATAACTGCAGTGTTTTTTCAAGTCCCAGCCATTGATATCCAGAACCTCATCCAACTGCCACTCAATCACATCTCTGACACTCTCGAGTTTTAAATAATCTTCCCGGGGTCTTACATAAATAAAACGGACATCATAATCGCTATCCGGAGATGCAAATCCCCAGGCTCTGCTTCCTGATTCAATCGCCATAATAATTCTTACATTTTCTGTTTTCTCAATTTTTTGCAATTCCTCTAAAATTCGTCCTCTCATTTCACTCACCCGTTACATATCCATTATATATTGTTTAATCCATCAGCCATGCCGTCAGCGCTTTATATTTCCCATCATTTGCTTTATAGATATTGATATACCCGTCATCGCCTGTTCTTTCCCTGAATGCCGGATAAAGGAAGCCATATTCCGGCTTTCCGGGCTCATATTCACCTTCCAGCGGGCTGACCGTACAAAGAAGATAAGTATATACTTCTTCCGATCCTTCAAGCCATTCATGGTCGCTGCCTTTCACCGGAACATCATATTGACCGAAATACAAATAACAGGCAAACGGATATCCGGGCTGCAGTTTTTCGCCGACCAATTCATAAAAAACATCAAGAAGGGCATCATTTTTTAATGCCGCTTCCTTGATGCCATCCAAAAGCTGCCATATGCTGCCCGGCTTTCTGGAGGCCCCAGAAATCCTGTAATCTTTTAATGCTTCATTTGTTTTTGCAATTAAAACTGTTTTTGCATAGTTCAGATTTTTCGTACGCTCTGACTGCGGCAAATTCATAAAATGAACGTTAAATGTGCCATCCACATATCCTTCTTCATCAAAATATGCACCGGCAATCCGGGATACGGACGTTCTGGCAGGTGTCATTCTTCTTGTCAGCTCCAGCATATCTTCACGATTAATCATAATACTTATTCTCCTTTACCAGCGTGCTTTTACCTGCCCCCTGCAGGCCTTCCACAAAATAATTTTTAAAACATTGCATCTTTACATCTTTCCTCCGGTATTTTCAAACCTCTATAGGCAGCTGTAGGAAAAGTTCATATGCTCTATCATATCACAAAGATTATTCCTTTTCCATATGCAAAAGGCGGAGTGCTTATCATTGCACTCCGTCACACTGGCTTTATCATTATTTTACTGTACATATCTTTTCTTACTGCACATGTATTTTCTTACTGTACATGTATTTTCCTGCTGTATATACATTATTTTTCTGTAATAAACCTCGCAATTGCAGATACAGCGGCAAAGAGCACACCTGCCACAGGCCACAGAATCCATGTGATATCCCAGCGCATCGTCCAGAAACTCCAGCCAAGGTAGATTGCTGTTGCTAAACACCAGTAAGCGCCGTTGAAAGCCTCCAGCTTTCTCTTTGAACGTTTCTCCGTCCTCGTAAATTCGCCTTCCTGCAGCAAGGCATCAAAGCTGCCTTTGACCATGCTGACCCGAATGATGATATTCACACCGACTGCAACCAGAATCAGCAAAAATGAAACAAAAGCGCAGCAAATGTAATCCGGTGCTTCCATAATGCCAACAATAATCAGCGGCACTACCGCAATGATACAAAGCACAACACCGATAGCAATGCCTCTTGTAAATGTCCCTTCGTAATCGCGCTGTTTTTCTTTGACCATACCGGAAACACCATATTCTGTTTCAAATACTTCTTTTTCCAGATGCTCCAACCGACTTTCTTTTATTCCATATGTAATAAACACAAAAACTGCCGCCGCGATCATACCGAATAAAAACACAAGTCCTATGCCTGCCGCCGCAGCCTCTGATATACTTCCGATGCCGGAATCCGCAAGTCCCGCCAGAAATATAAGAATTGCTGGACTGAGAATGCAAAGGGCTGTTGCATTCGCGACCTTCGGTGCGCCTTTGCGTTTCATTTCAAGAAACGTGTTGGCTTCTTCCATTGTCACTTTTCGAAGATAGGATGGCTGCACCCCTTCCGAACCATTGGACACATACAATGCATTTTCTCCATTGAACATATGCTGTTCTTCCACCTTATCTTCCAATTCATCTTTCAGAAGATAATCGGTGCTGACACCAAACAGCTCAGAAAGCTGAATAATTCGCTGCAGATCCGGAATCGACTGGGCCCCTTCCCATTTGGATACAGCCTGTCTTGAAACGGAAAGCTTCTCTGCCAGTTCTTCCTGTGACCATCCGTTTTTCTTTCTCTCATTGGTGATTTTCTCCGCTAAAATCAT
>JALEHN010000030.1 GCA_022770525.1 Clostridiales bacterium
GTCACTTTATTTGATGCCGGAGCCTTATTGAATTTGACGTGAATAGAATGATTTTGGGAGTAAATAAAATGCTGAATAACACTCGTTTGTCATAGCTTATAACCCTTTCTATAACTTTTTTCTATGACGGAAGCCATAACATTCACAAATATTAAAAATTGCGGTGACAAATTGTGGACAAATATAATTTTTACCGTATGCAACTATATTGATTTTCCTTATTTTATGCGGCTTAAGAGGCAGACTGTTTCTGTATGCACGGTCATTGGGAATAAGTCCACTCCGCATACCCTTTCAACGGTATATCCATTCTGCAGCAGTACTTCCAGATCTCTTGCAAGGCTTGTCGGTTTGCACGAGATGTAAACCATACGCTCTACGCCGTAGTTAATGATTTTTTTCAATGCTTTCGGGTGGATACCGTCTCTTGGCGGGTCGAGGATGATATAATCCGGTTTTTCTTCGATTTCATCAAGCATTTTCAGTACGTCGCCTGCAAGGAATGTGCAGTTATCCAGATGATTCAGCTCCGCATTGACTTTTGCGGCTTCCACAGCTTCCTCCACGATTTCCACACCGATCACCTTTTTCGCAACAGAAGCAAGTACCTGTGCAATGGTGCCGGTACCGCTGTAAAGGTCAAATACGACTTTATCTTTTGTATCACCGATGTACTTTCTGGCGGTTGAATAAAGGACTTCCGCGCCTTCTGAATTTGTCTGGAAAAATGCAAACGGTGTGATTTTAAATCTGAGTCCGAGAATATCCTCGTAAAAATAATCCCGACCATACAAAATCCGTGTTTCATCACTCTGAACGACATCTGCCAGGCTGTCGTTAATGATATGCAGAATGCCGACAATATGGCATTCCAGTGCATTCAGCCGACCTACAAGAGGCATCAAATCATGGCTTTCCCGGCTTGTTGTTACAATATTTACAAGAATCTCCCCCGTAGAATGGGACCGGCGGACAAGAAGATGTCTTAAATAGCCTGTATGCTGCATCTTTTTGTAAAATGGTGCCGGAAATTCTGTAAAGTAATCAAGAACACAGCGAAGAATTTTACAAAAGTCATCATGGACAATTTTACAATCGTCTGTGGTCAGTATATCATAGGTGCTTCCTTTTTTATGTAAACCTAATGACAGCGGTCCGTCTTTATAAACATCACCAAAGGAGAACTCCATTTTATTCCGATAAGCAGTTTGAACCGGACTGGCAATAATGCCCTCAAATTCATAATCCGCATGACCCTCCGAATCTGTCTGTCCGCCGGAAATCATCGCTTCATCAAGAAGCGCTTTCAGCTGATTCTTTTTCATTTCAAGCTGGTCTTCATATGCCATTGTCTGATACATACATCCACCGCATGCCGGGAAATTGCTGCACAACGGCTCAACTTTTTCCAAAGGTGACTTTTCAACAACTTCCATCAGCCTTGCTTCCAGCTTTTTTCCTTTTTTCTTATTGACCATTGCACGGACTTTCTGCCCCGGAATGCCATTCTTAACTGTGATCCTCTGGTCATCTATATAAACTCTGCCCTTATTGGGAAAATCTATTTTTTCTATAACTCCTTCAAATATATCGCCCTTTTTCATATCCGACTCCTTCTTTAATTTCTATATTGCCTGTGAAATCGCCATTATTACCTGTAAAATTCTCATTATTGAATGTGAAATTCTCACTATTGCCTGTGAAATCCTCATTATTACATGTGAAATACCTATTATCTCACGTAAAATCCCTATTGTCCGAAACAAGTGTCATTGAGGCCGCCTGATTTTGCCATAATTCTCCCGCTTCCGGATAACTTAAAAATCGGAGGATGCACACAACATCCCCCGATTCCAAGACGTAACACGACATAATTAACTTGCTGCGATGCGTCAATTATTCTTCAGTTTCTTCTGCTGCTTTTTTCTCGGATGCAGCGTCTTCGTCTTCAAAATCATCCATATCTTCAAAATCGTCTTCGAAGTCATCTTCGAAATCCTCTTCAAAGTCTTCGAAGTCATCATAATTGTCATCTGAAAAATATTTGTAAAGTGCAAAGATTACTGCTGCAACAGCCGCAACTGCAGCGATGACTGCAAGCACAATAGCAATCGTTTTTTTCTTTTCTTCTTCTTCATCTTTTTTCTGAATAAGTTCTGTGACTCTTGCTAATTTCAAAATATCCTCAATTTTATTCATTTCTTGTTCTCCTTTCCACCCTGCATATGCCAGACATTATTCTGCCTGAACTATAGTGTTAGTATACCACCAAATCTATAAAAATTCCATATAATTTTACACATTTTTGAGCTTTGCAAAGCTGGCAAACATTTTCTTTACGCCGACCCTTTCAAAGTCCACTGTGACTTCGTAATCCTTGCCTGCATCAACAATTTTTATAACAGTACCGACACCAAATTTCATATGACGCACTGTATCGCCCTCCATATAATCCAGCGGCTGTTTGTTAAAATCGGCAGAATTCGCATTCTGAGGCTGTACTTTACTAAAACCGGCAGGACCCGCATTCTGAGGCTGTACTTTGCTAAAACCGGCAAAACCCGTATTCTGAGGCTGTCCTTTACTAAAACCAGCAGAACCCGCATTCTGTGACTGTACTTTACTAAAACCGGCAGAACCCGCATTCTGTGACTGTACTTTACTAAAACCAGCAGAATTCATGTTCTGCGTCTTTGGTTTATCAAAAATACCGGCGCCGCGCATGACTTTGCCCTGTGCCAGCAGTGTCTGAAGATCCACCTTCTGTCCCGGATTTTCAAAAGCATTTCCATTTGCCGTATACGGCTTGATTTTACTTGAGAAATTTGAAAAATGCTCAACCGGCTTTTCTTTCTCAACGACGCCGTGCATTTTTATTAAATCACGGGAAATTTCTTTGACAAATCTGGACACTTTATTGTACTGCGTCTGCCCCTGAACCATACGAGTTTTAGCGCATGTCAGCTTCAGATGCTTCATCGCTCTCGTAATGCCCACATAGCAGAGACGGCGTTCTTCTTCGATGGACTCACCGTCATCCTCGGCAACAATGGACATATAACTCGGAAACAGACCGTCTTCCATACCGCTTAAGAATACATAAGGAAACTCCAGTCCCTTTGCACTGTGCAGGGTCATCAGAACTACTCTGTCTTCTGAGGCATCCATCGTATCCACATCGGCTACAAGTGACACTTCCGCAAGGAATTCTGTCAGTGTACCTTCCGGATTTTCATCTTCATATGCCGCGATTTTATTTTTCAATTCATCAATATTTTCTATACGGCTCTCTGCCTC
This sequence comes from Clostridiales bacterium, assembly GCA_022770525.1. Taxonomy (GTDB): domain Bacteria; phylum Bacillota; class Clostridia; order Lachnospirales; family Lachnospiraceae; genus CAKRHR01. Next base: position 3,298 of record JALEHN010000030.1, read on the forward strand.
CGGTGTACCCTCATCATTCAGTAATTTTACATATTCTGTGTCGCTGATGATCTCATCAAGCAGCCCCGAAATACCGATATATGGTACTTTTGTACGGTAGACCAGTATCTGGTCTGCAAATGACTGAATTTTATCAGCAGCTCTGCCAAGACCCGGTATTTCTTTTGCCATTTTGGCAGCATCAAAGAAACTCATTTTATTATATGCGGCAAACTCGTCCACCTTGCCGACGGATGTCGCTCCGATACCTCTTTTCGGCACATTAATAATACGCTTCACGGCAACATCATCAAGACCATTATCCACTGTTTTTAAATAAGCAAGCAAATCCTTGATTTCTTTGCGCTGATAGAAGTTCTGGCCGCCCACAATTTTATACGGTATGCCTTTGATCACACATCGCTCCTCAAGGCTTCGCGACTGTGCGTTTGTCCTGTACAAAACCGCACAGTCACTATAAGAAGCGCCGCCCTTTTGTACAAGATCCAAAATATCCATAGTAATGCCTTCGGCTTCCTCAGTTTCATTATAATACTGCTGAAACTCGATCAGATCTCCCGTTGCGTTGGAAGTCCAAAGTCTTTTCGCTTTTCGGCCTTTATTATTATGTATCACGTCATTGGCCGCATTCAGAATGTTTTTTGTTGAACGGTAATTCTGCTCCAGCTTAATCACATGAGCATCCGGATATTCCTGCTCAAAATTAAGAATATTATAAATATTGGCGCCTCTGAATTTGTAAATCGACTGATCATCATCGCCCACAACACACAGGTTTCTGTACTTTGCAGCCAGAAGGCTTACAAACTTAAACTGTGCCGTATTCGTGTCCTGATATTCGTCAACCATGATATATTTAAACCGTTCCTGATAATACTCAAGTACATCAGGATTCTGTCTGAAAAGCTCAACTGTCTTAAAAATAAGGTCATCAAAATCCAGTGCATTATTTTTTCTGAGCACTGCTTGATATTCTTTATAAACATTTCCGATCCTCTGCTTTGCAAAGTCTCCCGGATGCTGTAAAAGATACTCCTCAGGACTGATCAGTTCGTCTTTGGCTGATGAAATGGCAGACATCAGTGAACGTTCTTTATATACCTTTGTATCGATATTCAGCCGCTTGCATACATCTCGCATGACAACCTTCTGATCGTCTGTATCATAAATCGTAAAATTTCTGTCATAGCCAAGCTTATCAATAAATCGTCTCAAAATACGCACACAGGAGGAATGAAATGTGCTGACCCAGACATCCTCTGCGCCGAAGCTGACAATCTTATCCACACGCTCCCTCATCTCTCCAGCAGCTTTATTTGTAAATGTGATGGCCATAATGTTCCACGGATTAATGCCCGCTTCCTCAATCATATATGCAACTCTGTGTGTCAGTACTCTTGTTTTCCCTGATCCTGCGCCGGCCAGCAAAAGCAGCGGTCCGTCAACATGATAAACGGCTTCCTGCTGCGCAGGATTTAATGTTTCATAAATACTCATACTTTCCCCTATTCTTTATCATTTATTATTCATCATTTATCGTTAATCCGACATTAACTTCTGTCATCTCGCCATTATTTCTATTCTTCTCACCGATTCATCAATATTTGATATCTTCATCTTCATGCGGCTGCTTCATCTCTATTCGATTGCTTCATCTTTATGCGATATCCTCATCTTCATTCGGCTGCTTCGCATCATCACACCTGAATATATTTTACCGGAATCTCACTATCCACAGCAATACTGTTTTCAGTCACAATGCAGTCAAACGCTTTTACCATAACACCGGCTTCTTTTGCCTCCAGCAGTACACGGGCAAATTCAGGCTGTGTGCGTACATTCGCTTCAAATGAAGCAACACCTTTCATCTGTATTATAAAAACAAGTGCTGTTTCATATCCGTCTGCCAAAGCATCGATAAGCCCCCGCATGTGCTTGATGCCTCTTTCTGTCGGTGCATCCGGAAAACGTGCAACGCCATTTTCCTCCAGCGTTACACCTTTAACTTCAATAAACATTTTTCGGTTTCCGGATTCACAGTAAATATCAAATCTGGAATCGCCGTATGTTTTTTCCCGTTTCACAAACACCGGCTCCGGCAAAAAACAGCCTTGCAGCGCCATTTGCGCAGCCAGTGCGTTTGGAACCTGGGAATCCAGATTCACAAGCTGACCACCCTTACGCACAGTAATTAAAGAATACTTTGTTTTTCGCTTCGGATCATCGTGCTGCTGCAGGAAAATATCAGTGCCGGGAATCAATAACTCCCGGCACCTGCCCGTATTCATCACATGAGCTTTTTCAATATGGCCCGAAATTTCGGCTAGCGCGATAAAACGATTGGGCCTGTCTAAAAATTTCGCGCTGACAATATTTTCATACTTTATCATATCAGCCTACAGAACCTACAACAATATTATCCCAGATATCCGAATACTGAATATCATATTCCGCTTTCCATGCCTCTTCCTGCTGCTGGAATGCTTCACTGATTTTTACATCCAGTTCACTTTCATCAAGGTTTTTATTGGCATCATTTGCTAAAAGTTCTGCTCTGATCTGATCATTGACAGCATTGGTTACTTCTGTAATGACCTGATACTTCACATAAACACTTTCTACAGCTTCCATAGTCAGGCCAAACTCTGAAGTCACATCTTCTCCAAGACCGTTCATAAAGTTTTCAGCCTCTTCTTTGCACATTGACTTCATCGTATCCGTCACTTCAATACCGTAGTCCGCCGCCTTATCCATAAAGATTTCAGCACGAATGATATCTGCTTCCAGTGTATCCTTTGCTGTCTCTGCCGCGGTACGGCCATCCTCCATGACCTGACCCCACGGTTCCTCGCCATAGCTTTGAACATAATAGCTTCTCAATGAATACAATCGGACATTCACTTCATCCATGGAAACCCTGTGGTCACCGACGGTCATAACAACTGCAGATTGTCCTTCAGTCTCGTCTGCTGTACCCACCTCTGTCTCCAAAATGCTTTCCGGCTGAGTATCGGTGTCTGCCGCTGTATCGATCTGCGGCTTTGTTTCCGCAGACTGGACAGTATTGCCGTCACCCGAATGCCCGCTGTTATTATATGTTCTTCCTATCATAAAACCTACAAAGATACCAACTGCCATTGCTGCAATAACCAATACGATACTGATTATGATTGCGGCTGATCCTTTTTTCTGCATATTCATTCCCCTTTCTGTGATGCCATTTACATGTACAATGCAAATAACCGGAAGTGTTTGATAGCAAGGCTCATTATATCACCTCGACTTCGTCTCGTTGAAGGCATTCGCCTTATGCCGGCTTTTGCGCAAGCGCAAGCCGTCGCAAGGCTCATTATATCACATCCCCACATGATTGTTAACCTGTTATTTATCTTTGACCGACTTTTTTAATAATTTTTAAGATTTTTCGAGCCGCGCTGTCGCCGGTTTTCTCAAATTCAGGAACATTTTTGATATTCTTTTCCCCTCTTGGCAGCTTTAGAAATATAATATGATCAATTTTCCCGAACGCCTTCAAAGTTGCCATGAGCCTGCACTTCATTGCATACTCACCACCGTGTTTTTCGATCTCATCATCATCACTGAAATGTATAACAATGCGGCGTAATTCATTTTTTGTATCATCCACATTCATAATAATCGTATTTTCAGAAGTTATTTTAAACTGATTCAGCAGCTGCTGCACCTCATCAGGACAACCCTCAAATGTATGATCCAGAATATCATAACCAATATACTTTGATACACTTATTTCTTTTTTCCTTGCCATCGCCTCCACGACAATGTCCGGAAACATTTCACCAAAATGCTTTTCTTTTTCAATTTCCGTTATCGTCAATTCCAAAAAAAGGTACCGAATCAGAGCATCATATCTCATATGATGAATAAAATAAGCAATACTGCCATTCTCCGAAATCTGAAGCTTCTTAATAATATCACCGACCAGTATATTTTTATACATTGCAAATGAAGGATTTGAAAAATACCTCACCAGTCTTTCATTGTAATATGAAGTTAATTTCACAGTTTCATTAAACCACCGGCAAAACAGTGCCGCATCAACATTCAATTGCGCCGCAATATCCCTGTAATACATACCTTCATATTCTTTTAGAATCCGGCAAATGATGATGAAGCTCTGCTGTGCCACATAATTTTCATGTCTTTTCATAATTATCTCTCCTCGTTCGTTAAGTACTGTAAAATTTTGCAGCCCTGTCTTTACAGGCTGCTTTAAACCGCTTTATCACTTTTTACGATCTCCGGGGCACTACGCAAAACAATAAAATCGTACTTCATTTGAGTTGTTTTTTCAATAACTGATTAGTCAATAAAATATTTTTTCTGTCATTTTTTATCATCTGCGCATATTATATTTTATAATGTATATTCTTAAGGAGATGTCTCTTTGAAGCCAGTACTGGAATTACAAAATATTGATTTTTCCTACAATACGCTGACCGGCGAAACAAAGGCGCTTAAAAACGTCTCCTTTGACGTTTATGCCCATGAATTTCTCGGTATTATCGGTCCCAGCGGATGCGGTAAATCCACGATATTGTCCCTGATATCAGGTTTACTTACACCAACCGGCGGCATCATTATAAATCATCTCCAATCAGACAGCGAATCACCTGCTTTCGGCTATATGCTCCAGAAGGACCACCTGTTTGAATGGCGCTCCATTTATAAAAATGTGATTCTTGGTCCGGAAATCCATCACTGCCTGACACCTGAAAAAACCGGGTTTGTCCAACACCTGCTTGAAGAGTATGGCCTTGCTCCATTTAAAGATGCCAGACCTTCTCAACTATCCGGCGGCATGCGTCAAAGAGCCGCTCTGATACGAACACTGGCACTCTCTCCGCAAATGCTTTTATTAGATGAACCATTTTCCGCACTGGATTCCCAGACAAGACTTTCGGTATCCGAAGATATATATCAAATCCTGCGAAAGGAAGGAAAAAGCGCAATCCTTGTCACCCATGACATATCCGAAGCCATCAGCTTCTGCGACCGGATTGTTGTCTTATCCAAGCGCCCGGGTTCTGTAAAAAAAATACTGGACATCAGCCTCTCTGTTGCTGAAAAAACACCTCTGAAGGCCCGAAATGCCCCGGAATTCCGACATTATTTTAATGAACTGTGGGGTGAACTTCATGTCGGCACAAACTGATTTTATCCGGAAATATCATCGCCATCAAAGGCTGATCACCCTTTACCGGATACTGATCCTTATCATTTTCTTTACTGTCTGGGAAATAACCGCGAAATATAAAATCATTGATCCGTTCATTTTCAGCAGTCCCTCCCGGATCATTGCAGCTTTTATGACACTCATTCCCGAAGCTGTTATATTTAAGCACATCGGCATAACACTGCTTGAAACCTTTATCGGTTTTATTCTTGTAACCTTCATTGGTATATTGATTTCTGTCATTTTATGGTGGAATAAAAGCATATCTGAAGTCATCGAACCTTATCTGATTGCATTAAACAGTCTTCCGAAAACCGCACTGGCCCCCGTACTGATCGTATGGCTTGGAAATAACATGAAGACCATTATCGTCTGTGCCATTCTCCTTGCTGTTTTCGGTACAATCATCAACCTTTATACAGGCTTTGCAACAACAGACCCGGATAAACTGCTTTTAATTACAACACTTGGCGGCACAAAAAAAGACGGCCTGTTTAAAGTCGTCCTTCCTGAAAACTTTCCTGCCATTATCAGCAGCATGAAAGTGAATATCGGTCTTTGCCTTGTGGGCGTTATTATCGGAGAATTCCTCGTAGCCAACGAGGGCCTGGGGTATCTCATCATCTACGGGAGTCAGGTATTCAAGCTGGACTGGGTGATGATGAGTATTGTTATCCTCTGTCTGATTGCCGCAGGTCTGTACAAAATCATTGATATGCTTGAGAAGAAATATATGTCAAAACTTTAATATGCTTTAAACGCAGCAAAACCGGACTGAAAACTTCAGTCCGGTTTTAAAACTATTCATTTTTTGACAGTCAGTTGATTTGTTTGAAGCCGGAAACTTTCCGTTCCCATTTGATTTTTGTTTTCAATCAAATGCATCTTCAGTAACTTTTTATTAAACATTTACATGAATACATTTATATTAGTCCATTGACATTAATACATTTCCGGCTGCGGCTGTGGTACTGCCGGCGCCGGTTCTTTGATTTCAGCAACTGCGGCTTCTGTTGTAAGCAATGTTGCCGCAACGCTGACAGCATTGGCAAGTGCATGTTTTGTTACCTTTACAGGATCGATGATGCCTGCACCCAGCATGTCTACATATACTCCATGAACAGCATCAAAGCCTATACCCGGTTCACTTTCTCTAACCTTATTAACAATAACCGCACCTTCAAGGCCGGCATTTTCCGCAATGGCGTACAGCGGAGCTTCCAGGGCTTTTGCAACGATTTCTGCCCCTGTCTTTTCATCGCCTTCCAGAGAAGAAGCCAGAGCGCTGACTTTTTTCTGCGCGTGAATGTATGCTGAACCGCCGCCGCAGATAATACCTTCAGATACTGCTGCTTTTGTTGCGTTCATCGCATCTTCCATACGGTATTTTGCCTCTTTCATTTCAGTTTCGGTTGCGGCACCGACACGGATGACAGCAACACCGCCGCCAAGTTTTGCGACACGATCCATCAGTTTTTCCTGATCATATTCACTTGATGATTCTGCGACCTGTCTCTTAAGCGTATTGATTCTTGCTTCAATATCCTCAGTTTTACCTTTACCGCCGACAATGGTTGTATTGTCTTTCGTAACTTTAACAGATTTGGCACCGCCAAGCATATCCATCGTTGTATCCTTAAGCTGAAGTCCAAGATCGTCAGTAATGACCTGTCCGCCCGTCAGAGTGGCAATATCCTGAAGCATTGCTTTACGGTTATCGCCAAAGCCCGGTGCTTTAACGGCTACAACTTTGATTGTGCCTCTCAGTCTGTTAAGAATCAGTGTTGTCAGTGCCTCACCTTCCACATCTTCAGCAATAATCAGAATCTCCCGGCCGGCACGCATGACATTTTCAAGTACCGGAAGAATATCCTGAATATTTGAAATCTTCTTATCTGTAATGAGGATATAAGGGTTTTCCATATTGGCAACCATTTTTTCCTTGTCATCACACATATAAGTGGAAAGATAACCATTTTCAAACTGCATGCCTTCCACAACGTCGTTTTCTGTTTTCATTGTTTTTGCTTCTTCAATAGTAATCACACCATTCTCGCCGACCTTTTCCATAGCATCGGCGATCATTTCACCGACTTCTTCATTGCCTGCGGAAATAGCGGCAACCTTTGCGATATGTTCCTTACCTGTTACCGGACAGCTCATCTCTTCCAATGCGTCAACGGCTGCATCGCAGGCTTTCTTCATACCTCTTCTTAAAATCATAGGGTTGGCGCCGGATGCAATATTTTTCATGCCCTGATTAACAAGTGCCTGCGCCAGAACTGTCGCTGTTGTCGTACCGTCACCGGCAATGTCATTTGTCTTTGTGGCAACCTCCTTAACCAGCTGTGCACCCATATTTTCATATCTGTCATCCAGCTCTATTTCTTTTGCAATGGTAACACCATCATTTGTAATCAGCGGTGTACCGTAGGATTTGTCAAGAACAACATTTCTTCCTTTTGGTCCCAGGGTAACCTTCACTGTATTTGCAAGCTTATTGACACCTGCTTCCATTTTTTCTCTCGCATCAACATCAAAACGAATATCCTTTGCCATCATGAATTCCTTCTTTCAATCTATTTAAAATCATTTTCTTTCTGTGATATAAAACAGCTCATTATTTTCTCCGTCAGGCTGCACTGTCTGACGGGAATATTTTTTCTGCCTTAATTACTGGACAATTACAATAATGTCACTCTGATTTACAATCGTGTATTCCTCATCACCCAGTTTAACTTCAGTTCCGGCATATTTTGTAAATATGACTTTATCGCCCTCTTTAACAAACATCTTTTCATCATCAGTCCCCGGACCCACAGCAACAACAACTGCATCTTCCGGTTTTTCTCTGGCACTGTCTGGCAGGATAATTCCAGATTGTGTCTTTTCTTCTGCTTTCTCATACTGTAAAACAACTCTGTTTCCTAATGGTCTTAATTTCATAATAGTAACCTGCCTTTCTTTTTTTGCTAGCACTCTTTTTGAATGAGTGCCAATTTGTTTTCAAAAACAAAGCGGACGAGTCCGCCTTCACTTTCCTGCCCCTCATTTATGAGAGACTTACTCCGTTTACGAAGTAACTTTCCGGAACTTAATATGCAGCTAATATATAACGAATATTCAGCTAATATATAACTAATGTATAACTAATATTCAGCTAATATACAGCTGTTTAATATAAGTCCTTATATTTTAGTTTTAAACCGTTTAGTTTTAAACTATTTATTTTTAAAGTATTATATCACTTACATTTTAAATGTCAATAGGATTTTTATATATTTTTTTATAAAATCAGGAATTTAAACCAAAGCGGGCAACCTTTCCTTTGATATAAAAAACAGGACATCCTCCATTGATATGCTCCGCTCCGGCAGACAAGTTCATTATAAAAACCTGCCACTCAGTGGGAGTCTGTCAATGGGCAATGCCCTGTTTTTCTATAATATAACGCCAGGTCAAAAGGTCATGCATTCATGCTCGCATGAAAATATCAGATTAGCAGCTGACATCAAGCATCGCATCATAAAACTGCATATTCAGGCCTTTTTTCATAGCAAGCGCCTCTTGAATATCATAATCCACGTAATGATGGTCTTTCATCGCAATCACACGGTTTGTCTTTCCTGCTTCAAGCAGATTAACTGCGTAATTACCCATGATTGTCGCAACGACACGGTCCCTCAGTGTCGGATTGCCGCCGCGCTGAATGTGTCCAAGGATTGTAGCACGGGAATCGATGCCTGTGATTTCCTGAATTTTCAGTGCCACTTCATTCGGATTGCCAAAACCTTCGGATACGATAACGATAAAGTGGTCTTTACCATAGCCTCTTGTTCTTTCGATGTTTTCGGCAACCTGTTCCACAGTGACAGGGATTTCCTCTGTCATAATCTGAACTGCACCTGTGGCAATACCTGTATTCAGTGCAATATAACCGGCATGGCGTCCCATAACCTCAATGACGCTGCATCGTTCATGAGACTGGCTTGTATCATTCAGTTTATCAACACATTCAACAACTGTATTCATCGCGGTATCATAACCGATCGTATAGTCCGTACATGCAATATCATTGTCAATCGTACCCGGGATACCGATACATGGCAGTCCCAGTTCCGAAAGATAACCTGCACCTCTGTAAGAGCCGTCACCGCCAATAACTACAAGACCGTCAAGTCCCATTGCTTTTGCATTTTCATAAGCTTTCTGACGGTATTCAGGTTCATAAAACTCTTTGCATCTGGCTGTCTTTAAGACAGTTCCGCCTCTCTGAATAATATTTGAAACACTGGACCAGTCCATTTCCATGTAGTTTTCGTATAACAGACCATTATATCCTTTAATAAAACCAATCGGCTGCATGCCTTTTTTAAGCGCTGTACGCACAACCGCACGTATGGCTGCATTCATACCCGGTGAATCTCCGCCGCTTGTTAAAACACCTATTTTTTTCATGATTCTCATCCTCCTTCAGTGCAACTGAGTGTATGCCAATAAACATCAGGCTTTATACCATTTTTTCTTTCATTAAACCTCATGTACAGTCCGGATTATACGAATAAAAACCGGACTTTATGCCATCAATCATCAGACTTATATTCTCACATATCCCTAATCTATTTCACTCTCATCTGACCGACCAATATACCGGTACTTAACCTGTTTTTCAGCATACATGTATTATAACATCATATAACATGTTTTACCATCAAATCAAGTTTACTACACTACGAAAACATTGTCAATAAAATAACAGAGATTTTTGAAATTTTGCCTGGCTCTGCACAGTAACCATTATTAAAGATTTGAATTTTTATTGACCAACATGCTCCGGATTTTTCCGGTAATCACCGGGTGTCATGTGCATATACTTGCGAAAAGTCCTGTTAAAATAACTGATATTATTAAAACCGGTTCGGACAGCCACTTCACTGACTGCGTCATCTGTATCACGGAGCAGCCGGGCACTTTTAGTCACCCTGAAATAGTTCAGATAATCCACAGGGGTCATATTGGTCATTTTCTTGAAAAAACGGCACAGATGCCCTTTACTGATATGAAAATGTTCGGCCATCTTTGTCAGCGTAAACATTTCATTATATTGCTCCTGCAAATACAGCATCATTTCTTTTGCCAAAGCTGTCTGACTGTCCTTTGAATCCTGCTTTTGGATTTGAAAATCTGACGCATACTGATACAACAATAAACATATTTCCATCAGATGCGCCTTAATAAGCAGTTCATATCCTGCCGGTCTTTCCCGGTATGCCGAAACAATATCCAGAATCCGTTTTTGAAATTCAGCGGCATTTTTTAAGACAAGGGGACAATCGAACTGCCAATGAATAAGAGGTGTCAGGTACTTTTCCTGTATTGCATCGTTTCCAAAACTGCGGATAAGATCCGGATGAAATACAACTGCAATAAAACGAAATACCGTGTTTGTTTCTCCGCATACCATATGGACAGCATTTGAGGGAATCCATGCAAAATCCCCGGCCTCAATCGGATAAGCCTGATGGCCTGCATGCAAAAAAGCGCTGCCCTCAAGTACAAGTAAAAGCTCCAGTTCATGATGCCAGTGACAGTATATTTTTTCCGCATTATCCCTGACTGCCTCTATTTGATAAGCAGCACACGGAAATACGGCGTGACCATGTACTCTCGGTTCTTCAAGAAGGATCGCGTATTCTTCCATATGAAGTCTCCTTATGTTAATATTGTGTTAGTTTTTATGAAAATATTTAAAGAAATTCATCATTCATATGCATTATAATACAATCATCATCTATATACAAGCATAGCTGGATACAGGTAAAATTGATACAGCAAATCAAAGTAAATCAGGTTACAGCACGCATATTGTGCGTACTATAACAAACCAAAACAACAATGTATAATAAAATGCAAGGAGGTTTACAATATGCAGTTTAGAAAAATGAACAACGGATTACTGATGAACCATCAGGGAGAAATGCTTTTCGTTGAACCATGGGGAAAGGATGCGCTGCGGGTGCGTGCTTCCCGCTATCCGAAATTTACCGGGAATAACTGGGCTCTGGAGGAAGAAGTGCCGCAATCCGGCAGACAGGCTGTTGTAGAGATCGACGAACAGAAAAATGAAGCACAGATTACCAACGGACGTTTAAAAATGACGATCAATCCAAACGGTATCCTGAGATTTTTCAAAGACGGAAAGAAATTTCTTCAGGAATACCACCGCTTTTATGACGGCACGGTTTCCAAAGAAAGTATTTGTCTCAAATTAACAGGAAGAGAATATCGCCCGATTGTCGGAGGTCACTATGAACTGACGGTTAGATTTGAAAGCAATAACGGCGAACAGTTCTTCGGCATGGGACAATACCAGCATCCCTATCTGGATTTAAAAGGATGTACATTAGAGCTTGCCCAGAGAAATTCACAGGTTTCCATTCCTTTTGCCATATCAAGCTTAGGTTATGGCTTTCTCTGGAACCATCCGGGCGTAGGCACGGCGACATTCGCAAAAAATTATACGGAATGGACAGCTGCTGCTGCCCAGGAAATGGATTACTGGATCACTGCAGGCGACCAGCCGGCTGACCTTGTCAGAAACTATACCGAGGTTGTTGGCCGTGCGCCAATGCTTCCTGACGGATTGCTCGGACTTTGGCAGTGCAAATTAAGATACCGCACGCAGGAGGAAGTTTTAAGCGTTGCAAGGGAATACAAAAGACTGGGCATCAAACTGGATGTCATCATCATTGACTTTTTCCATTGGACAAGACAGGGTGACTGGCACTTTGATCCGGTATATTGGCCTGATCCTAAGGCAATGTTCGATGAACTTCATGCGATGGGCACAAAAGTTGTTGTTTCTGTATGGCCCGACGTTGACAAACGAAGTGAAAACTTCCAGGAATTATGGGACCGCGGTCTTTTAATCAGAACAGAACACGGCAGTAATCAAACTTATGATTACGAAGGCGACTGCATTGCTATTGATGTTACAAATCCTGAAGCACAGAAATTTATTTGGGAAAAATGCAAGAAAAACTATGCCGATTACGGTATTGACATGTTCTGGCTGGACAACTGCGAGCCTGACTTTGGCGTATATGACTACAGCAATTACCGCTACTATCTCGGAACAGGACTGGAAGTCACCAATATCTATCCGAAGATGCTGGCCAAAGCTTTCTATGAGGGGCTTAAAGCTGACGGCAAAGAAAAGGATATATGCCACCTGATTCGCTGCGGATGGGCCGGAAGCCAGAAATACGGCACACTTTTCTGGTCAGGTGATATCAACAGTACTTTTGAATCTCTCCGTGACCAGGTATCCGCCGGACTGAATATGGGTCTTGCCGGAATCCCGTGGTGGAACACCGATATCGGCGGATTTATGACCGACGATGTGGATGATCCGTACTTCCACGAACTGCTGATTCGCTGGTTTGAGTATGCGGTATTTACACCGATTCTTCGTATGCACGGCAACAGAGGACCGCACAATATTGAGCCGTTATCTGACCTTGAATACGGCGGCGGATATCTCTTTACGGGACATGCCAATGAACTTTGGAGCTATGGTGACGAAGTCTTTGCAATTCTTAAAAAACATCTGGAGAAAAGATGGGCAATGAAACCATATCTGGAATCTCTGATGAAAGAAGCCTCTGAAACCGGAGCACCGCTCCTTCGAACGATGTTCTATGAATTTCCGCAGGATTTAGTTTGCTGGAATCTTGAAGATCAGTACATGTTCGGCTCTAAATATCTCGTAGCACCGATTCTTGAAGCCGGCATGAGAGAACGTAACGTGTATTTGCCGGAAGGCACATGGAGGGATACAAACGACCGGGATACCGTATTGGAAGGCGGTCAGTGGATCACAGCAAAAGCGCCGCTTGAATATATCCCTGTATTTGAACGGATTTAATATTAGAAAGAACTTCGTCTCAAATTGAGGCGAAGTTCTTTCTGTCTGCTCATTTGATATCACCGCTGTTTTCCCTTGCTTTAAGCGTTCATCATCCATGGCAAAGCCTTTGATCATATATTCTTTTAGGATGCTTGTTGCCCAAATTCTAAATTGTGTTGCCTTGCGTGAATTGATACGATAGCCTACGGAAATAATAGCGTCCAGATTATAAAATTTCTATTCTCTTTTCACATTGCGAGTACCTTCTTGCTGAACTATTTCCATTTTGGAAATAGTTGAATCTTTCAGCAGTTCTCCATCAGCAGATATTGCTGATATCCATATATTTTTCAGAAGGGTCTTCTCGAAATCGGTCAACGCCTTTATAATAATATTGACCGAATCGGTTAACGGAGGTTATAACATGAATGAAAGGTTCTTTTCTTTGCCTGCTGAAAAACAACAGGCAATCATCAACGCAGGATACAGGGTATTTTCACAAAATTCCTATAAAAACAGCCCCATGAGTGAGATTGCAGATGCGGCAGGCATCAGCAAATCACTGCTCTTTCATTACTTTCACAACAAAAAAGAGCTGTATATGTTTTTGTGGGACAAATGCGCAAAAATAACGATAGAATTTCTCACAAAGTACAACTGTTACGGACAGAAAAATCTCTTTGAGAGCATGGAAAAAGGTATGAAGGCAAAGATGGAAATTATCCGTCTCTACCCCGATATGGCAAACTTTACGATTAAAGCTTTTTACGAAAAGGATCCTGATATTTCCGCCGCCGTACAGGAAAGCTACCACAAATACTTTAATCTTAAAGCAGACAGGACACTTCTGAACATGAATCCGGAACAGTTTATTCCCGGACTGGATATTCCTATGATGTATCGCGACATGTATTGGGCGTCTGAGGGCTATCTCTGGGAGATGGTCCAGCGTGGTAATGTGGATATGGACGAAATGGAAAAAGGCTTTTCAAAGCTGATGACTTTTTGGAAAAGTATTTATCTTCGGAAGGATTAACGGAATGTGAAGATAATAAAAACGACAAAGCTGTCGAAATACTACTGGAAGTCAAGAGATATCATACCGCACTGACATCTTTCATTTTCAGGCTCAGCACAGATGTCACTGCTGATAACATCATCGGTATCCCCACATACGCAAATCGTATGGCATTCAGAGCTGACGGCAGCTGTGCCGTATTATCCACATATCCGCCAAAGGACAGAATTGCCGAAACAAATATCCCCGCCAGAGCAATACCAAGCTTTGCCATATACCCGAAAATGCTGGTCATTAACCCCTGCGGCCGTATGCCCCATTGGCTCTGTGCATAATCAATCGTATCTGCCAGCATGACAAATGGCAGACTTGTTGCCAGTGAAAAACCTGCCGAACCGATACATGTCATTCCAATAATCACCGGTATATTTGTATCAAAAATAAAGATGCCAAAAGCCGAAAGACAAATCAGCATATGACTGACTGCCAGTACTTTTTTCTTTCCAAACTTACCTGCAATCACCGGAATAGAAAGTGCACACGGCAGTGCGATCATATTCGTGATTCCAAGAAGCACAGAAGAAAGATTTTCCCGATTCAAATAATATTTTGCATAATAAATCATTGCCTGATTTCTTGCAATGAGCGTTATAAATGTCAGAAGGCAGATCAGGCAGAGCCGTATCCACGGTCTGTTTTTTACAAGCACGCCTACAGAAGCTCTAAACGACATATCCGAACTGTCACACACAACTTTTTCCTTCGTATTTTTAAAACAGATAAAAAGCATTACAGCCGCAATACAGCTGAATAAAGCTGCTGTACATGTAAATCCTCTGCCTGTATTTTGTCCGCCGAAAAAATGTACCAGCGTCAGTGTCAGTCCTGATACGATAAATGCCCCCGAGTTTGCAAGAATATTTTTAAACATGTTAAATGAGAGCCGCTCTTTATCCTCTGTGCATACGCTTGCCAGCATGGACGTATAAGGCATATTTAAAAAAGTATATGTCACGCTGAATAAAATATATGTCACCGCTGCATAGGTTGTCCGCGCACTACCGGACACTTCCGGTACCGAGTATACAAGAACATTCATTACACACATCGGAATAAGCATCCACAAAATATACGGCCTTGCTTTACCGAAACGGCTTTTTGTACGGTCCACAAGACGCCCGATTACCGGATCCGCAAAAGCATCCACAACCCTTGATACTGCCATGATCGCCCCGGCAGCAAAGAGTCCTATCCCAGCAACATCTGTATAATAATACATAATATATGATGTAAACATTGTAAAAAATAAATTGCAGGCAAAATCGCCAAGTCCATAACTGATTTTTTCTTTAAGCATATTCGCACACTCCTTACGTCAGACTATAAGGATTGTAACAAAAAGAACCAGGGCTTATCTATCCCGATTCTTGATAAAAATCTCTGATTCTTGATAAAAATCTCTGACTCTTAATAAAAAAGCCCCGATTCTTGATAAAAAAGCCCTGATTCTTAATTTTTTCGATGAAAAATACTGCACAGTCTGTATTAATTGTATTTTCCCCCGTGAAGCTTACGGTATGCTGCCGGTGTCGTATGATAATATTTTTTAAACACTCTGTAAAATGGCTCCGTATCAGAATACCCATTTTTCAGCGCAATGTCCATCATCGACAGATCCGAATGGATCACCTCTGTACATGCATGGGTTATACGGATACTATCCAGATAATCCTTAAAAGTCATACCCATGTACCGCTTAAAACATCTTGATAAATGTTCCGGAGAAATAAAAAACTGTTTTGCCAGCCCTGACAGTGTTATAGATTCTGTATAATGCGCTGCCATATACTGTGAAATGTCCTTAAATCTTTCAAGATATTTTGAAGATATCATTGTCGGATACATCTGCCTGTTATGTGCACAGCCTGTAAATAAATGATATAAAATCTGATATAAAAATGCATTCACACTGAGAAAACTATAAACGTTATTTTCACTGTAACCGTCGTTTTCGCTCCGGCAGGCTTCAACATTGGAGGTATTATTTTCACTGCAGCTGATTTTATATATTTCCATCATTGCATTTTTAACAGCCTCAGTATGAACACCATGATCCGGAACAAACACCAGGTTATCATAGTTGTCCTGACATATTTGTTTCAAAAAATCATAGGAAATCAACAGTGTCACCATCAGCAGATTGCTTTCCCGCTCCGGCGTTCCCCCATGAATATCTTCACTGTTAATAATACATAGTTCACCGCCCTGTATATCTTTGTAACTGCCCTGCGTATACATATGACATGTCCCGGAAAGTACCAGATTCATTTCAAGATGACTGTGCCAATGCATAGGTACCTGAGTGAAATTGCGGGCTGTGTGAATATAAAACTTTGCCGGTAATTTGTCCGAAAATTCAGTATGTTCGAAATGATAATCCATTGTAATCCCCATCTGTTTCAAAATATCGATACTATTTTAGCACAAATAACCCAAAACCGCTATGGGATTCTATTCAGCCCTGACATCTTTCATCTCGCAAGACAGCATCTTCGTTTTTCTTGATAAAACTGCTTTGACCGTCTTGCCTTTTTTTCTTTTTTATCATATGATGGATATGGTATTTACAAATATTATGGCAGCAATAATAACGGGGTCCATGTCAGAATATTTGAGAATGTTTAGTGATATTTTACAGAGAGGGGTAACTTTCAATGTCAGCACAGACAAAAACGATGACCGAGGGAAATCCATATATTTTAATTTTCACTTTTGCGCTTCCGTTGATGGCAGGCAATGTTTTCCAACAGCTTTACACTGTTGTTGATACAATGATTGTCGGCCAGGCGCTTGGCGTGGAAGCACTGGCGGCCCTTGGCAGTGCCGACTGGTTTAACTGGATGCTCCTTAGTACAGTTCAGGGGCTGGCACAGGGTTTTGCCGTACTGATGGCACAAAACTTTGGTGCCGGAAAAATCGAAGATTTAAAACATACCGTTGGCAATTCTGTTGTACTTGCATGTATCAGTTCCGTCATCTTACTTATAGCAAGTCAGCTTCTGGCATATCCGATCCTTCGTATTTTAAATACCCCTGACGATATTATCGGAAATGCACTTTTATATTTAAGAATTATGTTTGCCGGTCTTCCGATTGTTATGGCTTATAATTTGCTGGCATCGATTATCCGTGCACTGGGCAACAGTAAAACACCGCTTTATGCCATGATCATCGCCGCAATTATAAATATTATCCTTGACATTTTGTTTGTCATTGTTTTTCATTTTGGTATCGCGGGTGCCGGGGTTGCGACTTTAATCGCACAGTTTATATCATGCATTTACTGCCTGATGCATATGCGTAAAATCGATGTCCTTGCTGTATCCAGACACCATTTCAGACTTCAGGCTCCGCTCGTCAGAAGGCTCATGTACCTCGGAACACCGATGGCCATGCAGAATATACTGATTTCTATTGGCGGCATGATTGTCCAATCCGTTGTCAATGGATTCGGCGTTGTATTTATCGCAGGCTATACTGCGACAAACAAGCTTTACGGCGTACTGGAAATCGCAGCTTTTTCCTATGGTTACGCAATGACAACCTACATGGGGCAAAATCTCGGTGCAAATAACTTTATCCGTATCCGAAAAGGTACAAAAGCTGCTGTCATTATCGCAGTGCTGACTTCTTTTGTCATTGCTGCAATCATGCTGATTTTTGGAAAAAACATTGTCAGCCTGTTTATTTCCGGAACACCGGAGCAAATCAGAGAAGCTGTAGATATTGCATATCTCTTTTTGAAAATACTCAGTATTTTCCTTCCAATCCTTTATATTGTCCATGTATTCAGGAATGCCGTCAGCGGACTTGGCAATTCCATGTTCCCGATGCTTTCCGGCGTTATGGAATTTGTTGTACGTTCCTCGGCATGCTTCATCCTTCCGCTGTTTTTAGGTGAAACCGGTATCTTCTACGGCGAAGTACTTGCATGGACAGGCGCTGATATTGCACTGATTATCGGCTATTTTATGACCATGAAAAAGCTGTCAGACCGACAGGTAAAAAAATAAATTAAAAATTAGTATTTTTATATAAATTGTTTCTTAAGCTCACCATGTATAAAATAAAACAAGAAGAATCCAAATGAAAGAAAGATATAAAAATCTTTGATTCTATTTGGATTCTTCTAAATTCATATCGTCAGAAAAAAACAGACATTACCGGCAATTCTTTTTCATTCATTACTTTTCACTTTTAATGACATTCATCCGTGGACTAATATATTTAAATTTATCACCTCGAATTAAAGATTTTGACCGGTGTAGCGGTTTGTCATACTGATCATATACTATTTCCCGCATCAGCAGTAATGGCGATCCAGCCTTGATTTCCAGTATTGATGCCTCATAACTGTTACATTCACTTATTTCTATCTCCATTACAGAATTTCCACTGTGCAATCCGTACTTTTCTTTAAGAATCTGGTATAATGATGAATCATCAAGATTCTCTGTCAGAATATTTTTTAAATGTCCCGGAAAATAGAGATTTTCAAGCATCACAGGCATATTATCCGCCAGTCGTACACGTTCAATCCAGATAACTTGTTCCCCAGTTTCTAATTGTAATTCTCTAATATCCCTGTCTGTAGCCTCGGTCAACATAAATTTCAGTGTATGACCACCTGGCACCTTGCCATTACGTTTACACAGGTTTGTGAAACTTCCGGGATTCGACAAATCCTCTGTGATTTTAGGTTCCTGTACAAATGTACCTTTTCCTTGTTTTTTTGCAAGGATACCCTCATCTACCAGCTGAGCCAATGATTTTCTGACAGTCATACGGCTAATCTGATAAAGTTCACTCAATTCCTGTTCTGTAGGAATCTTCTGATTTGGTTTGAGTATTCCTTCGTCAATCTGTTTTAATATTAAATCTTTTAACTGCTTATACAGCGGTACAATACTTGTTGTATCTAATCCTTCCATACTATCCCGTCCCAATTCAATAATTCATGTGCATAGCATTTTAATAATTCAAGCCACTGCAACATCATATATCGCTTATATTAAATCATTT
This sequence comes from Clostridiales bacterium, assembly GCA_022770525.1. GTDB lineage: Bacteria > Bacillota > Clostridia > Lachnospirales > Lachnospiraceae > CAKRHR01. Next base: position 22,522 of record JALEHN010000030.1, read on the forward strand.
ATATTATATGGAAACATTATAATATAAATATATACAAATTTCAAACTTTTTCTTATTCAGACTGGGATAAAGCCGATATTTTCCTGTAGATTAATACTCTACATGCCACATATAACGGCGTACATCAACAGAATGGCATCTGGCATCAGCCAGTTTGTGACTATAAATACTAAGTACACCTGTAAATACAAGCGGGCTTAAATATTCACAAACATTCACTCCGAGAACATCAACACCAAATTCTTTGGCATCAAGAACCGTTACTTTACGTCCATACTTATTCAGAAATTTCACTGCACGTTCATCCATCACTCTTTCACGTCCTGTACCGACGAGAACAAGGAATGGTACTTCTTTATCAACAACTTCAAAAGGCCCATGGAAGAACTCTCCGCAATGAATAGGATTTGAATGAACCCACTGGCATTCCATAAGAATACAAGTTGTTGTTGTGTAAGCAACATTGTAATTAGCACCACTTGCCATAACATGTATTACCGGTTCTTTTTTATGTGCTTCAGCGAATGCAAGTGCACCTGGAACAGCATATTCTCTTGCTTTTCCGATAACATCATCAAGAATATCAAAACCATTTTGAATCTCATCATAATGCGCATAGCCTTCTACCTGATTTACAAGTTCAATAACAAATCTGAGGGCAATAGCCATTGATCCTGTTGAGTAATGATATTTAGGTTCATCACCATAGTAGAATACGTAATCACCATTTGTCTCAAGCGGTGAATTTTCTTTGCCTGTCAATGTGATTGATACTGCGCCTACATTCTTGGCCAAAACAGCTGCTTCAACAGCCTCCGGAGTGGAACCGCTAAAAGATAATGTTACTACAATAGAATTTTCATCAAGTGCTTTTGGTGTACAGAGTACAAATTCTTTTGCTGTGTATACCCAACTTTTAATCTTCTTAGATTCACAACTGATAAAAAAGTTCGCTGGCGTCAATCCCGCCTTGGAACCACCACATGCAGCAAAATAGATTTTATCAATACCACCCGTTTCTTTTCTGGAATCCAATATCTCTTTCACGACCTGTTTATAATCGATTTTCATTGTCTGAATCCTCCTGTCTCTCTTTAAAATATAAAGGTATTAAGTCAAAAAAACCTAATCTTCTTTTTTACATTCATTAATAATCAAGCTTTCTGTAGTATCTTCTTATTTCCATCGGATGCTTTCTTTCTTCTTCAAGATGTACATTAATTCTTGCATATACTGCCGACATAACAACAGGGCTAAGAATCCCTCTGAACTTATTATCAATGCCCTCCATTGGATAATCTTTTGTATCAAAAACAGTAACTTTATTACAAATTCTATGAATAAATGCATCAACTCTGTCTGTCAGCGGTCTTGCTTCATCTTCTCCCATAAAAATAGTCACATTTGTATCTCTTTCAATAACTTCCAGCGTTCCATGGAAGAAATCCGCTGCTGATATAGACTTTGTCCTCATCCAAAGCATTTCTTCCATATAGCACATTGCATAACTATATGCTGCTCCCCAAAGATTGCCTGCACCGATTACATAATGCATTTCATCATCACAATGCTCTTTTGCGAAGGCTTTGGCTTTGGCGTCCGCACTCTTCTGTACATTTACTACGCCATCTCCAAGTTTTTTCATTTGTTCATAGAACTCATCATAATCTGGATATTCACCGGAATTTTTCATTAATCTAAGCACAAGAAGAAGCATTTTTAAATATGCACTTCCTTTTGCACAGAATTCAACATCAGAAGCTTTTGCAAGAGGTGATTCGATTTCATCAATAAACCCTATTACTTTTGCTCCTTTTGCGTGAACGTAATCAACAGCCTTAACAACTTCCGGAGTATTTCCGGTCACAGAAGTTACAACAACAATAGACTTTGCATTCAGTTTTGAATTTCCCAAAACAAGAAGATCTGCAGCATTTTCAAGATACACATTCATTGATGAATGTCCTTTAATAAAGCTTTCGATTTCCATTGCTGCTGCATATGTACCACCGATACCTACAAGAAATAAATTTTCATAGCCTTCGGTGCAAATATCATCAGCCGTCTTTTCTACCTCAGTCCTCAATGCCAGTACACCATTAACATCTGATTTGATACGTTCTTCACAAAACTTTAACATTCCTATACGCTCCCATCTAAACTATATTGTATACTATTGTATATATTTGTATACTATCATTATATGATATATTTGTCAATACATTACATTATGATTTCTAAACCATTTCCAAATGAGCCATCAATCAGACAGTTTTTTGCTGAATATTCAGCAGCATCTGCCAATGCCGGAACAACCATATCTTTTCTCAACAACACACCTTTTTTCCATCCGCGTTTTAACAAACCTGCCAAAAATGCAGCACAGAAGGAATCTCCTGCTCCCATGGTATCTACTGGTGTAATTATTTTTGCTTTTCCTTCGTATACCTCCCCAGCATCTGAAAAGAATCTCTGACCCCGTGCCCCCATTGTTGTTAATACATTCTTGCAGCCCATTTTTCTAACTTTATCAACAAACTTGGCAATTTCTTCATCGGTCATATGTTCACAAGAAAATAAAGCAAAATCAAGTGATGGACATATATTGCCCAGATATTCGTCTGTCCTGAATTTATCCTCAGACGAAAAATCAAAAGAAAGCAGCGGTTCCATGGCAGCTAATCGAACCATCTGATTTTCAATATGTGCATAACATGAACCATGAACAAGATCAAATCCTCTTATATATTCAATATCACTCTCCGAAAGCATTGGTGGATAAAGTGTTCCCACACCATGTTCGTTACCGAAGTAGCCGCTCTGAAAAGTTCTATTGCCATTAACAATATTAACAGCTGCTTTTCCTGAATTGCCTTCTTTAATCGGACTATGTGATATATCAATTTCTCTGGCTTTAGCACAAGCTATAATATGCTGGCCAATTCTATCTGTACCGATTGTTCCAAGAAAACCAGCATCAACACCGTTTTCTTTTGCAAATACTGAAACATTCAGGGCGTTTCCACCCGGATAAGCTGTACATTTGTGAATGTAATAATCCACACAGCAATCACCAAATCCTAAAATTTTCATAACTAATCCTCCTTGTATTATTTCATCCTTTTACACTTCCCTGTGTAAGACCACGAATAAACTGTTTTTGGAATATAAAAAATGCAATTATTACCACAGCTGCCGATATAACCAGACCCGATATGAGCACAGGAAAATCTGTTTTCAAAGCAGACTGCAAAGTTACAAGTCCAACTGGTATTGTTTTCAATTTATCAGACTCAATGAAAACTGTTGCAAACATATATTCATTCCATGCATGCATTGTTGCAAACAGTGCCCCGGATGCTATGACCGGCTTACATATCGGAACTACAATATACAGAAACACCTTAAATACCGAACAGCCGTCTAAAAATGCAGACTCCTCAATTTCCTGTGACATAGAAAGCATATATGAACGCATCAGCAACACGGTAAATGACAATTGAAATACACAATAAGTAATAATAAGACCTATATATGTATCATACAATTCCAATGTCTGAAGTATTTTAAACAGTGAAACAAGATTGACCTCCGGCGATATCATCATACCACCAAGTATAAAAAGAAAAATAATATTTTTCCCTTTAAATTGAAATCTGCTCAAAATGTAAGATGCCAAAGCACTGATAAACACTGTCAAAAAAACCGAACCTATTGTTACAATCACACTGTTAATAAAATATCTTCCGACACCATATTTAATTGCGTAAGCATAATTTTCAATTTTCCATACAGACGGAAGTCCCCAAGGATCTGCAAGAAATTCCGTATTTGATTTAAAACTTGAAACCAGCATCCATATCATGGGCAGTATAATAACTATTGCAAACAAGCAGAAAATAACAAATATAATTAGCCTCCCAATAGATCCGTACCATTTATTTCCCTTCATTTCGTGCCTCCTATTCTTCGCCTGTATGCGATATTTTCATTTGAAATAATGATAAAAC
>JALEHN010000037.1 GCA_022770525.1 Clostridiales bacterium
TACTATGGAGGAAGTTATTATGGAAGTCAAAGATTTGATGTTAAAAAGAGAAAACGCATGGGAAATTTTCGGAAAAGAGAAAAAAGAGGAAATTTACAGTTTTGCCAGAGACTATTGTGCTTTCCTTGATGCAGCAAAAACAGAGAGAGAATGCGTGACAACAGCGGCAGCTATTTTGGAAGAAAAAGGCTTCAGACCTTTGGACACGATGGATAAGGTCGTGCCGGGAGATAAAGTGTACAAAGATATCCGGGGTAAAGGTCTTGTAGCGGCAGTCATCGGACAAAAGCCAATGGCTGAAGGTCTGAATATTTTAGGCGCACATATTGATTCACCGCGGATCGATCTTAAACCGATGCCGTTATTTGAAGACAGTGATATGGCATTTTTTAAGACCCATTATTATGGCGGTATTAAAAAATATCAGTGGTCTACAATTCCGATGGCAATTCATGGCGTTATTTATAATCAGGAGGGTGAGAAAATAAAGCTGGCTATCGGTGAAAAAGAAGATGACCCTGTATTTACGATCAATGAAATACTTATACATTTAAGTCAGGAGCAGATGACCCGCAAAGCAAACGAGGCTGTGAAGGCTGAGGAAATGAATGTATTGATCGGAAGTATCCCGATGGATAAGGCCGATGAGGAAAAGATTAAGGAAACTGTCAAAGCGGCTGTGCTTCAGTATTTGTATGATACATATAAAATTACTGAGAAAGATTTTATCAGTGCCGAGCTTGAGATGGTTCCCGCACATAAAGCAAAAGATATCGGCTTTGACCGTTCCATGGTCGGTGCCTACGGTCAGGATGACAGAGTCTGTGCTTATACGGCGCTGCGTGCACTGATGGATATGGAAGCGCCTGAAAAGACATGCGTGTGTCTGCTGTCCGATAAGGAAGAAGTCGGCAGCGGCGGCAATACAGGTGCCCAGTCAAGATCCTATGAAAATGCAATCCGCAAAATTATGGCAAAACTGTACGGACATTGTGATGAATATGAATATTGCTTATGCATAGAAAATTCAAAGATGCTTTCATCAGATGTTGCCGCAGCTTTTGAGCCGGCCTATCCGTCTGCCTATGAAAAGAATAATACCGCTTTTGCCGGGAAAGGTGTAAGTCTGATCAAATATACCGGTTCACGGGGAAAGAGCGGCGCAAGCGATGCCAACTGCGAGTTTTTCCATGAAGTTGCAAAGACTTTTGATGATCATGATATCGTTTGGCAGACAGGTGAACTTGGACGTGTTGATCTTGGCGGCGGCGGAACCATTGCCGTTTATATGGCAAACCTTGGCATGCAGGTCATTGACTGCGGCGTTCCTGTGCTTTCCATGCACGCGCCGTTTGAGGTGACAAGCAAGGTCGACATTTACAGTACATATGACGGATTCCGGGTATTTCTTGAAAATATAAAATGATAAAAAATTATTAATATTCTGTGATTTTAATGCGCGGTGCGGCAATAAGGCGGCCGCAGAACTCGAAAAGTTTAACAAAAATTACGCAAAAAGTTGTGGATAATGCCGTATTTTAAAAAGATAAGTTTAAGACCTTGCATCCAAAAACAATATTATTTATAATAAAAAAGTGATAATAATTTATTAAAATATTAGAAAATATGAAAATTAATTATCATTTTAATGTGTTATGGAGTGGAGGTTACATGATGAAAGAGAAAAGAAACAAAGCAAATGGTTCAGTATTTGAACTGACCGGACGGCCGCCGGTGCGGGAAGTGATGCCCCTGGCGATGCAGCATGTCGTTGCGATGATTGTCGGATGTGTGACGCCGGCATTGATTGTAGCCCGGGTAGCCGGCATATCGGCAGCGGATCAGGTGATTCTTGTTCAGTCATCGCTTGTGATTGCGGCACTGGCAACTTTTTTACAGCTGATTACAGTAGGACGCCTTGGTTCGGGGCTGCCGGTCATTATGGGTGTCAGCTTCGCCTATCTGTCCAGTATGCAGGCTATTGCCGAAGGATATGATATCGGAACGATTTTCGGCGCACAGATTGTAGGCGGTATTGTGGCTTTTATTGTCGGTGTGTTTGTAAAGCAGCTTCGTAAGTTTTTCCCGCCGATTATCACGGGGACAGTTGTGTTTACCATAGGTCTGTCATTGTATCCGACAGCGATCAATTATATGGCCGGCGGAACAGGAAGCCCGGATTACGGTTCATGGAAAAACTGGGCGATTGCCATATTTACATTAATTATCGTAACCGTATTAAATCATTTCGGCAAAGGGATTTTCAAACTGGCTTCGATTTTAATCGGCATTATATGCGGCTACGTTGTCGCTTTGATGTTTGGTATGGTAGACTTTTCAAATATTACGGCATCCGGTTATTTTCAGATGCCGAAAGTGATGCATTTTGGCATTAACTTTGAAGTGTCTTCCTGCGTTGCCATCGGTATCTTATTTGCCATTAATGCAGTACAGGCCATCGGCGATTTTTCGGCAACGACCATTGGTTCCATGGACAGAGAGCCTACAGATAAAGAACTGCAGGGCGGTATTATGGGTTACGGAATTTCAAACATTGTCGGTGCTTTTCTGGGCGGCCTTCCCACAGCGACATACAGCCAGAACGTCGGTATTGTGACAACGACAAAGGTTATTAATAAATGGGTGCTTGGCACAGCTTCAGGACTGATTCTTGCTGCAGGCCTCATACCGAAGTTTTCGGCAATTCTGACAACAATTCCTCAGTGTGTGCTGGGCGGCGCTACAGTTTCTGTCTTTGCTTCCATTGCCATGACAGGTATGAAGCTTGTTGTATCACAGCCGATGAATTATAGGAATACATCAATTGTCGGTCTTGCGGCGGCGCTTGGTATGGGTATCAGTCAGTCTGCCGGCGCGCTGGCCACATTCCCGGACTGGGTGACAACGATTTTTGCAAAATCACCGGTTGTCCTGGCGACAATTGTAGCAGTTTTACTGAATCTGATATTGCCGAAAAAGGATAACTGATACAAAGAGAATCTGTTAACATCATATAGCTATATATAGCCGGCCTCCAAAATGTTTTATATTTTGGAGGTGCGGCGTATCCGCCTCTGTTTGTACAGGGGCTTTGCTTTAATCAAAGAGGGAAGATTGTTAATTTATGAATGAATATTTAAAACCGTTTGTGCCAATGGTCAAATTTTTAGGTGCATATTTGGGGGACGGTACGGAGGTTGTGCTCCATGATCTTACGGATTGGAATTACTCCGTTGTCGCCATTGAGAATGGGCATGTATCCGGCCGCGATATCGGTTCACCGGTGACTGACCTGGCATTAAAAATTATTAATGAAGGACGTTATAAACATGAACCTTATATGACCGGATATATAAGCCGGGGCATCAATGGGCATGTTTTAAAATCTGCTACATTTTTCATCAGAAATCCCAAGGATGAACTGGTCGGTATGATGTGTATCAATTCGGACTGTCAGGATATGGTGCGCGTGCGTGATATGATGGATGCCCTTATTAAAAGTATGAATATACCTGAAGCTACCGGTGAAGAGGTTATTGAGAATTTCACCGGCAATGTCGCAGATCTGATCGAAGCTAATTTCAGAAAGGTGTGCAGCGCCGATGATGAGAAAATCAGGGCCATGAAGCATAAGGAGAAAATGGAGATCGTTACAAGACTTGATGCCATGGGGACATTCCTTATGAAGGGTGCTGTAGGTGAAATTGCCGAAAGGCTGCACATATCTGTGCCAACACTCTATCGATACCTTAACCGGTGCAAAAATACATAAATAATGATATCTGTTTAAATTTATAAAATTTTGCCCGGCTTTGAACAGACAAATATGATGGCAGCTGTTTTAACAGCTGCCATTGGTTTGCTATAATGTAATTTTTGTTCCGGTTTTGCCGTTGATACCGTCTTTTGCTTTTTCAAGAAGGGTAATTAAGGAAGTACGTCCCGGAGCGGAAGAAGCAAAATCCATAGCGGCTTCAACCTTAGGGAGCATGGAGCCCGGTGCGAAGTGACCTTCTTTGATATATTCTTTTGCTTCATCAACAGAAATATGGTCAAGCCACTGTTCATTCTCTTTTCCGAAGTTGATGGCTACTTTTTCAACGGCAGTAAGAATGATCAGATAGTCGGCGTTTAACTCTTTGGCCAGCTCACAGCTGCAGAAGTCTTTATCAATCACAGCACTGGCGCCTTTTAAATGATTGCCGTTTAATGTGACGGGAATACCGCCGCCGCCGCAGCAGATCACAAGCTGTCCGGCATCTACAAGTGCTTTGATAGCTCCGATTTCAACGATTTCCACAGGCTTTGGAGAAGCGACAACACGACGGTAGCCACGGCCGGCATCCTCTTTCATTTCATGTCCGTATTTGGCGGCTGCGATGTCAGCCTGTTCTTTGGTCATAAAACGTCCGATCGGTTTGGAAGGATTTTGGAAAGCCGGGTCATCAGCGTCAACCCGAACCTGTGTAACCATCGTTGCCACAGGAAGATGAATACCTCTGTTTAATAACTCCTCTCTCAGAGCGTTCTGAAGGTCATAGCCGATATAAGCCTGACTCATGGCAACGCATACGGAGAGCGGGGTATTTGGCTGCTTTTCATCAGCACGGCTTAATTCAATCATCGCCTGATTAATCATACCGACCTGCGGGCCGTTGCCGTGGGATACGATGACTTCATGACCTTCTTCGATTAAATCGATGATTGCTTTTGAGGTTGATTTTACGGCAACCATCTGTTCAGGCAGTGTATTGCCTAAAGCATTGCCGCCAAGGGCAATGACAATTCTTTTTTTCATGGTCTTAAAACCTCCCTTAATTGGAAAACCTCACCTTTTTAAAACATTTGTTTAAGCCGGTGAGGTTTTCTTTTATTTTAGAAAATGGCTATGTTCCGTATATGGAACATACATCGTTGGATTTTCCTTTATGTACCACAAATTACATCAGTTTTCTAGGTACAGCTCTGTCCTCAAGGGCTTTTAATAAAGCAGCAGGATCTTCAAACTTGCTTAATAAAATCATTGCGGCAATGATATATGGTTTGAAACTTGCTTCTTTATAAAGCGGTGTTCTGTAGCGGTCAAATACAGAAGCGTCTACTTCGCCTGTTTCGCATGAAACACCTGTGATATCTGCAGGCAGGCAGTGTAAGTATAATGCTTTGCCGTCTTTTGTCGTAGCCATTAATTCTTCTGTACAAGCCCAGTCTTTATGTTCTGCGTTCTGAGCAAGGAGTTCTTTTTCAAGAGCTTTAATGCCGTCGAAATCTCCGTCACCGTAAAGGTTCGTACGTTTTTCCATAGCTGCAAAAGGTGCCCAGCTCTTTGGATAAACGATATCCGCATCTTTGAAGGCTTCTGCCATATCATATGTTTTTGTAAAGGAACCGCCGGATTTTTCAGCGTTTTTCTTTGCAACTTCTTCAACTTCAGGCATTACTTCATAGCCTTCCGGATGAGCAAGCACAACATCCATACCGAAACGTGTCATCAGACCGATCACACCCTGAGGTACTGAAAGCGGTTTGCCGTAAGAAGGAGAGTAAGCCCATGTCATAGCGATCTTTTTGCCTTTAAGATTTTCAACACCGCCGAATTCATGGATAATATGAAGCATATCAGCCATACACTGTGTCGGATGGTCGATGTCGCACTGTAAGTTTACAAGTGTCGGGCGCTGTTCAAGAATACCGTCCTTGTTGCCCTGTTCAACAGAGTTTGCAACTTCATGCATATAAGCGTTGCCCTTGCCGATATACATATCATCACGAATACCGATAACATCAGCCATGAAAGAAATCATATTTGCTGTTTCACGAACAGTTTCGCCGTGAGCAACCTGTGATTTGCCTTCGTCAAGATCCTGAACTTCAAGACCTAATAAGTTGCAGGCAGAAGCGAAGGAGAAACGTGTACGTGTGGAGTTGTCACGGAATAAAGAAATACCGAGACCGCTTTCAAATACTTTTGTGGAGATGTTGTTTTCTCTCATGTAACGCAGCGCGTCAGCAACTGTGAACACAGCTTCAAGTTCTTCATCAGTTTTTTCCCATGTGAGGAAGAAATCGTTGTTGTACATTTCTTTGAAATTTAATTTGTTCAGCTTATCAATGTAATCCTGTAATGTTTTCATTATGATCATTCTCCTTTATTTGTCAGTAATAGATTTCCGGTATGTATTATTTGCAGTAAGCACCAGGAAGAGCAGCATAAACAGCAGCGCATGTCACAAGATCCTGTTTCCATGTCTTTTCATTCGGTGCGTGTGCCTGTGCTTCAGCGCCAGGTCCGAAACCGATGCAAGGAATGCCGTTGCGGCCCATAATAGAAACGCCGTTTGTTGAGAATGTCCATTTATCTGTCAGTGGACGGGCCTTTCTTTCAGCATCTGTTTCAGCATTACCGATACGTTCTGTGCCGTAAAGGCTTGTGTAAGCTTCCTCAAGTGCTTTTGTCACTTTGTGATCTTTTGGAATAACCCATGTCGGGAAATAGCATTCGATCGGGTATACAAGACCTGTGTAAGCCGGACGGTCATATTCATACATGGATACTTTAACATCATCGCCATACTTTTTAACAGACGGCAGTGCGCGGATTTCATCAAGGCAGCTTTCCCATGTTTCACCGGCTGTCATACGGCGGTCAAGTGAGATCGCACAGGAGTCGGCAACTGCGCAGCGGCTTGGTGATGTATAGAAAATCTGCGATGTTGTAACAGTACCGCGGCCAAGGAAACGTGCTTCTTCCCATTCCTTATTATATTTAGGATCGAGCATTTTGACAAGACCTTTGATTTCTGTATCGTCTTCGGCATCATTTTCATTTAATGCACGGATTTCCTGAAGGATATCAGCCATTTTGTAAATAGCGTTGTCACCGCGCTCCGGTGCTGAACCGTGGCAGGAGATACCTTTAACATCAATGCGGATTTCCATACGTCCGCGCTGTCCGCGGTAGATACCGCCGTCTGTCGGCTCTGTGGAAACAACAAATTCAGGTCTGACTTTATCTTCGTTAATGATGTACTGCCAGCAAAGACCGTCGCAGTCTTCTTCCTGAACTGTACCTGTCACAAGGACAGTAAACTTATCGTTTAATAATCCCAGGTCTTTCATGATTTTTGCGCCGTAAACCGCTGAAACGATGCCGCCCATCTGGTCGGAAGTACCGCGGCCGCCGATTTCTTCTTCAGTTTCGTAACCTTCGTACGGATCAAATTTCCAGTTGTTGATATTACCGATACCAACGTTGTCAATATGTGCGTCAAATGCGATCAGTGTTTCACCGCTGCCCATGTAGCCAAGGACATTGCCCATAGGGTCAATTTCAACTTTGTCAAAGCCTACAGCGCGCATTTCTTCGGCGATGCGGTCGATGTGACCTTTTTCATCACAGCTCTCACCCGGAATTTTAACAAGGTCTCTTAAGAACTTTGTCATAGCAGCTTCATAACCTTTGGCAGCAGATTTGATTTTTTCGAATTCCATTTTAAATACCTCCGTAATTATATCATGTATATTTCGTATATCTTATTTTACCATTGTTTTTTCTATGCCGTAAAGACCATCCCACACAATTTCTCTAAAACGTACAGGATCGGTGTTGCCTTCTGTGGAAATCAGAAGAACTTCGGAATTTTCGTCAAGCTTTAATGCTTTTTTGATGTCTTCATATTCAGGTTTAAACAGCGATGTCAGAAGACCCATCGGAACAGAACCTGATTCACCGGAGATGACAACCGGGTCACCGGCTAGCGGAACACCGTAAACGCGGGTACCTTTGGCGCTCATCCAGTCAGGACATGAGAAGAATGCGGATGCATGATTTCTCAGAATATCCCATGCGATCGTGTTGGATTCGCCGCATGCAAGACCTGCCATGATCGTGGCAAGGTCGCCGGATACGTTGACACGTTTTTCTTCAACAGCCGACTGATAAAGACAATCCGCAGCGCCTGCTTCAACGACGCACATGATCGGCGGGTTATCCGGATACATATTGGCGAAATAACCAATAACTGCACCGGCAAGGGAACCGACACCGGCCTGGACAAAAATATGGGTCGGTCGGTCACAGCAGTCGGCGATCATCTGTCTGCCGGCTTCGCGGGCAAGTGTTCCATAGCCCTGCATGATCCATGTGGGAATTTCTTCATAGCCTTCCCATGCTGTATCCTGAACCATCACACCGTTTTCTGTGGCATCAGCTTCAGAAGCTGCAAGGCGGACGCAGTCATCGTAGTTCATATCTTCGATGGTGACTGTGGCACCGAGTTTTTCTATATTTTCAAGACGGGTCTGTGTTGTGCCCTTAGGCATGCGGACAACGGCTTTTTGTCCAAGCTTTTGGGCTGCCCATGCAACACCGCGGCCGTGGTTGCCGTCTGTTGCGGTGAAAAATGTTGCCTGCCCGAATTCATCCTTAAGCTTCTGGGAGGTCAGAACTTCATAAGGAAGCTCCGATACATCTTTACCTGTCTGCTTGGCGATGTAACGTGCCATTGCAAAAGAACCACCCAATACCTTGAAGGCATTAAGACCGAATCTGTAAGATTCATCTTTGACATAAAGGTTTTTAATACCAAGATACTTAGCCATTTTTGACAGCTTTTTCAGCGGCGTTACTTCATACTGTGGGAAACTCCGGTGAAAAGCATGTGCTTTGGCGACATTTTCGCCGGACATAATCTCAAGGTTTTTGTCATCAGTTTTTGACATATGATTCAGTGTCCACTTGAGTTCATTATCCATAACAATACCTCCATCTTTGATTTCATTTTTGTTGCTTTCTGAGTCTATATTAACACCTCGTCTCAGGAATTGCAATAGAAAAATAAAAAAATATTTAGGAAAACTAAAAATTTTTTAGGTTACACAAAAAACTAAAAAATTTTTAGGTAAAAATGACTAAAACTAAAAGTTTGACAGTATATTCAGGTTCTTTAATACAGTACATAACTAAATTTTTTTGAATAAAAACAGTTGCGTATGGTCAAAGATGTGCTATACTGTATAAAAGATGAGAGATGAAGCAGGTATCGCAAGCGGTACCGGGTAAATCTTTAATAAGAATCTTATGGAGGTTATTAGCGTGATTGATTTAACAAAAAATGAAGCTGTCCTTGAAAAAAACATTCAGAAAGCAAGAGAGAACAAGGTTATTGTTCCTACATTTGCACAGATGAAAAATCCGGATCTGATTCCGGAAAAGATTAAAGAAAAATTAAAAGATGTTGGGCTTTGGGATGTGAACCCGTTGAATCTGTTCCGTGTTTCGTGGAAAAACGAGCAGAAGGAAAGCGGCGGTTTATATGGAAACAGCAACTACATTGTACTGCCTTCGGAACTGACAGGTGTTAAGGCAAAGATTATCTGCATGATCGGTAAATGGTTCCCGACAGGCTGCCACAAAGTGGGTGCATCTTTTGGCTGCCTTGTACCACGTCTCGTGACTGGCCAGTTTGATGCCACATCAGATAAAGCCGTATGGCCATCCACAGGTAATTTCTGCCGCGGCGGTGCTTTTAACTCAAAGCTTCTCTCATGTGACTCTATTGCTATTTTGCCTCAGGAAATGAGCCGCGAGCGTTTTGAATGGCTGTCAAATATCGCCGGTGAAGTTATCGCGACACCGGGCTGTGAGAGCAATGTTAAAGAAATCTTTGATAAAACATGGGAACTGAGAACGACCCGTGATGATGTGATGATCTTCAATCAGTTCGAAGAAATGGGCAATTATCTGTGGCATTATACAGTTACAGGAAGCGCCATCGCAGATGCTTTTGAAGAGATGAAGGAAGACGGTGACCGCTTTGCAGGTGCTGTATTTACATCAGGTTCCGCAGGTACGATGGCCTCCGGTGATTATCTGAAAGAAAAGTATCCGACAGCGAAGCTTGGCGTCGGCGAAGCGCTTCAGTGCCCGACACTTTTAAATAATGGTTTCGGCGGTCACCGCATCGAGGGTATCGGTGACAAGCATGTGCCATGGATACATAATGTTAAAAATACAGATATGGTCATTGATATTGATGATGAAGATTCACAGAGAATTCTTCGGTTCTTCAATGAGCCAAAGGGCCGTGAATACTTAAAGAGTCAGGGCGTTGCGCCTGAACTTGTGGATAAGCTGGGATATTTCGGTATTTCAGGTATTGCCAACATGCTTTGTGCAATTAAGATGGCTAAATATTATGAAATGACAGAACATGATGTGATTGCTACAGTCATGACAGACTCCGCATCGATGTATGGCTCAAGAATCCAGGAACTTGTGGATGAAACAGGCGAATATACAGATGTGATGGCTGCTGTGGACTTTAATAAACATATTCTCTGCCAGAAAACAGACAATATGCAGGAACTGACCTATCAGGACAGAAAACGCATCCATAATCTTAAGTATTATACATGGGTAGAGCAGCAGGGAAGAACTGTTGAAGAACTGGATGCCCTCTGGTATGATGTTGAGCATACATGGGATGCTGTGAAGAAGCAGGCTGCTGATATCGATGAACTGATCAATGATTTTAATGAGAGAACAGGACTTCTTAAAGAACTGTAATCATATGCGATAAAGACGGTTATGGCCCCGCTGAAGCGGTCAGTTAACCGCAAAAGAGTATCATTTCCGGATGATGATAAACGCCCAAAAGTTTGTATAGCTTTTGGGCGGACTTGTATCAGACGGGATATGCTACACCTGCGAAATGCGAAGCATTTTGGAGGTTGGATCTGAATAGTTATCATTATTTTTGAACCTGGGAGGCAAAACCTATGAAAAATGTTAAATGTGCAAAGTGTATCAAATGCGGTGCCGAAGTTAAAGCTGTGCCGGATCTGACAACATGTCCGCAGTGCGGAGGTATTCTGGATATTCAATATGATTATGATTATATCCGTTCGGTTGTAACACCGGAGATGATTGAAGCGCGCAAAGATCAGACGATGTGGCGCTATAAAGAATTTCTTCCGGTAGAACCGGAAACAGAGTTCAATAAACTGAAAGTCGGCGGAAGCCCGTTTTATGAAGCGGACAGACTGGCCGAAATCCTCGGTGTGGCAAAGCTTTATATTAAAGATGACGGTGTAAATCCGACAGCCAGCTTAAAAGACAGAGCATCGGCGATGGCTGTGGCAAAGGCTGTTGAAGCAGGCGCGGATACGATTGCCTGCTCATCGACCGGCAATGCGGCATCATCTCTGGCAGGTAATGCAGCCGCAGCAGGACTTAAAACTTTTATCTTTGTTCCGGAACGGGCGCCTAAGGGCAAAGTTGCCCAGCTCTTAAATTTCGGTGCGACAGTCATCAGCGTCCAGGGAAATTATGAAGACACATTTAGACTGTCAGCGGAAGCGATTGATAAATACGGATGGTATAACCGGAACGCAGCCATTAACCCATATTTAATGGAAGGTAAGAAAACGGTTGCATTGGAAATTGCAGAGCAGCTTCACTGGAAGATGACAGATTATGTGGCTATTTCTGTCGGTGACGGCTGTACGATCAGCGGTGTATGGAAAGGTTTCAAAGATTTATACGCAGCCGGTTTTATTGATAAACTGCCGAAGCTGATCAGCGTTCAGGCCGAGGGCTGCTGTCCGCTAAACCGCGCCATTGCCCAAAATAAACCATGGGAGCCTATGGAAGAAAACACACTGGCAGACAGTATTGCTGTCGGTGTTCCGAGAAATCCGGACAAGGCATTAAATGCCATCAGAGAATCGGAAGGTGTCGTTGTCAATGTTTCCGATGAAGAGATTCTGGCAGCGATGCGTCTTCTTGGGAGCACATGCGGTGTATTCGGTGAACCGGCTGGTGTTACGGGGACTGCGGGACTTAAAAAGGCTCTGGAGCTTGGCCTTGTTCCGAAAACAGCCTCCGTTGTCAGCGTAGTCACAGGAAGCGGTCTTAAAGATGTAGCCAATGCGATGAAGGCAGCAGGAGAGCCGATCAGCTTAAAACCTGAGCTTGATCTTCTTGAGGAAGCTTTTGCGCAGCAGGGAATCAAGGCCTGAAAATTGTCTTGATTTTATTTCTCCTGTGTGATAGACTTAGAAAACAGAGCGGAAGAAGAAAACCGGAAATATTCCCGATGGCGGGAAATATTTCCGGTTTTTGACATTTGACTTCAGATGTACCGTGAATTTGACGGTCAGTCTCAGCGCTTGCTGACATTGATGAATGTGGCAGGTTAGTCTCAGCGTTTGCTGACATTGATGAACATGGCAGGCCGGACTCAACGCTTATTGACATCGATATAGCTGTAAAGCGTGTATTTGGAAATGCCGAAAAACTTGGATACTTTGTCTCCGGACTTTGTAATAAGAAAGGCACCGGAATCATTTAAAAAGCGAATTGCGGCAACCTTGTCATCTTTTGTCATCAGTGCGACCGGCTTGCCCACAAGAGCCACAGACTGCTCAATCAGGTCGTCTAAAAGGTCGTTGACATTGTGTGTGATCCGCTCCGGCTGCTTTTCTTTTGTGTCGCAGGAAATCAGAGAACGGACAGCAGTGTCAAACATCATAAGCTCAGTGATGTCATAATTGATGGCAAAGATACCGATGACTTTATTATCGTCATCCCGGATAAACAGCGTGGTGGATTTCAAAATACGGCCGTCGGCTGTTTTGGTAAGATAGCCGAGCCGGTCTTTGACCAGTGACGGATCTTCGTGCAGGGCTTCCAGAACGACGTGCGAAGGACCGTCACCGATTTTTCGGTTGGTGATATGGCCGTTTTCAATCACGACAATGGATGAGTCGATGTCTTCTTTGGTAAGATCATGGAGGACGATTTCACAGTGATCTCCGAATTGCCGTGCAAGTCCTTTAGCCAGCTGGGTAAATAAATTGATATCTAAACTCGTAGTCAGCACCTCCTAATATAAAAAGAAAATTACTATTGAATTTTATAATACCATAAAATGAAGCAAAAAAAAATCAATATGAAGCTAAAAATTTTTTTGGTAAACTAAAAAATATTGTAAAATTTACCTTGCCTTTTAGGCGAAACAGTGGTAAAATCAATATATATTATACGGACTTATGACTGATGATTAGAAAAATTAAACAAAAATGAAAGTAATGCTAATGTGTGAAGAAAGGGGTTCCGGCGATGTATAAAATTACGGTCAACGGACAGATTCATGAAATTGAACACGATGGACGTCTTATTGATTATCTGAGGGACGAGCTGAGACTGACATCGGTTAAGGAAGGCTGCAGTGAGGGAGCCTGCGGTACTTGTACGATTATTGCTGACGGCAAAAAGGTCAAAGCCTGTGTGCAGAAAATTTCGCGTATGGATGGAAAGTCGATTGTGACAGTGGAGGGGTTAAGCCAGCGTGAAAAAGATGTTTATGCCTATTGCTTTGCGGAAGCCGGTGCGGTGCAGTGCGGTTTCTGTATTCCGGGTATGGTTATTTCGGCAAAAAGCCTGCTGGATACAAACTTAAATCCTACCAGGCTTGATGTGAAAAAGGCCATCCGGGGCAACATCTGCCGATGTACGGGTTATAAGAAGATTGAAGATGCGATTCTTGATGCGGCACGTTATTTCAGAGAAAATCTTGAAATACCCGCAATCAGTGATTCAGCCTGCGTCGGTGAGCATTACCACAGGCGTGACGCCAAAGATAAAGTGCTGGCGACCGGTGAATATGTAGATGACGTTGTTCTTCCGGGGATGGTTTATGCAAAAGCGCTGCGCAGTAAATACCCGAGAGCGCGGGTGAATCATATTGACATTTCGAAGGCGCTTGCTCATCCGGACTGCGTGACCGTCATTACAGCAGATGATGTTCCGAATAATAAGTGCGGTCATCTGCGCAAAGACTGGGATGTGCTCATCAAAGAGGGGCATATTACAAGATATATCGGTGACGCCATCGTGCTGGCGGTAACAAAGCATAAGGAGTGCCTTGACGAGGTGCTGGCTCTTGTGGAAGTGGATTATACAGAGCTGGAGCCGGTGTTAAGCCCTGTGGATGCGTTAAAAGAAGGCGCGCCGCTTGTACATTCGTCAGGAAATCTTCTGACAAAAGAAGTATGTAAGCGGGGGGATGCCGACGGTGTGATCGCCCGTTCTAAATATAAAGTGACAAAACATTATTCCGTGCCGTTTACAGACCATGCATTTATGGAACCGGAGTGCGCCGTTGCATTCCCTGAAAACGGCGGACTGCATGTGTATACAGCAGCCCAGTCCGTCTTTGACGAACAGCATGAAATTGCTTATATACTGGGCATCCCTGCAGAGCAGATCGTTGTTGAATCAAAGTTTGTCGGCGGCGGTTTTGGCGGTAAGGAGGATATGTCTGTCCAGCATCATGCCGCACTGGCATCATGGGTGACAGGTCTTCCTGTAAAGGTGAAGTTTTCCAGAGAAGAAAGTGTTAAATACCATGTGAAGCGCCATGCCATGGAAATGGATTTTACGACAGCATGCGATGAAAACGGTTACCTCACAGCGATGAAAGCCGTGATTTATTCGGATACGGGCGCTTATGCCTCTCTCGGCGGTCCGGTACTGCAAAGAGCCTGTACCCATGCTGCGGGACCGTACAATTATCAGGATGTCGATATCGTCGGCTACGGTGCCTATACAAACAATATTCCTGCCGGTGCTTACAGAGGCTTTGGTGTAACTCAGAGCTGTTTTGCGACAGAGTGCAACATTAATCTGCTGGCAGAGATGGTTGGCATTTCACCTTGGGAAATGCGTTATAAAAATGCGATCCGTCCGGGACAGGTTTTGCCAAACGGTCAGATTGCATCTGATGATACAGCCTATGTGGAAACGCTTCTGGCAGTGAAAGAAGATTTTGAATCAAGCCCTTATGCAGGCATTGCCGGATGTATGAAGAACAGCGGTGTCGGTGTCGGTATTCCGGATATCGGAAGATGCCGTCTTGATGTGAAAGAGGGCAAGGTTTATATCAATACAAGTGCTTCCTGTATGGGACAGGGCATCGGCACAGTTTGTATACATATTGTATGTGAAGCGACGGGACTTAAACCGTCACAGGTTGTCCATGTGACACCGAATACAGCAGAAACACCGGATTCAGGTACATCGACAGCTTCCAGACAGACATTGTTTACCGGTGAGGCAGCGCGCCGCGCAGCGATGCAGCTTAAGGAATCACTGGACGATGTCGGTGAACTGGAAAGACTTGACGGACGTTATTTCTATGCAGAGTATTTTGGAAAGACAGACCCTATGGGCAGTGATAAACCGAATCCGGTCAGCCACGTGGCTTACGGTTATGCGACCCAGGTCGTTATTCTTGATGAGGAAGGCAAAGTCAAAAAAGTTGTTGCCGCCCATGACGCAGGTACAGTGATCAATCCGAAGTCTGCCGAAGGGCAGATTGAAGGCGGTGTTGTGATGGGACTTGGGTATGGCCTTACGGAAGATTTTCCGATGGATAACGGCTATCCGGTATTAAATTACGGAAGGCTGGGGCTTATGCGTGCCACCGATGTGCCTGAGATTGAAGTAAAGTTTGTCAAGTCTGACAAAGTATCAAAGCTGGCTTATGGTGCCAAAGGTATCGGAGAAATCTGTTCCGTGCCGACAGCGCCGGCATGTCAGCATGCTTACTATCGGTATGACGGGCAGTTTAGAACGAAGCTGCCTCTTGAACATACAAAATACAAAAAGTAATGAAAACACCGGAGCCTCTATATTTTAGACACCGGTATTGGAGAGTAGTCTGCTCCAAGTAAAATATCAACAGGGTGGGAAACGGTCGGATAGAAAGTATTTAAAGGAGTGTTGATGAATGAAGATTATTGGAAACGGACGAATGATCACAAGAAACAGTGCAAATCCATGGTATGATGACGGCGCTGTAGCCTTTGACGGCGGTATCATCAAAAAAGTAGGCACAACAGCCGAAATCAGAAAAGAATTCCCGGATGCGGAATTTATTGACGCAAAAGGCGGCGTGATTATGCCGGGCCTTATTAATGCCCATAATCATATTTACAGCGCATTTGCCCGCGGATTATCCATCAACGGATACAATCCAAAAGGATTCCTTGACATTTTGGATGGTATGTGGTGGACACTGGACAGACATTTGAAACTGGAACAGACAAGATACAGTGCAATCGCAACTTATATTGACTGTATTAAAAACGGGGTTACAACGATTTTTGACCATCATGCAAGTTACGGAGAAATTAAGGACAGCTTGTTTGCCATCGGTGAAGAAGCAAAAAATTACGGCATTCGTTCATGCCTTTGTTATGAAGTTTCTGACCGTGACGGCAAAGAAAAGTGTATGGAAGGTATTCTTGAAAATGAAGCATTTATCAAGTATGCCCAGAAAGATGACTCGGATATGATTGCGGGTATGTTCGGACTTCATGCGCAGTTTACACTGTCTGACGAGACACTTTATCAGTGCAATGCCCACAGACCGGAAGGTGCCGGTTATCACATTCATGTTGCTGAAGGTATAGAAGATCTTCACGACTGTCTTGGCAAATACGGCAAGCGAATTGTAAACCGTCTGTTTGACATGGACATGCTGGGACCACAAACGCTGACAGCACATTGTATTTATGTAAACCCTCATGAGATGGATCTTTTGAAAGAGACTGATACGATGGTTGTTCATAATCCTGAATCCAACATGGGTAATGCCTGCGGCTGCCCTCCGACGATGGAGATTTTCAGAAAAGGCATTTTAACAGGACTTGGTACGGATGGTTATACAAATGATATGTTTGAATCCATGAAAGTTGCCAATGTGCTTCATAAGCACAATTCATGCAATCCGAATGAAGCATGGGCAGAAGTGCCGGCGATGCTTTTTGAGGGCAATGCAAAAATTGCGAACAGATATTTTAAAACACCGCTTGGTGTGCTTAAAGAAGATGCGGCGGCGGATGTTATCGTTGTTGATTACGATCCGCTGACACCGATGGATGCCACAAATTACAGCGGCCACATTTTGTTCGGCATGATGGGACGTTCAGTGAAGACGACTGTGGCAAACGGCCGCGTACTGATGAAAGACAGAGAACTGATCGGTATTGATGAAGCTAAAGTGATGGCAGAATGCCGCAGCCAGGCAAAGAAGCTCTGGACAAGCATTAACGGTTAAGGAGGACGCGAAAATGAGTGATAAAATGACATTAATCCCTTTTGAACGTCTCGTTCAGTGGGTCATGGATGAAAAGAAAGAAAAGGGTACAGTATTTGGCGTACATACGGCATATGTGGCTGATCCTGACAAAACACTGCCAATCTTTGGTGAAACGCTGGAGACACCTTTTGGACCTGCAGCCGGACCTAATACACAGCTTGCCCAGAATATTATTGCGGCTTACTATGCAGGCAGCCGTTTCTTTGAGCTGAAGACTGTTCAGATCATGGATGGTGATGAACTGTCCGCCTGTGTGGCAAAACCATGTATTAACGCTGAAGATGAGTGTTATAACTGTGAGTGGTCCACGGAGCTTTATGTGCCTCAGGCTTTTGAGGAGTATGTCAAAGCATGGTTTGTGCTGAAGATCATTTCAAAAGAGTTTGGTCTTGGCAGCAGCAATGGCTTTGTGTTTAATATGAGTGTCGGTTATGATTATGCAGGCATTACTTCTGAAAAAATAGATAAGTTTATCGAAGGCCTTAAAGACGCTTCGGACACAGATATTTTCAAGGAATGTAAAGCATACCTGCTTGACCATGTGGATATGTTTGACCATGTGACAAAGGAAGATATTGAAGCCATCACACCAAATATCTGCCGTTCAATTACATTATCGACGCTGCATGGCTGCCCGCCGACAGAGATTGAAAAAATCGCTTCCTATTTAATAGATGTTAAAAAGTTAAATACTTATATCAAGTGTAACCCGACACTGCTTGGCTATGAATTTGCCAGAGACAGAATGGATGCTATGGGCTATGATTATGTTGCCTTTGGTGACTTCCATTTTAAAGACGACCTTCAGTTTGAGGATGCCGTGCCGATGATTGAGCGTCTGATGGCACTGTCAGAGAAAAACGGTGTGGAATTCGGCGTGAAGATAACCAATACATTTCCGGTTGATGTTAAACGCGGCGAGCTGCCAAGTGAAGAAATGTATATGTCCGGTCGGTCACTGTTCCCGTTCTCTATCGCAGTGGCATCAAAGCTTTCGGATGCTTTTGACGGAAAACTGAGGATTTCTTATTCCGGCGGCGCTGATTATTATAATATAGATAAGCTGTTTGAAGCGGGTATCTGGCCGATCACGATGGCAACAACAGTGCTGAAAGCCGGCGGCTATAACCGTTTTGCGCAGATTGGCAAAAAGCTTTCAGATGTGCCGTATAAGGCATTTGACGGTGTTGATAAAGCAGCGGTTTCGGCGCTTAGTGCCGCCTGCGTGACAGATCCGCATTATGTAAAACCTGTGAAGCCGCTGCCTTCAAGAAAGTCAAAGAAACAGGTGCCGTTAATCGATTGCTTCACAGCGCCTTGTAAAGACAGCGGATGTCCGATCCATCAGGATATTCCTGCTTATATCGAGCTTGTGGGACAGGGAAAATATGCTGAAGCTTTGGAAGTGATCATGCAGAAAAACCCGCTGCCGTTTATTACAGGTACGATCTGTGCCCATCCTTGTATGGAAAAGTGTACGAGAAACTTCTATGAAGCACCGGTTAATATCCGCGGTGAAAAACTTAAAGCAGCCCGGGGCGGCGTTGACGAAGTGTCAGCAAAAATAGCCCCTGTAACATCGACAGGTAAACGTGCAGCTGTCATCGGCGGCGGACCTGCAGGACTTGCCGCAGCTTATTTCCTTCAGAAAAATGGCATTGATACAACCATTTATGAAAAACATGAGGAACTGGGCGGCATTATCCGGTATGTGATTCCTGAATTCAGAATCAGTACGGAAGCTGTACAAAAAGATATTGAAATGATTTTAAAGACAGGCGTTACTGTGAAGACAGGCTGTGAAGTGACTTCTGCGGCAGCGCTCAAAGAAGAAGGCTATGACGCGGTTGTTATGGCTGTCGGTGCTTCAAAAGCCGGCAATGTCCGTCTGTCAAAGGGGCAGGCAAAAAATGCCCTTGAAGTGATGGAAGCACTGAAATATGCAAAGAATCCTGAAAAAGCACCTTCGGATGTGAAAGTTGACGGCACGATCCTTGGTAAAAATGTGGCAGTCATCGGCGGCGGCAATTCTGCCATGGACGCTGCAAGAGCAGCAAAACGTGCAGACGGGGTGGAAAATGTTTATCTGATTTACCGCCGTACAAAACGTTATATGCCTGCAGATGAGGAAGAATTATTGATGGCTGTGGAAGACGGCGTTGAGTTTATGGAACTGCTGGCTCCGGTTTCTCATGAGAACGGTGTGCTTGTCTGTGAGCAGATGAAGCTTGGCGCTGCTGATGCAACCGGAAGAAGCAAACCTGAGCCGACCGGTGAAATGGTTGAAATTCCTGTGGATACAGTTTTGGCAGCTGTCGGTGAAAGTGTCGATACGGTTTATTTTGAAAACAACGGTATCAAAGTCAATGAAAGAGGCCGTGCGGTTCTTAATGAACTGACACTGGAATCCGGTGTTGAGGATGTCTATGTTGTCGGTGATGCTTCTTATGGTCCTGCAACTGTTGTAAGAGCTATTGCAGATGCACAGAAGGCCGTTGTTGAGATCGGCAGAAAGCTTGGTGTGAATATTCCACAGTATAACCTTGAAGCAAAAGCAGATGCCTCAGAGATTTACGAGAAAAAGGGTGTTCTTGCAAAGAGCTGTGAAGTCAGCGACGAATCAGCCCGTTGTCTGTCATGTGCCAATATTTGTGAAAACTGTGTTGATGTATGTCCGAATCGTGCCAATGTGGAAATCATTATACCGGGCAAGGCAATGCCTCAGATTGTTCATGTGGATATCATGTGCAACGAATGCGGCAACTGTAAGACATTCTGTCCGTATGACAGTGCACCGTATAAAGATAAGTTCACCGTATTTGCCAATGAAGAAGATTTTAATGCCAGCACAAATTCAGGCTTCTATTTTGTGACAGACACACCGCTGACAGCGAGGGTGCGCCTTGGCGATATCGTGAAGGATTACGAGATATTCAGTAAGAACAGCGGTCTGTACGAAGATATTCGAATGCTTATTCAGACGATTTTTGTAAATTATAAATATCTTATTGGCTAACAAGGGTTTTATTGTTATAATAAACGTAGTTGTTTAAGCTGACATGGGACGGAGAAACGTGCTGACATTTAAAAAGTCAGCACGTTTACCCGGCCGATGAAGGCGGCAATATATCGTTTACAGGAGGTAGATTGAAATGATTAGAGAAACAATTGCAGCATCAAATGCACCTGCTGCTGTAGGACCGTATGTACATGCGGTAAAGACAGGCGATACTTTATATACTTCAGGACAGCTGGGACTTGTGCCTGCAACAGGTGAACTTCCGGAAGGAATTGAGGCACAGGCAAAACAGGCCATGGAAAATCTGAAAGCTGTTGTTGAAGCCGGCGGCATGACAATGAGCAATATCGTAAAAACAACAGTATTTCTGGCGGATATGAATGATTTTGCAAAAGTTAATGCTAT
>JALEHN010000042.1 GCA_022770525.1 Clostridiales bacterium
CCGGTCGATAACCATTTTCATATTTGTCAGTGTCGTTGTCAGCATCGCTGAAATACAAATAATATCAGCGTTGACTTCTTCCGCTTTTTCAATAAATCTTCTTGCGCTGACATCAACACCAAGATCATACACTTCAAAGCCGTGGCTGCGCAGCATCATTGCAACAAGATTCTTGCCGATGTCATGCATATCGCCCTCGACAGTGCCGATTACGATGCTTCCCCGCGTTTTCACACATTGGCCATAGCCGGCTCTTTCAAGAACATCAAGTCCCGCATTCATTGCCTGAACTGCAAGAAGCACTTCAGGAACAAACACCTTTTCTGCTTTATAGCTTTCTGTAACTGCCTCCATGCCTTTAAGAAGACCCTTCTTTAGAATCTCCTCCGGATCACAGCCCAATGCAAGCGCCTGCCGCACCAGGTTCCTTACAGTTTTTGACTGTCCGCCTAAAAGCCCGGCGGCTATCGCATCAAAATCAAATGGCAATCCCTACACCCTCTTTTGTTAAAAATGTTCCAGATCATACGCAAATATCATCGTTCCTTCCAAAACGCCTTCATTTCCCGCCGGTATCTCCCCAAGTACCAGACAATCGCGGGAAGCCGATGTCATACTGTTTTTTTGCTTTGAAGACGGCAAAAAATAAGCTTCTCCGTTTTTTATAATCATTCTGCCGCGCAAAAGCCGCCTGTAAGGGCTGCCTTTTTTATAGTCTCCAAGCATTTTAACCTGAATTTTTTTGGGATAAAAATTCTCCATGCCCATCATTTTGCGAAGCACCGGAAGCACAAGAAGCTGCATTGTCACTGCCGCTGTACCCGGATTTCCTGACAATGCAAATACCGGCTTGCCGCCAATGCGCCCGCCGATGACTGCCATCCCCGGCCGCATTCTGATTTTCCAGAAAAGGATTTCTCCGCCGGCCATAACAATCGCCTCTTTCATTACATCATAATCACCGACGGATGCCCCGCCGGTCGTAATGACACAATCGCACCGGCTGACTGCTTCTTTTAACCTGTCGGCAATAACCGCTGCGTCATCGGGACAAATGCCGAAATCTTCCGGCTCAGCACCGATCCCGTAAAGATATCCTGAAACCATAAAACTGTTGGAGTTACGGATTTTTCCCGGAGAAAGCGGCTCACCTGCTTTTGCAAGTTCACTGCCCGTACAGATGATACCTGCACGCAGCTTTTCATATACACACACACCGGTACAGCCGACACCTGCCAGCTGTGCCATATCCGACGCTTCAATGAGGCTTCCTCTGCTTACAGAAATATCTCCGCAGCTGATATCTTCCCCTTTTTTTACGATATTCTGACCGCTGTTTAAAGGTGTTGTTATACGCACCGTCTTTTCATCAAATACCGTCTTTTCGTACGGAATCACAACATCAGCGCCAACAGGAAGCGGCGCCCCGGTCAAGATTTTGGCCGCACTTCCCGGCACAATTTCAAACTGCGGATGCTTTCCCGCAGGAATTTCCTCAATAATATTCAGTGTCACCGGATTTTCATCGGATGCTTCTTTAATATCCGCACTTTGCACCGCATAACCGTCATATGCCGATTTATCAAAAGGCGGTATACTTTCTGCCGCCAAAAGATTCTCTGCCGCAATACGATGCCATGCTTCACATAACGGAATATTCTTTGTGTCTGTCTCTTTTGAATGGACAAGCATCAGCTCCACCGCTTCCTCCAGTGATATTTTCACAGGATATGTATCCATTTTTTCACCCCCGTGATACAATGACCATTTCATCGCCTTCACAAATCATACCACCGTGCAGCACTTTGGCAAATACACCTTCCCGCGGCATAATGCAGTCACCCATCACTTTATAGATCTCACAGTGAGCATGGCACTGTTTGCCGATCTGCGTCATCTCAAGAATGACATCGTTGCATTTAAGTACTGTACCCACCGGAAGATTTCTAAAATCAAAACCTTCCACAATCAGATTTTCCCCGAAAGCACCATCGTCCACTTGGGCGCCTCTTGCACGGAATTCATTGATCTTATCCGCAGACAAAAGGCTGACCTGCCTGTGCCATTTGCCGGCATGGGCATCATTTTCAATACCCCAGTCTTCGATAAACATCGCCTGATGCACATTTTTCTTCTGTGTGCCTTTTTGTTCACTGATACACACACCAAGTACTTTCCCCATTGATTTATCCTCCTATCTGAAACATCTTATGTTCCTCTGTTTTTGAACACTGAGCATCAAATGTCTGTCCGAAGTGATGACCTTCGGGCTTGTGAAAAATTGTATCACGGATACACATTTTAATCTCTTCATCATCTTTGCCGCTGCGCAAAAGCGCCTTTAAATCTGAACCTTCGTTATACTGTAGGCATGTCTTTAAAAATCCTTCCGAAGTCAGCCGGATACGGTTGCATTTATCGCAGAACCGATGACTGACCGCACTGATAAATCCGATCTTCCCTCTGAATCCTTCCACTGTATAGTATCGGCACGGCCCGTTGCCAAGCTTCCCGTTAAAATAGGTCATCGGTCCAAACTGCTTTTCAAGCAGTGTTTTCAGCTCATCTTCCTTAAATGCTTCAAACTGTCTCCCTAAACCGATAGGCATCATCTCTATAAACCGGACGCTTAAGCGATGATCCTTTGCAAGAAGCGCAAGCTCGGCAAGGCTGTCATCATTGATACCCTTAAGAGGAACACAATTCACTTTAACTCTGATATTTTCAAAAGTCAAAGCTTTATTAATCGCTTCCCGGATTTTTTGTACACCCGATGCCCCTGTAATCTTTTGAAATACATCCTCATCAAATGTATCCACACTGATATTCACCGCGTCAAGCCCTGCATCCGACAGCGCATCAAGCTGCTGTGCCAGAAAAAGGCCGTTGGTCGTCAACGTCACATTTTCGATACCGTCAAGTGACTTAATTCTTTTTACAAGGCTGCTCAGATTTTTCCGGACAAGCGGCTCACCGCCGGTCAGTTTAATTTTTGATATACCAAGTGCCGCAAAAATTTTGCACAGACGGACAATTTCATCATAGGACAGCATTTCCTCATGAGGCCGCCATACAACACCTTCATGCGGCATACAATACATGCATCGCATATTGCACCTGTCCGTCACCGATATTCTCATATATTCAATATTTCTGCCCAATGCATCAATCATGTCGCCATCCCCTCGCTCTTACAATCGTATTTTATTTTCCTGCTTACCATCCGTATATGATCTTGCCGCTTCTTCCAAAGCCGCTTTTTAAAGCTTCCTTCGCATCGGTATTATTATAATATTTATTACGCTTTGTGTCCAGCAAAAGGCGTTTGCTATATCATAAAAAAAGCCCCCGGCACTGCTGCCGGGGGAAAAGGAGAATGTCTTATTTCTGGCTTCTGCCGATTTCAAGACCTTTTTCAAAAGCTGCTTTATTCAGCGGAAGTAATTTTGCTTTTTTCGCAAGTTTGTGTTCGATTGTTCCCCACACAACTTCAGGAGATACAACTTCTGTATAGCCTACATAAACGCCAAGCATGATAACATTCAATACTTTTGCATTGCCCATTTCAAGAGCAAGCTCTGTGACAGGCGCTTTAACGACT
Organism: Clostridiales bacterium; assembly: GCA_022770525.1. GTDB lineage: Bacteria > Bacillota > Clostridia > Lachnospirales > Lachnospiraceae > CAKRHR01. Next base: position 3,602 of record JALEHN010000042.1, read on the forward strand.
TTAACATCATCACGTTCGATATCATCGGATACGATGGAACTGTTAATAAACAGGTTTCCGCCTTTTTTAAGTTTTGGAAGAAACTTCTGAAGTGAAGGACCATTCATCACAATCAGGTCATCCATCACATCGCCAAGCGGTGCGCCTACCATCTCATCCGAAATCACAACATAGCAGTTGGCTGTACCGCCGCGCTGTTCCGCACCATATGAAGGGAAGAATGTTACATTTTTATCCGTTGAATCGCATGTTGCAGATGCAAGGAATTTTCCGAGGGTCATGACACCCTGTCCGCCGAAGCCGGCAACACATAAATTTGTTTCCATATGTATATTCCTCCTATTTATCTCTAATTACGCCAAGAGGGAACTCAGGAAGCATCTTCTGTTCAATGTAATCCAATGCATCGAGAGGTTCAAGTCCCCAGTTTGTCGGACAGCTTGTAACGATTTCAACCATTGAAAAGCCTTTGCCGTCAATCTGATTCTGGAATGCTTTTTTAATGGCATTTTTTGTTTTAATAACATTGGCCGGTGTATTGCAGCTTGTTCTTACAAGATAAGCCGGTGCGGTCAGCTGATTAAGAATTTCGCACATATGCATCGGATATCCGTGTTCTTCAGGATTACGTCCCTGCGGCGCTGTGGAAGCCTTCATACCAACCAGTGTTGTCGGTGCCATCTGTCCGCCGGTCATACCGTAAATACCGTTATTGATGAAAATAACTGTGATGTTTTCACCGCGGTTTGCCGCAGAAATTGATTCACCGAGACCGATGGAAGCGAAGTCACCATCACCCTGATAAGTAAAATAAAGTGTATCCGGATTTGAACGTTTCATACCGGTCGCAACTGCACAGGCACGTCCGTGAGGTGCAGTAATTGTATCATATGCAATATAGTCCATATGAAGACCGCAGCATCCGATACCGGTGATCATAACTGTTTTATCAATGATACCCATCTCATCAATAACTTCACCGATCAGTTTAACAACGGTGCTGTGCATACAGCCCGGACAGAAACCGGATACTTTGTCTTCCTGAATTGTTTTTGTTCTTGAATAAACTAATTCCATTACCGTACCCTCCTATTTATCCAGAATTTTCTTAACAGCTTCGATCACTGCTTCACGGCTCATGATGTTGCCGCCTGAACACAGACATGCCTCGATTTTGCAGCGGTCTTTAACACCCATTGCAACATCTTCAATAAACTGTGCAGGAATAGACATTTCAACATCAAGTACTGCTTTGCAGACATCGTAATTAATTTTATCATAAGAACCATATGGGAACGGGCTTACAGTGATCGGACGGATCAAGCCAACCTTATAGCCTTCTTTACGGAGCATATCCACAACAGATTTGCAGATACGTGCCGATATACCGTAAGCTGTCATCACAAGCTCTGCGTCTTCGATCATGTATTCTTCAACCATGATATCTTTTTCCCATGAGTCATACATTTTTGCTGCCGCTTCATTCCACTGCTGCATTTTCACTGTATCCCACTGACCCGGCTGAATCCATGATCTGTTTGCATAATCAAGTTCATGACCGATACATGCCCATGCTTTTTTATTTTCTTTAATTGCAGCGATTTCTTCCTCAGACTTCATCTCAGGCAGTTCAACCGGTTCCATCATCGTACCGATTACGCCATCGGCAAGAATCAATACAGGGTTCATATCTCTGTCTGCATAATCAAAAGCTTTATATGTAAGATCTACAGCTTCCTGAACAGTTGCCGGTGCCAGTACCATCATACGGAAACCGCCGTTGCCTGAAGCCTTTGTTGCCTGGAAATAATCCTGCTGAGCCGGCTGAATCGCACCTACGCCAGGGCCCCCTCTGGAAATGTTTGCGTACACGATTGGAATACGTGCTGCCGCACAATATGAAATGCCTTCGCTCTTTAATGCGATACCCGGGCTTGATGAAGATGTCATTGCTCTTGTACCTGCGCTTGCTGCGCCGTAAACCATATTTACAGAAGCGACTTCACTTTCGCCCTGTACAAAATTGCCGCCGACCTGAGGCAGTCTTCTTGCAAAATATTCAGGAATTTCGTTCTGCGGTGTAATAGGATATCCGGCGAAAAATCTACAGCCGGCTCTCACTGCTGCTTCAGCGATTGCTTCACAGCCTTTCATCAATACTCTTGCCATAATCTTTCAACCTCCTTATTTGTAAATCTCTATCGCACCATCCGGACAGATACGTCCGCACATACAACATGCGACACAAGCTTCCATGTTTACAGGCACTACATATTCGTAACCTTTTGAGTTAACCTCATGTCCAATTTCCAGTACGCCCTTTGGACAGAACTTAATGCAGTAGCCACAGCTTTTACAGCGTTCTGATTTAACCACAATTTTTGCCATTTCGATTAAATCCTCCTCTCGATGAAGTAATAATAAACTTATTTTGTTCTATCAATATCGGTCAGCCACTCGTAAGTGAGATAAAGATGAATTGGTACCAGAATCCCTTCAAACTTGTCTTTGACCGAATCATACAATGTATCCTGCACACAGGCAAAATCAATCGGCTTATACGGCGTTACCATTTCTTCCATTTTCCTGCAGCCTTCAAGAAATTCCTCAGCAGTCGTTGTAATACCGTTATTCGGATTATTGATCATATGCACCTGTGAAAGATGGATATGTGAAATTCCGAGAATCAATGCCAGTGTATGGTCAATGGCATCAATGTCGCCTGACCACGGTCTGAATGCATTTAATACATAATAAACAACCGTGTTGTCTTTATTAACCTTTGGTGCGTAGCCGCCGATGGAACGGGCGCCTGTATCGTTGCCGCCGACATCCATCACAACATAGCAGGAATCATCTTTTAAATGCAGATTGACACCGCCGACAATGGTCGGTGCATCATAAAACTGCACCTCATGATGAAAAACAATACCCATGGCTTCAATCTCACTGATCACATCACGGGAACGAAACAGCGGTTTTGTCATATCCATGTCGAAAAAATGCACCGGCTTATCACCGTATTTCACAAGATATTTTGCGAAATTAATCGCAATCTCACTTTTTCCGCTGCCGGCTTCCCCGACAAATATGAAATTTGTTTTATTTTCAATCATACTCTGAACTTTTTCAAACATCTTAAAACCACCTGTTTTCTTTTTCGGGGTTTGCCGGGAAAACCTTAAATTTGGGGTTTTGGCTTTCCCGGCGTTCAACTTTTTTGGAGGGGTAGTTGAACAATTTATGGATTAAAGCGTAATACGCTTAGCTCCCTTAAAATTAAAACATTACATCTGCATTTTACGCCTGTTTCGTGAAATTTTGTCCGGCGCCGGACAATGACATATTTCCTGCAGATCACCGCTTCTTTGACGAAGCTCTATTATTTCACAACTTTTTTAAATACTTTGGCTTCTTCTTCGCCGCGCAGCACACGAAGTCCGCCAAGAGCCAGTGACTGCATTTCATTTTCACCCGGATAAATAATCACCGGTGCGATAAATTCAACGCGCTCCTTGATCATGTTTGTAAACATTTCTGAATAAGCAATACCGCCGGTAAGAATGATTGCTTCAACTTTACCGTTGACAACCGGTGCTTCTCTTGCAATATTTCTTGCAACGTTCATTGCCATTGCATCATAAATAAACTTCGCATGCTCATCACCGTCAGCAATCATTTTTTCTACATCGCGTGAATCATTTGTGCCAAGATGACCGACAAGGCCGCCTTTTGTTTTGACACGCTTCATGGCACTCTTATGATCATATTCACCGGAAGTCATCATATCAATCACCTGGAACAGCGGAAGTGCACCGGCACGTTCAGGTGAGAACGGACCATCCTCGTCATTAATAATATCAGCAACTTTGCCGTCATGATGAAGACTTACAGAAATACCGCCGCCAAGATGTACAACAATCAGTGTACAGTCTTTGTATGCTTTATGATTCTCTTTTGCATAACGCATTGCTGCCGCACGCATATTCAGATTATGACCCATACCCTTTCTGCGCATTTCAGGAAGACCTGTCACTTTAAGAATCGGAAGCATCTCATCGACGGTGACACCGTCATAAATATATGACGGAATACCTCTCTCTGAAGAAATCGCATAAGCAATCAGCGCACCGAGGTTTGAAGCATGTTCATGTTCCGGCGCATAACGCAGCTGCCATACCATATCTTCATTAACTTCATAGGCACCGGCCTCCATCGGAGGAAGCAGACCGCCTCTGGCAACAACAGCTGTCAGATCATCTGCCGTAACACCATGTTTTTCCATCGTTTCAAGTACAAGATCTTTTCTGAATTCAAACTGATCCACAAGTGCGTCATACTTTGCGAT
>JALEHN010000046.1 GCA_022770525.1 Clostridiales bacterium
TATGAAAAACGCATTAATCACAGGTATTACAGGACAGGATGGTTCTTATCTTGCAGAACTTCTCCTTGAAAAAGGCTACAACGTATACGGCATTATGAGAAGAAAAAGTGTCGTTGATTACGGCAATGTGGAACATATTAAAGATAAGATTCATTTTATTTATGCAGATATGACAGACCCTGTTTCTCTCATTACTGCAATGAAAATTTCACAGGCTGATGAAGTATACAACCTTGCAGCCCAGTCTTTTGTCGCTACAAGCTGGGAACAGCCGCTTGCTACAGCAGACATCGATGCTCTCGGTGTTACAAATATGCTTGAAGCGATCCGCATCGTCAAACCGGAGGCGCATTTCTATCAGGCTTCCACTTCCGAAATGTTCGGTCTTGTACAGGCAATTCCTCAGTGCGAAACAACACCTTTCTATCCGAGAAGCCCATATGGTGTTGCCAAATTATACGGCCACTGGATTACAAAGAACTACCGCGAAAGCTACAATCTGTTCGCATGCAGCGGTATCCTTTTCAATCATGAAAGTGAACGCCGCGGCAAAGAATTTGTTACAAGAAAGATTACGGACGCTGTGGCAAGAATCAAACTCGGCGTACAGGATCATCTTGAACTGGGCAACCTGGACTCCAAGCGTGACTGGGGTCACTCCAAAGATTATGTTAAAGCGATGTGGCTGATGCTTCAGCAGGATACACCGGATGATTACGTTATCGCAACAAACGAAACACGTACCGTCCGTGAATTTGTTGACACTGCATTCAAACATGTCGGCATCGAAATCGAATGGAACGGTACAGGTGTTGACGAAACAGGTACAGATAAAGCGACAGGCAAAGTCGTTGTCAAAGTAAATCCTGATTTCTTCCGCCCTGCAGAAGTTGACATTCTTCTTGGCAATCCTGCGAAAGCTGAGGCAAAACTTGGCTGGGTACGTGAAATTCCTTTCTCCGAACTTGTTGAACGCATGGTTAAAAACGACCTGGCACTTGTAGAAAAAGAAATCAAAGCGGCACAGTTATAAAGGAATTTTAATTTAATGAAAGCTTTAATTATCGGCGGCGCAGGTTTTGTCGGCAAATACCTGCTCCGTCATTTATCCGAAACTTACCCATGGGAACTGCATGTCACAAAGCTTCCGCAGGAAACTGTCGAATGTGAACATGCAGCTGTCCACGACTTAAATATTTTAGAAAAATCCGGGATTTTATCCCTTCTTAATGAAGTCAGACCGGACTATATCTTTCATCTGGCAGCCCAGAGCTCTGTTGCCGTATCATGGAAACGGCCCGATCTGACTGTGGACATTAACATCAAAGGATGCCTGAATCTTCTTGATGCTATCAGAGACAGCGGTCTTAAACCAAGAATCCTGCTGATTGGCTCCGGCGAAGAGTACGGCCATATTCAGCCGGATGAAACACCGATCACTGAAAACACCCTGACCCGTCCGGGAAATATCTATGCAGCCACAAAGGCATGCCAGAACATGATCGGCAGTATTTATGCAAAGGCATATGCGATGGACATCATGATGGTGCGTGCATTTAACCACATCGGTCCGGAACAGACACCGGTGTTTGTTGTGGCCGATTTCTGTAAACAGGTGGCTTCCATTGAAAAAGGATTATGTAAACCTGTCATCCGTGTCGGTAATTTAAGTGCCAGACGGGATTTTACCGATGTCAGGGATGTTGTCAAAGCCTACGGACTTCTGATTCAGAAGGGTGAAAGCGGCGAGACTTACAACATCGGCAGCGGACGCGCTGTTGAAATACGTGCATTGCTGCAGCAGATCCTTGACTTATCAGACAGTGTGATCACTGTCGAAACGGATCCAAATAAATTACGTCCTGTGGACGTCCCTGTCATTGAGGCAGACATCACGAAAGTTTCCCGGTGTACAGGATGGAAACCTGAAATACCATTGCAGGAAACAATTCGCCAAACGCTGGATTACTGGCGTAATCATTTATAAGAGGGTATAACTATGAAAAAAAGAATATTTTCTCTGCTTCTGACGGCAGTGTTACTTGGTACCGGCCTTTTTGGTCAGACAGCCATTGCCGCAGAAACAGACAATCAGACAATTGACGCCACTCATACCGACTGCGAAACACCGGCTGAATCGGAAAGCAAAGCAGCAGAAATCACAAATACAGCGCCTGCCATTGAAAATGAAGAAGCTGATGAAACAGTAAAAAGCAATGATGCGCCGGAAATTAATGCGGCATCAGAAGCAGATGTAACACCGGAAATTGAAAACGCACCGGAAACTCCGGGTGATACCAAAGATTTAACAGAAGCTTTTGTTGCAAGACTTTATGAAACACTGCTTCTTCGTTCACCGGATCCTGTCGGTCTTTCCGAATGGACAAACCAGTTAAAATCCGGCACAAAAACCGGCAGCGATATTATCAGCGGCTTTTTATTCAGCAAAGAATTTACAGAATCCAATTATTCCAATGACAAATATGTTGAACTGATGTATAAAGCCTTATTTGACCGTTCACCGGATCCGGCGGGCCGCAAAAGCTGGCTTGATGCTCTTGATGAGGGCTTCAGCCGTACATACATCTGTGCCGGTTTTATCGGCTCCGATGAATTTAAGGCACTGTGTGCAAAATATGAAATCATCCCGGGAACCGTTACATTAACAGACGTTATCGATCTTCATCCTGATGTGACACATTTCGTTAACTACCTTTATCAATACTTCCTTGACAGAAAAGCGGATATTAACGGTTTAAGAAGCTGGGTTCAGGTTCTTTGCTCCCAGAAACAGACCGCCAGTGAAGTCGTATACGGCTTTGTGTACAGCAGCGAATTTCAATCCAAAAAACTGTCTGATGAATCTTATATCCGTCTGTTATATACAGCGATTTTA
>JALEHN010000057.1 GCA_022770525.1 Clostridiales bacterium
GACTGTGGAGTGTAGATGAACTTGTGAGTAGCGTGTTACGTGTAACCGCCAAAGCATACACTGCGAAACAGTAAGAAGTATCCGTGAGGACTTCAATTTCTCGATGTGTTATGTATGTTTAAACACATTTTGAGTGGCAGGAATAAAAATGGTTGAGATTTCAAAAAAAGATTGGAAATTATTTAGAGAGAGAATTCCTGAATGGCAGGAGCATTATATGGAAAAGCTTGTAAAGGAATATATAGAATTATTAAGTTCATCAGGAAATGCATCGGATCATTTCTGGGAGCTTGAGAAGAGAATCAGAAAGGACAAGAAACACCCCGGTGTACTTCTGGAAATGACAAAGTCGGATGCAATCTGGAATATAGCAGCGCTGGTTCGGTATAAAGTCATTACATTGGCGGAGCTGGAAGGCTTCAGCGAGGATCTGATTGAAGCGGTCAAATTGATTTTAAGCCGATAATTGGAAAAATATAAGTACTGTCATAAGGATAATAACGGTGCCTGACACAATAAACAGATAATAATTTATTGTGTCAGGCACCGTGCCTGCTTACAGATCCAGACTGGCAAAGTCAATATATAAGTCCTCATAAATATTGACTTTGATTTTGTCCCGAAATGTGTGTGCTTCTGCGTTAAAATGCTCCCGTTCCAGATAGTACACGAAGATGGTTTCTCTGGCTGGATCCACAATCCAGTATTCACGGACACCTGCGTTCGCGTAAAGATTCAGCTTCAGTACATAGTCATGGCTTGGATTACCTGGAGAGACAATCTCAATAATCCAGTCTGGGGCTCCTGTACATCCGCGGTCTGTCAGCTTGTTTCTATCACATATGACGCTGATATCCGGTTCAACAATGGTCTTTCTGTTTTCTCTCAGCTTGACAGCGAAAGGTGCAGGATAGACCCGGCAAGAACCGTTTTTGGATTTAATATAGTTGTTTATGACCGTATGCAGTTCGCTTAATATGGTCTGATGGATTCTGGAGGGTGCCGCCTGATTATAAATCAGGTTTCCTTCAATCAGCTCCGCCCGGATATTCTCCGGCAAATTGTAATAGTCCGCTTCTGTGTAAAGTCCGGTTTGTGCCAGTGGCATAACAAAACCTCCTTCATAGATATTGTATTCTGTTGTGAATAAGCGTTTGCTATATTTTCTTTTGAGACATTGTCATAAAATCTTTCCTGTGATGTTTATAGTTTAAATGATTAGCGGTATAATGTCAAACATTTGCTTAATGACGTCAAAGAGCTATTGAAACTGCGTTACTTTTCACACCCCCGCCAGCAGATAAGAAGAACCAGTAGCACCACAGGCGTTTTTTGAGCATACTAACAGGCCAGTGGCTGGCATCGGACTTATTCACCGGTGCCAACTGCTGGCTCTTTTTCTTTTTTCTTTTTCTTCTTCGGGCGGCTCCGTTTCCACTCATAAATATCCGATATGTCTGCATACACATTGGAGGACTCCTGCCTCAACAGGCAGACCACACTCATGGAATCACACAGCCAGCCATGATTTTCGGGGCTCCTGAATACCATTGCCTGCTTCTGCTTTCGCTTATAGCACCGGCAAAGCCGTTCACAGAGTGAATTATTTGTCGGCACATTTTTGTCATGCAGAAAAAGCAGTTCACTGTCTTTATATTTCCTAAGCCGCAGGCACAGATGTTGTTTTGCATATTAGTTGATGCTCTGTTTATCACATTAAATGAGGGCATTTTTGTATAGAATTGAATTCTTAATCAGATTATTTTCCGTTGATGATGAAGATTATATGAGTTTAATAAATCCTCCCGTCAAAATAATTGCGGGAGGATGGGTATCAGCATAGTGAGAAACTGCGGAGGGCTTCTGCTATTGTAACTGCATCGGTAACAGGTATAAAACCGGAAAGCTTTTCGGTATTCCAGAAAGTATCTGCCCAGCTGGACAGGCCACAGCCAACATCAATGGAAGGGATGCATATGTATGGCCCGGAAGAAGAAACTCCTATGATCGAATGGAACGATGATCCACGGCCATTTATTAATAATTCCCAAAAGCAGCCGTTATAATGGATCAGTTCCCAGTTACCGGTCCATTCCATGGAATGGGTGTCTTCATATGTGTGTTTACATTTAAATTTCATGAGTGCCTCCTATCCGAGTTCGCAGTCACTCACTGCCTGCATAATGATGTCGGCAGTAATGAGACCAGCTTTGTGGCTGTCCCCAATGAGCAGGCCTGCATTGCAGAACTTATTGATCAGACGAGGGGTTCCGTCAGCCCCGGAAGTCATTACTGTTCATTATCCGGGAATAGAGCCGTTTAACGCACAGCCATTAAAAATCGGGTCATTCTGCGACAAAAATCCTTCACTTCCGGTATCCATGCAGGAAACAGAACCGGAGAGTTCCCGATTCCTGAACGTTTTGGAGAAAAAGCAGGAACAGTCCAGACGGCAGATGGCGGATGCCATTTCCTTTGGTCAGTTCAGGAAGGATGGTGGAGGTAATGTATAAGACTTTTTATGAAATGGAACGCACTCCTTTTACAAGAGATATTCCCCCCGGACAGCTTTATGAGTCGGCAGCTATGGCGGATGCCCTGGGACGGTTATCCTATGTGGCTGACAGGCAGCTCTTTGCCGTGGTAACGGCAGATGCAGGATGTGGAAAATCCACGCTGATCCGGCGTTTTGTATCATCACTGCCAAAAGAGGACTATATTTTCCTGTATCTGTCAGATTCCAAACTGACTCCCCGGTGGTTTTATAAAGGGATGCTTGACCAGCTTGGTATAGAATCCCGTTTTTACAGGGGGGACGCAAAAAGGCAGCTCCAGAAAGAAGTAGAGATCATCCGTGGTGTACAGGGCAAAAAAGTTGTCTGTATTCTGGACGAAGCCCATCTGTTGGAAAAACTCCGTTTGCAGCGTTATGCCGCTGTGCGCCAGCGGATTGACATAAACTGTGTCTTACCCCATCTTGACCGATCAGAAACGGAACGTTATATCAACTCCCATCTGACCTATGCCAGAGGACGGCAGGATATTTTTACCGATAAGGCAGTGGATGAGATATACAGAGAATCAACCGGGATCCCACGGCGTATCAATCGTATCTGCAATGGAAGCCTGATGTATGCCAGTCAGCAAAACAAGCGTCTGATTGATGAGCACCTGGTACGTTATGTACTGGAACATGAAATGCTGGGAGGTGATGTGAAATGATGATCACCTTTGAATGTCATGCAAAAGGATGTTCACCCGGAAGATGGATCGGAACATTGGAAATCATAAAAAACGGAAATCCCTGTGAGGCAGAAGTCTCTGGCAGAGGAAGCCGTTTCCATCTTATCACAGGGAAACATACATATGGGAACTATCTGTGTATCCCAAGCTGGAACATTGGTACTGAACTGGCTGATCTGTCAGACTGCTTTTGGAATGAAGAACGACTTCGCCATTATACCAGATTAAAAAAGGCAGATTCCTGTACGGTAGTAACAGCCCTAAAGATCCTGGCAGACTATATAAACTGATCTTGTAATCCCAGAAGTGTGTGCAGCTCTCATGCTGCACTCGTTCTGGAAAACTCAGTGACAGAAAAATGATCAGTTCAAAGGCAATACAAAGGAGCAGTTTTATGACAAACCAGAGGAGCATTAACAGTGAGCGACAGTGTTAAATCAGGTATGATAAAGCCTGATTTTTTTATTTGGCATGAACGAATGAAATAACGGTATCCAAGATGTTCTTTAATATAGGTCAATCCGTCACAGCCGTTAAAGACATCATTTCCTGTCCAGACAGTATTTCGCCATTTCTCCATGACACGGCCGTCATAGTCTGCGTTCAGAAGTCCGGTTTCGCTGATTTCGCAGGTCCAGTAGTTTTTCAGGTTGATTTCTGCCAGTACAAGAGCCGCTGTATAGGCATCTGTATTGTAAGAAGAACCGCCCGATGGCCGGTAATCATCGGATAAGGTATAGCCGATAATGTGATAAAATCCCTGATAAGGGTTTGAAAGCTCCTTAGCGCTTTCAAAAAATGATTCTGTCGTATATGTGACGCGGTTTGAATAGGCAAGGATCAGACAGAAAAAAAGGATTCCAAGTAAAACAAGTACAGGAATCAATAACTTAAAAGGAAAAACATTCAGGAGTTTCATTTTTGGTGCTCCGTTTCATAAAATGTCACTATTTAAGAGCCGGGCAGACCCGAATAGCTGTCATAAAATAAATGTTACAATGATTTTAAATGATTAAGGTGTCATTGACATGCAGGCATGATGTGGAGAATGACTTTGGACGCTGTAATCTTAAATTAATGTATCAGAAGAAAAGATGGTTGTCAATGCCGCATTTGGAGGTCGGATCTGCATTTTGGAGGTTGGATCTGAATGCCGCATTTTGATGGGTGGCTCTGAATATAAGCAGCATTTTGGAGGTCGGATCTGAACAGCTGTCACATTTTTAAATACGTCCGGAAATAAATAGTATGCAAATGCCAAAAAATAATGTAGAATAAAAAATAAGAAAAGCCATTTGCAGTCTAAAAATGCGGGGAAGGCAAATGGTTAAAAGATTTTTGTATTATTGTTTTTTAGGGAGGAATTTGAAGTATATGAAAAAGCATATCGAAAAACATATTAAAAAACATATGAAAAAAATATCCGGCAGCAGGATTGCTGCTGCGGTGCTTATGATGATATTGATTTTGAACTCGGCAGTCTGTATGAGTGGATGTTCACCAAAAGTAAAGACTTATAACGTAGATTACTGCGGGGGGAAGTCGTTTTACACCGATGCAGAAGATGCCTACAGGCCGGGAGAAGAAGTGACATTATATTATCATATCATAGCGACAGACACAGATTATAGTTTTTATTTAGACGGCGAATTATTAAATGTGACATACGATGCGTATAACGGATATGTGATCAGATTTACGATGCCTGAACACGATGTGAAGCTTGAATGTGAAATGAAAAATACGATGGAATATATACCGGAAACAGAGCCGGAAAGTGAAAATATGCCGGAAGATACTTCTGAAACAGAGTCAGAAAGTAATAATGCGGCAGAATATGAGCCGGAAACAAAGTCGAAAATCAAAAATAAGAAGACGGATGTATCTGATACAGAACCGGAAATCAGTGTGTATTGGGCTTATGATGTGTTATCACAGTATCCGGATTATGAGGAGTTTATCGCGGATGAATCCGGGCAGCAGGAAAGCGTTGTGTTTACAACGAACGTCGATGTCAGCAATTTTAAGGTGACAGCGCTGACGCTTGAAGATGTCAGTGAAGACGGTAAAATCACTTTTTCTGTGGAAGATTTGTATGTACTTGATACACTGACACCGGAGCGTCCCCTTGTTGCGGCAATTCCGTTTTTCGGTGCGATTCCTACTTATGGCATTTCTTACGAAGACAATGATGGTACGGTAAGAAATTTCACCGTGGAAGTGAGCGGTAAAGATGGTTCACTTATTTTGCAGGAGTTTTAAATTCATCCTCTACATTTGGAGCCGGCAGTGTCTGCCGGCTTTGTTTATAGTACTGCATCGGACTGAAGCCGGTGATTTTTTTAAATACTCTTGAAAAGTAGTAAGGATCTTCGAAACCGCAGCTGTGGGCGATTTCATTGATCGTCATAATCGTTTTGTGCTGAAGGATCTGCTGTTTGGCCTTCTGGACCTTTAACTGGTTAAAATACTGGAGCGGAGAGCATCCGCACTGTTCTTTAAAAAGCTTCCGCAAATGGTTTGGCGAATAGGAAGTACTGCCAATGACATCATTGAGAGAAAAATGGATATCGCTGATGTGGTCGCCCAGTATTTTTTTGACCCGAAGCACTTCCGGATTTTTATAGGTTGAATCTTTCCAGTGGCAGAGAAGATTCTGCATGGCGTCAAGAATGGAGCGCAGGAAACGTTCCGCGTAGATATCTGTCGCCTGGTTTAGAGGATACTCATAGGCAAGCATAAATAAGGAATAAAAAGAATGCCTTGCGTCATCCTGAAAAACAAGAACATTTTCTTTTTCTGATTTAAAACAGAAATCACTGAGCAGAATACTGCCGTCGATGAAGCCGTCTTCTGCTTTTTTGCTGTGGCGGATGCCCGGGCGGATACAAAAAATCGTCCCGGGACAAAAATCATATTTTTGTTTATCGATGATTGCTGTGCCGCTGCCTTCAATATTTAAAAGTATTTCCCAAAACTCATGGTCATGCATGGGATAATCATAAAACTTTTTATTTTGACTCATCACAAGAAAATCCATCTTTTTACCTCGATTCACTTATTTTTAATATACGCCGTATCCAATCTTGACAATGACTGCATCTGTGAAATGCAAAGCATTTGGGGGTTGTCCTGGAATCAATGTCCATGTGTGTTACGATATTTGTATTATAAACGAAAATCGTAAAAATGTCCATTTTTAAAGTTATTAAATGTATGGAATTGCGTTCTTTTGTACATTATAATCAAATTATCACTTAGAGATATATTTTACGGTCTGTACAAACGGCCGGCGGTTTTGGCTGTGAAATGTATTTAAAGAATCCGACTTAAGATTTAAATTTATTGGAGGTAAAGACTATGAGTATTGAAAAAGGACATCCAAGAAGAGGTATTTGCTTATACAGCTACCATAATCTTCTTGGCAAAACGATGACACTTGAAGATGCTTTTCTGGAAATGTATGATACAGGCGCGACATGCTTTGAATTTCTGACAAGCTACATTCCGAATTATCCGAATCCGACACCGGAATGGATTGATAAATACTGGAGATTGTGCGATAAATATAATCTTCAGCCGTCAGAACTGGGACACTGGGCTGAAAATCATCTTCACCGCGGACCGGGAATGACAGATGATGAGGTTGTTGAAGAGTTAAAACAGGATTTCCGTCTGGCCAATTTACTGGGCTTTAAGGCACTTCGTACAAAGATTACATGTATCAATGAAATGTGTGATCCGGAACCGGGCTGGCAGAAATACATTGAAAAAGCGCTTCCATATGCGGAGAAATACGATGTTCGTATGCAGAACGAAGTTCATCTGCCGACAACATTACATACACCGCATATCCGCGATGAATATCTGGATTTTATCCATCGTACAAAAACAGAGCATTTCGGCTTTAACATTGACTTTGGTACATTCCAGTTTAAGGCTGCAAAAGGTATGGAAGATATGGTGTGGCTTGATTTTTCAGATGTGACAAAGCCTGAAGAAATTGTTGACTTCCTTCCGTACAGCTATGTGTGCCATGCGAAATTTACATATATGAATGAGAATTTCGAAGAAGAAACAATTCCTTATCCTGAGGTGATTAAGCTGATGGTTGATAACGGATGGAGCGGTGATCTTCTGTCAGAATATGAAGGCGCCATTCGTTTCCACGCTGAAGAAGGACCGCAGCAGTTCGGACAGGCGATGGTTGAGATTCCGGAACAGGTTCGCCGTCATCAGATCATGCTTCGCAACATTTTAGGATATTAAAAGGAGGGGACAGTTATGGTAGAATTTCAGACAATTCAGCAGCGCGGTTTTCATAACACTTATGATGAAAATGGAGAAATTGACGGATTTGAATTCCGTTTTGTTCCGAAATACTATAAAGGATACTGGTTTACACAGTGCCGTTTCGGAAATGTTATTGTAGACGGTGAAGAATTTGACCGTGATGAAATTATTTTTGAATACGACGGCATCGAGTACTCGAGAGAAGAGTTATTTGATCTTAATAAATACTGGCAGTTCCGTGAGCCGCTGATTTACAGAATTAAAAAGAAAGGCGGTTTATCCATCGGCTATCATGATGTAAGCCTCAAGTTTGGCTGGGTTTTAAATTACAACGGCGCCCTTGAAGCAGAAGCCGACGGCAGCGGTTTTGGTAATATGGCACACATGTTTGGTGTGGACAATGAGCGCAGAATGCTGCTCTGCAGATAATAAAACAGACAGAAATGGCTCCTATAAAATTGCAGGGAGAGGTATGATCCATGAGATGAATACCTCTCCCTGTTTAATCCTGTATTTTTAATGATAGATAGTCATTGCAGCATTTCTAATGCTACACCGGAAGCTTATTTGGCTATATGAAATAAAGCCTTATTTGCCAGTATGGAACGAAAGCTTATTTGCCAGTATGGAACGAAAGCTTACTTGCCAGTATGGAACGAAAGCTTACTTGGCAGTATGGAACGAAAGCTTATTTGGCAATGCGGAATGAAGCTTTATTTGGTAATACGGCACAAAGCCTATTTAGCAATATGGAATGAAACAAGCAAGTCATCCTGTGATACGGAGT
>JALEHN010000058.1 GCA_022770525.1 Clostridiales bacterium
GATGGTTTTGCAAATAGCTACACATCAGATGTGGAATTTCAGAAAACATGCAGGGACTATTTTGGAATGATACGTGAGCATGGAGCTGAGACGGTCCAGGCTAATTTAAAGAAATGGCTGACAGAGACCAGTGAATTGGGATGCGGCGATGATATTACAGTGGTTATGGCATATTTTGAAGGCGAACAGTAAAGCTGTTTGCCTTCATGAGAAAATAGCTAAGTGGATTGCGAATAAAAGCTAATGCAGAGGAAAAGAGAGAGGGTGTCCTGGTGATCGTAGACCGCTATTATTATAATCAACTGAATAAGCAGGATCAGGCGGTATATCGTGCATTTTATGATGGAGTCATGGCTCATCAGGACATCATTCCTTTTCCTGTCAGGGGTGATTTTCCCCAAGAAGCATTTGAACGGATCTTTGATGCAATGACGAAAGATAATCCACTGATTTATTATCTGAATCAGTCTGCCTGCAGCTGTGCCAGTGATATGTTTGGACGCTTCGCTATATGTCCGCAATACTTTTTCTCAAAAGAAAAGGTAAAAGAGTATAACCGGAAAATAGAAAAAGAAGTGAACTGCCTGGCAGAGATGCTAAATCTGACTGCAGGTACAGACTATGAAAAAGAAATAAAAATTCATGATTGGATCTGCCAGAATATTTCGTATGATGATGAAGGAGCTGATAGAAGTAAACCGATGAGAATGATTGCTTCTCATAATATTTTGGGAGTATTTGCACACCACCGGGCACAATGCGAAGGAATTGCAAAGGCAGTGAAGGTTTTACTAAATGCAGTCGATATAAAGTGTATTGTAGTAACAGGCGAATCAGTCAAAAACGGGAAAAGAGTTCCTCATGCCTGGAATATGGTAAATATAGACGGACAGCCGTATCATCTGGATGTGACATGGGATATAGGTGCCATTGGGTCATCTTTCAAAAGAATTCCGTATGATTACTTTAATTTGTCTGATCAACTGATAATCAAAGACCATAAAGCAGATACACAATTGCCGACGTGTTCGTCTATGCAGCATAATTACTTTAAAGTAAACAAAAGAGCATTTTGGATGAAGAGCCAAGCGATTGCATATGTAGAGAAAGCTCTTCAGGTTAGAGATACAGAGTTTTATTTCCGGCTAGAAGGAAGGAATGTTGCGTCTGATGTGGCAGAAAAGATTTATGATCAGATATGCGTTTTTTTCTCTGAAAAGGGGATTACAGACAAAAGAGTAAAACGCATAGCAAATGACAAGATAGGTACCTGCTGGATAAAGATTTATTGAGGGACTTTTATGTTTGAACTAATATTATATGCCATAGGCTTTTTCCTGATTACTTTATTGTTTCAGTATTTATTGCATAGATTCAGGAAAAATGGAAACCGGGGAAAGGGAGCAATTTGGGTTGGAAGAAGCGCCGCAATCGTAATCTGCGTCATGGGAATAGTTGCAAAAAACATTAATTATCTGGGGGCAGTACTGGGTTTTTTGATGGCTGATGAGATTGGAAAAAAGATGGGATGGCAATAATGATGTTATCCCATTTCAGATATATATTAGGAATTTATTACAGATATTCGATAAAAGATATCGTGAGATAGCAATAGGGTGGGTTTCAAGTGTTTATAGATGATTTTGAAAAAGCAATATTAAAGTATCCAAGTCATACAGGAAATTTAAAAATGTTTCAGGCATTGATGGCTGATTTATTTCCGCATGAAAAAAAGTGGACGAATTTAATTGTGTCATTATATAAGCTGAAGATTGTAGAGCGTATTCAAAAGGAAAAGGAACTAAACAATGCTGTTTTCTTTGCGATGAAAAAAACGCTCATTGATAACTATGCTACTTCTGATGTTGATGCATCAGAGGCTGTCCGAATTTGGTTTGAAGTATACGGGAAAAGAATACTTAAAAAACCGTGTTCATATGTAATGGATCAGATACCAGAGATTTCATTGCCGGATGAATTGGGAATAAACAAGGTAAAAAGCTTTGGAGATTGTGTGTTTAAATTCAATATTCCAAAGGTTACACGTTTGGAGGATTATATTGAAATTAATTCTTCATTGACATTTCGAATTTCGGATCCGTCTGTTGAACTGGCATTATATAAAGGTATCTTTATAGACAGGCTTGGAAATCGGTTTCATGATCAATACATTGACAAATTGCTGTCTCGCGGATTCGGTCCTGCTGTGAGGAGGATATCTTGCAATATACCGCTAAATGGAAAGCATCCAGGTATGCAAAGAGCAAGGATATTTCTTCAGATACTTTCAACGGAAGGAGCAATTTATCAATTAGAGTATATGATAGATGATACACATCAAATAAAGTTTGAAGGCGTTTCAAAAGCTAAGTTGAAAGAAGAAATGCAGGAAGATTTTAAGACAATTATTGAGAATAGCTTTAAAACAACAAGTTTAAATTCAGAGGAAAATACAGTTGGAAAAATTGGAGTGCTTCCGGCAGGGGGATTTATTCAAGTTCCTGAAATAGAAGATTTTAAAAAAGCTCTTTTGAGAGAGAAATTCTTTTTACAAAAAGAAGGTGGACGAAAATATAAGGTCACTGATGGAAAACAACTGAATATTCAGAGAGGTTTGGCAACGTATGTTTTTGATATGGAATCAGAGCTTTTTTTGGCGGATGATGCACCAATCACTTTACGTGTTGGAACCAATGAAGCAACAGGTAGTGTGCTGGTATGTGAAGGTTTTTCAATTACGGTTGTTATTGATAAAGATTTTGGGGATAAAATCAATTCTGCAACAATTAGTGTCGAACCCTGGAAACTTTTGGAATCACAGGTTGATAAACTGAATTCTATAACAAGGAAAGATAAGCTTGCGATAAAGATAATGTGTCAGGGCCCTGACTTGGTCACAAAGGATCCAATTCATGCAATTTTGAAGGGACAAGATGCAGCTAAAAAGAAAGTGTCAGAATCCGATATTACGGTTGTTTGGGGGCCGCCTGGAACTGGTAAGTCATATACAATGGCAAATATTGCCATTGATTTTCTTTCACATGGTAAATCTGTTTTGATGGTATCACATAGTAATATTTCTGTGGATGGAGTGGTAAATCAGGTTATTACTCAGTTAAAGACTCAAAGAAAAGATGGGTGGTTGAAATCTGGACGTATATTAAGGTATGGATATGTCCGTGATGAAAAACTTGCCGAGAATAGAAATGCAGTAGCATTTAACTATGCTTTAGATAAAAATCCGGATCTTAGGAATAGAATGGACATTCTTCAAGATAAAAAGAAGAATATTAAGAACAGAGCTCTTTACTCAAAGGAATTAGATGCGATTGAAAAAGAACTCAAAAGTCTTAGAGGAAAAATTAGATCTCAAGAAGCAAAATATGTAGCATGTGCTGATATGGTAGCAACTACAATTTCAAAAGTAACTATTGATCATTTATTTGATGAAAAGAGATACGACCTTGTTATGTTTGATGAGGTCAGTATGGCATATGTTACCCAGATTTTTTGTGCAGCAAAATTAGCAAAAGAAAAATTTGTGTGTGTTGGTGATTTTAACCAGCTGGCACCAATCGCACAATCTGAAGCCAAAAAATTATTGCAGATAGATATTTTCTCATATCTTGGTATTGTTGATACAAATGGGGGACTTCATAATCATAAATGGCTTGTAATGCTTAATGAACAGCGAAGAATGTTGCCTGCCATTTCAGCTTTCCCAAATAAGTTTGTATATAATAATTTATTAAAAAACCATCCTTCTGTTTCCTCGAAACAGAGTATTGCTGCCAAAGCTCCCGTGCCAAATGAAGCAATGATATTTGTTGATTTAGCAGGAACGTATTGTGCAGCCGATAAGAATATGGATAATTCCAGATACAATATTATAAGCGCAATTATTGCTTTCGCACTTGCAAAGCAGACCAATACAGGTCACTCAAAGGAAGAAATTGGAATAATTACTCCATATGCAGCGCAAGCACGATTAATTGGTGCGATGGTACTTGATGAATTAGGTAGTAATGCAGGTCAGATTGCTTGTTCTACAATACATCAGTTTCAGGGATCGGAAAGAGATGTAATTATATTTGATTCCGTAGAGAGTTATCCAGGCACACAAGCTGGGTTCTTAATGTCAAAAAATGAAAACCAATCACTAGTACGCTTGATTAATGTTGCTATGACAAGAGCACGTGGAAAGTTGATTGTCCAGGGAAATAGTCAATTTTGGTCAAATGCCATGAAGGGAAAGAATAATTTCTTTTTTCGTTTGATGGAGTATATGCAAAAAAATTCTTTTAACATCAAACATGTAGGAAATAAATCTCTTGAACAGATGCTTTTGAATTTAGATTTTGGAAAAAATATTAGGTATTTTGATGAAGCAAATTTTGCGTGCAAAAAGTTAAATTCAGATATTGAAAAAGCGAAGAATAAAATAGTCATTTCTCTTCCAAGTTTTGAAATGAATATAGAATTCAATAAACAAATTTATGATTCATTGATTCAGGCAAGAAGAAAATGTGTATCTGTATATGTTAAAGCAATAGATTATAAATCGTTGCCAGCAGATTGGAAAATACTGTCTTGCGCATCAGAGAATGCAACATTTCCATTGATCGTTATTGATGATTCTGTAGTATGGTATGGATTACCGCTGGCAGAAGGGCGGTTTAAAGGAAAAGATAATATGTCGTTTGTAACTGTATTGCAGTTGTATTTTAGACTCAGTGGGAAGCATACAGTAGATATGATTCGATCATTAACGGATATAGATATGAAAGTGATTGATGCCATACGTAAACCTCTTGCTGGAACTCAGATGGGATATCAGGAAAATGATAGTGAAATGAGCAACAAACTAAGTGGAATACATGCATATGTGCATAAATATGTAAGGTGTAAAGCATGTAATAAACCTATGACTGTTGTAAGGTCATTTAAAGGAAAGGTATATTTAAAGTGTTCATCCGGCGATAATGATCATAATGCATTTTTAACCAAAGATATTGTTAATGCATACATATCACATACTAATCCAATATGTCCTCAATGTAGAAGCTATATCAAAAAATGTGGTGTAAGCAAATTTGGCTTATGGGTTATGTGTGATAATGGACATTATCCTAAAGTTGATGAAATATAGGTTATCAATATAAGAAATACGCCATTTTAAACCCGGTCATTTATGATCGGGTTCGGTTTCTAAGCAGTCAGTCGTTTTCTTTATTCGATAATTGATTACCTTTTATCTCTTATGAGGAGTTTAAAGAAATAAGAGCAGTTCAAGAAAAAATTGGATTTGAGTATCGAGGAAAGCAGACTGGAATCCGTGGGGTTCCGATCTTTTTTGAAGAGGTTATGATATAAGTAAGGTAAATGTCTCAAAAATTGACACATATATATGCGGTAATCGACTATCATTGGTCGGAAGTATTATGTAGAATATTAGATGAATAAATATGTTGAGAAAACAATTTGCTTCGTCTGTGGAGAAACTTGCAATCCACCTTCTGAGGGCAGATTATATTCCGAAGTGAAAAAAATGAGAATTGTAATGTTGAATGGACAAAATCATAAGGGAAGTACTTATCATATCGGACGAATGATTGGGGATAAGATTCCCGGTAATAATGAAATCAGGGAATTTTTCTTCCCGAGGGTTTTGAATCATTTTTGTGTGGGATGTTATAAATGTATTGAAGATGAAAAGGCATGTCCATATTATGGGGAGAAAAAGGTTATTCTTGATGTCATCAAGGATGCTGACGTGTTGATTGTAACAACACCGACTTACTGTTCTCATGTATCAGCACCGCTGAAAGCATTTATCGATCTGACGTTTGATTACTGGATGTCGCACAGACCGAGAAAATGCATGTTCAGTAAGCGTGCGGTCATTGTTTCGACTTCTGCAGGCTCCTCTCCGAAGTCAGCAATGAAAGATGTGGAAGACGCATTGTTTTATTTGGGTGTGCCGTCTGTTACGAAATACGGAATCGCTGTTCAGGCAATGAACTGGGACGGAGTCAGGACATCCAAAAAAGAAAAAATTGATAAGGATACAAGCAGAATTGCTGCCAGACTAAACAGAAGAGAGAAACCACATGTTGGAATCAAGACGAGATTCATATTTAATATGATGAGGGTGATGCAGAAAAGCGGATGGGGATCCTCGCCTGTGGAAAAAGAATATTGGGAGCAAAATGGATGGCTTGGAAAAAAACGGCCATGGAAATGATGTAAAGGTTAATTATCGTTTGCAGGAGGGAAACTAATGGAACAGGAACAAATGAAGGATACATATGGACATAAATCTGCAATGAAGATTTCAATCAGAAAATGGGAAACAACAGATGCAAGGGCACTTGCATCCGCACTGTCTAGCAGAAAAGTAATGAACAATCTGAGGGATGGATTGCCATATCCAT